>CAMDAF010000005.1 GCA_945888525.1 Chitinophaga pinensis
TCTTTTGAAATTACTTCTGCCAATGAAACAGAAATTAACCTGATTAAGGAATTGGATAATTATAAACTGGAACTTCATAAAGCAGCCATATCCTACAGTCCATCACTTATAGCCAATTATTCCTTGAATCTGGCAAAAGCTTTTAACCGTGTTTATAACGATGTGTCTTTCTTAAAAGAATTGGACGTAAACAAAAGACGTTTTAGACTTTCATTGGCTAAAAAAACCTCAGAAACCATCAAACAATCTTTGTTTATGCTAGGCATACACGCACCAAATAGGATGTAATATGGGCATTGAGCTAGGAAAATATAAACATTACAAGGGGAACTTCTATGAAGTGATTGGTATTGTAAAACACTCTGAAACTTTGGAAGACCTAGTACTTTACAAACAATTGTATGCTGAGGGTGCTTTGTGGGTGCGCCCTTTGACTATGTTTTTAGAAACTGTTACAGTTGATGGACAAACAAAACCAAGATTTGAAAAAGTCTAGGTCAATTGATTGTTAAAAACTTGTCTTCTGATTTTTTTCTAGTATTTATTTTGTAAGAGTAATTTCTTATATTTGCAATATAATAACATTATTATCAAAAGATTTATGAAAAAATTACTTTATTCAGCGATGGCACTATTTGTAGCTGGCGCTCTATTTACCGGCTGCGGTGACAACAATGGTGGTGGTGGTGGTACAACAACAGTAACCCCAAAACCATCAATTGAATTTCAAACCAATACAGGTACTTTCTCTGGCTTTACTTTCGCTAATGATAAGAAAGTAATTGGTTCAGCCGTTAAAATTGGTGTTAAATTGACTTCAACCATCAACTTAAAAAGCACTAAGATGACGGTTAAATACAACAACCAAGCTGAGCAAATCATCGGAACTGATTCATTGTTCTCAGGTTCAGTTACTGCTGCCAACAGAACATACAATTTTGTATTGCCACAAGATAAAGGCACGTATACATTTACAGCTTATGCTGTGAACAAAGATGCTACCGTTTCAAGCGCTAAAATTGAAATCATCGCATTTGGTCCTTTGGCCGACCAAGGAACTGGTTTGGTATTCAGCTTAAAAGCTACTACTGCGGGTAATTTCAGTGCCTTCGATTTGTTCGAAGGAACTCCAATTACTGCCGCTGGTAATGCTAACATTGCTGATAGAGACATTGTTGATGCTTCAACTAATTCTACGCTTTCTAGATCTTGGAATTCTCAAAACGGCACTCAATTCGTAATTTCTGGCATTGAAGGTAAATTAAACAGCAAAGTTTACACCCAATTCGTATCTGAGCAAGATGTTATTGATGCTTGGGACGCAACTGCAGGTAAATCAACAACTGTTGCAGGGATCGATGATGGCAAACTAATTATTGCTAAGGTAACTAGAGGTTCTTCTACATTTTACTACCTAATTGCTATCGATACTGTTACCGATGATGTAGGAGCAGAGGACGATACTTATTCTTTCCAATACAAACAATAGTTTTATTTCCTAAAATTATTTGAAAGGCTCCCTTAAAGGGGGCCTTTTTTTTGGAACAACTTTTGTTTACCTTATATAAATCAAATATCGTATTTATGAAAGTTCAAATAGTATTGGTGCTCCTCTTAAGTGTTTTAGTTGCTTCATGCGTTAGCAAAAAGAAATATAAATCGCAAATTGCCCGTGTCGAAATTCTAAGAGATTCGGTTGAAATGGTCGTCCACCAACTTGACCAATGTTTGGCCGATAAGCAAAAAAATAAATCAGAAATAGAAAATTTAGAATCTGAAATTTTGAGATTGAAAGCCACCAGCAATGCACTTCTAAACCAATTAAGCGAATTGTCGGTTATAAGCAAAACCCAAGCTGAAAGCATTAAAAAATCGCTAGAAAATTTGTCCAGTAAGGATGCTTACATAAAAGACCTGCAAATAGCAATGTCTCGAAAGGACTCGGTTAACCTGGCCCTTGTAATGAATCTTAAAGGCGCTTTAATAGATGTTAATGACGATGATGTCGAAATTAAGATTGAAGGCAGTGCCGTGTTCATTTCTGTTTCTGATAAACTATTGTTTGCTTCTGGCAGTTATACATTAACACCTGAGGCATTGCTTGTACTCGGTAAAGTCGCTAAAGTCTTAAACAGTCAACCTGAAATAAGATTCATGGTCGAAGGACATACCGACAATAAACCAATTGTTAATAAAACAATGAAAGACAATTGGGATTTAAGTGTTCTTAGAGCAACAACAGTTGTAAGAACCCTTCAAAACAATTTCAGCATCGACCCAGCCCGCATGATCGCGGCAGGCCGGAGTGAGTTTATGCCAATGGCACCAAATGATAGTGACAACAACCGATCACTCAATCGAAGAACCAGAATCGTGATTATTCCTGAACTCGATCAATTCTTCAAATTATTAGAACCCCAAAAATAAATGACATAAAAAAAACCATCAAATAATTATTGATGGTTTTTTTTATGTTTTGTAAACAAATATTATTACTCAGTTTTTTTCTTAACTGTTTTTTTGGCTGTAGCTGGTTTGGCTTCTTTAACCGCTTTAACTGCTTTTACTTTCTTTACTTTTGGCTCAGCTTTAGCTGCATCAACTTTTTTCTTAAGTGCAACTGCTGGTCTAGGTCTTGTTACGCCGTAACTTGCAATATTGATTTTACCTTTTTTTGAACGTTTGTCTCCTTTTCCCATAATGATTATATTGAGGCAAAATTAATCATTTTTATTGTATTCTCAATATTTGAGAGAAAAATTTACTTTTGATCTGTATTTACAGGCAATTTGATGGATAAATAAAGACTTTATTGCCGCACTTAAGTTTGTTTAAATTAAAATTCGCTTAATTTGCATTCGCCTTCAACCGTGAGAAAAGTATTCCTTAAAAATCTCTTGCTTCTTCAAGCACTCAATTTAATCATCAAGCCTGCTTGGCTTTTGTTGATTGACCGCGAAGCGCAAAATTTATTGGGCCCAAGCTATGGAGAATACTATTTGGTGCTTAATCTGACTTTAATTGCAAACATTGTTTTGGATTTAGGTATTCAAAATTTCAACAACACGTCTGTGGCGGCAGATCAAAATTTCTTTAAAAACAATTTCAAAAGCATTTTCGTTCTAAAAGGGATTTTATCTTCTCTTTATTTCTTTGTTGTAATAGGATTGGCCATGCAATCGAGCATTCCAATGCCACAAGATTTGCTTATAATTCTAATTGCAAATCAAGTTATAAGCAGTTTTGTCTTGTATTTAAGAAGCAATATCAATGCTCTGCATCTATACGCGGTTGATAGTTTATTGTCAGTTAGCGATAAATTCTTTGCCATTCTAATTTGTGTATTTTTTTATCTGAACCATCAAATTAGTATTTTCAATTTTGTCCTTGCCCAATTAATGGCTAGCTGCTTTACTTTTTTAATTGCTTTGGCCATAAATATCAAGCGTTGGAAAAATATTGGATTTGAAAGTCAGACTTTAAGTTCGTTTAAACTAAGGTCTTTATTGTATAAAAGCATTCCTTATGCACTGTTGTTTACATTGATGAACTTTTATACCAGGATAGATGTAACAATGATGAATGCCATGCTTAAAGATGCGGCTTTTCATGCAGGAATTTATGCCCAAAGTTTTAGGTTGCTTGATGCATCTGCAATGTTTGCAATGTTGTTTGCTGGTTTGCTCTTGCCAATGTTTGCGAAAATGATCCAAGAAAAGACAGATTTGAGACCCTTAGTCAATTTGTCAGCAACTATTTTACTCATTATTTCAATTACCGTTTCCCTGGCTTGTTTCCTTTTTGGAGAGGAGATTTTGAAACTGCTTTATACATTTAAAAATGACGAAAGCCTAGCAATGTCCTCTATGGTTTTTAAAAACATTATGTTGGCTTTCGTTCCAATGTCTTTGATTTTTGTGTTCAGTACTTTGTTGACGGCTAAAAAAGATATTTGGTACATGAATGCATTCGCTCTAGTGGCATTCATAATCAATATATCAGTCAATTATTTTTTAATACCCGATTACCAATCATTCGGAGCCTCAGTAGGTTCTCTAATTACCCAAACAGCATTTGCTGTATTTTGTATTTGGCGTTGTATGGTTTTGTTTGGTTTTAAGTTGCCATACCTTCAAATTGCCAAATTTATTGCCTTGGTTTTAATTCTAATTGGTGTTTATTTTTTCATTAAGTCATTGACTAACATATATTTAGTTCTGCTAATATTTACATCCGCATCTTTTTTATTCAGTGTACTATTAAAATTAATAAATATGGATAAATTGATGGGTTTTTTTAAGAAAACCGCACAATAAAAAAGTGTACATTCTGTTAGGCACTTTCCATTCGAAAAAACCTATTTTTGCAGCCTTAAGTATACCCAATTTACAACTATGCAAAATCATTTTGAAGAAATAGGCAACGGACTCATTACATTTAAAGATGTAGTCGCTTTATTTTCCAGGTGGAGAAAACAGTTAATTATTCTTGGACTTGTTTCCATTGTCGTTTCGTCTATTATTTCTTTTACATTGACTCCAAAATACCAATCGACCGTGGTGTTTTATCCAACAACAAATAATTCAATTTCAAATGCTTTGTTAACCGATCTTAACCAAAGGCAAAAAGATCCTCTTGAATTTGGAGCAGAAGAAGAGGCTGAGAAAGCCCTTCAAATATTGCAATCTTCTAAATTAACAGAGCGTTTGGTTAGAAACTACAATTTGATGGAGCACTATAAAATAGACCCTAAAAGTAGTTTGCGTAAAACAAAGCTGGCCAACAAAATTGGTGCTAACTTCAGTTTTAGCCGTACCCGTTACTTATCTATCCGCGTGGATGTAATGGATGAAGATGCTCAAATGGCGGCAAAGATGGCAAACGGTATATTGGATTTATACGATTCAATTAAAAACGAAATTCAATTGGAAGTTGCCATTCCTGCTTTAGATATTGTAAAGCGTCAAATGCAAGCAAAGGAAAATGAAATTAACAACATTAAAACAGAACTTCAAAAGCTTGGCAGCGAAGGCGTAACCAACTATGAAGAGCAATCTAGAGCCTTGAACGAAGAAATATACAAGGCACGTTCTGCTGGAAAAATGGACAAGGTGAGCGATTTGATTGACCAATTAAAAAGCTTGGTTCAATTTGGTGGTCAATTCACGGCATTAACTGAAACTTTGCAATTAGAATTGGATAAATTATCCGACTTAAAAGCAAAATATGAGCGTGCTGAAGTGGATGTAAAGGAAACTTTAAACAACAAATTTACTGTTAGTGGAGCTGATGTTGCTGAACAACGCGCTTATCCGGTTCGCAAATTAATTGTTCTTGTTTCTTTAATCTGTACCATTGGTTTTTCTGCGATTTTCTTCGCTGTATACGAGAAACTTAGAAAGAAAGCTTGAGCTTTTCCAAAGTCATATTGTCTAAAAAAGAAAATCAACTGATTTTCGGTTTTGGTGCTTTTTCAATACTTATTGGAATTGCAGGCATAATGCTGGATTTTTATTTAGTGGCCCTTTTGCCTTTTGCGCTTGGCTTGTTTTTCTTGTGTTATTATAAACCTGCTTTTTATGTTTTGCTGATTTGTTTTCTGGTTCCCTTATCGGTATTTATTAATGATGTAGGTGGTGGCTTAGGTCTTTCTATTCCTACTGAACCGATGATTTGGATCGTATTTGTAATGTATATTTTTCAGCAGGTTTTAACCGGAAAATTCGAATTGAAATTCATTAAAATGCCATTGGTTCTTTTTATTTTACTCAATTTATTTTGGATGGTTTTGTCTGCACTTAACAGCACAATACCTTTGGTTTCTCTAAAATATTTATTGGCTAGACTATGGTTCGTATCTGTCTTCTTTTTCTTTTTATTTAAAATATTTCAAAACCAAAACTACATCCGCCGCTATTTTTCATACATGCTGTATGGAACCGCTTTGGTGGTTGGTTTTACTCTGATTAAACACGGAGCTGAAGGCTTTTCTAGAGGTTGGGGTTATTCCATTATGCAGCCTTTCTTTGGCGATCATACCATTTATTCAGCGTACATTGCTTTTTTTGTTCCTATAGCTTTAGTGTTCGCTGTGCGTGGCAATTGGTTTAAATTTACTATAATTCACCGCTTAATTTTTGCAGGTATAGCCTTGGTGCTAATTTTAGGTATTATATTTTCCTTTACACGTGCATCTTGGATCAGCCTGATTGCTGCCATTGGATTTTATATCATTATGAAATTTAAAGTCAAGTTCAAACATTTGATGCTTGCCTTTGCCTTACTAGTTGCTGTGGCAATAATCAAACAAGACCAAATACTATACAGCCTGGAAAGCAACAAACAGGGGAGTGCAGACGATTTAGAATCCCATGCTGCCTCTGTTTCTAATATCAGTACAGACCCTTCAAACCTCGAGCGTCTTAACCGTTGGCAATGTGCAGTGCTGATGTTCAAAGAAAAACCGGTATTTGGTTTTGGCCCAGGAACTTACACCTTTAAATACGCACCATTTCAAAGGCCAGAGAGCTTAACGCTAATCAGCACCAACAGTGGCGATTTGGGCAACACCCACAACGAGTATTTAAATGCTTTGTCTGAAATGGGATTAATGGGTGCTTTATCGTGGCTAGGTGTTTTTCTGGCTTCAATATATACCGGTATGAGTGTGGCGTATGATGATAAAAAAGAGTCTTGGAAAAGAAGTTTGGCCACCGCTACAGTGCTTGGTTTAATCACCTATTTCATACATGCTTTCTTGAATAATTTTAGCGACTTCGATAAAATAGCCGTTCCACTTTGGGGCTTCATGGCAGTATTGGCGGCTTTAAAGTATTACCAAAATGAAACCGATGAGACTAAAAACCTCGTTTAATTATTGGGATATAAGCGCTTCAAATGTTTCTTTTTTAATTTAAAGCCTTTGGCTTGGTAAATTTTTAAATTGGAGAAGTTTAGATCAATTCTTCGGCCATTTATAATCAACGGACCTTTAATGGCTGTGCCTGCACCAGCAATAATGAACATGGTGCCAAACAAGTCACCAAATAAGCCCAAGCCTAGTAAAGTATATCCGGAATAGGCAAGAGATAAGCCAATCGGAATACTTATTATTCCCAAGCCAGTGGTAATCAAATTCGGGTTCTTTAGTTTTCGTATTTGATTGATGTTAAAGGTGTCACATTTTAATGTCCAAGAATTCGTTAAAGAAAAACTTGTGTCGCTAATTATTTTTAAGTGCCCTCTACATTTCTTACCGTTATTGCTCACGGCCAATAAGCGCTTGTCTTCTTCGAATATTTTAGAAAATAGATTAAATATTGTCGACTTGCTTACCAAATATTTTCTTGTAATCGAATCATTCTGCGTTTGGGCTTGAATGCCATGGCTGAAGTATAAAAACACAAATAATAAGACCAATGATTTAAACATATTCAATACTACAATTTAATTTCATATACCCTCAAAATATGTTCAAAAATAAAACCCAAAAAAGCCTATAAATAATTTTGAACTTCAAAATTTTATGAATACTTTTGCATCCCTTTAAAAGCCCAGGTGGCGGAATTGGTAGACGCGCTGGTCTCAAACACCTGTGGGTTCACCCCCGTACCGGTTCGACTCCGGTCCTGGGCACCAAAGTAAAAACCTTGATAGAAATATCAGGGTTTTTTGTTTTCAATGTTATTTTTCTACTGATTTAAAAACATTTACACATTTTAGAATTTCATTATTTCAAACGTGTATTTTATATAATTTTGCAATATGAATATTTTGATTCTTGGGAGCGGTGGTAGAGAGCATGTTTTTGCAGATAAAATTAGCAAAAGTCCTTTATGTGATAAGCTTTTTATTGCGCCAGGAAATGCAGGAACAGCAGAATGTGGAACCAATTTGGCTATATCTCCTGTCGATTTTACGGCCATCGAAAATGCTTGCATCGAACATCAAATCCATTTAATTGTTCCGGGAAATGAAGACCCTTTGGTTGCTGGCATAGTCGATTTTATAGAATCCAATGAAAAATTAAGCAATGTTTTAATTGCTGGACCTAATAAAGCCGGCGCGCAATTAGAAGGCAGTAAAGATTTTTCAAAAGCCCTAATGCAAAAAAACAATATTCCCACTGCGGCATATTGCACCGTTGAAAAACACAATATTGATGAAGGATATGCTTTCTTAGAATCTCTAAAACCGCCCTATGTTTTAAAGGCAGATGGATTAGCAGCAGGCAAGGGCGTTTTGATTGAAACCGATTTGCAAGCAGCAAAAAATAATTTAGCAGAAATGCTCAACGGTAAGTTTGGTGCCGCTAGTTCCAAGGTAGTCATTGAAGAGTTTTTACATGGAATTGAATTATCTGTTTTTGTATTAACCGATGGCAAACACCATTTAATGCTGCCTTCTGCAAAAGACTACAAACGAATAGGCGAAGGTGACCAAGGCTTAAACACCGGTGGAATGGGGGCTATTTCTCCAGTGCCTTTTGCCGATAAATTATTTATTGACAAGGTAGAACAAAGAATAGTTATTCCAACCATACAAGGCCTTAAAAACGACGGAATTACCTATAAAGGCTTTTTATTTATAGGGCTAATGAATGTAGATGGCGAACCAAAAGTGATCGAATACAATTGCCGCATGGGCGACCCTGAGACAGAAGTTGTGCTGCACAGAGTGAAATCAGACTTGCTCGAATTAATGCTAGCTACCTGCAAAGGCAATATCAATGAAGTGAATTTAGATATTGATGAGCAAACTGCGGTTACTGTTTTCTTAGTTTCTGGAGGATATCCGGAAGATTTTGTAAAGGGATATGAAATTAATGGACTTGAGCAAATTACGGATTCAAAAGTATACCATGCTGGAACGAAAAATGAGGATGGAATTTTTCAGACAAATGGTGGTAGGGTTTTGGCAATAACATCCACTGGTAATTCTATTCAAGAAGCGTTAACTACTTCAATGAAAAATGCAGAAATTATTCAGTTTACTGATAAATATTACAGAAAAGATATAGGATTGGATTTATTAAAATTATAATGAACAAACTCAGACACGAACGCGTTAAACAAAAACTTATGACTAGGTTTTTAAAGTATTTTTTTAGAGGTTTATTGATCTCTATTCCTTTAGTTGCTACTGCTGCAATTATTGTTTGGCTGTTCCAAACTGTTGACAATATTTTGGGAGAAGACCATATACCTGGGTTAGGCATATTAATCATACTTTCTATTATTTTATTTGTAGGATTTATAGGTTCCTCTTATTTTGCCAAGCCCTTTATCGATTGGTTTGACGACTGGTTGGAAAAAACTCCTGGCATTAAGTTTCTTTATTCCTCGGTAAAAGATATCATGGAAGCTTTTGTTGGCGAGAAGAAAAAGTTCTCAGAACCAGTTATCGTTGAATTGGCTGCCGACGGTATTTATAAAGCCGGATTTATAACCAAAAAAGACTTGAAATCAATCGGATTGGAAGGTTTTGCGGCTGTTTATTTTCCTAAATCTTATGGTTTTGTGGGTGATCTGTATTTCGTTAAGAACGAAAAAATAAAACCATTAAACGCAAACCCAACCAATGTGTTTAAGATGATTGTTTCTGGGGGTGTAACTGGCGTCGATGACTCAGACGTTTAAACCATTCGTACAATCCGATACACATTGCCAACATGGCCATGTTGTATAAAAAATCTTCAATTGGAATACTCCCTATTCTGAATCCTGTTATTTCTGCCTCATTGTAGTGCACCACAGGAAATGCCGTTAAAAGACCATTGACAATTAACATTGGTACTAGAGATACAACGAAGGCAAAGTAAAACCAACTCATATACCTTCTTTTAATTACCATCAGATGCGTTCCCAAAAGCAAGGATAAAAACAACGAGGTTAAAGCAGTATACAAATGGTCGTTATACCAATATAAAAGCGAACAGGAAATGCCAAAAAACAGGAGGGTAAACCAACGGTATAGTTCTTCGAAAGTTTCGCTTTTGCCGATATAGGCCTTCAAGCATTCGTAAATAAAAATACAAGCATATGGCACGGTGAAGAAAAACATAACTTCTTCAATTGGAAGGTCATAGAGGTAGTATGAGCAGAGGTATATTGAGTTAAAGCCCCAAACATGCATCTGGGCAAACCATTGATCCCATAATAAAAACAATACAGCTGTTAGTGCAATTGCTGGAAATGCCTGAGGCCAGAATTTATAAAAGGAAACTTTCTTGTCAAAAGACAAAATGAGAGGAAACAAGATGGTTCCCAAGTTTATCCATAAATATAAGTTATTCATTAACCGTCTTGTGCGTTGCGAAATCCTCGCCATACACATGAAGTTTTTGACGTAGAATTCTTCTTGCTACAAATATACGGGTTTTTACAGTTCCAATTGGAATGCTCAACTCGTCGGCTATTTCTTGGTATTTAAAACCTTCTGTATTCAACATGAATGTTACTTTCAAATCGGTAGGCAATTGTGAAATGGCCCTTTCCAAATCTTTACGTATAAATTTCAATTCAGCATCATTGTCAGTTTTGTGTGATGGCAAATCTAAGAAGTATGTATTGTCTGTTGTGTCTATAAAGGTGTTTCTTTTTGACATTCTTCTGTACTGGTTGATAAAACTATTCTTTAGAATTGTAAATAACCATGCACGCAAATTGCTTCCTTCGTGGAATTTGTCTTTGTATCTAAGCGCTTTTAAATACGTCTCCTGCACCAAGTCTTTAGCATCATCACTGTTTCTGGTTAATTGCAATGCCAAAGTCCTAAGCGCTTTACTTTCTGTTTTCAATTTTTCTTCAAAGTTTAAATCCAAAGCAAAATGATTGGTCGTATTCATGAGGGCAAATCTCAAGGTTAATTGTGTTTAACGCTTTTATTTTTGTTTAATATTTGCTTTATTTTTCTTAAACGACAAAATAATGTCTTTTAAATGAGATACTTATATATATTTTCTATACCAATATAAAGCAAATAGTTAAGGGTTTGTAGTAGTTAATGTGTTGATAATCAATAGTTGTAATCTGCGGAAGTTATTAAATTATTAAACAATAATAAGATAAAAATTTTGGCTATATTTTAGTTATATTTCTGTAATACAGTATTTTATGATATTTTTTCGCTTGTTTTTTTGTGTAATAAAAGATAAACAAGATTATGAAGTACTATATCAGCCATTGAGACAATCAATCCTACAGATTATCAATTTTAAAGATAAGATTTTACTGCGATTTTAATTAAATTTGCTCATCCCAAAACTATTTCACTTTTAAATAGTTTAACAATTATCAAAATGAAAGTATCTGTTTTTAGAAAAGCACATTTTAATGCTGCACATAGACTTCACAACGCTTTATTAAGCGAGGAAGAAAACAAAGAAATATTTGGTTTGTGCAACAATCCAAATTACCATGGCCATAACTACGTATTAGAACTTCAAGTAAAAGGAGAAGTTGATCCTATCACTGGATTTGTTATTGATACTAAAATATTAAAGAACTTAATCCAATCAGAGGTTCACGATCAATTTGACCACAGGAATTTAAATCTTGATACTGCCGAATTCAAAACACTTAATCCCAGTGCTGAAAATATAGCCATTGTGATTTGGGAAAAAATGAGGGCTAAGCTTCCTGAAAGTTTGGCTGTAAGTGTTAAACTTTACGAAACTGAAAATAACTACGTCGAATTTGACGGCCAATAATATGCATACAGAAGACCACGACCACGATTTTGACGATTCTCACATTGGTACACCATTGAGAAATGATGCTTTCGAAAAGACTGATGAGCAAAAAATTGAAATTATTCAAGAACATTTCAAAGCAATAATGGAAACGCTTGGACTTGATTTGAACGATGACAGTTTAAATGGAACGCCCAAACGCGTCGCAAAAATGTATGTTAAGGAAATGTTTTGGGGACTCAACCCAGAAAACAAACCGGAGGTTTCCCATTTTAAAAACAATTTTAGATACAATGAAATGCTTGTCGAAAAAGACATTCATTTCTATACCAACTGCGAACACCATTTTGTGCCTTTTTTCGGAAATGCGCACATTGCCTACATTCCAAATGGTAAAGTAATTGGTTTGTCAAAGCTCAATAGAATTGTCGAATATTTTGCAAAAAGACCTCAAGTTCAAGAACGCATGACCATGCAAATTTCAAATGAATTGAAAAAAATTCTAGGTACCGATAATGTCGCCATAATTATTAATGCAAAACATCTTTGTGTTGCAAGTCGCGGTATCAAAGACAACAGCAGCCATACCACGACCTCTGAATATTCTGGCCGTTTCAATGACACGGAAACCAGAAACGAGTTGCACCGTTTACTTGCTTTGAAATAGTTCCTTTTATTTCCCTATTTTCTTTATTTTCGCATCTTACAATCAAATAATATGAAAAAATTATTATGCATTCTTTTGTTTACGCCTTTCATTCTAAAAGCGGATTCCGTATTCCAATACAAAGACTATTGGAAAAATAGAAAACCCAATGCGGCATATTGGCAACAAGATGTGCATTACACCATTCAGGCCAACATTGATGATGTGAAAGATGAAATTACCGGAACTGAAACTTTGGTTTATTACAACAACAGCCCAGATGTTTTAAATAAAGTCTATTTTCATTTGTATCAAAATGCCTTTCAACCAGGAAGCTACGCGCATGCTTTGAATGAAGTAAATGATGAAGAAACAAAATTCGGAAAATATGAAGCCCTCAAAATGGGAACTTTAATTGATGAATTTAAAATAAATGGACAAGCCGTAACTTATGTAATTGATAATACCATACTTATTGCAAGTCTCGCAAAACCACTAGCACCCGGTGAATCAATAACCTTTACTATAAATTTTAGAACCTTTTGGGACAATGGCACCATGAGAAGACGTTTTAAAACTTTCTCTCCCGATGGAATCAACAAACATTTTGATGGTGTGCATTGGTACCCAAGAATTTGTGTTTACGATAGAAAATTTGGTTGGGAAACCGATCAACACCTTGGCAAAGAATTTTATGGCGATTATGGGGTGTTTGATGTGCAGTTAAATTTTCCATCGAACTATGTCGTTGAAGCTACGGGTTCTCTGCAGAATGAATCGACAGTGATGCCCGAAGAGCTTCGAAAAAGTTTGGATATTGCCAACTATTCTATTGAACAAATTGGGGCTGACGGAAAAACCAAAAGAGTGCCTACTAATTATAAATACAGCATTCCAGCTGGTTCAAGAAAAACATGGATTTACCATGCAGAGAATGTGCATGATTTTGCTTTCACCGCCGACCCAACATACAGAATGGCAGAAGTCATTTGGAAAGGTATACGTTGTATCGCATTGGCTCAAGAACAAAACGCGCCATACTGGTACCCAACCGCTGCTTTTGTAGCCAAAGTCGTTGAGACCTACAGCACTGATTTTGGAATGTATGGATGGCCGAAAATTGTTGCAGCGGATGCCCGCGATGGCATGGAATATCCAATGATTACACTTAATGGGGGAAATTGGCCAGGTCATCAATACGTCATCGCTCATGAAGTTGGGCACAATTGGTTTTTTGGTATGATTGGAAACAATGAAACCTACAGAGCCATGCTCGATGAAGGATTTACCCAGTTCTTAACCTCCTGGAGCATTAAGCGTTACAACAACATTCCAATGCATGCCAATTCTTACGATGAACAATCTGTGTACAATGGATACTTAAACGACGCATTAAACAAAAACGACGAGCCTTTAAATACCCACAGTGATGATTTTGGATCTGCAGTTGGACATGGAGGTGGATACAGACATGTATATTACAAAACCGCTACCATGTTGTATAATCTTCAATATGTGCTTGGTGATACTTTGTTCCTGAGCGCAATGAAGCATTATTTTAACAAATGGAAATTTGCCCACCCATATCCTGAGGATTTCAGACAAGCAATAATTGAATACAGTAAAGTTGATTTGAATTGGTTTTTCGATCAGTGGATGGAAACGACCAAGTCAATTGACTACAAACTTATTGGTTACCAGAGAATAAAACGAAATTCGAACGATGGCAAGTATTATTATCAAATTGCACTTAAACGCAAAGGCGACATGCAAATGCCGATCGATTTAACGGTTAAAGACAAGAGCGATAAAAATTACGAATACCTAATACCCAATACATATTTTAACAAACAAGAGGGTAGGACTTTGCTCAAAACTTGGAAAGGTTGGGGCTTGCTCAACCAAAAATACGTAGATACAATCGTATTGAACAAAAAAATTAAAACCATTGAAATCGATACCACCCATCGTTTGGCTGACATATACCGATTGGATAACAGGATAGAAGGCAATAATTACGCTCTGCCTGCAAAGGTGAGATTAGATAAAGGTATTGCTCAAACGTCTAGCTTTAATTATCAAAACGTATACCTGCGTCCTGACCTCTGGTTCAATGCAGTTGATGGAATGAAAATAGGCATGCACTCGCGCATTGAATATGCCAAAGTTAAACATGTACTAGATTTTAATGTTTGGTACAATTCAGGAATTGGCGCAGAGAAAAAATATACGACCTCAGTTAGAACCCCACTTTCTTATAGATTACACTACTCGAATTTACTTGGAAGAGATGCCTTTATATATTGGGATACAAGGTTTTTAGACGGTGTTTTTTATGATGATTTAGGATTTAAAAAAACGTTTGGGAAAAACTTTGTAAACATACATTTTAAATCCATTTCGATGGATAGCAATGCGCGTGTTTACTGGCCTTCTGCAGCAAGTTTGAATAGAGAATTAAAAAGCAACAGCAGCATCATTATCGATTTCAATAGAAATTACCGCTACAAAAGAGGTAATGGAATAATTAAGTCTTCATTGAGAGGCAGCAGTCTAACAAAAGACTACGCTTATGGTTCGTTTAAATTGGAGGTTCTAAACAATACCCATTTTGGAAAATTAGACATTAAAACTAGGTTCTACTTCCAACATATTGAAGGAAGTGCTATTCCTGAAGAGGTGATGTTAAACTTAGCTTCTGCCAATATGGAGGAAATGTTGGAAAGTAAATTCACCCGTTCACGCGGCTGGATTCCTCAGGAATACTTAGGGTATGGCAGCAGCACAAACCATTTTCAAATTGGTGGTGGTCTTAACTTACGCGGTTATGCAGGATATTTAGCGCCTGTTACCAAAGACAATTTAATATACCAACTATACAAAGGCAATGGCGGTGTTTCTGCTTCTGTTGAAATAGACTTCGACCGTTTTGTGAAATTTGCGCCTAAAATCACCAGGAATTGGTTAAAAATGGATGCTTATGCGTTTGCAGATGCAGGCATTCTATACAATAGCAACTTGATTAACACTGTCCAATCTCCATTAAGAATGGATGCTGGTCTTGGTACTTGTTTGACCATTTCCAAATGGGGAAAACGCAATCTAATACAGCCATTTACCTTGAGATTTGATATGCCTTTTATTTTAAATACAGCGCCATATTCAGATAAAGGATTTGTGCAAAGTCGATGGTTATTTGGAATTGGAAGAAGCTTTTAATCCATTATGAAAAATCAATTTATTAAGCTTGGAGTTCTGATTGGGTTTTTTACTTTATTTGTGGGCTCTGCTTTGTTTATGTATGTAAAATTCATACACAACAAACCTAAAATTAAAATTATTGCACCCAAGACAGAGGTTGATCCAATAAAGTTCGATAGTTTGTTGTATGAAAAGAACAAAAACAAACAGCTGCCTCAGTAAGTTTTTTTTTATTCTGTAATTCCGTTTTTGTTAAGTGCCTTCTGGTAACGTTTGGCATTTTGCAAGTGCACATTGTAGTCCTTTGCAAAATTGTGGTATCCACTAAAATCTTCTTTGGCACACATATATAAATAGGCGTGTTTTGTTGCATTTAAAACGCAATCAATAGATTGCTTTGATGCGATGCATATTGGTCCTGGGGGCAACCCTTTGTTTATGTAAGTATTGTATGGAGATTCTATGCTTAAATGTGTTTTTAATACCCTTCTTAATCCCGGCTCATTTAACGCAAATTTAATGGTGGGGTCGGCTTGCAATGGCATGCCTATCTGCATACGGTTTAAATACAAGCCCGCAACGACAGGCATTTCATCGGTTTTATTGGTTTCCTTGGAAACAATACTGGCTAATATTGAAACTTCAATGGTCGATAATCCAAGTGCTTTTGCTTTTTCCCTGCGTTCAGCATTCCAATATTTCTGATATTCTAAAGCCATTTTAATAATTAATTCGTCTGCTTCTGTATGCCAATATAAATTGTAGGTATCAGGCAATACCATAGCGTATATGGTTTCTTTTTTGAAGCCATATTTTTGGCAAAATGCTGTGTCATTGAGGATTTTATAAAAGTCGCTGCTGTCACCTTCTAACTTTTGGCCACAAAGGGCTGCTAATTTTTCCAAACCAATTAATGGTCTTATAACCAAATTGACCGTTTTCATTTTCCCTTCTCTAAAAATCTTTGCTAATTCAACAAGATTCATGCTAGGATTAACCGTGTATCGTCCTGCTTTTACCCATCTGTTTAAATTTATTCGCTCAGATATTCTTTCAAAAATGAAAGGAAATTTCAATCCATAATTTGATTCTAACTTTTTGCTAATAGATTCAATGTTGTCTGCACTGTCAATAAATACATAACTTTCTTTACCGATACTGAGCGCAGGCGATTTGTAGACATAAAGGCCAAACAAACTTAACAACAATAAGCTCGAGACAATAACAATTAAGACAGATTTAATAAGCTTCATTTCTTATGCAAACTTACTTTTTATTCTTCAAAACTTGAAGTCAAATTCTTGTGGATGACTATTTTAAATCTTGGTTTAAATTCTAATGTTAAGCCCTTATTTTTGCACATGGAATTGATTGAAACGGGTTTTAAAGGATTGATATTAATTAAACCCAAAGTTTTTATAGATGAAAGAGGCTATTTTTTTGAGTCTTTTAACCAAGAAAAGTTTGAATCTATAGGTATTAAAGAAAAATTCAACCAAGACAATCAATCGCTCTCAAATAAAGGTATTGTGAGAGGTTTGCATTTTCAAGCACCGCCGCATGCGCAAGGCAAATTGGTAAGGGTTATTAAAGGTGCCGTGCAGGATGTCGTTGTAGACATTCGAAAAAACGCATTGACCTATGGTAAAAGTTACTCTGTCGAATTGAGTGAAGAAAATTTCCTAATGTTGTACATTCCACCTGGATTTGCCCATGGCTTTGCAACCTTACAAGACCACACAATCTTTTCTTATAAATGCACAGATACTTACCATCCCGAATGTGAGGGTGGCTTGGCCTGGGACGACCGCGAATTTGCTATTGATTGGTCTGTAAGTGCTCCGATTTTGTCTGAAAAGGACAAAAAATATCAAGCATTCAGCTTATTTGTTTCCCCTTTCTAATTAACGTTCGACAACTTCAGCCAATACTCTGAAACCTAATGTGGCATTAGGTTCTGAATATCTCTCTTTTGAAATTAACATGATGTCATATTGTGTTGAAATCCATGATCCTCCTTTTGATGTGCCTTTTTCTTCTACCATTTCTGCAACATTTCCTGAGCAGTTGTGAAGGCCATAATTGTTAGGGAAATATGACTTGGTATAATGTGGAATTAAAGCACCATCTGCTGTTCTATTCATTGCTATTCCATTGTTGTTTACCCATGAATAGTTATTGTTGCTGTCTTGGTATAAATACTGGTCTTCTAATGGAGCGAAATTTGCCAAATAACAACCTCGATTATTTCTTGTATAGCTGCCACCCCAACCATAAAGGTCTTTATAACCCCCATATGCAGCATGCATCCACTCGTTCTCATTGGGTAATCTAAATACAACTTTGTGGTATTCTCTTTTCGGATTGGAATTGTATTTTTCACCCAACCATTTACAGTAGGCTAGGGCAGATTCATAGGTAATCCCTACAACTGGAAAATTATTAAATGCTGAATGCCACGCATATTGTTCAAAATAGCTGTATCTAAAAATAGGTTTCCAAATTCCAACTTTGGGTTTTAAACTGCTGTCTTTGTATTCTGTCAGAAATTGTTTGTATTCTAAATTGCTAATTTCATTGCTCATGAATTTAAAATTATCAGAGTTGTTTTGTTTTGGAATGTACTCAAATCCATTTGAATTCATTTTATTTTGAATCTCAAACTTGGGAATTGTTTTATTGTCATAGGTTTCCACCACCTCAATAACATATCTAAAGCCTATGTGTGAAGAGGCTGCTCCATCTTTTGAATACTGCGACACATAATTTATTCGACAGTTATAGGGTGTAGTATTCCAGCTGCCTCCTTTTGAAAGCCCTTCTTCCTCAATCCACTCTGCAACATTTCCACTCATATTGTACAATCCATAAGCATTTGGCCAATAGGAGTACACTTCAGTTGTTATCATCGTATTATAGGGTTGAAGCGTTTCGTATGATATGGTTCCCATTTTGCAATTGAGCAAAATCTTACCTAAGTGTTTCTTTTCAGGTCCACAATACCGCACACCTTCGCATGCCCATGGATAATTAGCCCCCGGTTTTTGTCCACCTTCTGCCGCCATTATCCATTCTTGTTCACTTGCCAGTCTTACGATGACTTTCTTGATTTTGCTCTCTGTATTTAATTCCAGATAATCGTTGTATTTAGTCTGCAGCCAATTGCAGTAAGCCATGGCATGCTTCTGACTTACACCAACAACTGGCATATTTTGAAATGCATTGGATTGGAAATAATGGTTTCTAAATGCCTCAAATCCTTTTCCCCAAACATTGGTGTCTGGATACATGAGGTTGTATATTGATTGGTCCATTGACTTTGTCCAATTCAAAAAAGACCTGTATTCTTGGTTGCTCACTTCAGTTTCTTTCATGTACAAATAACTGCCTAGTATCGGTTTCGAACCTTCCAAAACAGACCCGTCGACGATTATAGGCATAGTAAAGTTCATAGGGTAGCTTATTTTTTTGGGATAAACGTTATTGGTTGTAAATATTAGTATTAGAAGGAAGGATAATTGTTTCATGGTCTTAAGCAAAGATACTTTTTTAAAATATATTTTGATATCTCTAGTTTAAATTCTATCATTGCTGCGCTAAATTGGCAGACATTTGAATTTTTGAAACAAGCCAATAAAAAATAAACAATAGTATGAAACAACCATATTTTATTTTAAAATGGATTCCAGAATTTTATTTTATTATGGTTTCCGTTTTATGGTTTTACCATTCAATAACTATTGAACACAGCAACAGTGTTAATTTTCCTGCTGTTATTCTCATCATTTTGTTTCACATGCAATTGTTTCTGAACGATCTAAAATTTGGAAAAGTTTTGGCGGGAATTGTTGCAATTGCCACTATTGTTTTATTGGTTTTTTTGTCACAAAGAATTATTAATTCACTCAAATTTGATTACGATTCACAAATATTCATCTTAGGACTCGGAAACCTGGTGATTGTAAATATAATTATGGCAACTTTGATGTTCCGAAGATACAAAAGAACGGAGGATTCTCTACCGTTGTAGGTATACTTACAATTCAAGAGCATCTGCAACGGCTTTGTTGAGTGCTTTTGGATCTGCTTTGCCTTTGCTTAATTTCATCGCTTCTCCAACAAACAAACCTAATAGGCCTTTCTTTCCTGTTTTGTATTCTGCAATTTTATCAGGGTATTTCGACAAAGCTTCTTTTACCACAGAATCAATTAAATTGCTGTCATTTGACTGAATAACATTTAAAATTTCAGCAATTTCAAGTGGCGTTTTCTCAGGGTGCTTTAACATCATTGGGAATACTTGTTGAGAAGCCGCAGTATTGCTTAATAGTCCTTCATCGATTAAGGCAATCAGCGCAGACAATGATTCTGGTTTTAATTTAAAATCATCTATCTCGCTTGCTGTTTCGTTTAAAAAGGACTTAACACTTCCAAGAACCCAATTGGCTGCTGCTTTATAGTTTTTGCAAAACTTACTTAATTCAATATAATATAAAGCCGTTTGCTTATCGTCGGTTATTGTTTGAGCATCGTATTGAGACAATCCAAATTCATTTCTGAGTTTTAAGTACATTTCTTCCGGAAGTTGTGGAAGATTCACTTTTATTTGATTTAAAAATTCATCTGTAATTAGAAACGGGGGGAGGTCTGGTTCGGGAAAATACCTGTAATCATTAGCGGCCTCTTTACTTCTCATACTGAAAGTATTGCCTTTTAAGGCATTAAAACCTCTGGTTTCAGAAACAATTTCTTCACCCTTGGTCTTCATCTCCGTTTGACGTATGATTTCACTCTCAATGGCTCTTCTAACATTGCTTATTGAGTTCATGTTTTTAACCTCTACCTTAGTTCCAAAAGCAGCAGTCCCAGTTTCTCTAATAGATATATTGGCATCACAGCGCATTGATCCTTCCTCCATGTTTCCATCACAAATCCCTAAATAGCGGACTAATTTCCTAACTTCACTTACGTATTCGTATGCCTCTTCACTGCTTCTTATTTCGGGCTCACTTACTATCTCGATTAAGGGAACACCAGCGCGGTTATAGTCAACCAAAGTATCATATAAGTCCTGGTCGTGCATGCTCTTACCGCTATCTTCTTCCATATGGATTCTGGTTAATCCAATTTGTTTTTCTAAGCCGTCTTTTAATTTTATTTTAACAAATCCGCCTGTGCATATAGGTGTTTTGTCTTGGGTTATTTGGTAACCTTTTGGCAAATCTGCATAGAAGTAATTTTTACGGTCAAATTGGTTGTAACGGGTAATGTTGCAATTCAACGCTAATCCCATCTTAATGGCCTGTTCAATGACGCTTATATTGTGTTTAGGCAATGTTCCCGGATGCGCAATGGTAATTGGACTCACTTGTGTGTTCGGCAAACCCCCGTATTCAGTATTGTCGCCACAGTATGCTTTACTTTTACTAAGCAATTGCACGTGAATTTCTAAGCCGATTACTACTTCGTATGTCATATAAAAAAGGAGTGCAAAATTAGGGATTAAACATCAATCTATTGGGACAATTTTTCGTTGTTTTGATGTCGGTCAAAATCGCGCAATGTTTTTTTTTCCATGTTCTGTTTAAATGCTTCTGTTAAATTAACCCCAGTTTGATTTGCTAAACAAATTAAAACCCAAAGGACGTCAGCCATTTCATCTGATAAGTTGCTTGGTTTGTCTGTCGATTTACTCGATTGTTCACCATAGGTTCTGGCCATTATTCTGGCCAATTCACCAACTTCTTCCATTAAAATAGCCGTATTGGTCAATTCATTGAAATATCTTACACCTATGGTTTTTATCCAAAGGTCAACCTCAGATTGCGCTTGCTGTAATGTTAGTTCTTGAGACATTATTATGCAGAATGTTGGCTTGACAACCATCGCTCTGCATCCAAGGCAGCCATGCATCCACTTCCTGCAGCAGTAACGGCTTGACGGTAAATTTTATCTTGTGCATCACCGCAAGCAAACACACCTTCAATATTGGTGTATGAACTTCCTGGTTTTGTCATAATATAACCTTGCTCATCCATATGGATCCATGGTTTGAAAATAGAAGTGTTAGGAGTGTGGCCAATTGCAACAAAAAATCCTGTCACACTAATTGTTTTCAAGCTGCCATCTAAAGTGCTTTTTAATCTTGCACCTTCAACTACAGTATCGCCAAGTATTTCATCTGTTTCCGAATTAAAATGAATTTCAATGTTTGGCGTGTTCTCAACGCGATGTTGCATTGCTTTTGATGCTCTGAAGGTATCTCGTCTAACTATCATATGCACTTTATTACACAATTTGGCCAAATAGCTGGCTTCTTCACAAGCTGTATCTCCTGCTCCAACAATTGCGACATCTTGTCCTCTATAAAAGAATCCATCGCAAACAGCACATGCACTTACGCCACTGCCGTTTAGTTTTTGTTCACTAGGTATACCCAACCATTTGGCACTTGCACCTGTTGCTATAATTATCGATTCTGCCACAATTGTTTTTTTCTCATCTACCACACAAGTAAAAGGTCTTTGGCTAAAATCAACTGAGGTGACAATACCAAATCGAATATCTGCCCCCAACCTAACGGCTTGCTTTTTGAAATGGTCCATCATCATTGGACCTTCAATTCCATCTGGATATCCGGGGTAATTTTCAACATCAGTGGTAATGGTTAATTGTCCACCTGGTTGCAAGCCCTCATACATTACAGGCTTCATGTCTGCTCTGGCTGCATAAATTGCTGCCGTAAATCCTGCAGGGCCACTGCCTATAATTAAACACTCAACTTTTTCTATTTCCTGATTCATGCTGCAAATTAATTAAATTATATCTGAATCAAAAAATTGATATTATTTATGTTGATATATTAGTCGTTAAATCTGAACAAATAGTGTGTTTTTAATTATTGATTACAACCGGTGTCCTTATCAGAACTGGTTTTGTTCTTTTTTTTAGTGATTCCAAAACTAAAACCAAAATAGACATCTGTTCCATAAATGTCTTTGCCTTTTAATTGTCCAATCAGATTGTCTGAGCCTATAAAGGCTGGACCAATGCGCAAATACATTCCCAATCTAGTGTTTCTATAATCATTCATTATGCCAATTGGCAAGGCTAATTCAAGAAATCGACTCTCAAATCTTGGAATAATTACAATGTATGAGGGTTTCCTCATGCCTATAGAATTCTTGCCTCTTAAGTCTTGAGACAAATTGGCTCCAAGATAAAGGAACTTAAAAATATTATAATCAAATTGCAGATTAATAGTAGATGGCATATTGGTTTGGATGGTCTTGGCCGTTGTATCGACATTCAATAGTGTGCGCATAACACTGTCTGTGTATTTCAAACCTTTATCAGTTCCGTTGCTCCAAGCGCTCGCAAATGCGGGACTTATTATGAAGGCCTTGTCTCCACCTGAATTGCTTATTCTAGTGTTTTTGATTTTGTTTTTATACGCAATATGCCCGCCATCTATAATGCTAATACCGCCCCTAAAAGTATAATTGTTTTTCTTATTGCCCACATTTTTAAAGGCTTTGTTTTTGTATTCAAATGCAGCTCCAATATCGTATCCAAATCCACTGCCTTGAAGTTTATTGTTAATTGCACCAAAGTTGATGTTTTGCAAATTTGAAAATGCAGAAATATCTGTATACCCATATTCAAGATCCGTTTCACCAAAAACAATGGTATCTGTTCCTGCAGCTTTTATCAACAACCCTCTGTTCTTGATGTATCCGGTAGCATAACCCAATAAAAGTTTAGGTGTTACTCCAAATTTTAACACAAGATTTTCAGTGTTTACTATTGTCTTTGCTAAAGTAACCCCAAATTCGCCAAATGCATTGACATTAACTGTAAATGAGTTGTCGCCAAAGGTTTGCCCAATTTGGAATTGATTTGGTCCACTGTAGCTAAGCCCGCCTTTAGAACTGTCGATGCCATATCTAGCCAATCGAGCCAATGGCTCTGACACATCGTTCATTTGTAAGTTGATTGTGTTTTTGTATTGAAAACCGAGGGCAAATCCGTGTGGCAAAGACATCATAAAACCAGGTGCTTTGGTTTGTAAATACAAATTCATATTCTTAGCCCTGCCATTGATATTTTCCTTCAACCAATTGTCTTGAAACAACAATGAGCCATTGCTATTTGTATATGAAGATGGTACTTTTCCTGTTATAAGGTTAAGGATTGGGAAAGGAAAATTTAATTTCAAATAATCATTGTTAAAACCAAAGCCAGCAGTAATGCCGTTAAAGTATAGGCGGTGTCTTGAGTTTGCTATATTGGCAGGGTTTAGATTTGCTTGATGAATGCCGCCTAAATTGCTGTGATTTAATCCAATATACGTTTGGGCATTTAACCCAATAACTTGTGATAAAATACCTGTAAAAAGTATGTAAGTCTTGATGTTATTTAATTTCATTTTCGTTTAATTTGTGCTGTGTTAATTGCTAATAAATATAAAACGATTTTTGCTTATTGTGCATTCTTGGCAGGCCTCTCTGTATTGCTCGGCGCATTTGGTGCACATACCTTAAGCAAATATATATCTCCATATAAATTAGATGTCTTTAATAAGGCTTCCTCATATTTAATGTCACACAGTATTGCAGTAGTTTTACTTTTACTCCTCAAAAATACAACAAATTTACGAATTGAACTTTGGACTGTTTATTCAATGTTCTTTGGCGTAATTATTTTTAGCCTGTCTTTATATCTGGTTTCAATTTCTGAATTACAAAGTTTACAGGCATTGAAGTATTTTGGCGCAATCGCACCAATTGGAGGTACACTCATGATTGCCGCTTGGTTTGCCACTTTTTTTTATATTTTAAAAACCAAATGAAAACCTTAATTCTTCTCCGACACGCAAAAAGTGAAGATCCAAGTATTTTGAAAACAGATTTCAATCGGAATCTAAAAACAAAGGGCATAGACAACATTCATGCAGTAGCTAAAATATTTCTTGAATACAATATTCAACCTGATATCGTGTTATGCAGCGCTGCAAATAGAACAATTGAGACAATTGCTGAATTTCAAAAGGCAATCAACACCGCATACAATGTTCAATATATGGAAGAGCTTTACCATGCATCAGCTTCCAATATTTTAGAAATAATTCAAAATCAGGATTCTAATGCAGATGTTGTGATGGTGGTTGGTCATAATTTCGGCATTTCAGAACTGGCCTTATATCTTGGTGAAGAGGCATGCTCTGAATTGCCAACCTCGGGCTTGGTGGTTTTTCAATTTACAAAACAAATACATGCTGGAGAAGGAAAATGTCTGCATTTTATAACACCTAAAACAATTTGAATTCAGATCCATTAAATATAGAAGCATCTGAATCTGGAGCCTTGTTCGCAGAGGTGGTTTTACCTCTTCCATTGCAAAAGTTATTTACGTACCGACTTCCTAGCGAGTTTTTCGAATTGGCAGTTGAAGGTAAACGGGTATTTGTTCCTTTTGGAAACAGAAAAGTTTACACTGGGATAATCGTTAAATTAACGACAGTGGCACCCAAAAATTATGAGGTGCTTAACATTATATCGATTATCGACGATAATCCAATTATTGACCAAAGTCAATTGGTTTTTTGGCAATGGATAGCCGATTATTATATGTGTGGCCTTGGAGAAGTTATGTCTGCGGCTTTGCCTGCTGGTTTAAAAATGGCCAGCGAAACTTTTATTGCGCTGCAAGATGATTTGTTTTACGAAGAATCCGAATTGGATGACCGTGAAGTAAAAATATTAGAGGCCCTTAAAGGGAAAGATAAGCTTCGGATTTCTGAATTAGAAACTGTGCTTAAATCAAAGTCCTCTTTGGTCAAAATTATTAAAAGTTTGTATGAAAGACAGCTTATTGTGATGTTTGAGGATGTCTCTGAAACCTACAAACCCAAGAAAATAACAAGAATCAAAATTAAAGACAATTTAAGCGAATCTGAAATCGAAATGCTTTTAAATGAATTAGAAAAGAAAGCAAAGAATCAATTTCAAGCGTTTTTAGTTTTACTTTCTCAAGCCAATAAAGACGCAATTAAATCAGATTTACTTAAAAATTTCAATCTCCAAGCCACAGCATTGAAATCTCTTGTAGACAAAGGGTTCCTAGAGCAGTATCAGGTTGAAGCATCTAGATTTCAAAATAGAGAAATTATTGAACAAAAATACAAATTAAGCGCAGAACAAAATTCTGCATTTCAAAGCATTATAAATTATTTTAACCAAAGTAAAAATGTATTGCTTTACGGTGCTACCTCATCTGGTAAAACCTTCATTTATATTGAATTAATAAAGTCAGCCTTAAAAAAAGGAAAATCCGTTTTGTATTTAATCCCAGAAATTGCATTAACGGAACAATTAATCCAACGCCTTGAATTATATTTTGGTTCGGAAATGATGGTATCACACTCTAGATTTAGCAAAAACGAAAAGGTAGAAATATGGAATAAAGTGAAGTCGGGAGAGGTGAAGCTTATTTTAGGTTCTCGGTCTTCATTATTCATGCCACTTCAAAATCTAGGACTAATTATTATAGATGAAGAACACGAACCCGCTTTCAAACAATATGAGAAAGCACCAAGATACCACGCAAGAGACGCAGCTCTAGTGTTAGCAAAATCGATGGGGGCTCGAGTCCTTTTAGGGTCAGCAACACCTTCGGTCGAAACCTATCAAAACGCGCTTTTGGGGAAATATGGCTTGGTTAAATTGCCTGAAATGTATGGAAAAGCCTTAAATACCAAGATTCTTTTTGCAGACATTAAAGAAGAAACTAAGGAGAAAACGATGTCAGGTGTTTTCACAGAGCAGCTGATGGTAAAATTAAGGCTATTGCAACAGGAAAAGTCTCAAGCCATTTTGTTTCAGAATAGAAAGGGATATGTTCCTATGTTAGAATGCAGCACATGTGGTTGGGTAAGCAAGTGCATCAATTGCGATATAGCTTTAACTTATTATAAGTATTCAAACAATTTGAGATGCCATTATTGTGGTTTTAGTCAAGCAAATATTAGCAAATGTCAAGCGTGCGGAAACAATTCAATGAGCATTCAAGGTTTTGGGACAGAGAGAATAACTGAGGAATTGCAAAATCTAATGCCTGAACTTAGAATTATGCGTTTCGACCAAGACAGTACAAAGAAAAAAAATGCTTTCCGAAATTTACTAAATGATTTTGAAGCAGGCGCTGCCGATGTAATGGTTGGGACTCAAATTGCCGTCAAAGGATTGGATTATGGCAACGTTCAGTTGACCGCTGTTATCAATGCCGATCAGCTATTAAATTTTCCGGACTTTAGATCACACGAACGGACCTTTCAATTGTTGCATCAATTATCAGGCAGGGCAGGCAGACAAGGAAGACAGGGGGAAATGATCATTCAAACTAGGCAAGTGAATCATCCTGTTTTACAATTTGTATCCAATAACGATTACGAGGGATTTTACCAACAACAAATTTTAGAAAGGGAGCAATTTAATTATGCGCCTTTTTCTAAGATGATAAAAATAACTTTGAAGCACAAGTCAGCGGATGAAATTCAATTAGCCACATCAGAATTTGCAAAATTATTGAAATTACAATTGGGGGAGATGGTTCTTGGGCCAGAGACACCTTTTGTTTCTAAAATTAGAAATCTTTATATTAGGAATTTGCTTATAAAGATAGACGCAGAAAAAAACAATCCAAAAAAGATTAAGACTTTTATTGGTAAAACCTTTGATTATTTAGTCTTAAGAGACAATATTAAAGGATTGCAGATAATTGCAGATGTTGATCCACAATAACTAATCAGCGACTAACCTCAAAATTTTATCAAGTTTTTGAATGGTTAAAGGCTTGGTAATAAAGTCTTTTATTTCAGCATATTGAAAGGATTTTTGTTTATCAGTAGGGTCAATAGAAGATGTAAATACAAATGCAGGGATCTTGGTGTTTAATTTTCTAAATTCTTCAATAAAATCCCATCCGTTCATCACCGGCATATTTATATCAAATAGGATAACCTCTGGTATGTTTTCTCCTCTCTCAATTGAAAATTTCAAACGTTCAATTGCCGCGCTCGCATCGGTAAATGTTTCTACTTTTTCAGAAAACTCTACTTTTTTAAGGAGCTTGTCTGTTAGATAAATGATAATTTCATCATCATCAATGATGTATGCCAAGTCAATTTTTCTCATAAAAATAAATTTTAAATATAGTTCCTTTTCCTAATGTTGATTCAATTTTACTTTGCATTAATTCTATTTGGTTTTAATATCAAAACACCAAGTTCCTAATCCTTCAATTCTTTGTGCTTAATAACAAACACTTTTGATTTGTTTTCTGTTCAGCAATATCCCCCCGCAACACGGGCTATATTTTCAAAATCTAAATCCAACATAGGATGAAGCCTCTTTTCTTGTACTTATTCCATTTAACAAATCTGTAGCAAATTTAAAATTATTATCTACAATTTTAAAATTATTAATGCACATAGTTTTAATGCAATATATTGAATATTATAAAGTAGTGAAATTTATTGCCTTATTTAATTAAATAACAGAAAATTTTCTACAAAATTGACAAGAGGTAATTGTATCTTCATAATTAAAACAACTTAATTTTAGTGCTTAAGGAAATAGTTCCCTTTGAAAGAAAGGTATAGAATAAAATTTTCCTACATAAAATAATAGATAATTGGTAGTCAATTTTCTTAGACACCCAAAGCTTAAATAAGGGCAAAAGTTTTTTTTAGGAGACAAAAGTTCGAATCTTAGTCAGGACGCTACTGAAATCCTCAGGTAAATCAGAATTAAAATCCATCCATTTCTTGCTCTCTGGGTGCACAAATGCCAAGGTCTTTGCATGCAAGGCCTGTCTGCTCATTATTTCAAAACAATTTTGGATGAATGAGTCAAATTTAGGAAACTTAGCATGCGACAACACTTTTAACCCACCATAGGCCTCGTCAGCAAATAATGTGTGGCCAATATATTTCATATGGGCCCTTATTTGATGGGTCCTTCCAGTTTCCAATTTGCATTCAATCAACGTGCAAAATCCAAACCTTTCCAGCACCTTGTAATGGGTAACTGCGTGCTTGCCAATACTTGGATCCTCAAAAACAGCCGATAGTCTTCTGTCTTTCAAATCGCGGCTTATATTACCCGTAACTGTTCCACTGTCGTTTTTCACATCTCCCCAAACCAAGGCATTGTAAATCCTTTGTATGCTGTGGTCGTAAAACTGTTTTGCTAGATGCACCAAAGCACTTTCAGATTTCGCTACCAAAATCAAACCACTGGTGTCTTTATCAATTCTATGAACCAATCCCGGACGCATCTCATCTGAATATTCAGGCAACTTGCTGATGTGAAATAACAAGGCGTTGACCAAAGTTCCATTGTAATTGTTGTATCCTGGATGGACCACCATTCCTGCCTCTTTGTTGACCAAAACCAAAGACTCATCTTCGTAAACAATCGTAATTGGAATGTTTTCAGCAATTAATTCAGGATTTCTTGGCGGATTTGGCAGAACGACTGTAACAATATCAGCTGGTTTTATCTGATAATTGCTCTTTACAATCCGCTGATTTACCAATACACTACCAACCTCTATGCCTTTTTGAACCTTTGTTCTAGTGGCATTTTCAATACGCATGGTGAGGAATTTATCCAAACGCATGGGCTCTTGTCCTTTGTCTGCAATAAATCTATAATGCTCAAATAAATCTTGTTCGTCTAGTGGTTCTTCGGTATTCAAATCGTTTGCAAAGTTATAATATAACAATAAATTTAGGTGAATAAAACATTAAATTGGTTATTTTCGCAGCAAATTTCAATTTAATGACAGAAATAAACCACGAATTTGCTTTAACTAATTTTTACAATCAAATTCGATTTGCTCTAGATAATTTTAAATCTCATGGTTTAAACTCAGCACAATTCAACAATGTTATCATTGGTGGCTTAGGTGGTTCAGGAATAGGCGGAAGAATAGCTAAATCTTATTTTTCCGATAAAGTAAATCTTCCAATAGAGGTATACAGCGATTATCAATTGCCAACTTATGCTTCTGCTGATTCTCTTGTTATCCTTAGTTCATACAGTGGTTTAACAGAAGAGACCTTGGCCATGTATGAAGAAGCAAGAAGTAAATCTTGTACAATTGTTTGTATCACTTCAGGCGGAACTTTGCTTGAATGGGTTAAAAGAGACAATGTTCCCTATTATATTGTAGAAACAGGTTACCAACCAAGAATGGCACTAGGTTTTTCGCTGACTTACAATTTACTGATTTTATCAGAGTTGTTTGGCCTTGATTTGATTCCTGAAATAAACGCTATTTCTAGTATTTACAAGAACCTTCAAATAGAGCAAGAAAGAGCCAATGAGATGCTGGCTCATTTTAGCAACAAGCTTGACAATAAGTTTGTGATCGTAGCTGATGGAATTACTGAATCAATCGGGATACGTTTTTGTCAACAGATTCAAGAAAATGCAAAAATTGAAGCATTCATAAATGTTCTCCCTGAGGCCAACCATAATGTATTTGAAACCTATTACGGCATATTACCAAGCAATTTTATATTTTTAAATAGCCAGTCAAATGATCGAAATAAAGGCCGTTTTGCTTACTTAAAACAATTGTTAGAAAAACAAGGCAACACGATTTTTGAAATTAATTTAGACAATTCAAGCCTTACCGAATTGCTCAAAACGATTTATATGACCGATTGGTTTTCTATTTATCTATCAAATGAAAAAGGTGCTGATAATATGACAGTTCCTAATATTAGCGGATTAAAATCTTTCCTTTTAACATTTAAATAAAATGAAAATCCTAACTTTTATAAACCAAAACCAGTCGCTAAGATTGGGCTTATTGGTTAATGGAAATATTTATGATGTGAACAACATCAATTCTTCAATTCCGAATAATATGCTTGAGTTTCTTGATTTAGGTGAATTCGGAATGGAAGCTATGCGGGTGCTTGAAAGGAACATTGCTGAAGGTAAAATTGATCAGGTATCTCTTGTATTTGATGAAAATATTTTATCAGCGCCAATTCCAAATCCAACAAGTTGTAGAGATGGCTATGCATTTAGACAGCACGTAGCTGCTGCTAGAAGAAATAGAGGCGTACCAATGATTCCTGAATTTGATGAATATCCAATTTTTTACTTCACCAACCATAATGCAATCCAAGGTCCTGGAGATATTTGGTGTATGCCAGATCATTTCCAGAAATTAGACTTTGAACTTGAAGTGGCGGTTGTTATTGGGAAAAAAGGCAGAAACATCAAAGCAGAAAATGCAGATGAATACATTGCAGGTTACATGGTTATGAATGACATGAGCGCGAGAACTTTGCAAATGGAAGAAATGTTATTAAACCTAGGACCGGCCAAGGGCAAGGATTTTTCTACCGTAATAGGCCCATATCTGGTAACGCCTGATGAATTAGAAAAGTACAAGGTGCCTGCCAAAAATAACCATGTAGGAAACAATTTTGCTTTGGATATGACCTGTCGTGTGAACGGCATAGAAGTGAGTAAGGGAAGTGTTTCAGATATGGATTGGACTTTTGCTGAAATTATTGAACGTTGCGCCTATGGTGTTGATGTTCTCCCGGGCGATGTAATAGGCTCTGGAACCGTTGGTACTGGTTGTTTTTTAGAACTAAACGGAACAGGCTTGTTGAACAATAAGGATTTCAAACCTCAATGGCTTCAAGCCAATGACGTTGTTGAAATGGAGATTACTGGCTTGGGTTTATTGAGAAACACCATAAAAGCGGTTGATACCGATTTCTCAATTTTGGCAAAAAAGAAGAAACCGCTCAGCATCTAAGAGCTCTTCTTGAGCAAGCTCAATTGATTTTATAATTTTCGTTTTATTTTCTCGGTATTTTTCAATAAATTCGAGTAAAGAATTATGGAAACTAAAAAACTAAAAAACGCCTTTATTGATTTGAGAATCCCAAAAAGGCATTTTCCTTCTGCTGAATTTTATTGTTCTGTCGATCATAATTTTAATTAGTTTTGGATCATTCAGAGTTAATCTATCAAATTGCCATCACGAATGTTGATGGGATAGGGCCTTATTTGGCTAAAAATTTAATAGCATACTGTGGAAGTGCATCTGAGGTTTTCAAACAGAAAAAATCAGATCTAATAAAAATTCCAGGTATAGGTTCAATGACGGCTTCAAACATTTTTAAGTTTCAAAATTTCAACCCAATTGAATTGGAAATTGAATTGTTGGCAAAACACCAAATACAAGCATTGTTTTATTTGGATAAAGACTATCCCCAGCGCTTGAAGCATTGCGATGATTGTCCATTGGTCCTATTTTATAAAGGGAACACAAATTTAAACTCAAAAAGAATTATCTCAATCGTTGGCACTAGGAAGTCTACTTTCTATGGAAAGCAATTTACGGAAGAATTAATTCAAAGTTTAAAAAATTATGAGGTTATGGTCGTTAGTGGATTAGCCAGCGGCACAGATACCAATGCCCACAAATATTCGCTCATAAACAATCTTCCTACAATCGGCGTTTTAGGCCATGGATTGGGTACAATTTATCCAAGTTTTAACCACAAACTTGCTCTTGAAATGTGTGAAAATGGCGGATTGTTAACTGAGTACTTTTACCAAACGCCTGGCAGTAAAGAAAATTTTCCGAAACGAAATAGAATCGTCGCAGGCATGTGCGATTCAATCATTGTAATTGAAAGTGGTATAAAAGGCGGTAGTTTAATTACAGCAGATCTAGCCAATCAATACAACCGAGATGTTTATGCTTTACCCGGTAAAATAAATGACCCTTGGAGCAATGGTTGCAACCGCCTTATCCATAAAAATCAAGCTGCAATTATTACAGATATAGAAGGCCTGATCCACGATTTGAATTTAAGTGCGAATACGCATTCAAAACCCCAATTTATTCCTGATTTGTTTAATGGATTAGATGAAAATGAATTGAAAATCATGAAGGTTCTTGAAAATGAAAAGATGACAATTGACGCCTTGTTTTACCTCTTTGATTTTGAAATGGGGCAACTGGCATTCATTCTTTTAAATCTCGAACTTAAAAATATAGTGCGGGTTTTGCCTGGGAAACTTTACACTTTAAATCATGCAATGTAATTTTTAACCCTTAAATCAATATTTCTCTCGATTCTAAATGAGCTATATTCTATTTTCATTTATATTTGAACTTTGTTATGAATAAATTCTTCATTTTCCTTTCATTTTTTGCATTTCAATATTTAAATGCAGCCCAAAAAGACAGCATCAAAATCAAATTGGATGCCTACAAAAAAGTTAAATTAACCACAGATGCCAGTAAGTTTGACCCATTGGAAAGAGAAGGATTAAAACAACTCATTCGAGCAGCAGAATTAATGGACGAAATTTTCAAAACGCAAGCTTATGCCGGAAGTAGGATTACGGATACTATTACAAATCCCAATTTAAAAAAATACATTGATATCAATTATGGTCCATGGGATAGATTGGATGAAAATAGATCTTTTGTTAAAGGAATTGGACCTAAACCTCTAGGAGCTAACTTTTACCCAGCAGACATGCGCAAGGGTGAATACGACAGTTTAAACGATCCTAAAAAATCTGACCCATACACCATTATTGTTCGCGAGGATAATCTTCTGAAAGTTGTACCATACTCAGAAGCATATCAGCAAATGCTTTTTGAAGCTTCCATGTGTTTAAAAATAGCATCCGATTTCTTTAAAGATTCTTCTTTTAGGGTTTTTCTGAAATCACGTTCTGAAGCTTTATTGTCAAATCAATACGATGCAAGTGATCGCATTTGGTTGGACATGAAATCCAATCAATTTGACATCATTATCGGACCGATTGAAAACTATGAAGACAAATTATATGGCAACAAAACAGCTTATGAAGCCTACGTATTGGTTAAAGATTTGGCTTGGAGTCAAAAATTAGAAAAGTATGTTGCCTTTTTGCCAGACTTGCAAAGCAATTTACCTGTAGATTCAAAATACAAGAAAGAAGAGGCCGGAACCAGCAGTCAATTAAATGCTTATGATATTATTTATTATGCAGGAGATTGTAATTCTGGTAGTAAAACCATCGCTGTAAATTTACCAAATGATGAAAAATTGCAATTAGAAAAAGGCACCAGAAGAAGCCAATTCAAGAATGCAATTCAAGCTAAATTTGAATTTATTATGCTCCCCATTACCAACGAAATGGTAGCGCCTGAGCAAAGAAAACACGTCACTTTTAATGCGTTTTTTTCAAATACCATGTTTCACGAAGTCGCCCATGGTCTAGGAATTAAAAATACCATCAACGGTAAAGGTACCGTGAGAGAAGCTCTCGGACCATATTACAGCGCACTGGAAGAAGGCAAAGCTGATATTTTGGGCTTGTACATGATTACCCAATTGTTCGAAAAGAAAGTTTTGACAGAAGGTGAAATCATGGATTATTATGTAACCTTTATGGCGGGCATTTTTCGCTCTGTTCGCTTTGGTGCAGCAAGTGCCCACGGCCAAGCTAATATGATTCGCTTCAATTATTTTAAAGAACAAGGCGCTTTTATCCGCGATGCTAAAACGGGATACTACATGGTTGATTTAGAAAAAATGAAATTAGCGATGAACAGTTTGTCTGCTCTAATTATCAAATTGCAAGGAGATGGGGATTTAGATGGTGTTAAAAAACTGATCGCTGAGAAAGGCATGATTCAAGCTGAGCTTCAAAAGGATTTAGACAAACTCAAAGCAAAGAATATACCTGTAGATCTTGTCTTTGAGCAAGGTATTCATACCCTGGAATTAGAAGGTAACCCCAATATACCAGTTATGCCAAACAACAACTTGCCTGTTCAGATGCCGACGGAAACCAAATAAATTAGGCACGATTTTTTCACTTTAATTAACAATGCTTTCAAACGCCACCATGAGAAAAATAAAATATTCACTCTTACTTATCCCTGCATTTGTACTTTTAACACTTGCCTTTTGCTATAGAGAAACCAGTCAAAATGAAACCAAACTTTCACAAACCATAGTTGAAATTTTAGAAAACTACCATTACGAACCACAAAAGATTAACGATAATTTTTCTGAAAAACTATTTGATCTTTATATAGACCGCTTAGATGCGGATAAACGATTTTTCTTGGCAAAAGACATCAAAGAGCTTTCGAAATTCAAAAAAGATCTAGATAATCAAGCCCGTAATGGTTCATATGTTTTTTTTGATGAAACAAATAATATGTATGCCGTAAGGATAGCACAAATTTCAAAGTGGAATCAAGATCTATTGGCCAAGCCATTTGATTTTAGACTAAAAGATCACTTTGTTTTTAACGAAGACAGTGCCGAGTTCTTAAATAGCGAATCAGACCAAAAGCTTTTTTGGAGCAAAAGTTTAAAACAACAAGTTCTTGAAAAACTTGCCAGAAAAATGGATATACAAGAAAAGGCTCTTGAAAGGAAGGATACTTTTGTAAAAGTTAAAGCATACGATACCCTTGAGGCTGAATCTAGAAGGGAAGTACTTAAAAATCAAATTGAGTGGTTTACGCGTTTGAAAAAATTTGACCGTACGGATCTATTGAGTATGTACATCAACTGCATAACTGAAATGTTTGACCCGCATACCAATTATTTTCCACCAGCAGATAAAGAGAATTTCGATATCCGTATGTCAGGAAAGCTTGAAGGGATTGGTGCTCAGCTGCAAGAGAAAGATGGTTTTTTAAAAGTAGCTGCCATTGTTCCTGGAAGCCCGAGCTATAAGCAAGGTCAACTAAAAGCCGGTGATATCATTTTGAAAGTGGCTCAAGGAAATGCAGAGCCAGTTGATGTCACCAATATGAAAATTGATGATGCCATCAAACTTATTCGCGGCAAAAAAGGAACAATTGTAAAATTAACAGTTAAAAAGCCTGACGAATCCTTAATCATAATTCCAATTGTAAGGGATGTAGTTGTTATGGAAGATAGTTATGCCAAATCAGCAATAATTGAACACAATGGATTGAAATACGGTTATATCAATTTGCCAACTTTTTACGTCGACATGAACGATAGAAATGGGCGCTCATGTGCCAAAGACATGGCAATTGAAATTGAAAAATTAAAAAAGGACAATGTTAAAGGTATCATATTAGACCTCAGAAACAATGGAGGTGGATCCTTAGGTGATGTTGTTGATATTGGAGGCTTGTTTATTGACAAAGGTCCTATGTCATTGGTTAAGTCGAGAGATGCTAAACCAGAAGTGCTAGAAGATGAAGATGAAACGGTATTATGGGATGGAGCGCTTACTATTATGGTTAATGAAAACAGTGCTTCGGCGTCTGAAATTTTAGCCGCTGCTATGCAAGATTATAAAAGAGCGGCTATAATTGGAACGCCTACTTTTGGCAAAGGTACCGTTCAAAGGTTTATCGATCTTGACGATGCGTTTAGCACCAACTCGGATGAAATGCTAGGTTCTTTGAAAATCACCATTCAAAAATTTTACAGAATAAATGGCACCACCACTCAATTGGTTGGCGTTACACCTGATATCATTATGCCCGATCGATACCGATATCTTGAATTCGGAGAAAAAGAAAATAAGTATTCTTTGGGTTCAGATAAAATTCAAGCAGTGCCATACAACATCAGTAACAATAGGGAACTTGCCATAAAAAAGGCCATTATCAATAGCTCAAAACGCATTTCAGAAAGTGTTTTGTTTGCAGAAATCGAGCAGCTTGCGCGTAAAATTGAGAGACAAAACAAGAAAACTAGGTTTACTTTAAATTTAGAAGAATATAGAAAAGAAATGAAGCAGCTTGAAACAGACAATAAAAAGTATGAAGAAATGATTAAAGCAATTCAAACCTTTACCATTGTTAATGTTAGTGATGATGACAAGCAAATTGGCAGCGATGAAATCAAGAAAAAAATCAAAGCCGATTGGAACAAATCATTCGAAAAAGACATCTATATTCAAGAGGCCGTTAACGTATTAAAAGATTTAAATTGATTTTAGAACAAGAATATCCTTGGAGCGATTATGAACTAATCGATAGTGGTTTTGAAGAAAAACTAGAACGTTTTGGCAAATACATACTCATACGTCCTGAACCTCAAGCTTTGTGGCCCAAACAACTTTCAGACTCAGAGTGGCTGTCAAAAGCACATGGAAGATTTGTTCGTGACAATTCAAAAAAAAGCCACAGAGATTCCTTAAACGAAAATGGTGGATGGACCTTTTTTAAATCTGTTCCAAATTCTTGGGAATTAGAATACAAACCATTGGGTTTAAAACTTAAAGTTTCTTGCACCTCCTTTGGGCATCTTGGCGTTTTTGTAGAACAAGTTAGCAATTGGCACTTTATTGATCAAGAAATTAAGCGTATTGGACATAAACCTAAAGTCCTCAATTTGTTTGCCTACACCGGCGCGGCAAGTATCGTTGCTGCAAATGCAGGAGCAGATACAACCCACTTAGACGCAGTTAAAAATATAGTGACTTGGGCTAATGAAAATAAACAATTATCTAAAGCCAATGACATTCGTTGGCTGGTTGAAGATGCCTTCAAATTTGTGAAAAGGCAAGCCAATAAAGGAACCCTATACCAAGGAATTATCATTGATCCACCAGCATATGGGAGAGGACCAGGCGGCGAAAAATGGGTATTAGAGGAACAAATAAATGAACTCATTCATTATTGTGCCCAAATAACTGATTCATCTAATTGTTTTGTATTACTTAATTTATACAGCATGGGATTAAGCGGTACCATCGGTGTGAATTTGTTAAAGTCACATTTTAACCACAACGCAACTTGGGGTGAATCAATTGTGCCCTGTGCAACCGGGTTTAATTTGCCTTTATGCACTTGGGTGCGCTTAAGTAAATAATATGTATAAAATTCGGTTTAAATGAGCATGGTCATATTCTCATTTTCTCTTTAGAATTAACTTTGCTTCATAATATTATACATTATGAAAGAATCAATCACACACCTCCATATTCTTTGCGAAGATTGGAAGAGAGAACTCAACTTTTTTGCTTTCGAAATCCCTATGTTAAGAAAGCGTCTTGAGGAAGTTGTACGCAGAAATACAAATAAAGATATTTTGAGTCAAGTTGAACACTTTGAGAATAAATTTAAATTAATGGCTGGAAATACCGACGAATTATTGCACGATGTCAATCTTAAAAATGATGCATTAAATGCGCAAGCTCTGGCAAAAGCAAATTATATTAATGTAAAGATGATTGAATCTGATCAAAATTTAGAAGATTTAATGGCCATTACGTCTAAAGATTTTTACGATACTAAGAAATCCTATTACAAGTTTTTATCAAAAGTGATGTAATACTTACAAAGTGAATTTCCAAAGCCATTCTTTTAAAGGATGGCTTTTCTTATTTTAAGAAGTTTCTCCATTAATGGCTCCAATAAATCAATTTGCAACATGTTTGCACCATCGCTTTTCGCTTCATTTGGCCTCGGATGTGTTTCGATAAATAATCCGTCCGCACCAACGGCTATTGCTGCTTTGGCTATAGTCTCTATCATTTCAGGTAAGCCTCCAGTAACGCCTGAACTTTGATTGGGTTGCTGCAAACTGTGTGTGATATCCATTATCACAGGAAAGCCCATTGCCTTCATCCATGTGATGTTTCTGAAATCAACCACCATGTCAGAATAACCAAACATATTGCCTCGGTCTGTTAACATGATTTTATCGCTTCCACTGTCCATTACTTTTTGAGACGCATGACTCATGGCACTAGCCGCCGCAAATTGGCCTTTTTTAATGTTTACAAATTTTCCGGTATTTGCAGCCGCAAGTAATAATTCGGTTTGTCTGAATAAAAATGCGGGTATCTGCAAAACGTCAACATACTTAGCGGCCAATTCAGCCTCGTGTGTTTCATGTATATCTGTAACAGTAGGCACTTGGTAGTGCTTGCCAACTTTACTTAATATGCCCAAAGCCAATTCATCCCCAATACCTGTAAATGAATCCAATTTTGACCTGTTCGCTTTTCTGTACGAGCCTTTAAATATCCAAGGAATCTCAAGTTTGTTGCTTATTGAGTTTATCTTATCTGCGATTTCAAAGGCAATTTCTTCGCCCTCAATTGCACATGGTCCTGCCATGATGAAAAAATTATTGCTTGAAGTGTGTTTTAATCCAGGAATATTTGGTAACATAATGAACTACAAATTTAAAGATATTCAATTAAAACAAACCCAAGAATTATTACCTTATTTGAAACGTTTTTTGAAATGTTCCATTTGCAGTCACAAATACGAGTTCGAAATTGCTTAATTGCCATTTTTTGCGCCTAAGTCGCTTTTTCGACAAAAAGAATTGCAACATCAAATCACTTTCTAATACTTCACCCTTTTGTAAGGTATAGATCTTCTTGTATACCGTTTTTCTTTTGCCTTTGATGCTTGTATTGATGTGTAATCTTACATTCTGAATATGCGATGAAACAAAATATATATTTAAATCTTGTAAAAAAGTTGCGTTTTTATTAATCCAATATAAGTCTTCATTGATGGCTGTAAATCCACTGAGAAATCTTGCAGCCAATGCAAAATCAGGTATACCATAGCCAAAAAACGAGTCCGGAATATGTCTATGTGTTGACGATCTAACTAAAGCATTTTTTATCGAATCTAATGGACAATTTGGATGTAAATACATGAGCTGGGCAACTGCACCGGAAAATATTGGGGTCGAATACGAGGTTCCATTTCCAGCATAAAAACCATTGGCAGAAGCGACATTAACCTTGTAGCCTGCAACCAAGAAATTTGGTTTAACGCGTCCATCAATTGTAGGCCCCATTGAACTAAATTTTGCATAATTACCTTCGCCATCACAAGCCCCAATGCTTAAAACATCCTGAGCGTCCGCAGGAAATCCAATATGTCTCCAGGCATGATTACCCTCGTTTCCGGCACTTACAACAACCATTATGCCTTTTTGATGGGCTTTGTTTGCAGCTTTACTTATGATACTTGAATCCCCTGTTGTTTCCTGGTAAGAATGGTTCAAAATATTTTCGTCAAATGAATGGTAACCTACTGATGCTGAAATCAAATCAACACCTAGGCTATCGACAAATTCAGCGGCCAATAGCCAGTTCACTTCTTCTGTTAATGACTCCAAATTGGCATTTTCTGTTCTTATCAAAGTGTAGTTAGCGAAGGGTGCAGATCCTATATAATTGCCCGGATTGTAGGTTTTCAGAAATCCAAGTACATTGCATCCATGCTGATCGTCTTCCCAGACGCTGTTGTCGTGGTCCACAAAATCTCGAACAATTAGACCACTGTCGAGCAAATCTTCCATACCTTTAATTTTATATGCATTGTGAAACCCAGCATCAAAGACGGCAATATGAAAACCACTCATTTTGCCAGATAGGGCGCTGATGGTAGGTAGTCCAATCGCTTTGTTATGGTCGAATGACTTTCCGTAATCTTTTTCACTAAATGCACAGACATTACTGTCTTTTTTAAATGACATCAGCTTTTGTGATTCTGTATAAAAGTATTTGTCGACCTCATTACTATCGTTTTTGACATTGTTTTTTTCTAGAATGCCAAGGTACTTAATGCCTTTTACATCCGGCAATTCGGATATTTTGTTTAAAATAGAATTGATTTGCTGATTTGAATACCCATCAAATTTATCAATTGAAACCTCAAGACCATTAAGCCATTTGCTTATTCCTATTATTTTAATTCCTGAAATACGTTTAATGGATTCAATGTATTCAAGGTTAACTGGAAGGTCTGTACTGTCAATTTGGATGCTGAATTTCTCTCTTCTTTTGATTGCCTTATAGGATAAGAATTCTTCAGGTCTGCTGATATTGAAGCTTGATTTTTTGTTCTTTAAATATATAAAATAATAGACACTAGAGTCTTTATAATGTGCAATTAAAGGATTGAAAACGGCAAGAAAAAAAACAATTATTGTAAACCTAAGGAACATGCTTTAATAATTTATAGTTAATTCGTTTGCCTCTCTGCAGTGTTCCAATTTTATCAATAAATACGATGGTTTTGTATGCCAATCCAATGTGTTTGACATAAACTTCTTTATACGCCCTTTCTTTAATAGAATTGCTCACTGTAGCACTTTCTACTGTAATAGAGCTGTCGTACTTTATAGTGTTAAGGCTGTATGGTTTGTGAAAAGAGGTGTAAAATACATTGTTGACATATTCCATATTAAATTCATTTGAATTCCATACCGCGTCGTAAGTAATAGGGAAGGATAAAATGGATTTTCTTGTGTTGTTTTCTATTCTCTCAATCGAATGTATATCAATGGAGGTGTACCAAGTGTTCAAATAAGACCAGTTTGCGGTATCATTGTTTCTGCTGTATCTGTCAATTCGGATTGAATTTCGACCTAGCTTGTCTTTGAATAACGATTCATTTAATTCTTTCAATTGATAGCTAATTGTGTCAATCGTGTTTTTGAAATCGTCATAGATAATTTCTTGCACTGAAAATTCAGAGTATGAACCAATTTTATTCGATACATAGTTCTTGTTATTTGAATAATCTATGCTTTCAAATTTATCTTTCTGACAAGCAAAAAAGAACAACAAAAACAGGATATATACGAAGTCTAACCTCAATTCTTTAATCTGACGGTGGTAATGCTTCCGCTTAAGAAACTAGAATCATCAAGGGAATTAGTGTTCTCCAAATATCGGTACACCAATCCAATATCCTTGGCATAAACCTCTACCCTCGTTATATTTACCCTACCAATTTGGGGCTTGTTCATTTTAACTGAAACACAATTGTTGTATGGATTAATTCCATTGTAAAAACTTGTAAAGACAGAAGTAAATTTAACTGATAATGGATCGTAATTATTGAACATATTGACGTCCCACGTATACGAAGATCCTTTTGTTTTGTATGAAGCAATTGGAAAGATCATTTTTAGTTCGGTGACGTTATCCAATTGTTCAAACGCATAATTCGCTGTGATTTTTCGCTCAAAAGACCGAAAAACTTCCCATTTGACGGTGTTGTCGTTGTATCGACTTAATTCAACTCTATAGATAGTATCATTGCTTGCGTCTGTAAATTTTTCGACTACTTCTTCTCTCACAATGCTTGAAAATGTATCGATTTTCCTTTTGAACAAATCGTACACCACCGTATCAATTTGAAAATAATGAATGCTACCAATTTTACTTGGAAAATATTCTACGCCTTTTGAGACCGTCTCTTCTGAGCTTGTCTGGCAAGAATAAATGGTCAATATTAAAGACAAGCAAAAAAATAAGCGGGTATTATTCATATTTAGCGTTACAAATTTACGCATAAACAGCAAATTCAACGTAATATTGCAGTAATTTTTTATGACACTATTGGACGGCAAACAGACAGCTCAATTCATTAAGGATGAAATTCGCACTGAATTGGAGTTAATCACTATTAAAGGATTTAGAAAACCACATTTGGTTGCAATACTTGTGGGAAATGATGGCGCTAGCAGAACCTATGTAGACAGCAAAGAAAGAAATAGCATAGCTTTGGGATTTAATTCTACGGTTGTTCGCCTGCCTGAATTAACCAGTCAAGATGAATTAACTGCAATTGTCAAGAAATACAATACTGACCCTGAAATTGATGGAATAATTGTTCAGTCGCCGCTTCCTACACATATTGACGAAAAAACAATCACTCAAACCATTGATCCCAATAAAGATGTCGATGGTTTTCATGACATCAATATGGGCAAATTGGCCAAAGGTGATGAAGGATTTGTTTCAGCTACCCCACTTGGAATTACCATGATGCTTAAAGCATATAACATCCAAACATCAGGGAAGCATTGTGTTGTCGTTGGGCGCAGCAATATTGTTGGAAGACCTATGAGTCTATTAATGTCTGCCAATACCAAATTCGGAAATTCTACAGTTACTTTATGCCACAGTAAAACGGCCGATATCGCAAGCTATACAAAACAGGCAGATATTCTTATAGTTGCCTTAGGTAAACCTGGATTCATAAATGCAGATATGGTTAAACCAGGAGCAATTGTTATTGATGTTGGTATAACAAGGATCGATGACACAAATAGAAAATCCGGATTTTATCTGAGAGGGGATGTGGATTTTGATTCGGTAAAAAATGTAGCATCCTATTTAACGCCAGTGCCTGGTGGAGTTGGACTAATGACCATCGCTGCTTTGTTAAGCAATACATTTAAAGCATACAAACTTCATTTGGGACTATGAGCAATCTCGATGTTTTATATCCTGTTATGGAACATTTTTACACCATCCAAGGTGAAGGTTACTATACTGGACATGCAGCATACTTCGTTCGCCTTGGCGGATGCAACGTCGGTTGTGTGTGGTGCGATGTAAAAGAAAGTTGGGATATTGACGCGCATCCTAAAATTTCTGTTCGAGAAATTATTGATAAAGTTACAAAAAGTGGAACCAAAATATGTGTGATTACAGGCGGTGAACCTGCTATGCACGATTTGAACCCTTTAATTGACGAACTTAAATCAATTAACATTCGCTCGCATATAGAAACTTCAGGCGCTTACCCTTTGTTAGGAAATCCAGATTGGATATGTCTTTCCCCTAAAAAATTTAAATTTCCAATCCCCGAAACCTTAGCAATTGCAGATGAATTTAAACCAATTGTATTTCATCATAGCGATATATTATGGGCAGAGTCTTTTATCCAAAGCCTTAGCTCAAATTGTAAATTATACCTGCAAACTGAATGGTCTAAATCAGATTTAAATTTGCCGTTAATCATTGATTACGTCAAATCCAATCCCCAATGGAAGATTTCATTGCAAACCCATAAATATTTGAATATACCATAGGCCTCATTTAACTGTAAAAAAACGAAAACTATCAGCAGTTAATGTCGCAAAATCTAGTCTTTGTAATTTCAGTTTTATTTCAGCAAATTTGCATTATACAAAATGAAAAATAGTCCTTCTGGAAATACTTGGCTTAAAACAATACTCTTAGCAGCAATTGTTTTGGCAGTTTATCTTTTTCTTTCAATGGTTTTGACCAGTTGGTACACCAGACATGGCCAAAGCATTAAAGTGCCTAAAGTATCGGGAATGTCTATTGATAATGCAACAGATATACTTGATGACAATGATTTGGAGTTAGTTATTATGGACTCTGTTTACAACGAGGACATGAAACCTAACACGATCGTGGAGCAAGATCCGAAGCCTGATTTGTCTGTTAAACCAGGTCGGAAAATCTACGTAACTGTAAACACTGGCATCATTCCAAAAGTTAAAATGCCTAAATTGATAAATGGATCGTCCAATTTAGCCAAAGTATTGCTTCAAAATTCAGGCTTGAAATTAGGACGTGTAGATTCAGTTAATAGCACCTTTGGTCCAGGATTGGTTATAAGTCAGAAGTTTAAAGGCCACGATATTGCACCCAATACCCAACTTGAAAAAGGGGCCATTATAGATATTGTCGTGTCTAAAAAAATGTCTTTGGCCGACACCAATACAATCGATGCGACAGTCTATGAAACAAATGAAGGATTGTAATTTTTATTTCAAACAAACAATAAATGCATAAATATAAAGTTACTTTGACATCTATGAGGATCCTTAGTTTAATATTTTTCATTTGTGTTTCCATGCAGCTTTTTTCCCAAGGTCCAATTATCTCGAATTTAAATAGAAATATTTATTTAAATAAATCCAAGGGTCAAAATAATTCAAAAAGAAGCCTTAACGACACCATTCAACTTCCTTTTTTCGAAGATTTTACAACAAGTGCGGTTTATCCAAACATGGAATATTGGAGAGACAGCTTGGTGTACATTAACAATCAATTTTCTGTTTCACCACCTAGTTATGGTGTTGCTACATTTGACAATTTAGATAAACAAGGAAAACCATACCAGACATTAAATGGTTTAACACACAACCACAGCGATTCTTTAACCTCAAATTTTATTAATTTAAAAAATTACAAGAACGGGCTAAATACAATTGCTTATTCAATTGCCGATTCAATCTATTTAAGTTTTTTCTATCAGACACAAGGTATTGGCGATCCATTGGACAAAACAGATTCTTTGGTTTTGAAATTCAAAGATCTTAATGGATTTTGGAAAACCGTTTGGAAAACAACTGGCAGTTCGGTGAAACCATTTAAGCAAGTCTTGGTAGGGGTTTTAAATCCAATGTATTTAAATGCAAATTTCCAATTTAGATTTGTCAATTATGGCAAATCAACTGGGAATATGAACCAGTGGCATATTGATTATATTCGAATGAAAAGTTCTAGGAATAGATATGACACCATGGTAAATGATGTGGCTATTAATGCAGATCCAATAGGTCCATTGCAAATATACGAAAGCATGCCTTACGACCATTTTAAAGCAAATGCACCCTTTAATCAGTCTGCTTTTCATACGGTTAAATTAAGAAACAACAACAACGTTTCTGTTAACGTTCAATACAAATGCGAGGTAAGAAATGTTTACAATAAAATAATTGTATCCTATCCTTTAAGCTCATCTGCACGAAATATAAACAGCAACAGCGATAGCAGCGAGAATTTTAATGCCTTTGGATTCGATACCTTGTCTGGCAAATCGCCTTTGTTAAAATTAAAATACACCATAGCGCCCCTGGCAAATGATTTCACACCCGATAATTACAACAGTATAGGCAACAACAACGAATACACTAAAACCGTTAAATTCAATAATTATTTTGCTTACGATGATGGTTCTGCCGAAGGTGGTTATGGGTTGGATTACGGCTCATTGCCTGCTGGCCCTGGTTATGCCGCAATAAAGTTCTCTTCTTTCAAACCTGATACACTTCGCGGAATCTCGGTTTTCTTTAACCGTTCAATTACCGATGTTCAATTCAAATCTTTTAATTTGATGGTATGGAAAACAATCAGCGAACCACCGGCTAACAACACCAATTCAGATTTGATTTTAAAGCGCATAAATATACCCAGCACAGTCTATACAGACTCTATTAACGGATTCACAAGTTTTATTTTTGATACTGCTGTATTGCTGCCTCAAGGTCCGTTTTATATTGGTTGGCAACAAAACACCAATTTTATATTAAATGTTGGTTACGATAACAACTATAAATATGCAAAAATTGGAGGTGCCAATCCAAATTTATTTTACAACCTCAATGGTTATTGGGAGAAAGTTAGTTCCAATATTACAGGAGCAGTAATGATGAGACCACTTGTAGGCCGTGAAATCAAAATTAAAAATCCAACAGGCGTAGAAAAAATATTTAACACCAACCGTATTAACATTTATCCAAATCCTTCTAACAACAGCCAAGAAGTATTTATTAAAGCTGATAACTCAATTAAATCAATCAAAGTATACGATTGCCTTGGTAAACTTCAATTAGAATTTCAAGGTGAAAACATAGAAAATGTAAATATCAGCACTTTAAACAATGGAATTTATTTCTTTGAATTGCTGGATGAACAAAACAATACCTACTTTCAAAAATGGATCAAACAATCTTATGAATGATATAAGCGCAGAAGAATTAAAACAAAGATTAAATATTGGTGAAACTCTAAATATTATTGATGTTAGAGAACCATACGAGTACGAAGAATTTAATATTGGTGCCCGTCTAATTCCACTTGGTGATTTGCAAGATAATTTAGATGATCTTGAAGATTGGCAAAGCAGTGAAGTTATAATTCACTGTAGAAGCGGTGCTAGAAGTGCTGCTGCAAAAGCATTTATGCTTCAAAATGGCTTTCATAATGTGCGCAGTCTTAGCGGTGGTATGGTTGCCTACCAAGCATTGAATTAATTTGAGTTTTGATAAAAAAATTAAGCTCCATAGTATTAGGGTTAATTTTTATAATTTCGTTCAGCCTTTGCCGACAAGCAAAAAAAGTTGAACAGGTCTCACCATACCTAAACCACAACGACTCTGTTAAATATGTAGGGATTGAAACCTGCAAATCTTGTCATTTGGATAAATACGAAACATTTGTCCAAACGGGTATGGGCATGAGCTTCGACTCTGCATCTATCTATAAATCATCTGCAAATTTCATCAATCCAAAGCCAGTTTACGATTCGTTTCTAAACCTCTATTATCTTCCCTTTCTAAAAAACAATGTCTTCTATTTAAAGGAATACAGAATGGAAAATAAGGATACCGTTTATTCTCGAACAGAGAAAATAAATTATATAGTGGGTTCCGGACACCACACCAATTCGCATATGGTAGCTGAAAATGGGTATGTGTTCCAAGCACCTATCACCTTTTATACGCAAAAGGGTAAATGGGATTTGCCTCCTGGTTTTGAAAATGGAAATAATACCCGCTTCAACCGTAAAATTGGTTTAGAATGCATGAGCTGTCACAATGCAATGCCTCAATTAGTTGAAGCTTCGGAAAACCAATACAATGAATTGCCCCACGGAATCAATTGCGAACGTTGCCATGGTCCCGGCCAATTGCACGTTCAGGAAATGAAAAAAGGGAATATAGTCGACGTCAATAAAAAGACGGATTACACCATTGTTAATCCTGGAAAATTGTCTTGGCAAAGGCAAATTGATGTTTGTCAACGCTGCCATTTGCAAGGAAATGCTGTATTAAAACCAAATAAATCGTTTGCCAGTTTTAAACCAGGTATGGTCTTAAGTGAGACATTTGACCAGTTTTCACCTGAGTATGAAGATGGCGAAGATTTCGTTATGGCAGCACATGCCGAACGTTTTCAAAAAAGCAAATGCTTTATCTCTAGCAATAAAAACAATTTGAATGCAGAAAATACCAAGCTTGCTTTTACTTGCATTTCTTGTCACAATCCACACGTCTCAGTCAGAAAAACCAATACACTTCAATTTAACAATACCTGTATTTCTTGCCACAAAGAAAAAAAATGCTCAGAATCGATAGCGAATAGAAACAAACAAAATGACAATTGTGTCGCCTGCCATATGCCTATATCGGGAACTGCAGATATTCCCCACGTTTCTGTGCACGACCATTATATCCGTAAGCCTAGCAAATTACCGGCAATTAAGCCGACCAAATTAAAGGGCCTAAGATGCATTACAAGCAATTCTCCAGATTTAAATACCACCACTGAGGCCTATGTGTCTTACTTTGAAAAATTTGAATCCAATCCTTTCTACTTAAATAAAGCGAAAGACTTAAGTAAAAAACTAGATACTAAGAATCAGTTTCATGTGCAAACTCTAATACATCTTTATTACTTGTCTGAGGACTATAAGGCCATTGTTAATCTCTCGGAGAATTATTCAGGAGAAATAGATGCTTGGACCAATTATAGAATAGCCAAAGCTTTTGAAAAATTAAATAATCTTATCAAAGCGGAATCATTTTTAGCCAAAGCAGTAGAACAAAACAACAAAGCGCTTGACTTTATTTTACAATACGCTGTTCTTGAAATAAAGCTGAATAAATGGAAACAAGCTGAATCGCTTTTGTTGAATTATAACAAATTGTATAGCAAAAGTGCTGATGCATGGGCTTATATCGGACTTGTTAGATTGAAAGAAAATAAACTCTCAGAAGCTAAAAGCAATTTTTTGCAGTCTTTAAAATTAGACCCAGATCAGCCAATTGCCCTTCAAAATATCTACCAAATATATTTGCTTTCAAATCCCCTAGAGGCCCAAAAGATAGCAAAGAGAATTGCAGGGTTGAAGGGTAAAAAATAGTCAATCTCTGCGCAGGCAATGTTTTCTTATTGTGCGTCGTTTAAACACCAAGTGTTTTATAAGCCAGTAGTCTATTTTATTAATGGTTTGTTTGCTTTTGAATTTCTTGTTGCCCATTAAGCGCATAAGCAATATCAGCTTAATAAATAGTTTTTAGGACGTGTTCAAAGAAACGGAAAATGAAACTACCAGGTAATGGTATGCATGTTCAATGCATTGGGTATGATGTTCTCCAACGTGTCACCATAAACAGCATCAATTGAATCTCTATTTACGCCATAAGTTGTCAATTGAACGGTGTGGTTGTCAATTTTCCTAAACTGGTAATTGTTGCTGTTGTTTTCTGTGCATTGATAGGTTAAGCCATTATATTTTTCAACCCATTTTTCAACCCAAGAATACAACCTTATTTCATCCCAACAACTTTCCTCAGATTGAATAAACAGCATGATTTCATGAAAACCATCACCATTCAAATCGTTCATGTCTTTTAGTTGCAATTCAGAAATATTATCCAAGCCAATAAAGTCATTGTAGCAAGAAAATTTTATTTTGTATTTGCTGCTGAGTTGATTGTATTCAATCGTTGCTGTATCTGATATTCCGTCCGCATTGATATCGCTTAGGTAGACAATCCTTGAAACGATAGAGTCCGATTTGCCTTTAGAATTGTGCCTTTTTTGTTTGAAATAATCATCGGAACTCATCAAATCCGCCAAATCCAAATCGATGGAATCGCCAGCATTTACTATTGGTTTTGTCTTGTTACAGGAAAAAATCAGTAATAAAAATAAAGATAGAATAACTCTTTGCATTGTGTTCATCGCAAAATTAAAATCAATTATTGGTTTTGCAATGAATAATTTTAAGTTTTTTAAATCTTTTTTATAGTGTACTGTTTTGTCTTCCATACGAATAAATATACATCAACATGTTTAAACGATTCAATTAATAGATGTTATTATTTGAAGATAATTGAATAATTTCGCGCTGTGAATTTAACGGACGAGATATATAAACGAAAAACCTTTGCAATCATTAGTCACCCCGATGCGGGTAAAACAACTTTAACTGAGAAATTCTTGTTATTTGGAGGCGCTATTCAAACTGCAGGTGCGGTTAAATCAAATAAAATTAAAAAAGCTGCTACCAGCGACTTTATGGAGATTGAAAAGCAAAGAGGGATCTCAGTTGCTACTTCAGTTATGACTTTTGAATACGATGGCAAATTGGTTAATATTCTAGATACACCTGGGCACAAAGATTTTGCTGAAGATACCTATAGAACTCTAACCGCTGTTGATAGTGTTATTTTGGTTATTGATTGCGTTAAAGGCGTTGAAGAGCAAACCGAGAAGTTAATGGAGGTTTGCAGAATGCGCAATTCACCAGTTATCGTTTTTATCAATAAGGTTGACCGCGATGGCCGTGATCCATTTGATTTATTAGATGAATTAGAACAAAAGCTAAACATCAAAGTTAGACCAATGAGCTGGCCCATCAACAGTGGCCGAGATTTTAAAGGCGTTTATAAATTGTACGATAAAAGTATTAATTTCTTCGAAGCCAATAAAACTAAGATTAGCAAAGATGTGATACGAATTGATGATTTAAATAGTCCATTGTTAGACGAACTTATCGATAAAGATGCCATAAGATTGCGTCAAGATGTTGAATTGATTGACGGCGTTTATGGTGATTTTGATGTGAATGATTATCTAAGTGGTGAAGTTGCGCCAGTGTTTTTTGGCAGTGCTCTAAATAATTTTGGCATCAAAGAACTACTGGAAAAGTTTTTAGAAATTGCGCCATTTCCTCAGGCCCGACAAAGCGACGAAAGAAAAGTAATGCCTGAAGAAACTAAATTTACGGGTTTTGTTTTTAAAATACACGCAAATCTTGATCCTAGACACCGCGACCGCATAGCATTCTTGAGGGTTTGCTCAGGAAAATTTGAACGAAACAAATTCTTCCACCATGTGCGCCTTAATAAAAACATGAAATTTGCCAGTCCATTCACCTTTATGGCTGATAGCAAAGCTTTGCTCGAAGATGCTTATGCTGGCGATGTTGTGGGACTTTATGATACCGGCAATTTTAAAATTGGAGATACCCTCACAGAAGGCGAAGCTATTATGTACAAAGGAATTCCTTCCTTTTCGCCAGAAATTTTTAAAGAGTTGATTAATCTTGATCCAATGAAATCTAAACAACTTGAAAAAGGCATTGAACAACTTACAGATGAAGGCGTCGCCCAATTGTTCAGACAAGATCAAGGAAATCGTAAGTTTATTGGCACTGTAGGTGAATTGCAGTTTGAGGTTATTCAATACCGTTTAGAACATGAATACAATGCCAAATGTAGATTTGACCCAAGAGCCTTTTTTAAAGCTTGTTGGATGACAGGCGATAAAAATGCAATTGAAGAGTTTTGCCGTTTTAGACAAAAAAATATTGTAAAAGATAAGGATGAGAATTTAGTCTTCCTTTCAGAAACAGCATGGATATTGAACACCGCCATTCAACAAAATCCTAAAATAGAATTCCATACAACTTCTGAATTCAAAATTTAAACATTTGTCAAAATAAAAAATAGTCGTATGTTTGACCTAAATATGGATTGTTTGAGACAAAGTATATTGGGCGCTTGTTTGTTTGCATATTCTTCTATCTATGCTCAAGATCAAACCACTGTTGATTTTACACCTAACTTCAAAAAAGGTGAACGTTTGGTTTATCAATTGGTTGAAACAAAATTCAAACAAAATCTTAACGGTCATTACCTCTACATTATGTACGATACCAGTTATATGGTGTTTAATGTGATGGAAAAAAATGATTCTCAAACCCTAATTGATTTTAATTTTGCCGATGCAGTTGTGAATGGAAAACCATACAACGAGCCTGTGCCTTATCCTAATAACCTTAAAACCGATACGTATAAGTTGGTTTTGAGTTCAAAAGGTGAATTCATTGAATTAAGCAATTGGGAATATTTTGCAGGTGCCCTTATTCAAAACATTAAAACTTCCTATAAAATAAATAAGTTGGATTCGAACGCATTAAAATATTACTACTTGTATTACCACAATCAAGAAAATGTAGAAAATGCTGTTTTGCCAAGAGTTCACGAACTATTCGATATTCTTGGGGAGGCCTATAACCTTGAGACGAATTACAGCCTTGCTCGAGAAATGGTCAATCCTTTTGGTGGCAATAATTTGCAAAAATCTTGCTTATTCAGACCTCGCAAGGATAGCAAATACCCAAATTCTGTTTTCTTTTCAGGTAAATTGAAAAGCAATTCCGACGACAACGACTGTTTGCAAGAGGATTACTACGCTTTCCAAAATTTAAAGAAACCAGACGCGGATTCTGAAGAAACGCCACCCTATATTTATATGGAGGATACCTATACTTACCAATGGGGGCAAATTAACAAACTGTTTTTATCCCTTACAACCACCCACACAGTGTATTTTGGTTCAGATAAACAAGGTTTGGATCGGGTTTATAGTTTCTATGCTTTTTGATGCTAAACCGCGAAAATACAGTAATATATTTAGCTTTTATTGCTGTTTTTACCCTTTTGTTTTTCGTGTTTCTTCAAAGCCAAGGTGTTGAAGGCGGACTTGATTCTTGGAATCATTTTTTGATTTCTAAATGTGCTTTTCTTCATCCCGATTTACTTTTAGACCAATGGAACAAACCCGTTTTTACGTTAATTACCGTTTTAATTTGTCAATTGGGTTTCGATGCATTAATTATTTTCAATATTTTTTGTGTAGCTATAAGTGGCTTGCTATTGTCCTTAGCACTGAAAAGCAAAGGGTACAAAAATACATGGATACTAAGTCCCTTAACCGCATTTACCCCTATATTACTTCAAAATACAATCTCTGGATTGACCGAACCTTTGAACGTTTTCTTTCTTTCCATGGTTTTTTACTTTTGGTGCAAAGACCAATTGAAATATGCCGTAATTATTGCTTCTTTTCTTCCATTCGTGAGAACAGAAGGCTTTGTTATTTGTGGAGCTGTGTTTTTGTTGCTTTTGATTAGAAAGGATTATAAACTAATTCTTTGGCTGATTTCAGGCAGTGTAGTTATGAATTTCGTTGGTTTTGCAATAACAGGGAAACCTTTTTGGATAATAACTGAAAATCCATATTGGAAGCACGAAACTGAGGGCACATTTGAGGCCGGTAGCGGCAGTTTCTTTCATTACATGATTCAAGGTAGGGCTATTTTTGGCTTGCCTTTAGAAATTGCATTCATCGTTTCCAACCTTTTTATTGCCTATTTTTTGATTTTCAAAAGAAAAATACAAGATATTGTTTTACTTTCTATTTTGGTTTTTTGGTTTTACTTCCTAGCCCATACAACTATTTACTTTTTTGGAATACTTGGCTCACATGGTTTAACCAGAGTGATGGCTGTGCTAGCTCCAGCCTTGGCCATTTTGGCTTATTTTGCGATCAATGAATGTTTTATTCTTTTCAAACTGCCTACTAAACTGCAAGTTATATCAATTTCGATTTTTGCATTTTTGGTCATTTGGACAGCTTACCATGAATCTGATTATGCAAAACCTCATCGCTTCAAAGAAGCGACCGTAAAGCCTGACAAGACGCAAGAAAATTTTATTAAAGCAGGAGAGTGGCTAATCGAAAATAAATTAATGGATCGGCCCATTATACATCAATCGCCATATTTCGATGTGAAATTCAACAAGGATCCATATAACATTCAATCGTCTTACAGGGTGTGGTCGATTGATCAAAAAAGCGATTGGGCAGCAAAAGGTGTCATCGTTATTTGGGATGGTTTTTCAGCTGTCCGCGAAGGAAATATGAAACTTAATTGGTTGACCGAAAATTCAAATTATAAATTGCTGCACACGATCGATGGTTTCGAAAAGCCAGCCTACGATTCGACCATGTATAAGATTTGTATTTTCGAAAAGTGTAATAAGCCTTAGATTTTTATTTGAAATTAAATTCCAAATAAATCGGCATGGATTTTATAGGTCTGACTAAATCCAAAATGCTTATTTTTATAGCTTTCAACCCACGCAATGCCTCTGCTGGCATTTGAAATGAATACCTCATCTGCCGATTCTATGTCGTCTTCAGTAACTATGGTCTCGCGAATTTGGTAACCTAGATTTTTTAAGGTGCCTAATATGTAGTGCCTCATTACACCATCAAGACAATATTCACTTAGCGCAGGGGTTAAAATTTCTTCGCCAGATATTATAAAAATATTTGCATTGAATACTTCTGCAACATTCCCTTGTTCATTAAACAATAAAACTGTATCCAATTGATTTTCAGTTGCGTAAATTCCGGCTAATACATAATGCATCGCAGACAAGGGTTTAAAGAAACTTAAAAAATTGGATGGTTTTAAAATCAAATTATACGACCCAAGTTTTAAGCCAATATCGTTAATTGGGTAGTTGGCCTTTGCCTCAGTCATCTCAATTAAAAAACAGCATTTATTTCTTTGGGGTGCATAGAAGCCTTCAGATTCCCTGTAGAAAACAATGCGGCATCTCGCATTAACCCAACCGTTTTTTAAACACAACAATTCTATTTGATCTTCAAAATACTGTTGTGTCCATCTTTCATTTAAGGGTAAATGAAAAAAAGTTGATGCCCTCAATATTCTTTGATAGTGTAAATCAAATAAATGGGCACGTTTATTTACTACCTTAATGCTCTCAAAAAAACCATCACCATATTTGTAAATACGGCTGTGCGAATTAAAGATCTTATCATCGGCATCTGTTAGCACACCTTGGAAACTGATCAACATGGTTGCAATATACTAAGTTTTTTGAATTCCAAACTAAAAATTTATATTTGTATACATTCTATGCTTAAAAAAGTACCGGCTTTTATTTTATTGTTCTTTTCTCTTCAGTATTCTATAGCTCAAAGCGCTCAAGACACAATTAATAATCCATATTGGGTTGAAATGATGCAAAATCAGTCAATCAACATACACCAAACCCAAAGGGCTTTTAACCTCTATTGGAGCAATAAAACAATTCAAAAAGGCAGCGGTTGGAAAGCCTTTAAAAGATGGGAATATTTATCTCTAAAATTGGTTGATAGTTTAGGGTTTTTTCCGAATACAGGTTTCCAATATCAGGATTTTTTAAATAAAATTGATGCTGATAATAAACTTTGGGATGTTGTTATTCCTGGCCTGGGCCCCGGATCTGCGCCATGCAAAAACCAAGGCAACTGGAAATCCATTGGTCCTAATTCATTGCCTATAAACAATACAGGACAAATGAATGGTATGGGACGTGTCAATGCAATTGCTTTACACCCAACAGACACAAATACAATGTTTATTGGCGCTGCTGCAGGGGGTATCTGGAAGACCACCGATGGCGGTATAACTTGGAAAGTGAATTCTGATTCCCTTCCGACTTTAGGTGTTTCAGCTATTGCAATTAACCCGAGCAATCCAAGCATTATGTATTTTGGCTCTGGAGACCGTGATGCAGGAGATGCTGCAGGTTTTGGGGTATTTAAAAGCAATAATTCTGGACTTACATGGTTTATTTCCAACAATGGCATGGGAAATAGAAAAGTCTCCCGCTTGATTATTGATCCAAACAATATTAATATATTAATAGCAGCCACCGACAATGGTATTTACAGATCAATTAATGCGGGTGTTAATTGGACCCAAACCTTTAATGGTGGTTTCTTTAAAGACCTTATTTTCAAACCAAACAATTCAAAAGTGGTATATGCGACCAAAGATGCTTTGTTTTACCGATCAATAGACAATGGCGTAAACTGGACAAATCTCAGCAATGGTTTGCCTACAAGCTCAATTTCTCGCGGTGTTATTGAGGTAAATGCCAAAGACCCAAAAATGGTCTATTTTTGGATATCAAATGGGAGTGTTCATAAAGGTATTTATTTATCAAGAGACAGTGGCTCAACGTTCAAAACCCAATCAACTACACCTAATATACACGATTACTCAACAAATGGCAGTGGCTCATCTGGGCAAGCTTGGTATAACATGGATATGGTCTCTGACCCAAGCAATCAAGCAATACTCTATTGCGGAGGTGTCAATGTTTTTAAATCTACAGATACAGGTAAAACGTGGACCATTGCTGGGTATTGGGTAAATCAAATTCACGCTGACCAGCATGAATTGGTCGCAAGCCCTTTAACCAATAGGATTTTTGCCGCCAATGATGGGGGAATTTATGCTTCGAGAAATAAAGGAAATTCATGGATACCACTAAGCAGTGGAATCGGTATCGCGCAGATTTACAAAATGGGCGCCTCCAGAAGTGTTAAAAATATTCTAATTAATGGCTACCAGGACAATGGAACTGCTAACTACAATAAAAATTGGTACACAACTTATGGTGGAGATGGTATGGATTGTGACATCGACCAAACAGATTCAAGGTATAGTTACGGTGAAATTTATTTTGGCAGTATTTTTAGAGTTTTTAATGTCAATGCTCAAGCCACTATTGCAAACAATGGATACATTGCTGCTGGTAGCGATACAATTAACGAATCAGGCGCTTGGGTTACGCCATTTAAATTAAGGGAAGGATTTGGTAATACAATGTATGTTGGATATAAAAACATTTGGAGAAGCAACAACATAAAAAACGCTACGGTTACATGGAAAAAAATATCCAATAATTTAGGGGGTGTTAATAACCGCGACTTTAATGAATTAGAAAGCAATATTGCAAATTCTGATGTCCTATATGCCGCAAGATCAAATGGAACTTTTTTCAGAAGTGACAATGTTAATTCAACCACGCCAACTTGGTCTTCGCTAACTTTACCTTCCTCGGGCGTTGTCAATGCCATAGAAACCGATCCTAAGAATCAAAACAGTGTCTTTATAGCGATAGGGAATAAAGTGTATAAATCATCAAATAAAGGAGGAACTTGGACGCAAGTGCTTAGTAACTTTTCATATAACGTATCCTCAATATTATTGGATACCTCTAATAAAAAGCGGGGTATTTATGTGGCGACTATGGGCGGAGGTGTATGGTATGCCGATACCACTCAAAATTCTTGGCGTTATTTTAGTAAAGGATTGCCACACACAGTAAATGTGACAGATTTAGAAATGTATTATGAGCCTAATAAGTCTTGCAATTGCAATGTTCTTTATGGATCAACCTACAACAGAGGCACCTACTATACCACGATTTTTAATGATGGCACTCAAAAACCAATTGCTCTTTTAGATCCTTATGATACGGTTGTTTGCAAATCTGCAATCCTTAGTTTCAATAGTAAATCGTGCAACAATCCAACCCGATTCAAATGGTCAATTACACCCTCAACTTTTGTGTATTTAAATTCCAATGACTCGACAACTGAAAACCCGTCAATCAAGTTAAGCAATCCTGGCATTTATACCTATAAATTCATGGCTGAAAATTGCAATGGAATTGATACTTTAACTGGATTTATAACTGCTGGAGACACAGCGAAAAAAACATGCATTCCTACAACCAATAATAATTTTGGTGGATTAGGGATTTTTAACGTCAACATTGCCAATGTCAATAGAAGTTCAGGTGATAGATCTCAAGAGGGACCATACGTAGATGTTTCCTGTTCCAATTTAATTAAAGTAAAAAGAGGTAAAAAATATGCTTTAAAAGTGGTCACTGGCCAATACAACAACGAACAAGTTAAAGCATTTATAGACTTTAACAACAACGGCTTGTTAACTGATGCAGGGGAGTTGGTATACCAGCCCGTTGCAGGTTTAATTAACCACTTGGATACCATCACTATTCCCTTGAATGCAAAAATAGGAACGATTTTGAGAATGAGAATTCGAAGTGATTTTAATAGTTTAGGCACAAATCCTTGTAGCAATTTAAATTATGGTCAAACTGAAGATTATGGGCTTTATATTGAACCAGAACTAATCCCAAAATTTGTAAGCAACAAACCTAACGTTTGCCCAAATGCAACTATGGTTTTTACCGACTCAAGTAATTTACCTGGAATAAAATACCAGTGGAGTTTTGGTGCTAGCGCAGTTCCCTCAACAGCAATTGGCAAAGGACCACATTCAGTATACTACACTAGCTCAGGTTATAAAACAGTAAGCTTAACCATCGATGGTAAACAAACCAAAAAAGACAGTGCAGTGTTTATTTACAAAGCCCCAAACATGCAAATTGCATGGATTAAAGGCGATTCTTCATTGTGTGTTGGAAAGTCTTTTGCGCTAAAGGCAAACGATTTAAATGCTTCAGGTTCAACCTATCAATGGCAGTACAATTCTGTTAACATAAAAGATTCAACATTGCTGTTTTATAGAGTTGGAAACAGCCGGTTTTCTGACAGTGGAACTTACTCAATTGTTGCGAGCAACCAATGCAAAGACACCGCATCGGTTTATTTAAAAATAAGACCTAAACCGAATGTGCTTATTTCTGTAAACGACAGCACACAATGCTTTAATGGGCATTCTTTTAATCTAAAAAATCTTACAACGCTTAGCGGTTCAAGTTTTAAAAATGTGTGGAAGTACAGCGATAATGTAAAAGACTCAAATGTCAATTCCATTCATGTATTCTCCGGAATAGGGAAGTACACCACCAAACTCATATGTTTCACTCCATATTCCTGTTCAGATTCAATCATCCAATCCCTAGAAGTTTTTGAAAGTCCTAAAGCCTCTTTCTCGACAAGCCCCAAAGAACAGTGCTTCAAAGGCAATGGTTTTGTATTCTCTAATTCGAGCACGTCTAATTCAGGTGTTTTTAACTCTCAATGGGATATGGGCGATGGAAGCCGCTCAAGTTTGTTTTTGCCTCCCAATAAATCGTATAAAATCTTCGACACAATTTATGCCATCAAATTGGTTTTAAGTACTGTAAATCTTTGTAAAGACTCTATAATAAACAAGGTAAAATTGTGGCCACAGACCAACTTAAAATTAAAAATTAGCGATTCAGTACAATGCTTTAAACAAAATAAATTCAGTTTTTCTGATTTCGGAAATATCACAGCAGGAAATTATTCGCTTCAATGGAATTTGGGTGATGGTAATTTTAAAAACGGACAATCAATAACGCATGCCTACGCGAATAAAGGTAATTACCAATTGATTTTAAATTCAGTAAGCGATAAATTATGCCGTGATACCGCCCTTAAAAACATAAAGGTACTTGAATCTCCAATTGCAAATTTCACAATCAATGACACCGTTCAATGTTTAATTGGTAATTTGTTTTCGCTTAACGACCAATCAATATCAAGCCTAAGCTATAAACGCCATTGGTATATCCCGATCTTGTCGCTTAATCAAAACAACAATGAAACCTTTACAAGTTCAGATACAGGGTATAATTTTCTTAGCCTAGCCATTGTAAATAATCTTGCTTGTGCCGACTCCATTGTAAAAAAAGTTTATGTCTCACCGATGCCCGAATTTGAAGTTGTAGGGCCGAAGGAAATTTGCAAGCATGATTCGGTTTTAATCAGTATTAATGGTGTTTCATTTAATACATACGATTGGAAGATAAACAACACAATACAGGCCAAAGGTTTAAATTACGTATTTCTTGGTAAAAAATCTGGATTTAATGATTTTGAAGTGGTAGCCAGCAATTCTCTTGGGTGTAAAAGCAAGAAAGTTTTATCAAATTTCTTATTTGTTAACGATTTGCCAATTGTCGACTTCTCTGATTCGGTTAGTTACCAAGATCCCTATTTATTGCTTACATTTAAGGATAAATCAAAGAACTCTACTTTGACAAGATCTTGGTTTTTTTCCAATGGCCTTAGCAGTTCTAAGCAAACGGAATCTTTCTTAATAAATGATTCAACCCAATTGCAGGTTAAACTAACCATTGTTGACACCAATAATTGCAAAGCTGAAATTTCTAAAAACTTGTTTTATAAAACGCCATATTATATTCCTAATGCATTTACGCCTAATAGTGACGGCAATAATGAGGTCTTTAGAATTTATGGCCTCTACAAATACAAAACATATTCAATGCGCATATACAACCGTTGGGGTGAATTGCTTTTTAATAGCAATGATCCAAAGATTGGCTGGAATGGTTATTTTATGGGTGAATTAGTTCCATTAGGGCATTATCTTTACAACATTGAATTCGAAAATTTGGATGGGGTTAAAACCATTGAAAATGGAACTCTATTGTTGCTAAAATAAAACACCCATGCAAGGACCTGATCCCAATATTTTACTCAAGTTAGTGGAAATGAAAATGCCTTTCGGCAAATACAAAGGAACTTTAATTTGTGATCTGCCAGTGTCCTACCTTGAGTGGTTTAGCAGCAAGGGATTCCCTGAGGGGCAATTGGGTATGTTGTTAAGAACAATATACGAAATTAAAATTAATGGGCTCGAATACTTACTAAAGCCTTTGAAAAACAGGTAGTTTATTGAGCGGTTTGGAGTAGAAAATACACTGAATCTTCATGCATTTTTAATTCATATTTGGATAAAATATCAATATTGAAATGCCTAATTGTATCTGGTGAAGTATAGTGTAAATGCAGTATATGGTCTGAATACGTCCATTTACCTTTCATTTGTTTTTTAACTGACTCAATATTGTACTCAAAAGTACTATCAGGTTTTACTGTCAAATGGTCGTTGTCAAGAACCTCAATATAGGTTGCTCCATTTTTTTGGATCTGGAGGTATTTCCAATTTCCGACCAAAAATTCTGTTTCGTTCTTTTGATGACAAGCAAAAAGAGAAACAGAAAAAAGTATGAGTAATATTTTATTTACGCTGGTCAATTTCATCTCTAATTTGTGCAGCTTTCATATAATCTTCATTTCTTAAAGCTTCATCTAACAGTGTTTCGAGTTCACTTATTGATTTTCCATGATAGGCATCGTGGACAGATTTCTCTCCAACATGGTTTAAATCATGGCCATCATCGCGCCCAGGCTTTTGAATTTGATTCTCTTCGATGTCAATTCCTGCCTCTTCCAAAATGGCATCTGTCGTAAAAATGGGACAATTAAATCTAACGGCGATAGCAATTGCATCACTTGTTCGACAATCAATACTTAATTTTTCATCGGTATTTTCGACTGTGAGGGTGGCATAAAATACACCTTCCTTTAATTGATGAATAAATACTTCTGTTATTGTAAAGCCTAGTTTTTTTGCAAAGACTAAAAACAAATCATGCGTTAAAGGCCGGTCTGTATTGATGCCTTCTAAAGGTATTGCTATTGCTTGTGCTTCAAATTGCCCTACTATTATCGGTAATTTACGATCTCCATCAATTTCAGCCAATATCAGGCTATATGAACCTTTTATTTGAGATGGAGCAATACCATAGATATCCAATTCGATTTTTTTCAAAGCTAGAAAATAAAATTTAGCGGTTTTTGGCTGCTTGTATTAACTGTGGCAATATTTCAAAAGCATCACCAACGATGCCGTAATCGGCTGCTTTAAAAAATGGCGCTTCAGGATCTTTGTTGATCGCAACAATGATTTTACTGCTGCTTACGCCTGCCAAATGTTGAATTGCACCTGATATGCCAATGGCAATATAAAGGTTAGGCTTTATGGTTATTCCTGTTTGACCTACGTGCTCATTATGCGGTCTCCAACCCATATCACTTACAGGTTTTGAACAAGCTGTTGCTGCACCTAATAAATCTGCCAGCTCTTCCACCATTATCCAATTCTCAGGACCTTTCATGCCTCTACCTGCTGAAACTACAACTTCTGCTTCTGTCAAAGGGATTTTACCCGCAGATTTAGAAGTTGAAAGTATTTGTGTTGAAGCATTGATTTGCTCCGTCGCTGTATTCTCAATGGAGATACTTTGATTGTTTTCAATCAAATCCGTGCTGTTAGGCGTAATTGCGACAATTTTATTTGCCTTTTCTAATTTGACATAAGCGAAACCTTTGCCTGAAAAGACACCGCGTTTAACAGTAAAACCATTGCTCATGTCCGGATATGCAATAACATTTGTTGCCAGAGATGCATTCATTCCAACAGCAATCCTAGGGGCTATTGATTTTGCTTCGTAGGTGTTTGCTATGACTAAAGTTTTAATGCCTGAGTTCTCAATTGTTTTTGTTACAGCATTAGCGTATAATTGAGCATCAAAAAAATCTAATCCTTCGATTACGATCAATTTATTTACGCCGTATTTGGCCAATTTATCAGCTTCACCATCTTTAGGTTTGCCAACACAAATTGCAGTAACCGGTCCATTTTGAATTTTTGAAGCGTATGATGCGGCTTCTAAAACTGATTTCTTAAAGATTCCCTCTGAATTTTCTGCGTATATTCCAGTCATGTTATGCGATTATTTTAGCTTCGTTTCTTAAAATGTCAATTAATTGTCCAGCTTGGCTTGCATCTATCAAACGAACAGCTTGCTTGGCTTGTGGACTTTCAAATAGGCTGTAGGTGCTACTGTTTTCGACCGATACAGCCTCTATCACTAGCAAAGGTTTGGTTCTCGCCGCCATAATTCCTTTCATATTTGGAATTCTCGGCTCACATAAATCCTTTTGCGCACTTGCAACTACTGGCAAACTTGAACTTATGTTCTGTCTGCCACCGTCAATATCCCTTTCGAAAATTGCTTTGCCATCTTGCACATCTATTTGAGTGCATACATTGACTGATGGCCACGACAATAGGGCTCCAAGTAAACTACACATCTGTCCACCATTGTAATCAATGCTTTCACGACCGGTCAAAACCATGTCGTATCCATTTGCTTTTATATGCTCAGCAATTTGTTCAGCAACAAATTGACCGTCTTTTGGTTCTGCATTAATTCTAATTGCATCATTAGCGCCAATTGCCAAAGCTTTTCGAATTACAGCATCTGCATCGGCTAATCCAACTGTTGCAACTGTAACCGTTCCACCGTTTTTTTCTGTAAGTTCCAATGCCTTGGTTAATGATAACTCATCATATGGATTTATAATGAACTGAACCCCTTGTGAATTAAATTGGGTATTGTTATCTGTAAAAGTGATTTTTGTGGTGGTATCTGGAACCACGCTCATGCACACTAAAATTTTCATGAAAGATTAAAAAAATATTTTTGCAAAATTAAGTATAAAAAATGCTAAGAAAAAATGAGTTTTGCAAAGTAATTAACAATATCGAATCAATGGACAGAATAGACACAATCAAACAATTGCTTTCACAAAATCCAAATGACATTTTTCTCAATTATGCTTTGGCTATGGAATACATGTCAATATCAGATTGGAATTCAGCAATAATACAGCTTGAATGGATTCGGAATAATCAGTCAGATTATCTTCCATTGTATTATCAGCTAGCCCATGTGTACGAAGAAATTAATGATACTGATAATGCAATTGTTATATACAATGAAGGCATTAATATTGCCATTAAACACTCCGATAAAAAAACTGAATTAGAACTTAAAAGCGCACTGGAAGAATTAACTTTTTAATAAAAACACAATGGAATACATGAGTAAAAACCCCCACTTTAGAAAAGACATTCTTGTAAAGATGCAGTCTAACCATTTTATGCAACATCTAGGTTTTATGGTCACATCCATTGAACCAGGTTGTATAGAAGGGGAACTGATTTTGCAAAAAATACACTTACAGCAAAACGGTTTTGTGCACGGTGGAGTCACATCTACTCTAGCAGATATTGTGATGGGTTTTTCAGCTTTTACTTTGGTTGCAGAAGGCGAGGGTACCGTAACATCTGATCTGAAAATTGCATATTTAAGGCCAGGTGTAGGCGATAAAATAATCGCTAAGGGTAAGGTTATTAAACCTGGAAACTTATTGCACTATTGTGAATCTGATATTTATTGTGTGCAGCCTGACAAAAGCGAAGTTTTGATCGCTAGGGGTTACTCAACTATGTGTGTTGTAAAGCATCCAATGGTATAATTACCATTTGCTAACCAATGGAATTTGTCTGCCTCTGCCAAATGCTTTTGAACGGATTCTAATAATAGGAGGCGCTTGGAAACGCTTGTATTCATTGCGGTTAACCATTCCTATAATTCGATTAACTAAGGCAGATTCAAAACCCAATTGCACAATTTCTTCAATGCCTTTTTGTTTTTCTATGTACAATTCAAGTATTTGGTCTAAAACATCGTATTCAGGCAAGCTGTCACTGTCTTTCTGATTGGGTCTAAGTTCTGCACTAGGCGCTTTGTCAATAATTGAGTATGGAATTATTTCAAGTTCCTTATTTATAAATCGGGCCAGTTTATAGACATCTGTTTTGTAAAGATCGCCCATCACGCTTAAACTTCCGCACATATCGCCATATAAGGTGGTATAGCCAACAGACATTTCACTTTTATTGCTGGTGTTTAATAGTATATGGCCGAATTTATTGCTAATGGCCATTAACAGCACAGCGCGGCTTCTCGCCTGGATATTCTCCTCTGCCAAACCAAACTCCAATCCTTCAAACATTGGTTTTAGTGTTTGGCCAAAAGAATCAAACACATTTGAAATGGGCAATATTTCGAAATTGTTTTTCAAGTTTTCCGATAGTTTCTTAGCATCCAACACACTTCCTTCACTGCTAAAGTCTGAGGGCATTAAAATTGCTTTTACGTTTTCAGCACCAAGAGCTCGAGTAGCCAATGCCTGAACAACCGCTGAATCAATGCCGCCAGATGATCCTAATACCGCTTTTGAAAACCCCATTTTCCCAAAGAAGTTCTGAATGCCGTAGATTAGTGCATCATGCATTAATTCTGTTTCTTCTGCTTCTTTAAAATCAATTTCCCGGTTTTCTTTTTCTGTGTCGAATATTTGAAAATCTTCTTTAAAATTGCTGCATTCTAAAACCAAGCTTCCGTTTTCATTGATCACCATTGAGTTTCCATCAAACACTAAGTCTGTGTGAACGCCTGTTTGATTGACATAAACCAGAGGGAGAGCGTAGCGCATACAAACATTTTTCAAAACGTTTAACCGCTCAATCTTCTTATGCATGTTAAAAGGTGAGGCGGAAATGTTAATCAATAAATCTGGTCTATATTTGCTTAATTCTTCAAGCGGATTGCCCGAGTAATTAAACCGTTCCATCTCAAACCACAAGTCCTCGCAAATTGTAATTGCTATCTTTTTGCCATTTATTTCTATGGTTTTAAAGGATGAATTTGCTTCAAAATACCTAGCTTCATTAAATACATCGTAAGTAGGCAATAGTGTTTTGTGAACCGTATGCTTTACAATTCCATCTTGTAAAATACAGGCAGAATTATACAATCTTCTTCCAATTTTACTTTCATTGAATGTTGGGGATCCTAGAATTACAGTAATTCCAATGGCATGTTTGGCAATTTCTTCAACGGCTTGAATACAATTTGAAATAAAATGCGGGTAATCTAGAAGGTCGTCAGGTGGGTATGCACAGATTGAAAGTTCACTAAAAACGACCAAATCTGCAGCAGATTCTTTTGCTTTATTAAGCGCAACAATTATTTTTTCTTTGTTTCCAACTATATCTGCAATCGTATAGTTAAGCTGCGCTAAAGCAATTTTCATTTCTTGAGATTCTGAAAAAATCTAATTAAAAAAAGAATCCAAGTTCTAAGCCCACAACGTTGTTGTTCATCTTCGATTTTTTGTCATCTAAAATATCGGTAAATCCATTGTTAAAACGAATGCCTGCATAAAAACTCGCATTGCCACTTAGATTGTATTCAATACCTGCGCCAAGTATCATTGAGGCTCTCAAAAAGTTTACGTCATCAATATGTTTGGTGAAATCTAAATTGTTGTTGTTGGCATCATTTGGAATAAACTTCTCTTCAGCCGGATAACTTTTGGTGCCTGTTGAAGCAGGAGAGGCCAATACCGTTGCATTGTTTCCAATTAAAAACCCGGGCGCAAGACCAAACTGCCCCCAGTAACGCATGCCGTTTATTTCTTTTGTTCTGAATTTAAAAGTCAGAGGAATTTCAATGTATTTAAGGTTGTATTTATAGCTAATATTATTGTAATCCTGAGAACTACCTGTGCTCGGTAGGGAATAAATAGAATCTGATTTTAACTTCATCGAATTGCTCATGGTGCTGATGTTTAATTCACTGGAAAAAAAATAGTTATCCGCTATACGGATGTCTGAAATGACGCCAAATGAAAACCCTATGCCCATTCCATCCTTTTGAACATCATTGCTGATTGCTTTAGTCCAATTAAAACCAGGCATAATTTTAAACCCTATCCTGAAGTTTCTTTCATCCTGTGCAGATGAATTTAATGAGAAAATTGTAAGTCCAATCAATAAAAAAGTATATTTTAACGTTGTTTTCATGCTGATAATGATTTTATTTGCACAAAAATGAACAAAATATTTCAATTTTCAATCACTACAAGTTTAGTATTTATCATGTTATTCTTAACATCATGCCATTCAAACAAATTAGACATCAATACAAATGGCATTGAAGTAAAATTAGATATCAGACATTTTGAAAGCGACCTGTTTGAAAACAAATTAAACGACTACCAAAGTTTTTCAAATAAATATCCTTTTTTCTTAACCGATTACAACAAAGGAATTATTGGATTCCCGGGAAATGAGCAGGAGGCTTTTCAACAATTAATGTTGTTTAAAACGGATGTAAACGCAAAAAAAGTTTACGGTTTTGTCAAAGAAAAATATGGAAACTTCAAACCCTACGAAGATGAATTAACCGAAGCATATAAAAGATTTAAATACTTTTTTCCAGACCTCAAAATACCAAGCATAGTAACTTATACAAGTAACTTTAGCTTTTATGTTAACCCTGTTGGACAAGATTATATAGGAATAGCTCTAGACATGCATTTGGGGCAAGATTTTAAACCATATGAATACACAAATATTGAATTGTATTGGCGCAAAATATTAATTCCTCAAACAATTGTTACAAACCATATGCTTGCGCATGCGAACGATCTGTTTCTAAAAACGAATAAAGCCAAAAATTTCACAGATGAAATGATTTATCAAGGAAAGCTCCTTTATTTCTTGGATGCTGTGGCGCCCAATGTACCTGATTATATCAAAATTGGCATGACGCAAGCCGAATTTGAATGGTGTAAAAAAGAAGAGCACAATATTTGGTCGTTTATTGTCAAAGAAAAGTATTTATTTGATACCGATAAAAGACGTTTTGAGCGCCTGTTAAAAGAAGGCCCTAAAACCATAGCAAGCGGCATACCGCCGGAAGCGCCAGCAATGATTGGACGTTATGTTGGATGGATGGCCGTTAGAATGTATATGACTGAAAATAATTCTGTCGAATTAAATGCATTAATGAACAATAACAACGCAGAATTAATACTTCAAAAGAGCGCCTACAAACCCTAATTAACCAATATTCATATGCGTGGTAGCATATTTGTAATCGGCATTAATCGCCTTCTCACTCAATGAATAAGCCAAAGTGACAATACCAACTCGACCAACAAACATTGCAATTGTCAATGTCACTTTACTGGCATCGGTTAATCCAGCGGTTATACCTGTGCTAAGTCCAACTGTTGCAAATGCTGAAACAGCTTCATAAGCCAAACGCACCAATTCAATTCCCTTATCGGTAAATGATAAAACCGTAATAACCAATAACACGAAAAGGCCTGAAAAGATTACCACTGCAAAAGCTTTGTAAATCAGATCTTGTGCAATGCTTCTATTGCCTAAAGTCATTTCTCTTTTACCTCTTATGGTTCCAATAATTGCCACCATCATTACAACAAACGTACTGGTTTTTATACCACCACCTGTTGAAGCTGAAGAAGCACCTATAAACATTAAAAAAATAGAAAGAAGCAAAAGTGTATTTGGTAAATGCTCTAAACTAATGCTGTTAAAGCCACTGGTTCTTAGATTAACCGCTTGGAAAAAGCAGATTGCAACTTGGGCAATAGGTGATTGGGTAGCGAATCTTGGGTCATCAATTAAGAAATAAAACGAGGCCATTCCGATCAAAATCAATGCAATACTCATATAAATTGCGACCTTCGAACTTAATTTCCACTCTCTCCATGGTTCTTTAAGTCTAATTCTAAGCATCAATGGAGAGAACACGTCTCTAATAACAGGAAAACCCAAACTACCAAAGAATATAATTATGCCCACAAAAATGTGCAGCATGTACAACTCTGAAATCAGTGGCGTCTCAAAATTATACTCAAAAGTACTAAAGCCCGCATTGCAAAATGCAGAAATACTGTGAAAAATTGAAGTGTAAATTTTTTCACCAGGGCTTGCGAATTGATAATCACCCCACAATACATATATACCAAGGGCGCCCAAACCTTCGATTAAAAAGGTCATAACTAAAATTCGCTTGATTAAATAATAACTTCCGCTTAAGTGCTCGGCATCCAACAATTCATTCATTGCAATCTGGTGTTTAACCCCTATCCCTTTTTTTATAAAGGAGGCGAAAAAGGAGGCAAACGTCAAAATCCCAATTCCACCAAGCTGAATTAACAATAAGATGATAATCTGCCCTTTTATGTTAAAAAAGGTTGCTGTATTAACGACCGTCAAACCAGTGACACAACTTGCACTTCCTGCTGTAAAAACGGCATCTACAAAATTTAAAAATTTTCCGGTATGGTTAAATCCTGGCAAAGTTAAAAGTGATCCACCACCTAGAATTAACAATACAAACGAAAGAATAAATAGGGTAGTGGGCTTTAGTTTTGTTGTGTAAACAGCATTAATCGATTTAACCAATTCAATGGCAGCAAAAATTAACAAGAAAAACTGAATGAAAAAGTGGTATATGGATCTGTAATTTGTGATTTCTAAGCGAATTAAAAACTTTTCAAGTATTGGGTGACCAAAAAGAAAATAACTAACCCCATCGTAAATAACCAACAGTATTAAAATCGCCTCAAATACATTTGAGACAAGAAAACTTTGTTTGTCTTTTGCAAGCAGCAACCGAATAACAAAACCAATGATAAAAACCAAATAGAAAAACCTTGTACTTAGCAGTATTAACTTGATATTTTCTTCCGAGTGGTTAAATCCATAGCGGTATACCATAACACCTAACACCAAAAGCGAAGAAACTAAGGTGAAAACTCTTAATATATTCAATATTGCTTCTTCATGCTTAAACAAGAAATAGGATATTTTTTTATTGGTATTCAATTCGGTTTTCTTTAAATCAGATAACTTGACTCTTTTTTAAGTTTTTCAATATTGATTGGCACCACGCCACTTTCTTCACAAACCAATCCACCTGCCAGATTAGATAATTCTGCTACAATCCCCATTTCAACTTTACAAGCCAAACACAAGGATGCTACACTTATTACGGTATCGCCAGCTCCGCTAACATCAGAAATGTTTCGCAAGTGAGCAGGTATAAAATTAAAGTCACTGTGGTCTGTAACCATTACACCATCTTCACTCAATGTAACCATGGTATAAGTATTATTCAATTTTTCATTTAATTCCAAAACCAAGTCAACGAGGTTTTCTTTCTTCTTTAAGTTTAAGTCGCTGTTTAACCCTTCTTTAATTTCTTTTAAGTTGGGTTTAAACAAAGTTACATTTTTGTAAGCTAAAAAGTTTTTCTTTTTGGGGTCTACAGCAATTGGCTTGCCGGCTTTAATTGCAATATCAATTAAAACTGGAATATTTTTTTCGGTTAATACCCCTTTATTGTAATCTTCCAATACCACAACATCACACTTTTTTATGTTGGCAGTAAAGGCTTTTATTAATTTGTCATTTTCAGAATCGTTAATGTCGCTTAACATTTCTTGATCCATTCTTAGCAATTGATGCTTGTTGCCAATTATTCTAGTTTTGGTTGTGGTTTTTCGGCTTTTTGATTGAACAATACCAGCAATAGGCATTTTACTGCTTTGCATCAAAGCAACTAATGCATCGCCATCATCATCTTTCCCAATAACAGAACATAAAATTGGAATTGCTTTTAAAGCAATAATATTAATGGCTACATTGGCAGCGCCACCAAGACGCATATCTCTTTGGTCTATATTGACAACAGGAACAGGTGCTTCTGGTGAAATGCGCTCAACCTTACCCATAATATAGGCATCAATCATCACATCGCCAACGATTAAAACGCGCTTTCCTTCAAATTCATTAATCAGATTCTCCATCATTATTATTTTAATGCCAATAAAGCTTGTTTGATTCTTTCCATTGCTTTCAATAGATTCTCTTCGCTGGTCGCATAAGACATTCTTATGCAATTATCATTTCCAAACGCAGATCCTGAAACCGTAACAACATATACCTCGTTTAAAAGATACATGCACAAATCTTGCGAGTTTGTAATTGAGTGTCCATTGTGTGATTTTCCGTAAAATGAACTAACATCTGGGAATAGATAAAATGCGCCTGGAGGTAAACTTAATTTTAAGCCAGGTATTTCTTTTAAGATGTTATAGCATAAATCCCGTCTTACTTTAAATGCGTCCCGCATTTTGTATGTGGGGGTTAAGTCGCCGTTCAATGCTGCAATTGCGGCCTTCTGGGCAATTGAGTTTGTACCACTTGTAAACTGGCTTTGAAGTTTTTCACAAGCGTACGCAATCGCTTTCGGTGCCCCAATATATCCAATGCGCCAACCTGTCATTGAAAAAGCTTTTGAAACACCATTCACAGTTACTGTTCTGTTAATTAAGGTTCCGTAATTTGCTATGCTGTAGTGCTTTCCTCCAAAGTTGATATGCTCATAGATCTCATCACTGATAATATAAACATTAGGATGACGCTCAAACACTTCAGCCAAACCTTTTAACTCATCCTCAGTATAAATCATTCCGCTAGGATTATTAGGACTACTGAACATAAACAGCTTTGTTTTATGTGTAATCTTCTCTTCAAGCTGCTTTGGCGTAATTTTATAATTGGATTCTACATTTGTATCTATAAAAACATTTTTACCTTCGGCCAAGTTAACCATGTCTGCATAACTGACCCAAAATGGCCTAGGTATAATTACTTCATCGCCAGGATTGACAAGTGACAATACCGCATTCATGATTGAATTTTTAGCACCAGTGCTGACAACAATTTGATCCGTATTATAGGCCAAGCCGTTCTCCCTTAAAAACTTAGCCGAAACAGCTTCCTTTAAATCAGGAATACCTGCAACAGGGGTATAAAAAGTAAAATTATCATTTAAAGCATTCACTGCTGCTTTTTTGATGTGGTCTGGTGTAAAAAAATCAGGTTCGCCAAAACTTAAACTAATGATGTCTTTGCCTTCAGCTTTTAATGCGCGACCCAACTTGGCCATGGCAATTGTTTCAGATTCAGATATGCGATTTAACCTTTCAGCTATCATCGATTTGTCTTCTTGATTTGTCAAAATTTCAAATTATAAAATGCAAACCTAACTCAATTATTGTGATTCTTGAAACTTAACTTGTTAAACAATGTAAGGCAGTGCATTATATTCTATACATATTCATTGTAATTGAATTCAGTATAGTTGGCCTGAAAAATCAATTTCTAGTGTATTTTCTTTTTCTGTACCACATATTTAACAGACCAAACAACAAGACCAGAATAACTGGAACTGCTGTGTTTAAGAGCTGCCATTTCGTTTTCTCACTAAATGTTTCTCCCTCTCCTTTAGGAGCAGTCAAACGTGGCTTATCCAATAACCTCAAGGCAATTTCTTTGGTCCTAATATCAATCAAACCACTTTCATCAAACATATAATCAAAACAATTTAAAAGGAATTTTTTGTTGGCAAATTGTCGCCCAGTCTCTCGGTCAAATCCCAATGGGTAAATTTCGCCACTACTTCGTTTTACATAGTTTAATCCTAAATCGCCGTCTGCTAATACAATCATGCTATTGGTCACAGATTCTTTCACTGGAAATTCGTAAATTTTATCTGGGCGCTTAAAATTCGATTTAAATTCACCTTCCAACAATACGCCCGAAACCTGTGTGCCAGACTTAAATGATTGCAAATACTTAATATCGCTATTGTTCGCCACAATACCAATATCAACAAAAGCTGGTGCATCTTGCAACTTGGCTCTATCACTGCTCAATAGTAAGTTTGTCACTTTTAAATTCTTTCTTGAAATTGGCTTTAAGGTCCCACTGTATCTGCCCCAAACAACTTCTAAATTCTTAACAATTGGATGCTCATTGCCCTTAAAGGCGAAAAGTGGATAGTACACCCATGGAAACGGAACCATTTGCCCCGGGCGTGATGGATCATTTAGCACGATGTTGTTGCATTGCAAATCCATCAATAAATTAGAATTTAAGCGCACGCCATAATTGAACAACATTGTACGTAAATTCTCATTGTCATAATCCGGAAAAAATGCCTTTGTTTGCCGTCTTAAACTGTCGTGCTCTGCCTGAATTGGATCCACCATCCAAATGGTTTTACCTCCATTCATTATATATTGATCTAATATATACGCTTCATCTTTTTGAAGAGGCTCAATTGGTTTTATAATCACAATCCCGTCGTATTGATTCAGCATTTCTAACGATTTTAAAACAATACGTTTCCCCAAAGTATCATAGTTTTGGGTTTCTTCTGTTAAATACACAAACTGTTTTAAATAATTTTCATTGCCTAAATTAAAAAACACCCGGTCAATGCTGTAATTTTCACTCAAAGAAGCCAACAATTCATCGGTATGTGCTTCATCTGGCTCGCCATGACCGTAAAGAAATGCAATTTTTTTAGGGGTCTTATTTACACATTTTCTGATTGCATTTGCAAACTCGTATTCCAATCCCTCTATTGATTTGTTAATTGCATTTTCTTCAGCACGCCCCATTTCGGTATTTAAAAGATTAACGACATATTCTTTATTGGAGCCATAACTTACCTCGGCAGAGGGCAGGATTAAATTTCTCTTTTGTTGGTCAGCACCCATCTCGAGATCGTTGTAATACATTACACCTTTTTCATTCAATTGCTTGATAATCTCAGACTTCTCTTTATCGGTTTTGTCTTTAAAAACATCGACAAATTCAAAATCAATTTTGTTGCCACTAACATCCCTGAATTCACTTAGAATGTCCATGGTCGCCGTCCTTAATCTTTTAAAACGTGAGGAAAGGTTATCACTCTCCAAGTACACCTTAAAATACATCCGGTCATTAACCTTTCTTGCAAGATTCTTAGACGTTTCTGACAGTGTAAAGCGCTTTTCTTTCGTTAAATCAAACTTTTTGTAATATTGGGTAGCTAAAACATTGACAACACCTATTACCACAAATAACAACAACAATTCAATGATGGATTGCTGTTTAATGCTTCTTTTTTGTTTCTTAATTTTTACCATTTTCTGCTGTTAAAAATAATTTTAGTTAACCAAATAAACAATACAATCAAACTCAGGAAATAAACAACGTCTCTGGTATCAACAACGCCTCTGCTAATATTTCTATAATGAAAATTTATTCCAAACCATTCAATGAAAAAATCAGTCTTCTTAAAAATTTCAAAAGAACTAAGATATTCAAAACTGGAATAAAAAAAGAAACACAAAAACATGCTGACTATGAAAGAAACAATTTGATTGTCTGTAATAACACTTGAAAACAATCCAATAGAAACATAACCTGCACTCAAAAAGATTAAGCCTAAATAACTTCCCCAAATTGCACCGGTATCAATATTGCCAATCGGAATCGATAATTTATGAATGGTGTAGTAATAGATAAATGTAGGCAATATAGAAAACAATACAATAAGCAATCCAGCAAAATATTTGCCTAAAATGATGGATAAATCAGTAATTGGTTTGGTGCTTAAAATTTCAAAAGTCCCCGTTTTTTTCTCTTCACTAAAGGAACGCATGGTTATGGCCGAAATCAAGAAAATAAAAATAATAGGGGCTAATTCAAAAAATGGATCAATGTTGGCATAACCTGCGTCTAAAATATTTGTTTCATTGAAAATCCAAATAAACAAACCATTCGCAACTAAAAATACGATGATTACAATGATTGCAATTAAAGAGCTTAAAAAACTCCGAATCTCCTTGGCTAATATACTAAACATCTTATTTTGTTACATTTTTAAATACGTCTTCCAAACTGCTTTCAATTAATTTCATTTCGGTTAAAATAAGTTCTTGCTTTACTGCAAAGTTGAAAATTTCAGATTTTATTATGTCTTCACCTTTCTTCGATTTCACAATATAGGTACTGTCAGCCAATAAGCTGGCTTCAGATAGGTTGTTTAGTTCTGACAATTGCTTTGCATTTAATGTATGGTTGAACGAAACCTGCACAATATTGTCTGGACTAAATGAATGTTTTAATTCTTCAGGCTTTCCATTGGCTACAATTTTTCCATTTTTTACAATCATTACTCGGTTGCACATAGCCTCAACTTCTTGCATAATATGGGTGGACAACAACACTGTTTTCTCCTTGCCAATATTTATGATCAGATTTCGGATTTCAACAATTTGATTCGGATCTAATCCACTTGTTGGTTCATCCAAAATTAAAACTTTTGGATTGTGAATGATTGCTTGAGCCAATCCAACCCTTTGCCTGTAACCTTTAGATAATTGACCTATTTTCTTGTTCTGTTCAATCTGCAAGCCGGTTAATTCAATCATTTCCTTAACACGTTGTGTTTTGTTGTTTAATTGGTAGACAGAAGCGGCAAACATCAAATACTCTTTAACGTACATATCCATGTACAGTGGATTATGTTCGGGCAAATACCCAATCTGTTTCCTCACTTCAATTGAGTCGGTTTCTACATTTAAACCGTTAACCCATGCGCTGCCAGAGGTAGGAGGGATGTAGCAGGTTAATATTTTCATGGTTGTGGTCTTACCAGCACCATTTGGCCCTAAAAAGCCTACAATCTCCCCACTTTTAATTTCGAAATTAATGTGGTCAATTGCATGCTGACTTTTATAGGTTTTCGTTAGATTTTCTACGCGTATTGACACTTGGCAATAAATATTTGGTTGGCGAATTTAACAAGAATTTTATTATTTACATTGCAAACATATGCACCAAAATATTGCCTTAGAAAGTAAAATGACTATTGAATTATTCAACTGCCTTAAGATTGCTCACTGTCCAGATTTCAAAATTACCAACACGGTCAATTAATCTTTTGCCTTGAATTGATTTAAAATGTTCACTGTTTGAGATCGTCCTATCAATTAATAGTCGATCCACGCCATTTAAACGCATTTCGTCGAATTGGCTAATATATTCTCTCTTTTCAATTAATTCATCGAAGTTATCAAATGAATAACCCTTAGCGTTAATAAAATAGAAGAAAATGCACCCTGAAACATCGGGTCCAACCAAACTAATTTTGGCTGATTTCATTGCTTTCGTTAATTTATTTCTTTGCTCTGTATTTTTAAATTCTTCAGGTATGCCTTTTCCCCCATTGGCCCAGCGAGACGGGATTATCCTTGCAAAAGACCAAATAAAATTAAGGCAACAGAATAACAAAAGAAATCTGAAATTAATATTCGATTTTAAAAACAAGTTTAAAACCATCAAAACCAAAAATGGCAGCAAGGCCATAAAATAATAGCTGTGGTGCTGCATCCTTTCTATGGCCACAGTATAAAACACCACAAAACCGACAATGCCAATCAAAATTTGAAATCCAAGCTTGGTAAAAGGTCTAATAAATCTCAACAACGCCAAAAATAAAACAAAGAGTGGCCAACCCATTAAAAGTTCTGGTAAATCCGAAACTAAATTCCCTTGAACCGTCTTTAGTTTGTTGGACAAAGAAATGGGCTTTATCCATAATCCAAATTCTTTTAAATTATTTGAATTGCTTAATTCAATGGCATACAAATACCAGAAAACAACGGTTAGGGAAACAATAAGAGCGCCAATTGTTAAAAATATTATTTCCTTTTTGTTATATCTTAAATAAACGATGGAAGATAATGGTAGAATCAAAAATTGAAATTTAATCAAGCCACAAACAACAGCCAACAAGACACCAATAACAAAATGAATTATGCTCCCATTTTTAAAATGATGAGTAAGAAAATACAATGAAAATAAGGAGGCTGTTAATGCCATAATATCGGGCATAGCATTCATACTGTCGTAATAGTTTTGTGGAATTGATAAAAGTATTAAAGACCCGATTACTGCGTACCTGTCATCAAATTCCACCTGTTTTAAAAACAAATAGAAAGCAAACATCCCCAGTGTGAATACCAACAAGCTAAATACTCTTGCCAATAAATCTGTAAATCCAAACGCTTTAGAAATTAGAGCAAGAGTCCACTCATAAGCGGGGAAATGAGCACCTGTAATCCCATTGCTGTTATTTCTTCTGTCAATTCTAGGGTGCATAATGTCCATGCTTTCTGTGGCGAAATTACGGCTCATTGCTAAGGTGTTGCATTGACGCCAAACATGGCTGCCGCATGGAGGTAGATTTATAAAATAGGCATGAAGCAAACCATTGACAAGCGCAAAGAACAAGAATACTTTAAGACCTTTAAAACGCATCTTCTATTGCTTCAATTTCAATTTGAACTTATTAACCAAAGATCTGAATATTTCACTCTCATTTAGTGTTTCTTCGTACTGTTCAGAGGCAGTGTAGGCTTTTCTAGTTGTATTTGCTGTCTCATCTATTGCAAACTGCAAGGTGATTTCTGTATCATTAAAATACTTTTTCAAAAACGCTTGCCAATCAATTTTGATTTCGCCAATGAATTCTTCTTGTTGAACGGTCATTGTAACAACAACTTGTTTTCCTATAATTGCTGGTATCAATAGTTTTATCAAAGAAACAATAGAAACCTTTTGTTTGGCGGCAAAAAGTGCAAAGGCTTTTACTGTGTTTTCTTGGTTTAACTCAGGCGCAATTACAAGTTCTTCCGAAATTTCTTGCACCAGCTTTTCAATTTGGGCCTCTATTTCTTTAACAGGAATGTCTTCTTCCTTTTCAAGTATTTCAGCGCTGCTGATTTGCAACGGAGCACCTGTGTTTTTCTTTGGAATCTTAGGAAAGGAGAGGGTTTTGTCAGCGAGCTCCGGCGGTTTGATTGCATGAACTGGAAGAACCAATTCTTTTTTTTGAACAGAACTTTCGGTCCTGCTTAAATACTCATCACTTTTTTTTTTATTTCTTCAAGCGTGATTGCGTTGTTGATCTGACTGCGAATGTGGCAAAGCTTCATCAACGCCAATTCTATATGCAACCTTGGGTTCTTACTGTTTTTGTAATCAACATCAAACTGATTGTTGATGTTCAAAGCATTTAGTAAGAAACTTAAATCTGTTAGTTTGCTTTGGGTTTCGTATTTTGATTTGTGCGATTCTCCAACATCCAATAGATGTGTAGTCGCTTTGTCTTTGCAAACCATTAAATTTCTAAAATGTTCGCTTAAGCCGTTTAAGAACAATTGCCCCTCAAAACCTTTGTTCAAAATTTCATCGTAGTAATTCAAAACCTCAGATATACTTTGCTCTAAGATTGATGTGGTAATCTTGAAGTAATAGTCTCTGTCTAAAATATTTAAGTTTTCTACCGCTTTTTCATAACTGATATCGCCATTGCAATAACTGACCATTTGGTCGAAGAGAGATAAACAATCCCTTAATCCACCATCTGCTTTTTCAGCAATCAAATGCAAAGATTCATTGTCAACCTTCACATCTTCTTTTGTTGCAATCTTCTTCAAATGTTCAACCATATCCTTAATTTGAATACGTTTAAAATTAAATATTTGACACCTAGATAAAATGGTTGGTAATATTTTGTGCTTTTCAGTGGTTGCTAAAATGAAAATCGCGTATTTAGGTGGTTCTTCTAATGTTTTTAAGAAGGCGTTAAACGCTGCAGATGAAAGCATATGAACCTCATCAATAATATAGACTTTGTAATTTCCTACCTGAGGAGGTATTCTTACTTGTTCATTTAAATTTCGAATGTCGTCAACAGAGTTGTTGCTCGCTGCGTCCATTTCGAAGATATTGAAAGCATAATCTTGATCAGGATTGTCATTTTCCTTTTGGTTTATGACTTTAGCTAATATTCTTGCGCAGGTAGTCTTACCAACACCTCTTGGACCTGTAAATAAAAAAGATTGAGCCAAATGGTTGTTGTTTATTTCATTCAACAGGGTTTCTGTAATATGAGACTGCCCAACCACTTCGTCAAAAACGGAAGGTCTGTATTTGCGGGCAGAAACAATGAAATTTTCCAATTTGTTTTTTAATTTACTGAGCGCAAAAGTAATTTATTTTTTTTTCTGAAAAACAGATGTTGATAATTTAATCAAAGCTTTAAACTTATCGGTTTGCCTTTCTGATAATGGATCGGGCGCACAAATTTTATCCTTGTTTTTTGCATTTACAGCTTAAATAAAACAACATTTTTTTCATCCATTCAATTATAAATATACAATAGATCAATAACTGTAATAGATTAAGGCGCTACAATCCAAGTACAAACTTCTTGAATTATCTTTTGATTTTTTAAATATTTGTGTTACTTTTGCACCCCGCAAGAACAGGAGAACTTGCGTTTTTTATATAATTTTATGGCAACTAAATTAAGATTACAGCGTCATGGACGCAAAAAACAAGCCTACTACTACATTGTGGCGGCAGATTCACGTGCTCCGAGAGATGGTAGATTTATTGAAAGGATTGGTGATTACAACCCTAATTCCAACCCAGCAACAATCAACTTAGATCTGAAGAAAGCAGTGAAATGGTTAGACACAGGCGCTGTCCCTACGGACACCGTTCGTGCCATTCTATCTTACAAAGGTGCAATGATGTTGCACCACTTACATGGAGGTGTCAACAAAGGCTCCTTTACACTAGAAGAAGCAGATGCTAAATTTGCTAAATGGACTGAAGACAAAGATGCTAAAGTACAAAGCAAGCGCGACAGCCTTGCAAGCGCGAAAGCTCAAACCGCTTCTGAAAAATTAAAAGCTGAAGCTAAAGTTAAAGACGCTAGAGCTGCTGCTATCGCTGCTAAAAATGCAGTTGTAGAAGAAGTTCCTGCTGAAGAAACTGCAGTAGTTGAAGCTGTTGTTGAAACACCAACAGAGGAAACTGCTCAGGAAACTGCAGTAGTTGAAGCAGTAATTGAAACAACAACAGAGGAAGCTGCTCAGGAAACTGCAGTAGTTGAGGCTGTAATTGAAACACCAGCTGCAGACGCTCCTGAAGAAACAACTTCAGAAGCTCCAGAGGCTGCTGCTGAAAATACTGAAGCTTAATACGCTTTAAGTATGACAATCAAAGTCAACAATATTCATTCAAAACCCACCAAAAAGGTGGGTTTTGTTTTGAAATCTCATGGTTTCAACGGACAAATCCGCATCCACCTGGAAGATGATTACATCCCTAAAGATTTTCTATTTTTGGAAATCAATCAAAAATTTGTTCCTTTTGCAATTCAATCTTTCAATAAAGATTCCTCAATCCTTAAACTAAAGGGTTTTGATACCATTGATCAGATCAATGAATTAATTTCTCTACCAATTGTCGAAATCATTGACACAAAACCAGACGAAACAGAAACCATCATCGGCTATAGCCTAATTGACAATGAAACTGGAACGGAATACACAATAACTGATCTTATTGAATACCCTGGGAATGTATTAATCGAATTCAGAAATGGATTCAAAGACTCCTTAATTCCAATACACGATGATTTCATAACCGAAATAAACCATGGTGAGAAAAAGATTTTTGCGCGCTTTCCTGATGGTATATTAGATTTGTAGCTATGCGCATAGACATTATAACGGTTCAACCGGCGTTAATTGAAGGCACTATCAACCACTCAATTGTTAAAAGAGCCAAAGACAAAGGCCTAGCTGAAATAAATTTAATAAATTTAAGAGAATATGCCCTTAACCGTTATGGTCAAGTAGATGATTATCAATTTGGGGGCGGAGCAGGCATGGTGCTTATGTGTGAACCTATTTCTAATGCAATAGAAGATCTTTGTAAGCTTAGGAAGTATGATGATATCATTTATACCTGTCCTGATGGCCAAGTATGGAATCAACAACTAGCAAATGCATACTCGCTTAAGGAAAACCTAATCATACTTTGTGGGCATTATAAAGGCATAGACGAGCGTATAAGAGAATTGTACGTGACAAAAGAAATTTCTATAGGCGATTTTGTGCTCACCGGTGGTGAATTAGCAGCAGCTTTAATCAGCGACAGCATTGTTAGATTGCTTCCCGGGGTTTTAGGTAACGAAGAATCTGCTCTTACCGATAGCTTTCAAGATGGACTATTGGCTCCGCCTGTCTATACAAGGCCAGCCGAATTTAAAGGCCTAAGCGTGCCAAATGTTTTGCTTTCAGGAAATTTTAAACTCATAGATGAATGGCGAATGGATCAAGCTGAATCAAGAACAAAAGAAAGAAGACCCGATTTATTATAAAAATACAATGAAATTAATTTTAACAAAACCTCTAGTGATTTTTGATCTTGAAACTACCGGAGTCATTACGTCCAAAGATCGCATCGTTGAATTGTGTATGATTCGCGTACAAATAGATGGATCAAGACAGGAATTAAACCTCAGGTTCAATCCAGGAATTCCAATTCCACATGAGATTACACTCATACATGGGATTTCAGACCAAGATGTAGCAAATGAACCTTTTTTTAAAGACAAGGCCCACGAACTAAATGCGTTTTTAGAAAACTGTGATTTCGCTGGTTTTAATAGCAATAAATTCGATTTTCCAATGTTGGTTGAAGAGTTTTATAGGGCTGGTGTTGAGTTTGATACTTCTAAAAGAAAATTCATAGACGCACAAAAGATTTTTCATACAATGGAACCAAGAAATCTTACTGCGGCTTACAAATTCTATTGCCAAAAAGATTTAAATAATGCCCATAGTGCCAAGGCTGATACTGAAGCTACCTGGGAAATTATACAATCCCAATTGGACAAATATGAGAACCTAGAACCAAACATAGATTTCTTGCACAAATTTAGCGGCCAAAGCAACCTGGTAGACCTAGCAGGAAGACTCATATACAATGAAAAACAAGAAGCGGTTTTTAATTTTGGCAAACACAAAGGTAAAAAGGTAAGCGAGGTGTTTAAATCTGACTATGGGTATTACGATTGGATGATGCAAGGTGATTTTCCTTTGCAAACCAAAAAGGTACTTACCCAATTAAAATTAAATACACTTAAGAACTGAAATGGCCGCTATTCGTTTTAAAGATTTAATAGTATACGAAGACGATGACATCATTGCCATCAATAAACCCGCAAATCTTTCTTCTTTACACGAACGTTTTGATAGCCAGTTTTTATCTGTGGTGCAAATGTGCAAAGACATCAACGAAAATTATAGTCTTTGTCACCGCCTAGATAGAGAGACTTCGGGCGTTATGTTGATTTCAAAAAATACTGAGGCCTATAAATTCGTAGCTGCTCAATTTGAAAAAAGAACCATTCATAAAATTTACCATGCTGTTGTAAATGCATCAGTTAACTTAAACGAATTAAATGTTGAACTCTCTCTTTACACCGATAGCAAAAGGAGAGTGCTTATATCAAGAAAAGAAGGCAAACCGTCACTTACAGTATTTAATACATTAAAGACTTACAAACACTTTTCTCTGCTTTCTTGCAGTCCCCATACTGGTCGATTACACCAAATCAGAGTACATGCAGCGTCTCAAAATTTAGCCTTGATGAGTGATTCACTTTATGGGGGCAAATTTGCTTATTTATCTCAAATAAAAAAGAATGTTAAATTCTCATCAGAAGAGGAGAAACCTTTAATTGGTAGAGTTGCTCTGCACGCTTACAGCATCGAGTTCGAAAGTCCATCAAAAGGCAAGGTTAAAATCAATGCCCCGTACCCTAAAGATTTTGAAGTGCTAATTAAACTATTGGATAAGTACGATGAAAATAAATAATGCAATTGTTTAAAATTGATGCAATAAAAAAACCCGAAAAATTATTTTCGGGTTTTTCTTTATAAATTAGGATTAATTTAGATTTTTGATTGCAAAAGCATGGTATCGTGAACCCTTTTTTCAGCCAATTTGATCGCTGCAAGTTGGGTGTTGATATTGTCTTCTTCAGATTTGCTGTAAATATTTAAAACAGTATTGTAAATGTTTTCTGTTTGCGCAAAGGCGATTTCTCTTACATAACCATTCCACTCACTGTACACATTGATTAATCCACCAGCATTAATTAAGAAATCTGGAGCATATAAAATGCCTTTATTCTTAATCATATCACCGTGAATGGTTTCATCTTCCAATTGATTGTTTGCAGCACCTGCAACTATTTGACACTTTAAACTGTTGATATTGTTTTCGTTTAATATTGCACCTAGTGCACACGGCGCAAAAATATCAACATCCTGAGAAAAAATTTCGCTTGGACCTACAATGCTCGCTCCAAACTTATCAGATGCCACTTTTAAGCCAGACTCATAGATATCACTTGCGATAATATGAGCGCCTTCTTTATGCAACAACTCAATTAAATGCAAACCTACTTTGCCTGTTCCTTGAACTGCAATCTTTTTACCACCTAAATTATCGCTGCCATAAGCTTTCTTAGCACTTGCTTTAATGCCCATGTAAACACCGTATGCAGTTACAGGACTTGGATCACCTCCACCGCCCATAATCTCTGGTAAACCAACAACGTGATTGGTTTCCATTTTAACATACTCCATGTCTTTAGTGGTCGTTCCTACATCTTCTGCTGTTACGTATTTGCCGCCTAGATTTTCAACAAATCTTCCAAACTTGCGCATCAAATGCTCTGATTTGTCTTTGCTTGGATCTCCGATGATAACCGCTTTTGCACCACCTAAATTCAAGCCACTAATTGCCGCTTTATAGGTCATACCCCTAGAGAGTCTTAGGGCATCATTTATTGCTTCTGCTTCGGTAGCATATTTCCACATCCTTGTTCCACCTAATCCCGGGCCTAAAACAGTGTTGTGAATTGCGATAATCGCTTTTAACCCTGTGTGGTTGTCCTGACAAATCAGAACTTGTTCGTGGTCATAATGGGCAACTTTAGCGAACACATCAAATTGTGTATCGTTTGTACTGGCTTTTCCTTGGGTCATTTTTCGTGTATTAATTTAGTGATTTAAAAATTAAAGGTGCAAATGTAATTAATTATTATCTATAATTTATGTGTTCAAAGTATTATTTTGAACATCAAATTTGCTGCGGTTTATTGAACGTAATTGCTTGAAAGCTAAGTTTATTATTTAAAATCCTTGTAGTCAGCTGCGGCTCTTTTCAAGCGATCATTTATTGCTTTTCCTAGTCCGATATCTGGAACATTGGTAGCTAAAATGCAATCAAAACTTAAACTGTCTAATAGCCGCATATAGTGAAATAAATTCTGAGCGGCTTCAGCTAAATCTGAGTTCGAACTTAAATTCAAAGTGTAGACATCCTCTGGAAGTTGAATGTCTCCAAACCCCAGATAAGCAAGCTTCTTACTTCTAAATTTGATTAAAGCACTTTCTATATTTTCAATTAAAACAAAAGGGGTTTTAGGGGCGTAATGTTTATCGAGTTGCCCGGGTGAACTTGGATTACTACTAGAGGAAATATCTATTTTAATAGGTATTCCGAGGCATTTTTCAATTTCTAAAACAGAAAGACCACCCAGTCGTCTTACCGCCAACACATCTGTGCTGCAATCTACAATTGTACTTTCCAAACCTACCTGACAGTCGCCACCATCCAAGATGTATGGCACCAATTGTCCTAATTGAGTTTCTACATGCTCTGCTTTGGTTGGACTGATATAACCAAATGGATTTGCACTTGGCGCTGCTAGAGGAAAATCCAAATGCCTGAGCAAAGACAAGGTGAGTGGATGGTTGGGGATTCTAACTGCCACCAAATGACTTCCAGCAGTTACAATATCTGGAACCAATTCATTCTTATTTAAAAGAAGAGTTAATGGCCCAGGCCAAAAGGCTTCTGCAAGCTTTAGTGCATTTGAATTAAAATCAAGAACATATTTTTGAATGGACGCAATGTCTGAAAAATGCAAAATTAAAGGATCGAAAAACGGCCTATTCTTAATTTCGAAAATTGAAACGACTGACTTTTCATTTAAGGCATTGGCAGCTAATCCGTAAACCGTTTCTGTTGGGATTCCAATAACTTGCCCATCTTTTAATAACTTTGCTGCAACTTCAAGCGCTCCGCCAATCATCGATTAATTGCGTTTAAGACTGTATTTATCAATCTTATTGTAAAGATGACTTCTTTGAATGTCGATTTCTACAGCTGTTTTTGCGACATTCCAATTGTTCTTTTTCAATTTTGCTTCTAAAAATATAGTTTCAGCATAGTCTTTAAAGTCTTGGAATTTATCAAATTTGTCAATCATCACATTTTGTGTTTTTGACACAGGAGTTGAAGGGTTGCTGTAGGCAATAACATCCTCTGTAGTTATTTTAGCCTCTGACAAAATAACCAAGCGCTCAATGACATTTCTTAATTCTCTGATATTTCCTGTCCAATCAACATTTTTTAATTCATCCAATGCACCGTGGGCAAAAGTTTTCTTCACGCCGTTATCTTCACAAATTTCTTTCAAGAACTTTTCTGCAATAACTGGTATGTCAGCAACGCGCTCGTTTAAAGTAGGCACATGTATCATAATTACGCTTAAACGGTGGTAAAGGTCCATTCTAAATTGATTTTTTTCGATTTCGTCAATAAGATTTTTATTGGTAGCTGCCAAAACACGCACATCCACATGAACTGCTTTATCTCCGCCTACTCTTTGTAAAACACCTTCTTGTATCACCCTCAAAACTTTTGCTTGAGCGGATAAACTCATGTCGCCAATTTCATCTAAAAACAAGGTACCACCGTTGGCTTGCTCAAATTTACCAATTCTTTGTTTTATGGCAGTTGTAAATGCGCCTTTTTCATGTCCAAAAAGCTCGCTTTCAATTAATTCACTTGGAATGGCAGCACAATTCACCTCAATTAATGGCATGTTTGCACGGTTGCTTTTCTCATGAATCCATCTTGCAACGAGTTCTTTTCCTGTACCGTTTTCACCGGAAATTAGAACACGTGCATCCGTAGGGGCAACTTTGTCAATGGTGTCTTTTATTTTTTGAATAGAAACAGTTTCACCTATAATATCTCTGGTTTTGGAAACTTTTCTGCGCAATACCTTCGCTTCTATAACTAAATTGTTTTTTTCAACTGCGTTGCGTATGGTAATTAACAACCTGTTTAAATCGGGTGGTTTTGAGATGAAATCATAAGCGCCTTTTCTTACGGCTTCAACAGCTATCTCAATAGTTCCGTGCCCAGAAATTAAAATAAAAGGAACCTCAGGTGCTATTTCTGTTGCTTTGGCCATCACTTCCAGACCATCCATTCCAGGCATTTTTATATCACATAAAACAACATCATAGTCGTTTTCGTTTAACATTTCTAAACCTTTTTTGCCGTTTTCTACAATATCAACATGATACAGCTCGGCAGTTAAAATATTGTGTAAGGCATCCCTGATTGGTTTTTCGTCGTCAATTACTAGTATTTTTGGCATATTGGATAGTGTATTCAAAAATATACAATATTATGCTATGTAAAATAAACAAGTTTTAGACAGAATTAACGAATCAACTCGACAACGCCATTGTACGAACGAAGCAAATTGGTTTTGGAATTCGTGAAATCAAAAAGATAGTAATACGTACCTGATGGACAAGGGGTTGAAATGTCATTATTAAATCCTCCATTCCAATATGAATCTATAGGATAATTAAAAGTGTACACCAAAATACCCCAACGGTTATATATTTTGCCATTCACCTGGTCAAATCCACTGAAATTTGTTTCAAATAAATCGTTAAAATTATCATTGGAATTGGAGTTGATGCTGCTTGGCGTAAATACATTCGGAATAATAATTGAATTGGTGTCACAATTAATAAACTTCAGATCTATAGTATCTGTGTAAGAACATTGATTTGAATCCGTTAGTTTTAGCCATACCTTTTGAGCATTGTTTACCACCACAATGTTCAAATTGCTTCCATTGCTCCATGAAAACCTGGTTTTGGGTTCAACAACTGGTGAGACTTGAAAAAAGTCACCAAAACATAAAATAGTGTCCTTTCCTAAATCAAAATAAGGACGCTTATTAACAGTTATTGTTTTTGTAAAGGTATCATTCAAGCAACCAACATTGTTAGGATAATTAGCGCTTAGTTTTAGCTGATAGACACCTGTTTTTGGATACTGTTTGTTGACTGAATCTCCGATTTGAAATGAGCCATCACCAAAACTCCAGCTAAATTGAGCAAAAGAATCCGATCTTGCTTTGAATTTAAATACATTAGAAGAATCGCAAGTTTTGTATTGATTTGCCGCTAAGAATATTTGTGTCTTATTGTTTTCGAAACTTGAGCCAATTTCAGATGCATAACTTTCATCTATTCCAAAGGCATACATATAGGCTATAAAACCTAACTCTGAACTTATTTTGTATTTAAGTGCAGGATTTAATTTGATGCTTCCAACCGCATTTTGACAAGAATTTTTAAATTTACTCGAATCAATAGGGTTTCCATTAATTCTAATTTTGTATAAACTTCCAATTGGTGCAGTTATCCCTACATAAAAATCAGCAGGAAAACTTGGGTTTTGAGAGATTTTTGAAGTGATAGGGAAGCTAAATCCAATGGCATTGGTGGTTTGGTTGTTAGGGACTACATTCATTAGACTAGGATTGCCCAATTTATCAACCTGTCCATTGCATTCTCCACTTTTCATTAACTCCACAACTGAAACCAATTTATCCGATTCAATACAAACTGCAATGTTTGTTTTTTGGTTGTATTGGTATACACCTCCTTTGTTCAGATTAATTGTTAACACACCATCTATTTTAATGTTGGTGTTATTTTCTGTGGCCACAACTTGATAAATATAGCCACCACCAATGGTTTCATAGGGTAGGGTGGTAAACGATTTTCCTAAAAACTGCACGGGTCTTGTTTGGTTGTACAGATGGTCGCAACCACGGCAATTGGGTGTTGAATAATCTACATAGGAACATTTTGCGCCCTCAAAAACGGCAAATCTTTTGCAGCCATTGCTGTTCCATATATGCGTTCCTGCAAATGATTGACTGTCTTGGGCTTGTTCGTAGTAAACCTGACCTTTTCTAAGCCAAATTCCAAATGGTGTATTTTTTACTAAATTGTATTTTGAATCCGCACTAGGCATCACATTGATATAGCAACTGTCATCAATTGCGACAACTGAAAACAAGCTGTTATTTTCTTTCCCTATAGATTCATCTCCTCTGTATGTGTTAACGTAATAATCTGGGTTGCCAGGAATATTTTCAGAAGGCGTAATAACAGAAATATCGCTGCTGTTCTGAACATTATTCATTGCATATAGCGCAAAAAAAGAATTGGATTTAGTATTAATTAGAATGCTTTTATTAGGTCCAAAAACAAAAGCATTCGGAGAACTAAACTTGGTGTAACTAATAATGGTATCATAGTTTTTATAAACAATGGTTTCAAATGCAGAATTGCCCACATAAATGCGAACAGTATCTGGAAGCTTCGTTAATGAAACTACAAACGATACCTTGTCTAAACTCCCGTAATTTTCTAAGAAAGTAAAACGAAACTCTTTTCCGTAATTGTTATTTTGGTTTTGAGCTTCTGATCTACTTGTGCTTAATAAAAATAAAAAAGTTAGGAATAGGAGGGAAATTGATGGCAAAAAGCGCATGTATTTGTGTAAATATATTTTTTTCTTTTATCAAGTAAATCTCTACTTTTGACGACATTTCTATGGATAAGGTTGCCCCTGTCCGCTATTTTTGTGCAATAATTATTCCAAAATTTATAAAATGAAAAAATTGTATTATTTTTCGATTGCTTTAGCCCTTTTCTTGTCTCGGGATCTAAGTGCACAAACCGCCACTTTAATTAAAAAAGTGGAAGCCCAACCAGGCAAATTAATGATTCCTTATGAGAAATACCGTTTACCGAATGGCCTAACTGTTATTATTAATGAGGACCATAGTGATCCAATTGTGCATGTTGAAGTGACTTACCACGTAGGTTCTAACCGTGAAACAATGAAAAGAACAGGTTTTGCGCACTTCTTCGAGCATATGATGTTTCAAGGTTCTCAAAACGTTGCAGATGAAGAACACTTTAAAATCGTACAAGGTTCTGGTGGCGATATGAATGGAACAACAAACAGGGATAGAACCAACTATTTCGAAACCGTTCCTAGCAATATGCTTGAAACCGCATTATGGCTTGAAGCGGATAGAATGGGTTTCTTGCTTCCAGCGTTTACAAATAAAAAGTTTGAGAATCAAAGGAAAACCGTAAAAAACGAAAAAGACCAAAGATATGCAGATGGTTATGGCATGATGCCAGAAGTAAAAGATCAAATGCTTTATCCATATGGGCATCCTTACAGCTGGCAAACGATCGGCTATGTTGATGACTTAAACGATGCCGATTCTACTGACTTGAAAAATTTCTTTCTTAAATGGTATGGTCCAAACAATGCCATTTTGGTGATTTCTGGTGATGTAAATACAAAAGAAGCTTTGGCTTTGGTTGAAAAATACTTTGGTGCCATCAATAGAGGTCCAGAGGTTTCTCCCTTAATGAAAACGCCCATCGTTTTAGAGGAGCAAAAAATCAAATCAATTACAAGTAAGGTTTTTGCTCCATTAGCAACCATCAATTACCCAAGCGTACCTACTTTTCATAAAGATGAACCTGCATTGGATATGTTGGCTCAACTTTTAGGAAATGGTAAAAATTCAGTTTTGTATAAGAACTTTATTGACAACGAAATGGCTCTGCAAGCTTCTTGCTTTAACAGTTCATTTGAAGTTGCCGGTGAATTCAGCTTTATCCTTGTAACGTATCCTGAAAAGTTCGGTGGTCTTAACGAAAAAGACATGAGAGACTATCTTGCTAAAGCTCTGTTAGAATTCGAAACCAATGGATTTACTGATGCAGAATTAAACAGAATCAAACAAGAAATGGTTGCTGGATACTTTGGTGTAAGTGAAACGGTTGCGTCGAAAGCATCTGTGTTAACCCAATACGAAATGTTAACCAATGGCAACATGACCTTGGATAAAGACTTGGATAGATACAGAAATGTAAGCAAAGATGACATCATTAGGGTATACAACACCTATATTAAAGGTAAAAATTATGCATGCTTACACATTGTACCTGATCCACGTGCTGAAGCAGATCCAAATTTCAGAGTAGATGCTTATGAAAGTGAGAATCCTTATAAAAATGAAACGCCAGATAAGTCTGGGTATTCTAACTTGGTTTATAAACCAAATATTGATGTTGCTGGCTACGATAGAAATAAAAAACCAGTTGTGGCTGCCGCCAAACCAGCGATAGTTCCTGAGTTCTTTAAATCGACTTTTGACAATGGCATTAAAATTATTGGCACCAAAAACAATGAGTCACCTTTAGTCTACTTGAGCATGAACATTAGAGGTGCCCATTTATTTGAAACTGGAAAAATCAAGAACGGCACCGCTGCAATGCTGGCAAGCCTAATGAATGAAGGTACTTCCACTAAAACGGCTTTGGAAGTTGAAAACAGACTTAAAGCGCTAGGTAGCAATATCTCATTTAACGCAAACGGTCAAAGTTTCACCTGCATGGTTTCTTGTTTTAAAGATTCAATGAAACAAACGATGGCACTTTTTGAGGACATGTTCTACAATCCAGCCTATGCTGAGAAAGAATTTAAAACGAATAAAAAGGCAATTTTAGGTTCAATCGCCAATGATAACTTTACACCGTCTAGTTTTGGTTCTAAAAACTTCAGACATCTTTTGTTTGGAATTGATAACCCTATAGGAACGACATCTTTAAGCGAATATTCAGTAGCAAATAAAATAACCATTGAAGATTTGAAAAACTTTAAAGAGAATTTCCTTTCACCAAATTTAACCAGCATTTCATTTGTTGGAGACCTTGAAGAAGCTGTTGTATTAGAAAACTTAGCTTTCTTGAAAAAATGGCAAAACAAAAACTTGAGTATGCCAAGTTTTACCAATTTCCCTGCCAGCACTAAAACACAAATTTACATGGTTAACCAGGACAATGCGCCTCAAACAACCATCATGATAGGTTACAGAACCATTCCTTACGACATCGACGGCGATTTTTACAAAGCCAACATTATGAACTTTGCATTAGGCGGAGCGTTTAATTCACGTTTAAACCTCAATTTAAGGGAAGATAAAGGTTGGACTTACGGCATCCGTTCTGGCTTCGGCTCATCAGGATATGGATATCCTGGCACATTTAATATCAGTGCCGGTGTTAACGCAAGTGCAACAGATAGTGCTATAAATGAGATTTTCACTGAATTGAGAAAGTATGTAACAACAGGCATCAGCGATGATGAACTTGATTTTACAAAAAAATCATTACTGGGTGGCGAAGCCTTAGATTACGAAAGTGCATTCGCTAAACTTGGATTCTTAACCCAAATCATTCAATTGGATTTAGACCGTAATTTCAATGCTAAACGCTCAGAAATTATCAAAAACCTAAGCAAAGAAGATGTAAATGCCATTGCTAAGAAATACATTCAACTAGACAATTTAATTATACTTTGTGTGGGTGATGATGTGAAGATTAAAGAAAAGCTTGAAGCACTTGGCTTAGGCAAAGTGAAAGTAATAAAGATGTAATCTCATTAAAATGTTATTCAAAAAAGCCTCAGAATTTCTGAGGCTTTTTTGTTGGTATATTGTGGAATGTAATTTGAAAATTACCCCAAAAAAAAGTTATCTTGCACTGTTTTTAGAAATCAAACATTTATGGATCAAAACCCTGACGAAAACAATTTCGATCGAATTATACCGATTAACATCGAGGATGAAATGAAAACCGCATACATCGATTATTCGATGTCGGTTATTGTGAGCAGAGCGCTGCCGGATGTAAGAGACGGATTAAAACCCGTACACCGAAGAGTTTTATTTGGAATGACGGAATTGGGTCTTGCACCCAACCGACCTTATAAAAAATCTGCGCGTATCGTAGGAGAGGTTTTAGGTAAGTACCATCCCCATGGTGATACTTCTGTATACGACACCATGGTGCGTATGGCCCAAGATTGGAGTTTAAGATATTCAATGGTAGATGGCCAAGGTAACTTTGGTTCCATTGATGGAGATTCTCCAGCTGCAATGCGTTACACCGAGGCAAGATTGAAAAAGATTGCCGAAGAAATGCTAAATGATCTTGAGAAAGACACTGTTGATTTTAGACCAAATTTTGACGATTCATTAAAAGAGCCAACGGTATTGCCTTCTAAAATACCTAATCTTTTGATAAATGGTGCTTCAGGTATTGCTGTGGGTATGGCAACCAACATGGCACCCCATAATTTAAGCGAATCTATAGATGCCATTGCTGCATACATAGACAACAGAGACATTACGATCTCTGAATTGATGCAGTTTATCAAAGGTCCGGATTTCCCAACTGGTGCTATTATTCATGGCACTGACGGCATTCGCTCAGCTTTTGAAACTGGAAGGGGCAGAATCTTAATGCGCGGGAAAACTGAAATTGAAACCATGAGCAATGGAAAAGAAATGATTATTGTTACAGAGGTTCCATACCAAGTAATGCCAAGTCAGATTATAACCCGTGCAGTAGAATTGGTTCAAGAGAAAGTAATTGATGGGATAGTTGCGGTAAGAGATGAATCAGGAAGACAAGGTATGCGTTTGGTTTTTGAATTGCGCAAAGATGCAATTGCCAACGTAATTCTTAATCAATTGTATAAATACACTTCACTGCAATCATCTTTCTCTGTTAATAATATTGCCTTGGTGCACGGCAGACCAGAAATGTTGAATCTAAAAGACATGATTCATCATTTTGTTGAGCACAGACATGAAATAGTTGTTCGCAGAACAAAATACGATTTAGCCGAAGCAAAAAAGCGTGCACACATTTTAGAAGGTTTGTTAATTGCCTTAGATAATTTAGATGCTGTAATTAATTTAATCAGAGGGTCTAAAAATCCAGATGAAGCAAAAGATGGTTTGATGGGTAATTTTGGCTTGACTGAAATCCAATCAAAAGCCATCTTGGATCTGCGTTTGCAGCGTTTAACTGGTCTTGAGCGTCAAAAGATTAAAGAAGAGTTCGACGAATTGATGAAACAAATTGCATATTTAGAATCTATACTTAACGATGAGGCTTTAAGATACACTATTATTAAAGCTGAATTGCAAGAGATGAAAGAAAAATATGGAGATGAGAGAAAAACTTTAATTGAGCATAGTGCAGGTGAAATCGATATTGAAGATTTAATACCAAACGAAAAAGTTGTCATTACGATTTCACACATGGGTTACATCAAGCGCACAATTCTGAGCGAGTACAAAGAGCAAAATAGGGGTGGAAGAGGCAATAGAGGTGTATCACATAGAGATGAAGATTTCGTTGAACATTTATTTGTAGCCAACACCCACAACTACATGTTGTTCTTTACCGAGCAGGGCAGATGTTTCTGGATGAAGGTATATGAATTCCCTGAAGGTGGCAAAACAACCAAAGGCAGAGCGATTCAAAATTTGATTGCAATACCGCCGGATGATAAAATTAAAGCATACCTTAATATTGAGAATTTAAAAGACCCAGAATATTTAGATGCCCATAACATTATTCTTTGCACCAAAAAAGGAATTATCAAAAAAACAACTTTAGAAGCATACTCAAGACCAAGATCTAATGGTATTAATGCCATAACAATTAGGGAGGGTGATGAATTATTGTCTGCCAAATTAACCAATGGTAATTGCGAAGTTATCATGGCAAAAAAATCAGGGAAGGCAATTCGTTTTAATGAAAAACTAGTTCGTCCTATGGGCAGAAATGCCAGTGGTGTAAAAGGCGTAACATTAGAATCTGAGAACGATGAAGTGATTGGTATGTTAACCATTGATGTTGAAAAATTGAAAGAGGCTACCGTTTTAGTGGTATCTGAAAAAGGATATGGCAAACGTTCGTTCTTGGTCGATCCAGAAACAGGAGAGGATGAATACCGTGTTACAGGTAGAGGTGGTAAAGGTGTTAAAACATTAAACATTACGGAGAAAACCGGTGATTTAATATCCATTAGCAGCGTAACCGATGAAGATGGGTTAATGATTATTAACAAGTCAGGTTTAACCATTAGAATGCGTGTTGACAGCATGAGAACAATGGGTAGAGCAACGCAAGGCGTCAAATTAATCAATATTAAGAACAATGATGCCATTGCATCTGTTGCTGTCGTTCCAGTGGAGGAAGAGGAAGAAGAACTTGGCGAAAATATTGATTCTTTAGACACAGAAAATAGTATTCCAAGCGATGAATCAAATTCTCCTAATGATGATGTCATTAACAATGAGGATGATGATAATGGCACAACTATTGATTAATTAAATTTAAAGCGAATCCATTTATGTCAATGAAACAACAGTTATTAGCACCAATTTTATCTTTGAGTCTGATTTGTTCAGTTACTCAAATCAATGCACAAGTTAAACTCCTTAAGGGCATCCGTGATAATATGATGGATGATCAAAATAAGGATGTTGCACTGGCAAAATATGAAATAGACAAGGTAATGTTGCACCCAGAGACTAAGGATATGTGTGCAGCATGGGCTTGGAAAGGCTTGGTTTATGCGGACATTGCGCTCTCTTCGGATTCAAGCATCTATAAATTAGATGAAAACCACAATGCAGCAGAATTATCTGCCGAAGCATTCTTGAAATTCTATTCTTGTTCAGATGAAGAACAAGAGAAAATCGATGCCAAAGTTGCTGCAGATGCATATCTTGTTAATGCAATTTCTGCCTGCTGGAATAAAGCTGTGTATGTGGGTCGTGAACCTGGTAAATACCTTGAAGTTAAGAAATTAATGGGGTATGTTGAAAGTTTATTGGTTTACGATAAAGAAGAAAAAGCCAAAACCAATAATGTAACAAGAGAGCAAGCCATATACGCAGTATGGAGATCGGCCTACGTTGATACCTTAGAAGATGAAGAAATTATATCGCTTGAGAAATTAATTGCTGTTCCAAATTATATGAATTATGTTGTTTTTATTAGAATGGCCGAAATTTATAGCTCTAAAAAGCAATACGAAAAAGCCTTAGAATTCCTTGAAAAGGGTAAGACTAAAATTCCGCAAAAATCAAGTGATTTTCTTGACATGCAAATAAACATTGAAATTGAAAGAGAAAATATGTTAGCTTTATTGACTAAATTCAATGAAGCCATAGAATCAAACCCGGAAAATCCAGTTTATTACTTCTCAAGAGGCGTCGCTTATCATAAGTTAAAAACAGATGAAGTTAAAAATCAAGATCTAGCTGTTAAGAACAAAAGCAAAGTAGCCCCGTCAAAATATTCATTTGCTCAGGGTTTAAATGATTACCGCAAAGCATTAGAATTTGACAATGGATATGTCAATGCATCAAAAAACGAAGCCATCTTGTTTTTTGACTCTGCTAATTATATCTATCGAATGCGTGCTAGGGTTTCTGCAAACGAGTACGAGAAATTCAATTCGTTATCAATTGTATTGTACAAGCAAGCATTACAAATGTTTGAGAGATTAAGAGAATCTGGTGCTTTAAAAGACCAAGATCTAATTGATGCGCTTAAAGATATGATCATGATTTGTAATAAAATTAGTGACAAGGAACATATTGATCTAAAAATAAAATATGAAGGATTGCTAAAGTCTGAGAAGAGGAAGCAAGAATCTTCTAATAAATAATGTGTTAAAGCCAAGTTAAGCTTGGCTTTAATTATAATAACATTAGTTAACATAATATTAATTATAAGACAAAATGAACTTGCAATAAACTAAACGTCAATCGCTTGTAGATTCGTAAATCTAAGGCCTGGATCTTACAAGAAGCTCAAAACCTTGTAATGTTTAGAATTAAACATAAAGGAAAACCCAGGCTTAGATTTAATTAATTCTTTACCAATTGGTGATTGCAGTGAAATAGCAATGTATAAACTTCCGTCGATTGTAATTGGCTTTGAAAAAATAGAAAGAAAAAAAACACCTTGATCGGTGTGAACCAATGAGCCTAATCCGATGGTTTTTTGTAGCACATTAACTTTTATGCTTAAAAGAATTTTCTTTTGATTCAAAATATCCTTTAACTGTGCACTCATTTTTTCCTGCTCCATTTGCATCATGCTCTTTGAAGTATCGTGCTTATCGCCTGCAGTGCTCTTTGTTTCATTTGCGGCTGAATCCTTATAAACATTGAATTCCGACTGTAGAATATTGCTTTTATCGTTTACATGCAATAAACATAATTCCAATAGCTTTTTTTTTAGTTCTCTGGACATTGTTAAATTTTAACCAATTTAAATACTTCTACTTTATCGCCAGTTTTGATTGAAAGCTTTACAATCTAATTCAAGGGTATATGATCGAATGGCTTGGCTAAACAGGATACTTTGGATGAATAAGAGAGGGTATTTGTGTATTGCAAATTTATAGAAAAATGTTTGTAAACAGACGATAATTAGCCAATTTCATAAAACCACACTCGAATTATTGAAATAACATAGAATAAAACTTGTACCGTGCATAATCAAATCAAAATGTCTGCTGTTTTGTTTGATTTTGCCAATAGAAAAATAAAGTATCATAATTGAAAAACGGCTTTTCTTTGTTGAAAACCGAAAAAATAAAAACACACAAGACTCACTATATTAATTAATTACTTAAATTAATATAGTGAAAAATATGTACATAATAATTGAAAAAAATGGGAAAAATGATTTTTTTTTAATTGTATATTTGTCATTCAATCTTTATTACAATGGAAATTACAGGAAGAATTATTCAGAAACTCGGTTTACAAGAAGGAACCAGTGCAAAAGGTGCTTGGAAAAAGCAAGATTTCATAGTAGAAACTAGTGAAAAATTTCCAAAGAAAGTTTGTGTATCTGCATGGACAGAGAAAGTTGACGATTTAAGCAGATACAACATCAACGACGAAGTTAAACTATCTGTTAACTTAGAAAGCCGTGAATATAATGGCAGATGGTATACAGATGTTAGGTTTTGGAAAATTGAAACCGCAACTGGCACAGCTGCAGGAAATCCTGCTGAGGCAAACCAAACAAACTCTGTTCCTCCCGTTTTTGAAGACATGGGTTCTTCAAACAACGACAGCAATGACGATCTTCCATTTTAGTTAGTCTCTTATGGACAAAAAAAGTAATCTGTTTTTATACAATTACCTTAACAACACCTCTCCTACTGGATTTGAAACATCTGGTCAGAAAATATGGCTTGAGTATTTAAAGCCTTATATTGATGAGTATATAACAGACGCTTATGGTTCGGTGGCTGGAATTATTAATCCTGGCAAGAAATACAAGGTGGTTATTGAAGCGCATGCTGACGAGATTTCTTGGTTTGTTAAGTTTATTAGTGAAGATGGGTATATTTATGTCACTAGAAATGGCGGATCAGATCATATGATTGCGCCATCTATGCGTGTAAATATTCTAACTGAAAAAGGTCCCGTAAAAGGCATATTTGGATGGCCAGCAATCCATGTTAGAACTTCTGAGAAGGAAATTACACCGAGTATGGACAATATTTTTATTGATGTTGGCTGCTCTAAGAAATCCGAAGTTGAAAAATTAGGAATCCACGTTGGTTCTGTTGCTGTTTTTGAAGATGAGCTCATGGAATTAAATGAAAATTTTCTTTGTGGCAGAGCACTAGACAATCGAATTGGTGGGTATATGATTGCGGAAGTTGCCAGAAAAATTAAAGAAAAAAAGAAGTCACTTCCATTTAGTTTGTATATCGTTAATGCAGTTCAAGAAGAAATTGGACTGAGAGGTGCAGAAATGATATCGAGAAAAATAAAACCGGATGTTGCAATTATCACTGATGTTTGCCACGACACCCATTCGCCATTATACGATAAGAAGAAGCAAGGCGACCAAAAATGTGGCAACGGTCCCGTTCTAACTTATGGGCCAGCGGTACAAAATAATCTTTTAAAAATGATTATTGAAGTGGCAGACAAAAAGAAAATACGCTTTCAAAGAGCTGCTGTAAGTAGAAGTACAGGAACCGATACAGATAGTTTTGCATATAGCGGCGAAGGTGTTCCATCTGCCCTTATCTCATTGCCACTCAAATACATGCATACCACTGTTGAAACAGTTCACAAAGACGATTTAGAAAAAGTTATTGAATTGATGTACGAATTTATCATACAATTAAAATCTGGTCATGATTTTAGATACATCAAATGATGAATGCCCATTGGCTTTATTTTTAGAATGAGCAAAACCCTTTTTGATTTTATCTTAACATCATTAAGAAAATAAATAAAGGCTATGAAAATACTGGGTTCAATATTAAATATAATTGGCATTCAATTTTTATTATTGACTTCAAGACTCCCCCTGTCTATTTTATATATACTCTCGGACATTATTTATATAGTATTTTACCGATTGATAAAATATAGGATAAAAATTGTACGCGAAAATCTTTTGAATTCTTTTCCTGATAAATCTGAATTAGAACGAGCGCTGATAGAAAAGAAATATTATAAGTATCTATGCGATTTATTGGTCGAATCAATTAAAGGGTTTACGATAAGTGAAAAGGAATTAAAAAAACGAATGACTTTTAATAATTTAGACTTAATTGATCAACTGTACAAAGATCAAAAAAGTGCTATAGTCATATTGGGACATTGTGGAAACTGGGAATGGGTATGTCGCTCAGGGCCACTGTTTATGAAAAACAGACTGGTTGGAGTTTATAAACCACTGACTAATAAATACTTTGATAAATTAATGAATCAAGCCAGAACTGCTTTTGGGGTCGAGCAAGTTCCAATGGCACAAATTGCCCGTTACATCATGGTTCAAAAGACCCCATTTTTGTTAATACTAATCGCTGACCAATCACCATCAGACAAAGAATCATCCTATTGGTTGAATTTCCTAAATCAAGAAACGGCCGTACTTCCAGGAGCAGAAAAGATAGCAATAAAATTTAATTTGCCCGTCTATTTCACATATGTAAATAGTTACAAAAGAGGGTATTATAAATGCGAAACTAAACTGTTAGTTGAATCCAATAGCAAACCCAGTGATGGGTCCATAACTACCCAACACAGCCAAGAATTGGAGAAGCGAATTAATGAGAATCCTCACAACTGGTTATGGAGCCACCGGAGGTGGAAATTAAAAAAACATTAACCGTTCAAATATTAAACGAATTTATCCATTGAAACTCAATAAAATATGCTTTTATTTTATTTTTTCAATTAAAGGATTTGCAGTGTCCAAAAACATTTTTATATTTGCACGGTATGGCAATGAGTAAAAAATCACTTTTTGATGAGGCCGAAATAGACCTTAGCATAGTTTGTAAAGCGATGGGACATCCTGCTAGAATTAAAATAATTAAAATTTTACTAGCTAAAAATGACCAGACTTGCCAAGAGATCGTTGACAAACTGCCTCTAAGTCAATCAACTGTTTCTCAACACCTAAGTGAGCTTAGAAACGCCCAGTTAATTAAAGGTAAAAACCATAAAACCAGCGTTATTTATAGCGTTGACAAAGATTACTTAGCGAAATCTCAAAAAATGTTAAGCGACCTATTCTACGCCCACATTTTTAATGTTAAGCAAACCACCCTATTCTAGGTTTATTTTACCGATTCCAGATAGTTTCTAAAGTCAGCTACTAGACCCTCAAGTTCCTTACTTGTGCGTTCGATCTTATTTAAACGATTGATAGAATCGCTTTTAATGTTCTCAATAAATTGTCCTTTTTGAGATCTTAACATCTCTCCATGGCCAAATAATAGCCAATCTGGGCTTATATCTTCAAAGTTTTTAAGTATTGTAATGATTAAATCAGTACTGGCTTTGTTTCTGCCTGAATTGATGTGTGACATTACGGCATTGGATATTCCAACTTTGTTAGCAAACTCAATTCGGCTGAGTCCTGTGTAGTTGTATACCTCTATTATTCTGGTTTCTAACATATTACATATCTTGTTTATAGGTGTTTACAAATGTAAATTATTGCCTTTACAAATGTAAAACATCCTCTTTACAAATGTAAACTAAACTTTTTACATTTGTAAACAAGCTTCACTTCATTAGAAAGTATTGCCAACTTTTTAAATTTCAGTGGTTTACTTTTTTTACGGCTGTTAAAATGCCTGTTATTTCAATGGTTATGAATTTACAAGGCAGGCCTGTTGCAATAGAATTCTGGTATTGTTTGTAATTGACCCCATCAAAAAATAGCTAAATATATACTTTAATATATTTTTATAAACTATTGATAAATAACAATATATAATTATTGTTTTATATTTTATAATGGGCAAAGATGGCGTATAATCCCCTACTTACTTAAATTATTGGCACTTTTTCTTGTTTGTGAAATTTAAAATTTGACCCTAAACCAGGAAATATTACTTTTTCAGAACTAGGCCTAACAACCCTCGCCTCGTATTCTATAATTTAGAAATGTTTTGTTTTTGGATGCATAAGTCCATTTTCAAGATATTCATTATCTAAGCACAAAAAAGGATGGTAAATTATTTGATAATTATTACTATTATTAAAAGTATTAGACAGAATACCTTACAATTTATTTTGGATTGCTGCATGGAAAATTTTCAGCTAATTCCTTTCCGCTTGTTCCTTATTAAAAACAAAACCAACAAATGAATTACCTCGAATGTTTATGCTTGGAATAAAATGGAACAATTAAAATAAGCGGCAGTGCCGATAGAATTGCAGAAATAACAAAGGCAGTAAAAAAATTATCTGGATTGTTATTGTAAATCAAACCTGCGCTGGCTGAGCCCATGATTATGCCTAATTCTAAGAAAATAAATAAGGTTCCAAATGCTTTACCCTTCAAATTTGGCAATGCAAGATCGGCAGCCCATGCAAACAATGATGGCGATACAAGACCAAAACCAATTCCAAAAAAAACAGAGGAGAATATATAAGCTTCGAATGTAAATGATGTTGCTAAAGCAAGCATGCTAATACTTATAAATATAGAACCAATAACAGAAATAATTCGCCGACCATACCGGTCGCTCCATCTCCCAGCCATGAAGCGAATAAATACAGAGGACAATATATATATTGCCATGTAGGTGCCCTTGTTTTTGACCCCAATGAATTTAGAATAATCTGCAATAAGGGCCAAAACTGCACCGGATGAAAATACAGTTAATAAAAGCACTACTGAGGGTATAATGACACGTAATTCCAATAATTCTGATTGTTTAATTTTAAAAATTGTCCAAGAAAACTTAAGCGGATTTTTAATGGTCTCTTCTAAAGTTAAAAATATAAGTAAAGAAATTAAGCCTAAGATTGATGCAACTACAAACATTGCATCTAAACCAAACTCAGAAGTACATTTACTTCCAATAACCCAACCTATTGCGTTTCCAATATTGTTGCAAATACCTATTATGCCCATCGCCTCACCCCTTTTTTCGACAGGAACAATGTCATCAGCATAGGCTGTAAATCCTGTTGGTGTAAATCCTGCACATATGCCATGGAATGCTCTATTGGCAAAAAACAATAATGCAACCGGGATAAATAAATAAAAAAAACAAGCTAAAGTAGTAATAATTGCGCCAAGGCACATAACAAATACTCGACCCACTGAGTCTGAGAATTTACCGCTAAATGGACGAGAGATAAGTGCAACAATTGCAAAAGAAGGAATAATAAGCCATTTGTAATCATTGCCACCAATTTGCTCTAATAATATTGGCAAATCAGGTAAAACCATTGTAAAGCTGCTGAAGAACAACAAGCAAGCTGCACAAAGTTTCCAGAACCTAAAAGGGTAAACGGTTTTTTTTGACAAAATTTATTCATCCAGTTTCAATACTGCCATAAATGCAGATTGAGGAATTTCAACATTTCCAACTTGCCTCATTCGTTTTTTACCTTCCTTTTGTTTTTCAAGTAATTTTCTTTTTCTGCTAATATCACCCCCATAACATTTTGCAGTTACATCTTTTCTTAATGCACTCAAAGATTCTCTTGCTATAATTTTAGCACCAACCGCAGCTTGAATTGCAATTTCAAATTGTTGTCTTGGAATTAATTCTCTTAGTTTTTTGCAAATTTTCTTACCTAAATCATAGGCTCTATCGCGGTGGATGATCGAAGAAAGCGCATCGATTGTATCTTTATTTAACATAATATCCATTTTTACCAAATGTGATAATTTATATTCTGTCGGATGATAATCGAATGAAGCATAACCTCTGCTTATTGATTTTAATTTATCGTAAAAATCAAATACAACTTCAGCCAAAGGCATTTCAAAACTTAATTCTACCCTATTGGTGGTAAGGTACACTTGGTTTTTAATTAAACCTCTTTTGTCCATGCAGAGCGCAATTACGGGGCCAACAAAATCTGTTGATGTGATTATGGATGCATGGATAAATGGCTCTTCAACATATTCAATATAATTTGGATCTGGTAAATCACTTGGATTGTTTACCTCCACCATATCGCCCTTTTTAGTGTATGCTTTATACGAAACGTTGGGAACAGTAGTTATAACCGTCATGCCAAATTCACGTTCCAAACGTTCTTGAATTATTTCCATATGGAGCATTCCAAGAAAACCACAACGGAAACCAAAACCTAATGCTGCCGAACTTTCAGGCTCAAAAACCAATGATGCATCATTAAGTTGAAGTTTGAACATGCTTTCTCTCAATTCTTCATAATCTTCAGTATCAACAGGATAAATACCTGCGAAAACCATTGGTTTTACGTCCTCGAATCCTTTAATCGCCTCTAATGTTGGGTTTAATTTGCTCGTTATGGTATCACCTACCTTTACCTCTTTGGCTTGTTTTATTCCAGTAATAATATAACCAACATCACCCGCAAGAACTTGTTGACGTGGTTCTGGCACCAATTTCAACGAGCCTACTTCATCAGCATTGTATTCATTTTCAGTATTCATGAATTTAACCATTTCGCCTTTGCTTATTGAACCATCAATGACTTTGTAATAGGCGATAATTCCCCTAAATGAATTAAAAACCGAATCAAAAATCAACGCTTTTAAAGGCGCATTTAAATTGCCTTTAGGAAAAGGCACACGGGCTACAATAGCTTTAAGAATATCATGAACACCCATGCCAGTCTTGCCACTAGCGCCAATTATACTTTCTCGGTCACAGCCAATAAGATCAACAATTTGGTCTTTCACTTCTTCTGGCATTGCGCCAGGCAAATCCATTTTATTTAAAATTGGGATAATTTCGAGGTTATGCTCAATTGCAAGATAGAGGTTACTGATTGTTTGTGCTTGAATACCTTGTGATGCATCTACAATTAACAATGCACCTTCACAGGCTGCAATGCTCCTACTTACCTCATAACTAAAGTCCACGTGTCCAGGTGTATCTATTAAGTTCAACACATAATCCTTGCCATCCAATTGGTAATTCATTTGGATTGCATGGCTTTTTATAGTAATTCCTCTTTCACGTTCAAGATCCATGTTGTCAAGAACTTGAGCCATCATTTCTCTTTTTGAAATGGTGTTGGTGTATTCAAGTAGTCTATCGGCTAGAGTACTTTTACCATGGTCAATATGTGCGATAATACAGAAATTGCGTATGTGCTGCATAAAATAAGGGTGCAAAAATAGTTGAAATAGATGAAAATAATGTATTTATTGATTTAAAGATAGCCACATAAAAGCTATAAAAATAAAGAAAGAAGCCCCTTTGAGGTGTTCGTAGTTTTGTTTTTATACAGGGACCGAACAATGTTCGGCCAATTTCTATTTATCAGAATTTAAAAAATGTTTTTTAAAAGCCCTTTACCCAACATTTATGCCGAATAAAGGTTTTGGTTTGAATTATTTGAATTTTAAAATCTGATCAAATTCGATTGGAATTTTATAGACTTGTCCTCTGCTTCTAAAGCGTGTATAACCAGTGAAATGAACAGGTATTTCTTTCTCTTCCGACAATATATTTGCTAAAACACCAGACAGGCCATGGCTTACGCTCAATTGCGCAAGATTTATTTTAAATTTAAATTCCACATTGAAATTGCTATGCGCTTTAACTTTACTAATGTTAGATTGCGAAATTTTGGCCACTTCAAGGTCTTTTGAAATAAGTTCCAGTTCTGAATTTAAAATTTGAGCCTCAAAATTATTTGGATTGTAGAAATTTGCATGGGCATTAAAAAACACTTCAGGCCCAATGGTTTCAATATATTCTATTTTTTCAATTGAAATAAATTCAGGTGATCGAAGATTCGATTTAAAATATAAAACTGCACAAAAAATGAACAACAACAGACAGGCACTTAATATTAAATACTTAAACCTTTTTTTCATCTACAATAGATCGCTCAATAAATTTACGCCTAATGGTTTAATTGCTATAAGCCCTTCAGCGTGCTGGCAGTTTATAACCCTTGCAAGTTGCACGCTCCTGCCTTCTATGTTTTTTTTGAATTCTGGTGTAGAAATAGGTGTGTTAGGTTCAGAAGATTCTGGATCATAGAATTGAGAAGAAAAACATTCTAGTGCTTGGGTCCTTTTTGCCCAAAATTCTGATACATCTATAATTAAATCTGGCTGTATAAAAACATCTTGTATATAGGCATATATGTTCTGAGGTCTCCATTCCTTTTGAGGCTTGTCATCTGAAAAAGTTTGAATTTTTAATAAACCTGATAGAAATGCGGCCCGGTGAACCAATTTATGAGCAATGCCATGGTCAGGATGTCTATCTTTTTCTGAGTTAATTAAAATGATGTCTGGTTGATATCTTCTAATTACTTTTATGATAGAGATTAAAGACTCTTGATTTATTTCTAAGAATCCATCATTCATATTTAAATTTTCCCGTACAGATAGTTTTAATATTTCAGAGGCTTTCTTGGTTTCTGATTTTCTAGTTTCTAAATGGCCTCTTGAGCTCAATTCCCCTTGAGTCAGATCAATTATCCCTGTTGTTAAACCAGCCATTTGATGTTTAATCATGATTCCTGAGGCAGATATTTCAACATCATCAGGATGGGCTGCAAATGCAAGAATGTTTATTTTTCGGTCCATTATTGGGCTTCTATTGATTTTATAATTTCTTCTATTTGATAGTCTATTACTGGGTCGTATGTCACTTTCATGCTTGTGTTGTATGATTTAGCCAAAACTTGAAAAAAAATCGTTTCGAAGGTTCCGCCATAGTTTTTCATTATGTCAAAGGTTGTTTTACCTGTTTCTCTGTGTATTAATTTCAACAATATTCTACCCTCCTCTACATACATATTTTTCAAGTCGTCCATAAATTGCTTTTTTATGGCCTTTTCACATTCTTTAATGTACTTTCTTTTGGCTTTTTCACTGCTCAAAAGGTTTAAGTTATCTTCCATCATTTGCAATCTAAAGGCTGCCAACTTTGCATAAGGCAATGCCTTTCGTACCCATTTGTTCAATTTGACAAATGCGTCTTTTTCAGCCTGACTTTTCGGGCTATTTGAATTAAAATTAAATTTACTTAATAAATAAACAGGCAAAGTGTCTTTACCTTCTATTTCATAACCAATTTTAAGCACCGAAAGTCTTCTGCTTCTTATGGTATCTGTATTGATACTATCTTTATAAAGTGGTTTCTGTGCGAGCAAATTTGTAGCACCGAAACCAATAAGACAAATCAAAACCATTTTCATCATGTAAATTTACAATATTAACGCCAATTTATCCTAGGGCATTTTTGGGTAATTTTACGGGCTTTTTAGCTTTGAAAGCATAGGTTATTAAAACAATTCCTAACAAAACAAGTGCGGTAGAAATTATCTCAGCTTGTGTAAGTTTTAACCCAAAGAAATCTTGAATGGTATTAACCCTAATTTTTTCAATCATAAACCTTTCCAAACCATTCATAATTAAATAAATACCAAAAAGCAAACCGCCATATTTTAGTTTTTTTCTAATCGACCATAAAATAGCAAAAAGGATTAAGGCCATAATGGTTTCGTAAAATGGCGTTGGAAAAACCATAGGGTCCAAATGGTTGCAATGCTGTTCACCAATACAATTGGGCATTGGAACGCCAACACTATTTACGTTGTTGGGGTAATCGTAACGCCACATCCAATCAGGCAAAAAAGACAGCCAATTCGGTTTAGGTGCTGTATTAACAATCCCCCAATCTCCGTCTCCGCTTACATGGCAGCCTATCCGACCAGTGCCATAACTCAACATCATAGCTGGGCCGCCTACATCAAGCATGTGAAGAAATGGAATTCCTTTTTTCTTAGCGACATAAAGAACAGAGATTCCACCAACAATAAGTCCACCATAAAAAGTTAGACCGCTAAAAGACAAAATTGAACCCATTGGATCTTGATTAAATTCCGATAAATTTTCTAGAATATGAAAGAACTTAGCCCCTAAAATACCCCCTATAAAAGCCGCGAGAGTTAATTCTCCAATATAATAGGATGGGTCAACGGTCTTTACCTGTTCGATTGGCTCTGCTAATCTCTGTTTTTTATCTTGCCAATAATTAAAAGCAAGCAACAAAAAGGCTACAAGCAGCCCATAAAATAAGTTGCCTTGGGTTGAAAGTAGGAAGGCTTGAGGATCATTGTTTGATATTGAAAAATCAAGAAATAGGGGTAAAATTTTAAAACCAAAAACAAAACCAGTAACTCCAGAACTGATATAATCTGAATTGGGCATTGGCTTTCCTGTAAAATATTTCAACTTTATGCCATTGCCTAGGATACCATCATTAAACTTTCTTTTTAATTCAACCCGCATAGCCCATCCTGCCAATAGAAAAGAAATGGCGACAAAAAAGCCAAAAGAATTGATCATTCTCAGGAAGTCTAGTTCGATTCCAAACCAGTCTTTAAAAATATAGTAGAAATTAGGATACATGATTGATTGTTGAGTTTGAGTAATTTATTTCAGATAAAGCGTAACCGTCTTGGTTAATATTTTTAAGTAAGACAGGGGTAATTTCGTTTATTAGCAGTGGATCATAATCTGTTTCAACTTTGACATAATTGGCAGTAAATCCATACATTTTTCCATTTTTCTCTTCATTTTCAAAAAGAACGAAATGTTCCTTATTCAGTTGCGAGGTATAAAATGCTTGTTTTTTCTTTTCGCTTAAAATCCTAAGCATTTCGGTTCTCTCGTTTCTTTTATATTGATGAACTTTATCTTTTAACTTTGCCGCTGTGGTTTGAGCCCTTTCAGAATATGGAAAAACATGCAAATAGGAAACTTCTAAATCTTTGATAAAATTATATGTTTCTAAAAACGCTTCATCAGTTTCCCCGGGATATCCTACAATAACGTCAACTCCTATTGAACAATTTGGCATTAGACTTTTGATTTTTTGCACCTTATCTGCATACAATTCTCTTTCGTATTTTCTTCTCATACTTTTAAGAATTGTGTTTGATCCACTTTGTAGGGGAATATGAAAATGTGGCATTATCTTATTTGATTTTGAAACAAAATCTATGATTCTATCTTCAAGTAAATTTGGTTCAATCGAGGATATACGGTAACGATCTATCCCATCAATCTTATCCAATTCAATGAGCAAATCGTAAAAGTTTTCTCCATTTTGAACACCAAAATCACCCAAATTAACACCCGTTAGAACAACCTCTTTTGCTTCAGTTTTAGAAACCTCTTGCACCGTTTTAAGCGTTTCTGAAATGGTTTGACTTCTGCTTTTTCCTCTCGCTAAAGGAATGGTACAAAAAGAACAAAAATAGTCGCAGCCATCCTGAACTTTTAAAAAAGATCGGGTTCTGTCTCCAATAGAAAACCCAGGTATAAAAACGTTGGTTTCTTTAATGTTTTGATTGTGAACACGCGCCTTGTCATTTTTCTTTTGAATTCCACTTAAATGTTGAACCAAATTAAATTTTTCGGCAGCACCCAATACAAGATCAACCCCCGGTATGTTCGCAATTTCTTCTGGCTTGAGCTGCGCATAACAACCGATAACAACTATAAATGCATTGGGGTTATACTTTAGAGCCTCTTTTACAACTTTCTTACATTTTCTGTCTGCATGATCCGTAACAGAACAGGTATTTATAACGTATATATCAGCTGAATCAGTAAACTCTTTTTTAAGCAAACCTGCAGTTTCCAATTGTCTGGAAATTGTTGAGGTCTCTGAAAAATTGAGTTTACAACCAAGTGTGTAAAAAGCTACTGAATTAAGCATTTAAAGGGCGAAATTAATAAAAATAACCCAATTAAATGGATTATAAATCCACGATTTAAATTTATAAATTAAAATCTAATTAATTAATTTTTAGAGTTGGTTTTCGGATTTTGCATAAAATCATTAACTCTTTAATCAATACTTCCAACCTTTAGCTTGAATTTTTTAATTCGATTCAGACATCGATCGTAAGGAAAATGAAGTATCTACTCAAAAACGGTTGAAGCAAGAGCAAGTGAATTCGAAAATTTAACTTTATTTATTTGAACTGTTTCATTAACAGATTCTAAATAGTCGAGCAAGAATTCTGTTGGCAAATTTCCAGTTAACTTATCTGCGGCAAATGGGCAACCTCCAAATCCTTTTATGGCTGAATCAAACTTTCTACAACCACTTTCGTAGGCAGCTTTAAGGTTTTGAAGATAATTATCAGGTCTTGTATGCAAGTGGGCTCCAAATTCGACTTTATCGATTCCTTTCACGCCTTCAAACAACGATTTAACATCATTTGCTGATGCAACACCTATGGTATCTGATAAATTAATTCGGGTAATCCCTTCATTTGCGATTCTATTGCACCACTCTATTGCCAATGCAACTGACCATTCGTCTTTATAAGGATTACCAAAACCCATAGACAAATAAACAAGAAATTTTTTATTGTGTTTTGTTGCAATATTTTGGATAGACTTTATGCGCTCAAAAGCCTGATTTGTTGTTTGTCTTGTATTTCTTAATTGAAAGGTTTCAGAAATGCTAAAGGGAAATCCAATGATGTCTATGTTTTCGAAGCTACAGGCTGTTTCTGCTCCTTTTTCATTTGCAATGATGCTCAACAACTTTGTATGGTTATTGGTCTTATTAATTCTCGCAAGAACCTCACTTGTGTCGGCGAGTTGGGGAACTGCTCTAGCGGAAACAAAACTACCGCAATCGATGGTATCAAATCCAACTTCTAATAAAGAGTTAATGTATTCAACCTTCAAATCAGTAGGAATAATTCGCGAAAATCCTTGCATAGCATCTCTCGAACATTCAGCTATTTTAACTTGCTTAAGCATTTAATTTGAAGTATCTTTAGGATTCAAACGGGCTTCAAATCTTCTAAAAAGTTCTTCATCCGTTAATCCAGAGTATTCCGACCATTTTTTCACTTCTTCAATTCTTGGATGGTTTGGAAAAAGCGTAATAAATTGATCGTATAACTTCTTTGCATGCGCAGGATCAGGAATGGTAGCAAATGCAATTCCTCCGTTAATAAGAGCTTGGGGAACCATAGAACTTCCTGCATATTCAGTTGCAACACGTTCGTACAACCGGGCACCTTTTACCACTTTAGAAGAAGTAACACAAATATGTGCAGCTTTCATTAAAAAAGCGCTTGCAGAATCGTGTTTTGGATTGGCATCAGCAAACCTCAAATACGAATTAATCAAGCTATCGCTGTTTTTAAGTTTGTTGTTTTGTTCTATATTTTTAATGTCTGCAATAGCACCGTCAATAGAACTGTTGCTGCATGAGGTAACAAGCAAACAAAAGCTTATAAATAACACTAATTTCATTCTACAAAAATAAGGTTCTTGGATTAGGTTTCAAATTATAGATTTTTATCTTTCGATGCGCCACTCATAGCCATGAGAAATGCTTTAATGAAACCATCAATTTCACCGTCCATTACGGCTTGTATATTACTGGTTTCCTCCCCGGTGCGCACATCTTTCACCAATTTATAGGGATGAAAAACATAGTTTCTAATTTGAGAACCCCATTCAATTTTCATTTTACTGGCTTCGATTGCATCGCGGGCTTCGTTCTTTTTTCTCAATTCCAGTTCATACAATTGAGACTTTAACATTTGCATGGCTAGTTGTCTGTTTTCGCCTTGTGAGCGGGCTTTCTGGCAAATAACCACGATACCTGTTGGCCTATGCGTTAATTGAACTTTTGTCTCAACTTTATTTACATTTTGCCCGCCTGCACCTCCACTTCTACTGGTGTGAAGTTCCACATCTGCAGGGTTGATATCAATAACGATATCATCGTCAACCATTGGGTATGCATAAACTGAGGCAAAGGAGGTATGTCTTCTGGCATTGGAATCAAAAGGGGAAATTCTAACCATCCGATGAACACCACTTTCACCTTTTAAATAGCCGTAAGGAAAATGGCCTTCATATTCAATCGTGATAGATTTTATACCAGCAACATCCCCATCTTGTCTATCTATTTCAGTTACTTTATAGCCGTTCTTTTCTCCCCACATGATGTACATGCGTGACAACATTTCAGCCCAATCGCAACTTTCCGTTCCCCCTGCTCCACTGTTAATGGTTAGAATCGCGCCTAAGCGGTCTTCTTCACTTCTCAACATGTTTTTCATCTCAAGATCTTCGACATTCAAAACACAAGTTTTATAAGCTTGGTCGATGTCTTCATCACTTGCTTCACCAATTTCTTGAAATTCTTTTAAAATATCCAATTCATCAATTCCATCCCCACACTTTTTGTAAGCATCAGTCCAGAACTTCTTTTCTTTAATTAATTTGAGGTGTTTTTCGGCTTTACTTGGCACATCCCAAAAATTAGGTGCCAAGGTCTGTGATTCTTCGTCGGCTATTAAAGCCAGTTTTTGAGTGACGTCAAAGATACCTCCCCAAAGCCTCGACGCGGCCTTTTAAATCCTTCAATTGGTCGTTATTCATGCTGCAAATTTAAGTTTATACATTGGATTTAAAACCATTTAATTGAAATTTTAAAAGCAATCATTGTACTAAATCTTTAAGCATAACAAACGCCATGTTTGCCGAGCGGCCTATGACATTCATTCTCTCACCATGGAAATGAAAAGTTTTAACGATGGTTTCTTGGGCAGAAGAAACACCAATAACAACGGTCCCCACAGGTTTTTCATCACTTCCCCCGGCAGGGCCTGCCACACCTGAAACGGCTATCGAATAATCGGTTTGCAAACGCTCTCTTACACCAATAGCCATTTGCGAAACCACTTGTTCGCTAACGGCTCCAACTGTTTCAAACAAAGTTGATTCAACACCCAATTGGTGGTGTTTAACAGAATTACTATAGCTAATAACCGAACCGACAAAAGCCTTTGAGGCGCCAGGAATTAAAGTTAAAAGATGGGAAATATAGCCGCCAGTGCAACTTTCTGCAACACTTAAGGTCTTGCCATTTGAGATTAAAATATTGGAAATAATTTCGGCTAGGGTTAAATCTTGGGTCGCAATAACACCAGATCCTACCCTGTCAACTATTCTTTGAGAAAAAGAATCAACAGATTTGTATATATCTAGGCCATCGCTCATTGTGCCCGTTAAGCGCAATCTAACGACATTCAAACCTGGCAAATAGGCTAACTTTATATTGCTGGGCAATTGGTCTTCAATGTCTTCAATTTGTTTGGCCAGTATAGATTCGGGAATATTGAATGTTACAATGGTTTTATGGTACAAACTTGGTTCTTGAAATCGTTCTTGAATTTTTGGCAAGGCCTTAAATTCAAATATGTTTTTCATTTCATACGGCACACCTGGCAGCGAAATAACAACTCGGCCATCAACTTCAAACCACATTCCTGGCGCAGTTCCCCATTCATTGAATAAGGTAATGCAGCCGTCGGGCAATTCAGCTTGTATTTTATTGATTTCCATCAATTGCCTGCCACGGTCTTTAAAATACATTTCCAATTGATCGATCACCTCTTGATCAATACGCCATGACATGCCAAAAAAATCTTTAAGCGTTTTTTTGGTGATGTCATCTTTTGTTGGCCCTAATCCACCTGTAATAATAACCAATTCAGAACGCTTCATGCAGCTTGTGAGCATGTCCTTAATTTCATTTGCATCATCACTTATGGAATTTATTCGATTAACCTTAATGTTTGATTTATTGAGCATTTGCCCAAGCCAAGCACTATTGGTATCAACAACTTGACCGATTAACAACTCATCCCCTATGGTTATAATTTCTGCTTGCATGTTTACACCACAAAGATGAACAAATTAAACGCAGTAGGTCATTTCAAGTTTTCAACATAAAAAACAAATTGTTGCAGACCATTGATGTATAATTAATACCAATAAAAATGCCTTAAATTAAGTCTTTTTGTATTCATGTTTATCGGAAGCCATTATAAAAGACCAATTTGTATTTTGCGCAATTTTAACGATGCACAGTATAAAGCTATTTTTATTTACAATAAAAACAATTGGAAGGATTTTAAGAACGCAAATAAATTGTCTTAAAACGCGATGATTCGTTAGTTTATGCTTTATCCGTTAATTACGAAATAAACGATTTTCCACCGCCAATTCGAAAATACAAAAATCAAAACTACTTGATTTCACAAAGGGCTAGAAAATCATTTTTTTTTGCAGTTTAATTTTATCAACAAACGATAAAAAACAAAAGTGTAATATTAATTTTACAACATTAAGTTTCACTTCGCCAATGCCTGAATTTACTCATTTACACTGTCACACTCAATTTTCATTACTAGACGGAGCCGCGTCTATTTCTAATTT
>CAMDAF010000006.1 GCA_945888525.1 Chitinophaga pinensis
TGATTTAATCCCACTGCTGATATTTGCATGGTGGTGCAGCTTTCACAATCTCTGTTGGTCTTCACACACAAACGAACGGTGTAATTGCCCTCCGCTTTATACGTGTGCTGAGGACTGGTTTGACCGCTATAAACAATTGAATCACCATCACCAAAATACCAAGTATAGGTTACAATGGTTCCACCATTTTTTATTGTAGAATCGAAGAAGGTAAAGTCTAAGAGCTGTCCTTTGCTCATTCCGAATTTTGCTTTTGGTGAAGGATTTACATAGGCCGTTGTTACACTGGTATCCACGCAACCATATTGACTGAGTGCGATCTGCTGAACATTGTAAGAGGCCGCATTGGTAAACGTATGGCTTGGATTCTTTTGCGTTGAAAGATTCCCATCGGCAAAGTTCCAAGACCAACTTGTTGCGCCCTGGCTCGAATCTGTGAACACCGTTACTGCGCCCACACAGGCATCTGTAGCAGTGAACTTTGAAACTGGTTTAGGATTAACTACAATTGAATAGTATGCAGTATCCTTGCAACCCTTATTATTGGTTTCTATCACATTGATGATATCGGTTCCTGATGCTTTCCATTTTATGTTTGTAGAGTTGCTGTTCTGTCCACTGATAAATTGCCCAATTGCGTTGCTCCATTTGTAGGTACTACCCACATTCGATTTGGTGCTATAAATTTGTTGCGTACCTTGACACATGGCAGCAGTTCCTGAAATATTAGGGGTTGGTAATAGATTTACCGTTACCAAAACAGTATCCAAATCGCTGCACGAACTAGACGTGATGGTTTTTTGTAAAATATATAAAGTGGTTTGAAGGGCTAAAACACTTGGGTTGGCCGTTGAGTTTGTATAGCCACTAGGTGAACTGCTCCATGAATAGGCAAATCCTGACTGTGCGGCGGTTCCTATTGAAACAAAAGACCCAAAACAAACCGACTTATCGACCCCTGCATTTGCAATTGGCGAAGCGGTGATTGTTACCACCACAGTATCGCGCTTGCTGCATCCAAAGCTATTATTGGTTACAATCAACTCATAGCTGGTTTTGGTCGGAGGCGTGACCGAAATTTTAGAGTTAGTACCTACTTGTACTTGGTTGTCTATATCATTCCAAACATAGCTGTATCCATTCACAGCATTCGGACCCAATACCACTGCTACTCCGGCACAGGCTGTTTGATCAACCCCCGCATCAGCAGCAGGCAAAGCTCTGGTTGAACGGTTGCCAGTAAAGGTGTCATTAAATCGAATGGCATCAGTTTGTCCGTTTGGCAAACTGCTCCAAATTATAAACTTAGGATTTAGTGTTTTTGCAAAATTAAAATTACCCAATACAAAGGTATCGCTTTGCTTGCTCAACAAAACACCTGTCCATGTATATGGTGTCTGCGGAACGCCCGCTGCCTTCCATTCTATGGTCACAGACTTTAAGGTATCTCCGCCATAATTGTTCAAAACAATTTCAAGTGGCAATAGACCTGCGCAACTACCAGCCAATGGTTTGTACAGGTCTGAAACCCCAGCATCGTTGGCGGCCAACTTAAATTCATCCGCTCCAATATCGGGCTTCAAACTGTCGCGCTTTTCTCCATCAAAATCCAATTTTACACCTGGTATTGGTGTTCCTGAATTTTTCATCAGTGGATTGATAATGTGTAGGTTTAATGATGAGGTAAAAAACGGATCAACAGACAATGAATTTTGCTCTTTACCACTTACTGATTTCAAACTATTCAAGTCGCTGGTAGCTGCGCCCCAATACGAAAATTGGGTGCCTTTAGAAATTAAATTGTTGTAATTGCTTGCGCTTATAGAACTAGGGGCTATCACATTAAACGCATCGCCTCCAACCATATAAATATTATTGTTCCAAAACGACAACCCAATATTGGCACTATGCATAGAATAAATACCAGCATTGGTATTGGTATTCGAACTAAAATACATGCTGTTAAATCCGAAGGTATAATTCTTCGCGGTATCAATTGAAAATCCTTTTCCTATGCCTTTAGTCACAACATTGTTAACCACCAAACTTGGCGCGCTGCTGTTGGAAGTGCAATTGCTTAACAACACAGCAGATTCAGCGTTCGTTCCTGTAAATCGGTTGTTTTCTAAGCGAACAAGATTGTCACAGCGCTTTAATTGAATATGCGAATTGCCAGCCAAGGGAGCACTGTTGTTCAAAAATGTATTGTTCTTAATCACCATACCATCGTTGTAGTTAATCAATACCGCTTGGTTGTATGAACTGTCAAAAACATTTCCATCCAATACTGTTCCATTTTCATGTGCAGAATTATTGCCAGAGGTGTACAAGAAATTATAAGTACCCAAACGCATTTTGTTGCCAATAAATGCATTGTACTCATCGACTCCAGCATCCGACCAAACCGTTACCGCAGCAGCTGTTGATGAAGCTGCTTTAACACCTACCATTTGGCAACGCGTAAATGTGTTGTGGTTCGACCCATTTAATATATGTATGACATATGCATACGGATTTATACCTGTTCTTGTAAAGGTAATGCCTTTGAAAGTCACGTAGTCTGCGCCCCTCAATTGCAAAGTTGCATTGTTATTGCCTGTTGCTGTGGTGGAGGGCAAGCTGACAATAACATTGGAGCTATCACTGGTTCTGTTTTGAAACACAATTGGGTTCGAAATACCCATGCCTGGCAATTGTAAAAACGTTATTTGTTCGTTGTAAATACCCGGTCTTACATTAAAAGTAATAGGCCCACAAATACCCCGTGCAGACAATGAATTAATGGCATCGTTAAACGATTTAAAATCGGTGCCTGCTGTATCGCCCAAACTATAAGTTCCACTCAAGCCCGCCAAGCGCGTAACTTTTAAGGTATCGTTCGCGGGTTTGCCATCGCTCAAGTTATTTGGAATACGCGTCCACATCCTAAACGTGTAAGGTGTGTTTGCGCTTACTGTATACGTGCCGATTTGGATTGCCGCTGAGGTAGCTCCTGGAGCTAAAACACCTGTCCAATTGTAGGAAGTTTGTGCAACCGTATTTACTTGCCACACAATTTGAGTAGACTTAATGGTATCTGAACCATAATTCTGAAAACGCACTTTTACTTTGTGGGTGCCGGCACAAAACACCATGGGGCTGTCTAAGCTCGTTATACCTATATCTCTCGGCACAGGAAAAAATTCGTCAGCGCCTATATCAGGTGTTAAGGTATCGCGCATTTCATTGTCAATGTCTGTTCTTACCCAACCCAATTTTAAGGCCTTTCCATTTAATCCAATACTAGAAATATGCAAGTCGGAAGTACTCAAATACCCTGGATCTAAATTCATTGAATTGGCATCTTTTCCGGTATTCGATTTCCAAGCCGCCATTGTTGTGTAATTGGTGGCAGCCCATTGACCCAAATTGGTTCCAGAACTGTATAGATTGTTGTAATCCACAGAATCGAAATCTGTGGTATTGGTTCCAGGCACATTGATGGCATACCCTGCTCCTTTGTTAATTAAATTGTTATTGACTAAACGGATATAGGAATTTGAATATTGAGGATAATGGTAGTAGGCTGCACCACTTGAAAGCGATGAATTAACCAATACATTGTTGTAATAAAAATTCAAATAACTGCACAAGTAAACGGCCAAGCCAGTGCAATCGCCTGTACCTCCACTGTTTAATATCCAGTTGTTGTACACCAAGGTTGGTGCCGAGGCTGTACTGGTGGTACTGGCTAAAATCACCGCTCTACAAACCTGAGAATTGACCGTTAGCATTTGCACTTTATTTCCTGCAAGCACCATGCTTGGCGAAGACTCAATACGCATTCCATATGAGGTGTAGTGCCCTTGGTTGGGTCCAAAATCGCCCATTCTAAATTGGTTGTTGGTGATGCGCAACGCTGTTTGACTGGTCATATAAATACCAGCTGATCCACTGGTGTCCACAATATTTTTATCAATCAAAAAATTGGTATTCGCTGTTGCGCAGTACAAGCCATTGTAACCGTAAAGCATTCTATTTTGTACCAACTGTGTATAATCTGCATTGCCTGATATAAAGAAACACGAACCTATACCATAGTTAAAACCCAAACTCGAATTGCTGGGCATTTTTCTTCCGCGCAAATAGCAACGTGTAAAAGTATTGTAGTCTGCGTCATTCCAAATTTGCACAACAGTGCAATAGGTTTGTGTGCCGGTGCGTTCAAAACCAATTTGTTTAAAGTTGATGTAATCGGCACCATATAAAGAAAGCACAAAATCGTTGGTGCTAGCAGAGGATGAAGGGTTTTTCAAAATACATTTCGAGCTGTCACCCCTCGATGATTTAAAGGTAATGCTGTTGGTAGAAGAAGCCCCTGTAATTGCAGTAATCTCAACGGCGACATTGTTATAAACCGTATCGTATACAGAAAACACTACAGCACCACTTACACCCGAACCTTGGGCGTTTCCGCCATCTGTTCGAGAACCACTAATTAAATCACCAACTGCAGAAGCCCAGTTTTGGTAATTTCTATTGCTGGCTGAAGCTGTAGGATTAATGGTGTAATTACCACTTAACTGTGCATGGCCTATAAATGGCAATAGGAACAAAGACAAAACGCAACAGCGTTTCCATAATAGAATAAGTAAGTTTCTTTTCATAAGTGTTTGTAGATATATATTTTGGCATCATTAAACTCGATTTTATTTTGAACTTTTCCTCACTTCGAAAAACAAATATAAAACTATAATCGAATTATACAAGTGGTTTTTAAGGAAACGCGCATATGAATCATATTGGACTTAATTTCATAGATCTGAAGTATTACACAAAGAAAAAGCGCTTAGATCTGTTGAGCTAGGCGCTTCTAAAAAATATATTCCTTTATCTAAATTAACTGTTTCAAATGACAATGCAAAAAAAAATCCCACAACACCTATGGTACTGGTATCATTTACAACGATTTACGGATAAAATAAAACGAAAAGGAGAGAAGAAATCCATACTTAAACGCCTGGTTTCAATACTCGACAAGCCCAACAATGTCAGCCTCTTCAAAGCATAAGGAATCGATATTAGTGGGCGCATACCACTGAGATGAATCTATCTAACAACGATTAACCCAAGCCGCTAAGTCAATTTGTTTAATTTGGCCAACATAAACCAACAAAGTGACGTTTCAAAGCACCAAATACGACGTAAAATATTCGATAAAAGTGGAAAAACATCCGACTTGCAAAAATTTATTTGGCTAATTTACAAAGACTTATTTTTTTTTGTATCTATAAAAAAACAAATTTAAAATCATTTTGTTATAATTGAACCCTGAAGTGAAAAAACACTCTAAAATGGGCGAAATCCGAAAAGCCTTATGAGTAGGAAAAAAAAATAATATTTAAGATGGAACATTTAAAAATCGCAAGCGATAACTACGTAGCATTTACGTTTTTTATCGGAACAATGGCTATGATGGCCGCTTCAGTTTTCTTTTTCTTTGAATTAAACAACACTTCACCAAAATGGAGAACATCCGTTTTGGTTTCAGGGTTAATTACATTCATTGCAGCAGTTCACTACTACTACATGAGAGGTTACAATTTGGAGACAGGTGACTCTCCAACGTTTTTCCGTTATGTGGATTGGATTCTTACTGTGCCTTTAATGTGTGTTGAGTTCTACTTAATCACTAAAAAAGCAGGTGCTAAAATTGGTTTGTTGTGGAAACTTATCCTAGCATCTTTGGTGATGTTGGTTACAGGTTATTTCGGTGAAACCATCGATGTAAAAAACAGCGTACTTTGGGGTGTTGTCTCCGGTGCTGCTTATTTCTACATTGTGTACTTGGTTTGGATGGGTGATGTAGCTAAATTGGCTCAATCAGCCGGTCCTCAAGTTGCAAAGGCAACAAAAGTATTGGCTTGGTTCGTTCTAGTTGGTTGGGCTATCTATCCCCTAGGTTACATCCTAGGAACTGAACATGGTTTATTTGGAATGATCTTAATAAAAGATCAAGTTTCTGCTAGACATTATATGGATATTGTTTACAACATCGCTGACGCAATCAACAAAATCGGTTTTGGTTTGGTTATCTATTCTTTAAGCCGTTCTTCAGAAGATTAATTAAAAATAAAATAAATTTATACTTTAAGAAGGCTATTTGGAATTTTCTAAATAGCCTTCTTTTTTTAAGTACTATTTTTCGGTAAAAACATGGGTCTAATAAATCAAAAAACTGAAAACCTAAGTCAGGAATTGGTGTACGACTATGTATTTATTGGCATGGGTGCAAGCAACAGCTTAATCCTTAAAAAGCTCATCGAAACTAAGTTAATCAATGATAAAAAAGTAGCCGTCATTGAAGCTGATAAAAAAAACGAAAACGACAAAACCTATTGCTTTTGGGCTTCTCCAAACGATTCAATTGTAAATGAACTAAAGGTTATCATCAGCCATTCTTACAATCAAATTGAAATAAACAAAGCAAGTGCACAAAACATTAGCGCTCAACCCTATTATTACATCAGAAGTATAGATTTGTACCAATTCACTAAAAATCTGATTGCGCAAAATAAAATCACAATTCACCAAGCCAAATGCAATGACATAAGCAGTTCTAATGGCCTTAATGCCCTGCATACAGACAACGGCATTTTTTATGCTAAGAATGTCTTCGACAGTAGGACTCCAAAAATTGACAAAACAAACCATATACACCTTCATCAAAGCTTTTACGGTCTTCAGGTAAAATTCGAAAAAGAAGTATTCGATTCCAATACTTTTGAGATGATGAATTTTGATGTCGAACAAGACCATTTTACCCAGTTCTTTTATGTACTGCCTTTTTCAAACAAAGAAGCATTGATCGAACTCACCCGATTTGGTGCTGAAAAAATAAATCTTGATTACGCAAAAGACGTTTTATCCCAAAAAATAGAATCTCATTTTGGGCCTTATCAAGTTGTAACTGAGGAAACCGGTTGCATACCAATGACAAATTATGTAAATCCCGCAAGCACTCAGGCTGGCGTTCTAAATACTGGCTCCCGCGCCAATCTTATCAAACCAAGCACTGGATATGGATTCAAAAACATGTTCTATTTTGCTGAAGAGGTGGCAACTAAAATTTCTAAAAACAAATTTGCAAGCATTGCTAAGCCATCAAAAAACAGATTTAAATTCTACGATTCGCTGCTGCTAATTATTTTATTTAGATGGCCTTACTTGGGTAAAGAAATTTTTAGCCGATTGTTTAAAGCGCAAAAAATATCAACTGTATTTTCTTTCCTCGATGAAAAAACCTCCTTGCTACAAGAAATTAAAATATTCGCTTCATTACCCTTTCAACCCTTTATAAAAGCTTCCTGCATACACATCTTTAAAAGCATAAGTATTAAGAATCTAACGATGGCAATAGCCCTCATAATCTATTTCATATTAACTTTAATAGGCAATCCCTTTACCGAAATCTATATGTATTCGATCATTGCAATAGGTTTATTGCTTATTGGTATTCCGCATGGAGCCGTCGACCATTTGCTCAAAAAAGATTCAAAACCTCTTATCTATTTTATTGCCAAATACCTTTTGATCATGGCCCTTAATTTTACACTTTGGATCTACTCCCCAAAGTTCGCTTTGGCATTATTTCTTTTGTATTCTTCCTTTCATTTTGGCGAATCAGAATTACAACGCTTAAGTGAAAAGTCACACTCTTTAAAAGCTTCATTGAAAGGCACTTTAGTAGGAGCACTTATACTATTTATTGTGGTTATTGGCCATTGGCAAGAGTCGATTTTACTTCTTAAAAACATTGATGGTTTATGGCCTGAAAACATTTTGAATATCCAAGTAAATTCATTCTCATTATACGCCTCAATTGCATCTGCATTCATATGCCTATACCTTTGTTTATCGCAAAATAAAAAATACTTTTTACGGTTATCACTCCTGTTATTTATTGGTTTATTTTTACCCTTAATCGCCGCATTCTCTCTTTATTTTATTTGCCAACACAGTTTCAATGCCTGGCAAGATTTAAAAACGGGTTTATCGCTAAGCTCCATACAACTGCACAAAAAAGCCTGGCCTTACTTGCTTGGCGCAATTGCTTTTTTCGCTTGCATCCTTGTATTTAATTCTGTTCAAGAAATATTATTGAAAAATATTTGGAGCAATTTCTTTATCTTTCTGTCTTGTATCAGTTTGCCACATGTATTTTTCATGCATGGGTTTTATGGTGGAAGTATAGTAGACAAGGTTTAGTTTTTTTTAAAAAAACTCCCTAATTTCGTTGAATACCTAATCGGCACTATCACTTAAAAAAACAACTTCACTAGGATAACGAATCTTATTTTATAAGCATAAAACAAACTGCAGTATTCAAACCGTTAATGTCCATACATTCACCGATGTTTAAGTAAGCTTTTATGTGCAAGGCGCCATAAATAGAAAACACGCTGCAATGAATCGGGAGAGAAGAGCCTTAATATTAAGTTGATCAATACCCAAATGAACAAGGCTAATTATTTTTTTAATACATTCTCTTTACAAAAATAATACCTATAATTGCAATAATAAATTTTACAAAATTTCGTGCATCTTGCTGTATTAAGCATATTTATTTTAATAGTAATCGCCTATTTATCAGGGTTTTTTAATCAATACAAAAAACCTGATTTAACATACAATAAGGATAATATGACGCTAATTGAGTTTTTAACCCAGCATAAAACAAAGGGCAAGAATTACAATAGAATACCAGAAGGCTTTTCGAGTTATAACAAACAACTTACGGGTAAAATAGTTAACGATGCAGCCTTTTTTAGATACGAATATCCTTTGATCAAGAAACATTCTGGTGTATTTGAAACAACTCTAGTCTCGACTGAAATTTCAAAACAGGTCGATTACTTTGGCTTACAAGGCCACTTAGTTACAACAAACGAAAATGGTTTCACTTTAAATTCTGCTTTACCCGAGTCAGATTTTAAAGCAAATATGAATAAAGATGGCTGGTATTTCAACTCAATTGAAGACTTAGGGGTAGACTATAAATACCTAGTTAATAAATACTCGGAGTTTACAATCCGAATTTCTGAACAAATCCAAAAAGACTTATTAAAAAACGATTCAGACAGCTATTTTAACCGCGTGCAGGCTGCTTTAAATTTTGTTCAGTTTATCCCTTATGGCAGACCTGAATTTGACACAAATGAATGGTATTACCACGAAATCGGTGTGCCACCCGAATCGTTTATTTTAGGATATGGCGATTGCGACAGCAAATCAATTTTCTTTGCATCAATTCTTTTTAATCTAATCCCAAGGGAAAACATTGTTTTGGTGCGGTGTCTTGTAAAATCAGAAAACGAGCAAACAGATGGCGGACATATGATGGCGGCGGTATCAGATCTAGGCATTGAAGGCGAAATGGTCAATTTGGGCGAAAAAAAATACCTACTGCTTGAAACAACCGCACCATCAGAAATTGGCGAATTTGATTGGGAATCATTTGAAGCAACAGAAATTATAGGTGTAGTATAAAGCAAATGGAAGCATTGTATAAATGGATATCAGAATTAGCACCCATGGAGGGAATGAAATATTTCGCCATTATTTGTGCTATTTTAGCTATGCTTCCTTATACCAATATTATAGCAAAATATTTAAAGCAAATTGTATTAAGAAAGAAATTAGAAATCGTATTTTTTGAATACAGCTATGCACAAGAACTTTTTGTTGGGAAAGATCAAAATGACTCAGATATCTATATGGATATCCTAGAGGATGATGTTTTTATTATTGGCAATAAGATGAAGCTATATTGGGAGGTAAAAGGTTCTAGAAGAATTGACATTACGCATGTAGGCGAGAACTTAAAAGGCAATGCAGCCAATGTGCTCATAAAAGAAAACATTTCTGAATACGGTTTAACGGCCTATGGATTTTGGGGAGAAAAAATTAATGCCCAAATACAAATACCTGAAGAGAAAAAATACAGAATAGAAACCACTAAAATTTCAAATTATTCAGATCATATCATAAGGCCTGCCCCTCAAGTTAACATTAGCGCAATAACAGAATATAAGCTAATCAATAGTAAGTTTTTTGAAAAATTAAAACGCATGCGCAATTGGTATAGAGAGCATTTAATTAATCCAGGTAATACAAGAATCCATTGCGAAAAAATTGTGTATGCGGATGAAAAAAAGAAAGAACTCTATTCAAATATTGATGCAGCAAGACTAACCAAAGGCTACAGCTTCAGCACCAAAGACTACGACGACGAGTTAATAAGAAAAAAAATAATAAAATATTAAAAAAAATAACATAACAGTATGAACGAACATGTTGATTACAAAGTAAAAGAAGCGCATGCGGGCACTAAATTTTTATGGTGGTGCGCAGGTGCGGACAAAAAAATTCTAGAATATTCAAGTTACTCCGACCACGTTAAATATGTGGGAATTGGGGGAGTGGTATTGGCCACTGGTGTTATGGCTGCCCTGTCTATGGGCTTTGCCATGCATACCATTTTTGCAGACGTGAATCCTAGTACAGGCAAGATGGAAGGCAATTGGTTCATTACCATTCCAATCGCATTGGCTTGGGCAGTAATAATTTTCAATTTGGACAGATTTATTGTTTCCAGCACCGGAAAAGGCGATGGAACCGAAAATATTAAAGGGAAAGAATTTTTAAATGCAATCCCGCGTCTTGCCATGGCGGTATTACTTGGTCTAACCATTTCTGCACCGTTGGAAACCTATATCTTTCAGAAAGAAATCCAAAGAGAATGGAATGACACCAAAAAAGAGCTTGCCCAAAAAAGAATCTTTGAGACCAAATACCAGATGCAGACCTCTGGCTCTGTTTTAAAAGCCAAAGAGCAATTTAAATTGGACTCTTCAATTTTAGCAGAAAAAGATAAAGTAGCGGCTGAAAAAGTAATGGTGATCGAAGATATTCAGATTGGCCGAAATGGGCAAAAAAGATGTGTACAAGGTGCAAATTGCTCCCAGCACAAAGACCTATATAACGAAAGAGATCAAGCAAAGGCGGCGGCAGAAGAAGCCCAAAAAACCTTTTTGGCCTCCAAGCTCAATGTCATCAATGCTGAACAAGCCGATATAAAAGTTCTCGAAGACGAAGCCAAAAAAATTGAGGCTATGGACGCAGGTTTCTTAGACCAAATTATGATGTTGGAAAAATTATCTTCTCAAGAAAAAGCAATTCCTCAATACGATCCAGCCACCCTAAAGCCGCTTGAAGACAAACCCAAAACAGTCGTTTATGCCTCAGCAGCAGCACCTATTTGGTTGGTGCGAATCCTTTTTATGCTCATTGAGATAGCGCCAGTGCTCTTCAAATTAATGTTGATCAAATCGCCATACGATTACATGGGTGAAAATGTGAATCAAATTTTAGAAGCAAAACAAGGTATTAGCTTGGAGCATGTTCCTGATCAAAACGACAAAATCAACAAATTAAAAGTAAACTTTAATCCAAAACGTATTATTTCCATAGTAGAGCATCAAAACAAAAAGGAAGAAGAAAATGCCAAGGAAGCCATTACCCAATTTGCTGAAAAAGAAAGGCAAGATATTATTAAAAACCCTGAATCTTTTATAAAGCCAGACGAACCTACAGCCTAGGCACTTGAAATAAATGGAGACCGAATTAAAATATGTTGCCGGCGAATTTGAAGGGTATTTCTACACCCTTCAAAAAAGTGCCTTGGGGGCTAATGAAGTCACTCCAATAGACAGTTTGCACAATGTGCATTTGTATAGAGGAGAATTAAAAGAGGTAAAAATCATTGAGGAATACCAAGCGCAGGAACATCTTAATCGAGAGTCATTGCTCTTGCACAATGTAACAAACATTCAGTTGCATCCAAACGATGATTTACCCTTCAAAGACAAGCGCATATATAATTTTGATGAGATCTTAATTAAAAATCCAGAGGTAGTATACTCATGGGAACATGATGACAAAACCTATGGCATAGTGAAAGGATCTCTTCTAGGTAAAATAGGAAAAGAATCAAACGGAATTAAAGGATCTGATCCAGGACCTACTCCAAATCCAATTGGAGGTGGTGATTCTCCATTGCCAAAGGGTTGTGGTGAAAACATATTACCTGGAGGTTGTGCTCAATTTTCATTAGGTAGTCTTGGTGGTTGTTTAGATTTGCTAAAACTTCTCGCCTTATTGGCCCTTTTAATTGCTGCCCTTTCATACTTATTTAATACTTGCAATAAAAATGGTGGCAATACCCTACCGCTTCCTATTCATGACACGTTTATAAAAAGAGATACCATACGCATCAAAACCGATGGTGATACACTTAAGTATGTAGACTCCACTATTGAAACCACTGTCGAAATGGTGCCTTTGCCCAATGTCCAATTTAAAACCAATAGCAATATATTGCTACCCGGATCAGAAAAAGATTTGAAGCAATTAGCGGAAAATCTAATAAAAAACAAAAACGTCAATGCAACGATAATTGGGCATACTGACAATGTTGGAAAACCAGAAGACAACTTAATATTATCACAGCGCCGTGCCGAAAGTGTTAGACAGGCATTGATAAGATATGGGGTTGAGGCCAATCGTTTGGAAGCAATAGGCAAAGGTGACACTGAACCAAAATCTGACAACCTAGATAAGGAAGGTAGAATGCTCAATCGAAGGGTAGAAGTAAAATTGACAAAGCAGAAGGTATCAAAGACCAAAAGAACGCAATTAGAATAAAAGAAGTAGAAGGGTTTTTGATTGCATTTAAAACTACAATAGAAAACACGTATAAACATACACAATGAGTTGGAACAAACTATTAGGATTTGATAAGGATTTATTATTAAAAACCGACGCTAAGGTAGGTGAGAGGCAAAACTACATCATGTCTATGCTGGCCATCATGCTAATTTTCATTGCCATAATTTGTTTTGCTTCCAGCGTCATCTACATCTTGACCATTTTTCACAGTTGGCCCATTGCAATTCTTGTTGCTTTGTTTTTGTCTTTTGTGGTATTCAATCTTTATAGACTTTTTATCATGACAGCTTTTAATGTAACAGGAAGCAGCTTGGAGACATATTACAAAAAACACGAAAAGCATTATGCTGAATACATAGACATGGAAAGTGATATGAGTGGTTTAACAGATGCTGAAATAAAAGAAAAAACGGCTGTTAGTAAAGACCAGTTGAGGAAAAAATCGGTAATGAATGCGTCTACATTTTCCGATGTATTTGCCGTAAGTATACAGGTAATTTCTATTTCAACAATCGCTCTAATATTTGCCACTGGGATTGAATTGTATATTTTCAAAGACCAGATAAACACAATACTTGAGCAGCTAAAGAACCAGTACAGCTCGCATGGAGACACTTGGATGATTGAAAATCTATTTACAGCTGAAAAAGGCAAAGATTTTACTGTTTTCAACACCAACTCCTTGTTGCTCATAATTGATCTTTTAAACCGCGGCTTGGGCAATTGGAAAATTGCAATTGACTTATTGTTCCTGACTATATTTTTAATCCCCTTGGTATTGGTAACTAAAAGCAAAGAAATAAGGCAAGGCGATTATATGCGTGAATTGGCCTTGAGCGAAATTACCATTTCATTTTACAGTTACTTAATCGCGCAAAGATTCTGTCAGAAGACATTGGAAAAGAGTAAAAGAATTACAGGTTTGTTTTATAAGAAAAAAAAACTTAAAAAATAAGTTTAACCATGGCGAACGAACAAAGATATTTCTCTATAATAACCAAAGTATTTTGGGGACTTATTCTTGTGTTTGCGCTTTTTGCTTTGCTCAAGTTAAACCCTAAAATATTTAATGGGGAGCATATAGCACAAAGCATTATTCTAGAGGACTCATTAGCTAAAATTGATTGGTCTGAAAAGGATAGTGAAGATGATATTTTAGAGAACAAAGAAGATGAGGATATAAGTTTAAATGATTTATCGGCGGATGATCAAGATAATTTTGATGATTTATCGATGGATGAACAAGAAGAAAAAAAGAAGCATAAAAAGAACAAAAACGACAAGGAAAGCGATTCCTATATTGCGAGAGAATGGCAATGGATTTCTATAGATGGCAAAACCTATACTTTAAAATTTAGGGTTTTACAGTCAGATTACAACAATGCCAAAGAAAACAGAGCAAGTTATGAGCTTCCTAATTATTCTATATGGTCTAATATGTATCAAAACGACAGGGTTGGCTTACAAGAAATGGTAGAAGGCTATAGAAAAATCATTGCCGACAACCAATTAACTGGCATGGATGCCCTAAACATGGTGGCGTCTAGTGTGCAACATAAACCATACGTATTAGTAACAGATGAGAATTGCCCAAGCATTGCCTTTGGCCAAAGATTCACCAATGATTGCAGACCAAGAGAAAACTCTCCTTCAGGATGTTGTGGATTTGTATTGCCTTATGCGGTTTATTCGCCAATTGAGTATGCTGTTAATGCCTGCGGCGATTGCGACACCAAAGCGCTTTTTGCCTGCACCATTTTAAAAGAGCTTAACCTTCCCTACTACCGAGCAGAAATGTTAACAGGAGGAACAGAATCGGGTGCTCATGCCATGCTTGGTCTTTATGTTATAAATCCACCATACAAGAGTTTATACGCCAAAGACATTAAACAAAAGAAGTACTATGCTTGGGAGGTTACCGCACCTGGATTCGAGTTGGGGCAAAAAGTATGGAAATCGTGGACGAATTGGACTGTAGTTAAATTATAAATATATAAAAATATGAAATCAGAAATAATAAATTTACTCGCTTTGCTTACACTAGGATTGGCCTACCTTTTCTTTTTCGCCAAAGTGCAACACCGCTTTTTCTTGCCTTTGAGTCAACCGAGAAAAAACAATGCTGTTTTAATTGTATTCGTCGCCTCCCTTATTTCGGCTTCAATCAATCTCGTTCATATAGCAGACTTGGCAGCAGATGCCATGCGCTTTTTTCTTACTGCAAACAACTATGGTTCGTGTGCTTTATTTGCCATTGGCTATTTTGTAGGCATGTGGGTATTTTCTCTGATCTTGTTTAGACTTAGCTATTTGGTAGTTGGATTCTTAACTCCAGAGAAAGAAAACGATGAATTAATGAAAAACAATATTGAAATTGCATTAATGCATGCAGTTATTTTAATCTCACTGTCATTTATCATAGGACCAGCCTTGGTTAAGATAGCCGCTGAATTTATTCCATATCCTGAAATGCCTTACTAAATCTTTTAAAGTTTATGAGATTTCATTTTCTACTTTTCACACTGTTTCTATGTTTTAGCAACGCAAAGGCGCAATACCTATACGATGGATCCAATAGACTGATTGGCAAAACCGATGGGAATTACTTTTATGATGGCTCCAACCGCTTAATCGGAAAATCTGATGGAAATTACTTTTACGATGGTTCAAACCGCTTAATCGGGAAAGTAGATGGCAATTATTACTACGATGGCTCCAATAGACTTATAGGGAAATTGGATGGAAATTATTTGTACGACGGATCCAACCGATTAATAGGAAAACTAAACGAAAACTATCTTTACGATGGCTCCAATAGACTCATTGGCAGGGCCGATGGCTTAAGACGCATGCAAATCATCTTGTATTTCTATTATTTGATTTAGTTCTAATCCTATATTCTCAGAGAACTCCGCCTGTTGTTAAATACCCGTTTGATACCGGCATTTGCTTGAACTGTTTGAAACCCTTCTAATTTCTTGTAAAAACTATTCACTTAAATAATAAGCACTTATAACTATTTTAATGGCTGCACACAATTTTACTGGGCAAAGATTGTATATCCTATAAAGAAGCCCATGAATAAATTATTTTTAGTCGTTTGCGTAATGGCTGTTTCAACTGCAAAAGCCCAACTAATTAGTGGCGGATTATTTAGACAACAAGTGATCAATTCAAAACTTGGAAATACTTCTGTCCAAGGTCTTGAATTAAGCAACACACATTTTTTATTTTCAGTGAATGCTGGCTACGGTGTAGGCGGCAATAGCAACAAATCTATGCAAAGCAGCTATTTGGCTTTAGGCCTCACCCCTACTGGATTTCACCATGCTTATTTAGCCCACAAATTCGCTCCCTTTGTTGGTGTCCAAATGAACAACAACACCATAAAAGAAATCAAGACATTAAACAACGAAGTTAAAGAGCAAATGATGCTTGACAAAAACACTGTCTACACTTTAAACCTTGGTTTTAAATACAGCAGCAAAAGAATGATTTTTTCAGGCGCCTATTTAATGGGCAAAAATGAAAAAGCAATTGCCGTAAAACTCGCTTATATATTTGCAATAACACACAAATGTCTGAAAAAACGAATGTACCCTATTGATTTAAGCTTTTAAAAACGCCTAAATTAACTTGAGACTAAGCTCAGAAATTCAATCCAAGGTTCTAGCAAATCGCTTTGGCATTAAGGATATGAATCGCCGTGCGACTGCCACTTTTTTTCAGAGCCCGCAAAGCCGCAGGACATCCATTTTACGACTGTTGCAATTAAAACTTGAAATCGGCAAACTATATTTACAAAATATTTAAAGAAAGGATTGTGAATTGTTTTTTGAACGTACGAAATCTTAGACAAGCAATTGAATAATACAACATATTAGCAGCAAACTTTTTTATTACTTAATTGTTTTGGCTGAAATTGCATTCTCAAGATTAACGCCACTTTGAGTGATTTTTAGCTACTTACAAAATAGCAAAAACAAGTATTCTATTTAAACTAGCAGCAAAAAAAATTGTTTAAAGAGTGTGTCTAAATTTAAAATTTCGAGGCCGAAAACATATTAACTTTGCCATAGTTCTTTACATCATTATTTTGCTTCTATTACAGAAAATAAGGGAAATCATGTGAAAATCATGAACTATTGCGTAACTGTAATTCCATAAATGGATTAGTCAGATTGCCTTACAAAATAATTTTGTGCCGAGCCTTCGCAACAAAGGTAAATGCACTACATTAATTACCCATTTGGGTAAATGATCGTTGTACGTTTCTTAATTGCGAACTTTTAATAGCCAATAAACAACGATAAATGAATACTGTAAACCAAACAGAATTACTACTTAAAGAAAACAAAGACCGATTTGTTATTCTACCAATTAACTACCCTAAAATTTGGGAGCACTACAAACGCCATGAAGCTAGCTTTTGGACGGCTGAAGAAATTGACCTGACTGGGGACACAAAAGATTGGAACAACTTAAACGATGGAGAACGCCATTTCATTTCCCACATTTTAGCTTTTTTTGCCGCAAGCGATGGCATCGTAAACGAAAACTTGGCGGTTAACTTTATGCGTGAAGTTCAGTTGCCAGAAGCACGTTGCTTTTATGGTTTTCAAATTATGATGGAAAACATACACAGTGAGACTTATGCATTGCTGATTGACACCTATATCAAAGATAACGTTGAAAAAGACAAACTTTTTCATGGCATAGACACCATTCCAGCCGTAAAGAGAAAAGCAGAGTGGGCTTTAAGATGGATTGAGAACGGAAATTTCGCCCAAAGATTGGTAGCTTTTGCAGCCGTTGAAGGCATTTTCTTTAGCGGAAGTTTTTGTTCGATTTTTTGGATGAAAAAAAGAGGCTTGATGCCAGGTTTGACTTTCAGCAATGAATTGATAAGCCGTGATGAGGGATTACATTGCGAATTTGCTTGTCTCATGTACAGCATGTTGGAAAACAAAATGACAGAGGCAGAAGTACAAAAAATAATTCTAGAAGCTGTGGAGATTGAAAAAGAGTTTGTAAGCGAATCATTACCTGTCGATTTAATCGGCATGAATGCAAAGCTCATGCAGCAATACATCGAGTTTGTGGCCGATAGATGGTTAAATGAATTAGGGTATTCAAAAGTTTACAACACGTCCAATCCTTTCGATTTTATGGAGATGATCTCATTGCAAGGCAAAACCAATTTTTTCGAAAAGAGAGTTGGCGATTATCAAAAAGCAGGCGTGATGGCTGAGAAAGACAGTCAAGTATTTTCGACAGAAGAAGATTTTTAAAAACAAAGATATTTAGTAATATGAGTTTCGTAATAAAAAGAAATGGCAAACAAGAAGCGGTAAAATTTGACAAAGTAACTGCCCGTCTAGAGAAGTTAAGTTATAGCCTTAGCCCTATTGTGAATGTGATAGAGGTTGCAAAAAAAACCATTGAAGGAATATATGCAGGTGTACCCACAACAGAATTGGACAACTTGGCGGCTGAAACCGCTGCTTCATTAACCATTGCCCATCCTGATTATGCCATTCTTGCCTCAAGAATTGCAGTAAGCAATTTGCATAAAAACACCACAAAAAGTTTTTCTGCAACCATGCGCAGTTTGTACAATTATGTGGATGAAAACACCAATAAAACATTGCCATTGATTGCAGATGATGTGATGAAGATTATTGACGAAAACGAAGAATTGCTAGATAGTACAATCATTTATGACAGAGACTTTGGATTCGACTATTTTGGTTTTAAAACATTAGAAAAATCTTACCTCTTAAAAGTAAATGGAAAAATAGTTGAACGCCCCCAACATATGTATATGCGTGTGGCCTTGGGCATACACAAAGAGGACATTGAAAATGCGATCGCTACTTACCATTTGATGAGCGAAAAATGGATGACGCATGCCACACCTACTTTGTTCAACGCAGGAACACCAAAGCCTCAAATGAGTTCTTGCTTTTTATTAACCGTTAAAGAGGATAGTATAGACGGGATATACGACACATTAAAACAAACAGCAAAAATATCTCAAAGTGCTGGCGGCATTGGTTTGGCCATACACAATGTTAGAGCTACAGGCAGTTACATAGGTGGCACAAACGGCACAAGCAATGGCATTGTTCCAATGTTGAGGGTATTTAACGATACAGCGCGTTATGTGGATCAAGGTGGAGGAAAAAGAAAAGGCGCTTTTGCCATTTACATTGAACCTTGGCATGCGGATATTTTTGACTTCTTAGATTTGAGAAAAAACCACGGAAAAGAAGAAATGCGCGCCAGAGATTTGTTTTTTGCCTTATGGATTTGCGATTTGTTTATGCAACGTGTTGAAGCAAATGGAGAATGGAGTTTATTTTGTCCAAATGAATGTCCTGGTTTAAGCGAATGTTGGGGAAAAGAATTTGAAGCTTTGTACACCAAATATGAATCGGAAGGTAAAGCAAGGAAAACAATAAAAGCCCAAGATTTATGGTTCGCTATTTTGCAATCGCAAATAGAAACAGGAACACCTTATATGCTTTATAAAGATGCGGCAAACAGCAAAAGCAATCAACAAAATATTGGAACAATCAAAAGCAGCAATCTTTGCACAGAGATTATGGAATATACGAGTCCGGACGAAGTTGCCGTATGCAATTTGGCCTCTATAGCGTTGCCGAAATTTGTACTTGACGGAAAATTTGACCACCAAAAGTTGTATGATGTAACCTATCAGGTTACTAAAAATCTAAACAAAATTATTGACAACAATTATTACCCAGTAATCGAAGCGAAAAACTCTAACATGAAACACAGGCCAATCGGCATAGGTGTGCAAGGATTGGCAGATGTTTTTATTTTATTGCGTTTGCCTTTTGAGAGTGAATCGGCCAAAGTATTGAATAAAAATATTTTTGAAACCATATACTTTGCAGCTATGACAGCTAGTAAAGATTTGGCAAAAACACATGGACCCTACGAAACGTATGAAGGCTCACCAGTTTCTAAAGGAATCTTTCAATTTGACATGTGGAATGTGAGCCCATCAGAACAATGGAATTGGAAAGCATTAAAAGAAGAAGTACAAAAGCACGGTGTACGAAATTCGCTTTTACTAGCGCCAATGCCCACTGCTTCTACTTCTCAAATTTTCGGGAACAACGAATGTTTTGAACCCTATACATCCAACATTTATACACGAAGGGTTTTAAGTGGTGAATTTATCATCGTTAATAAGCATTTGTTGAAAGACCTAGTCAGCTTAGGTTTATGGGATAACAGCATGAAAAACAAAATCGTAGCCGCCAATGGCAGTATACAAAACATTGATGAAATACCGGGCGATATTAAAGAGCTATACAAGACAGTTTGGGAAATAAAGCAACGTAACATCATCGATATGTCAGCCGATAGGGGTGCATTTGTTTGTCAATCGCAATCATTAAACCTATTTATTGACAATCCAAACACCTCTAAATTGACCTCAATGCACTTTCATGCTTGGAAAAGTGGCTTGAAAACAGGTATGTATTATTTGCGCACACAAGCTGCTTCGCAAGCTGTACAATTTACGGTAGAAAAGCAAGGCAATAATGAAGTAAGTCCGATAATTCCCATTGTTGCACCCACAAACGATTTAACAAATCTTAGCAAAGACATAGAACCAGTATTCAGTGAAGGTGCTGCTTGCTCCATGGAAGAAGGATGCATCAGCTGCGGTTCATAAGAAAAAAGCAAAAGTATTTGACTGTAAATAAACCTTAAAAGAAACCGACCTATCGGAGGGAAGCTTATGAAATTAGGTATGCTCTAAACCATCAGACTTTACCTTGTTACTCAACATGGCATTAGATTCCGTTTATGGAAATGCTTGGTTTAGAAATAGAATTTTGGCAATTAATGTTGGTCTTGCTACAGGAATAATAACAAAAACAAACTTGCTTAATAAACAAAACCAACTAAATTTGTTTTGTTTATAGATTATACCACCCTAATGAAAAACCCTATTCTTTTAATCTTCTTTTTAACTTACAACTTAATCGCTATGTCAGAAACCAAAGTATACACCTGCAATGAATACGGCTCAAATAAAAAACAATTTATGAGCTTGGATGCCGGAAAAGTTTGCAGCACCAATGAATACGGTTCCAACAAAAAGCAATTCATGTTTATAGAAGCGGGCAAAGTTTTTAACTGCAATGAATATGGATCAAACAAAAAGCAATTTATGCTGATTGAAGCGGGAAAGGCATATACCACCAATGAATACGGCAGCAACAAAAAACAATTTTTACTGATCGAAGCAGGAAAGGTATACACCACCAATGAGTATGGTTCCAACAAAAAACAGATAGCCCTATACGAAGCCAATAAAATTTACACGACCAATGAATATGGAAGCAACAAAAAACAAATTGGCCTCATAGAAGGAGGTGCTAGCCTCGCTGAAATGGTGGTTATTATGTCGAGATTCGCATTGTTTTAAATACTTATAAAAGTCCTTTAGAATTAGTAATCGAATAAAATGAAAACCATATTAATCATCCCGATTATCATTCTATGTGCTGTTATATCTATTATTTCTTGCAACAACAGTAGTAAGAAAATACCATTCTTTTCAAAAAAAGAAATCCCATACAAATCGGACACCATTTTGATTTTGAATTTGGAGTTTAAAGAGACCAAACTTTTAAAACCAATTATGGACAAGGTGACAAGTTTTTACCATTTGCCTGTCATTTTAAAATCCAGCCAACTTCCGCAATACGCTTATTACAAACCACGAAATAGATACCGTGCAGACTCTATTTTAAATTTTTTAGAACGGTATAACAAAAACCATTTTCGTTTTATAGCGGCTTTAACCAGCAAAGACATCTCCCATACCAATACCCAAAAAAAAGTTAAGGATTATGGGATTATCGGCTTAGGCAGTACGAACAACAAAGGGTGCATCAGCTCTTCTTTTAAATTAAAGAAAAATGTTACAGAGGCAAAGTTTTTAGAAAGGTTGCAAAAAGTAACTCTTCATGAAATTGGACACAACCATGGCCTGACAAAAGTTCCCGGCCATCACTGCAGCAGTGCTTATCCTTGTTTCATGAAAGATGCAAAAGGCAAGTTAACTACAATAGACAATTGGCCTATGGATCTTTGCAAAGATTGCAGGGATGAGATTGGTTTGAAACGTTAAATTATTTCGGGCAGAGATTTGCTTAAGAGTTTGTGTAATAAGTAAAATATGGCCAGTAATCCTATGTACTAAACTATTACAAAAGTTCTATAAACTTCAATCACTTTTATATACTATTCATCCGTGTTTTTTCAAACACACATTATTTTCTTTTTAATTGTATGTATCTTTGCAGTTCGTAAAAACCACATGGGGCTGACCGGAATTGACGGGTAGAGCGAATGGGGTGTAAGCATGTAGAGCTTTGTTTGCTGGCTCTTTAATCTCAACACTCAAAACTTCAAGAGGCGAAAATAACTTCGCAATGGCTGCTTAATCAGTGATTAGGTAAATTTCCATACACTGTCGTTGCCCTTGTCTGGGTCGGTAACGGGTTACGGTGTTCGACATACCCGGGTATGCAAGCAGTGTTGCAGCGGCTGTTTGCATCACAAGTAGCATAAGGTTGTGGCAAGGTCTGAAACCAAGCTTTCACAACTCGAAAAATAATGGTTTCTAAACATGTAGAAAGCGCCATCATTTCCTAGTTCGGACGAGGGTTCGATTCCCTCCAGCTCCACAAAAACATTCATTTCAATGCTGACACGCAAGTGTCGGCATTTTTTGTTTTAAAACAGCGTTGAAAGTCCTCTTTCATAAGCAGGATTAAAACAAAAAAAGCTTTGAAAAAGCGCATTGAAATGAATGTTCTTGTAAGGCCCACCACCTCGGGAACAACAAAGTTATTCCCCTAATATCCTCATTCACTCTCTAGATGGGATTAAAAAAAGCTTTGAAAAAGCGCATTGAAATGAATGTTCTTGTTAGGCTCCCCAATTAGGGAACAACAAAGTTATTCCCCTTTGAACTTCACATTCACTCTCTACATGAAACAAAAAAAAACTTTTGAATAATAGCGCATTGAAATGAATGTTCTTGTTAGGCCCCCACCTCGGGAACAACAAAGTTAATCCCCTTTGAATTTTAACCACAATCTCTACAAATGTTACACCCCTATGGGGTTAAATCCTGAAACGCTTACTGCAACGAAGTGAAGCGTTCTCACGAGCTCGCTAGTAACTTAGCGTCAGCGTTCTCACGACCAGAGGGAGTACACCAACAAAATGTATCCATTTTAGCATTCGTTTTAATCAAGCATCATCGAAAAACTACCCCCTAAACGCTAGACCCTATCCCCTAATTCATCCGTTTCCATTACCTTTGCTCCATGTCCATCTCAATCGGTATCATTCGTGAAGAAAAACAACCCGCTGATAAACGCGCCGCCTTTACGCCAGCGCAGTGTGTTGATTTGAAGGCGCGATACCCTCAATTGCAAATCTTTATCCAATCGTCGAGCGACCGTTGCTTTTCTGATGAACTATACACCAAAGTGGGTGTTGAAATAAAAGAAGACCTGAGCAATTGCGATTTTTTATTTGGCATAAAAGAAGTTCCTGCCGATAAATTGATTGCCAATAAGACCTATTTGTTCTTTTCACATACAATCAAAAAACAAGCCCACAACAAAGACTTGATGCACGCCCTAATTGAAAAGAAAATCAAACTCATTGATTACGAAACCTTGCGTTGGAAAAACGGCGACCGTATACTTGGTTTTGGCCGCTTTGCTGGTGTAGTTGGCGCTTACAATGGCCTTATCACTTGGGGTAAAAAACACAAGACTTTCGACCTTAAACCGGCCTACCAATGCAGCGATTATGCAGAGCTAAAACGCGAGCTTAAAAAAGCTGTTTTACCAAATATAAAAATCATTCTTACTGGCAATGGCCGTGTGTCGTTGGGTGCACTAGAATTGTTAAACGAAGCTGGTATCAAACAGGTAACCCCAGCGGATATTTTAACCAAGATATTTGCAGAACCCGTATTTGCGGTTTTGTTAAGTGAAAACTTATACGAGCGCATCGATGGTAAAGCCTATGACAGAAGCGATTTTCACCACGATCCAACCCGTTACCGTTGTGTGTTCAGATACTATTTACCGCAATGCGATTTGTTGATTAATGGCATTTACTGGGACGAGCACATGGACCGCTTGTTTTCTGAAAACGACACCCGTTTAAGCACCTTTAAAACCAAAGTGATTGCCGACATCAGTTGTGATGTAAATGGCGGTGTTCCTATCACTTTAAAAGACACCAAAATATTTGATCCTGTATTTGGGTACGACCCCATGTCAATGAGCATGTGCGAGCCGTATTTAGACCATACCATCGATATTATGGCGGTGGGCAATCTACCAACTGAATTACCCCGCGATGCCAGCGAAGGCTTTGGCGCTATGCTCATCGAATATGTACTACCAGAACTCCTCAAAATCGAAAGCACCGTGATCGAAAATGCCTGCATTTGCAAAGACGGAAAGCTGACGCATGAGTATGCGTATTTGACGGACTATGCGTATTAGGGTCTAGGGGTTAGGGTCTAGGGTTTAGTAATTAAACATGATGCATCTTTATTTCGTTATCTAATTTTATCGCGTTTTATACGAGGGTTTAGGGTCTAGGGGCATAGGGTTTAGTATGTAATTGTGATGCTTAATTGTTTCGTTTTTTATAGTTTTAACATGACCTTTTTATATATAGAAGAAATCATAATTATTATCTTCTTTTAAATTGGGAGATTCAACTCTTAAAAAACGTAAAGCTCAAGTTTCCTCAATAAAAACTAAACCCTAACCCCTACTTGCCCATCGGAGTGAAACGCAGGTGGGTACCCTAGACCCTTGTAAAGCCCTTCCTGAATAATAAAAAAAGACGAAATCAACTTTGGCTTTACTCCCTCCATATAAACCTCACCAACACCAATCCCATAACCACAATCAAAACATTGAAGGCCATAAGGACCAATAGGTCGGGAAGCAGGATCGAGAAACCGAGTTCATCGATGGCTTTTTTGCCAGCCTTGGAACCAATTAAAATCAAAGGCAAAATAACGGGAAAAGTTAAGACCGGCAATAAGACACCAGGATTATCGGTTTTGGTGGCTATGCTGCTGCTAATGGTAAAGATAGATGAAATACCTATGCCAGTAACCAGGCAGACCAATAAAAAACTAGGACCGCCTTCGCTCACTTGACCATGCATTAAGGTGAAAACCGCGTAAGCGAATAAGGTAAAGACAATCATTAAGAGCGCCGAACAAATTAAACGCGCGGCTAAAAAGTCGACAGGCGAACATATTTGATGCCAAAAAACGAAATTGTTTTTGCGCATTTGGATGAAGGATTTGGAGATGCCTTGCAGGGTGGTGAACACCACAACGATCCAGAAAATCGCACTAAAATGGGGCCTGTCCATGCCTGGCAAGCTTAAAAAAGTAATGAGCACAGCAGTGAAGATGTAAAGAAAAGCACCGACAATAGCGTATTTGCCTTTCCATTCTTCTCTCAAAAAAAATTTCACCATTTCTACCATTGTGTCAAAGCTAAAAAATTGTACTTTTGCGCAAAAGTAATATAAACATTTGTATGCTCAGCAAAATAGAACATTTATCGTCAGCAGAAAAAAACTTAATTGTTAATGCACCTCTACTAATTTCAGCCTTGGTGTCTGGTTCTGATGGTGAATTCACCCCTAGCGAAATCCAACAAGCCGTTAAAATCATCCACATCAAAACCTATTCTGAAACCCGCGATGTGAGTGGTGTATACAAAACAGTTGACGGACACACTGAAGAAAGCATAGAAATGTTAATTAGCTCTTTGCCTGAATCAACGACCGAAAGAAACGAAATGTTAATCTCTATGCTGAAAGGCTTAAATGATGTATTTCCGAAACTAGACAACGTCTTCGCACACGATTTATACAGCAGTTTGAAAGAACTTGCATTTTACGTCAGCAACGCTGGCGACGACCTAGGCCTAAGTATCCGTTCTGAGCAAGAAAAAGAAATGGCGCAGTTGTCATTTTTGGACGCACAGTAAAGCCAGGGGCTAGGGTACCTACCTTCGTTTCACTCATGCAGGCAAGTAGGGGTTAGGGTTTAGTTTTGTACAAAACATCCAACCTAACTTCTCTATTTTCTTATTTTAAAGTTTCTTTATTTAATTTCCTATAGGGAAAACAAAAGGCATTTAGATATTGTTTATGTACGTCGATTACCGAAATCCAAACTATACCCTATCCCGATAGCTTTCGGGAGCTATACCCCTAAACCCTCTTTTGAGCTCTGCTCAAAATAAGGGTATAAAATCCTCCGGCTTCAAGCTCTTATGGTAATGGTGTATAAAATCAGGTTCCTTTCTGCGGATGCACCCAACGCCATTTTTGTAGTATTCAAAAAACAAAAGCCAATCTTCTTTACCCCAATCTGTGATGCTTTCGTCGTAGCCCCCAAGATCTAAAAACTGCTGGCGTTGGCTTGCCATAATACCAGTTCCCTCAGACATAAAATGACCGGTGCCATCTTGGTGGGTAAACCAAATTTGCGGAAACCAAGCTGAATATTTTCCGCTGTAACGGTTTACTTTTTCAAGTACATCTATAGGCACTGACATATCGGCATCGCAGACCAAGATTAAATTATTGCTAGCCTGTTTTACCGCTGCATTAAAACTGATGCTGCGCGCAAAATTTTGAGGCACTTCAGCATAAACCAATTTACCTTTCCATGCCTTGCGAATTTCTTGAACTAAATTTTGCACATCATCGCTGCCGCAGTCGAATACTGAGAGTTCTATGCAATCTAAATTTGCGCAGGCATTTAAAGACGGAATGAGATGGCTTAGCAAATTATGGCTGCGGTTTTTTATTCCAACGCAAACACTAATGGCTTGTAAATTATTTGGCCTTTTTCTGGTGGCATACCAAGCTTTAAAGTCGCTTAATACCGACGAAAACCCAACCCATTTTCTTTGTGGTGATTTGAATACAAACCACAAAAATTGTTTGAAGGGTTTCGGCAATAAACGCTTTAAAAAACTCATTTTATTTCAGCGTACAAACCGCAATGGTCGCTGTGCACATAAGCGTTCAAAATACCAGCATTTGAAAGGCGCTCGCGAATACTATCACCGATTGAAATGTAATCGATTCTCCATCCCTTGTTGCGCTCACGGGCGGCCGTTCTAAAGCTCCACCAAGTGTAATGGTGTGGATCTTGGTTAATCAACCTAAAACTATCGTGCATACCGCTGCCAAACCATTGGTCCATCCAAGCCCTTTCTTCAGGCAAAAATCCACTGGAATTTTTATTGCCAATTGGATCGTGAATATCGATATCATTATGGCAAATGTTGTAATCGCCGCATACCAATAACTTGTCTTTATTCGGATCGTTTTGAATAAAATGATTGAAGGCTTCTAAAAATTCATACTTCACTTGTTGGCGGATATCGCCGGTAGTGCCAGAAGGGAAATAGGCACTGATAACTTCGCAGTTTTCGAACACGGCTTTGATCACACGTCCTTCGGAATCGAAAAGCTTATGCCCCATGCCTTTAACAACTGATTTGGCTTTTTCTTTGCTCAGAATCCCAACACCACTGTACCCTTTTTTTTCGGCAGGAAACCAATAGCAATGGTAACCCAAAGCTTCCAAAGCAGCTTGATCAATGTCTTGCTCTTGCGCCTTTAATTCTTGTAGACAAACGGTATCGGGATTTTCTTCTTTTAAAAAATCAACAAACCCTTTAGACATGGCAGAACGAATGCCGTTTACGTTGTATGAAATGATTTTCATTAGACAACAAACTTAAGGTATTTTTTGAGCTTGAAAAAGCCCGAGAATTAATTTCTATTGTCCATACCCCACAACATTTTGTGGCGCAAGGTTTTTAAGAAAGTATCGCCTTCAAAACGCACCAAATTGATGTGAAAATCGGCTTTGCGAATCGCTATTTGTATGGTTTGATCGATGGTAACCGAACGGCTGTCTAAAGAGGCTAAAAAATTGGCGCTGCGGCCTTCTATTTCAAAACTCAAAACTTGATCATCTGGAATAATAACCGGCCTTACATTTAGATTGTGCGGGGCAATTGGCGTAACCACCAAACTGGAGGATTTTGGGAACAATATAGGACCACCGCAACTCAAAGAGTAACCTGAAGAGCCGGTTGGTGTTGATACAATAAGTCCATCGGCCCAATAGGAATTCAAAGGTTCTCCATTTAAAAAGGCATGAACGGTAATCATGCTACTGGTTTCTTTTTTATGCAAAACAAAATCGTTGAGCGCATAGTTAAAACGGAACAAATCGGCGTTGCTTTCAAGTTGTAGCAGCGAGCGTTTGTCTAATGAATAATTACCCCCTTTAAGTTCCTTAAATGCCTGAATAAACCCGTCGGTGGATACATTGGCCAAGAAACCCAAACGGCCAGTGTTTACACCAATAATTGGCACTTGACTATCGCCTGTTATTTCCACTGCACTAAGTATGGTACCATCGCCGCCCACACTAATCAAAAAATCAAGTTCAGCCGATTTCTTGCTGAGGTATTCAAACTCTGGCAATCCATATTTATTTTCAAGACAAGAAGCCAAATGGCTATGCAAATAAAGATCAACCTGCTCGGAAAGCAAGAAAACAATTATGTCATCCATCAACTTTACTTGTTCGGGCGTGTTAACGACTTTGGTGAATAAACCGATTTTCATACGCTGGCAATTTTAACTTTTACAAAACCCTGATAAGTCTTATAAAAATACAAATTTACGGAATTGGGAGGTAGGAAGCAAACCCCCTGAATGACCTAGTAGATCATTGGTTTGCTCACGCGCCCCGATGACCGACGTGGAGCTCTTGTGGCGCTTCGGCCACAAAGCCGCAGCGAAGCGGAGACAAAGGACATGGAAAGGCGCCATAAAAAAAGCACCCACTTTCGTAGATGCTTTCTTTAGAATTATTTTCTATAATGGTTTAGAAACGCTCGAATGACGAGAAAAAGAAGTTGCCTTCGATTGCTGCATTCTCGTCGCTATCGCTGCCGTGGATTGCGTTTGCGTCAATACTTACTGCATATTTTTTACGGATGGTTCCTTCTGCTGCGTTTGCAGGATTGGTTGCGCCGATTAAGTTTCTGAAATTTTCAATGGCATTGTCGCCTTCTAAAATTGCAGCAACAATAGGGCCGCTGATCATAAAGTTTACCAAATCTCTGAAGAATGGACGCTCGCTGTGAACGCCATAAAATGCCTCAGCTTGCGCTTGGGTTAATTGTAAATATTTCATCGCTTCGATTTTAAAGCCTGCAGCTAAAATATCGTCGATGATTTTTCCAGTGTGGCCATTTGCTACTGCATCAGGCTTGATCATGGTGAAGGTTTTGTTGGTCATTTTTCTCTTATTGGTCTTTTAAAACGGCTGCAAAATTAAGTATTTATTGCCTAAAAACCGAAGAAATTTAGAAAATATGCCCATACAAAACGACAAAAATCGAATTATAAAGGATTTGAGATTCAAAATCCAAAAACGCTTAATCTTTTTGTTTGGTGTAAAAACGCTCCCACAAATCTTGAATAATCCCATCTTTCAGTCCGTGGTATGGCGTTAAAATATCTGTTATATTGGTGCGTTCAAAAATATCCATATAAATCCTACCGGCCACATCGATTACCTCGGCGCGGTCTGGATTCAACTTTAAATGGTAAACCCTTTCATGCAAATCGATGGCTTCAATGTCTTCGGTTAACTCAACCAATTTTTGCAGTTTCAAATAATTGCCTTGGGTCACACCAGCAAGTTCTCCAAATTTATGAATGTTTCCTCCTGTACCTACGCCCTTTAATTTGGGCACCCAGGTTACATGCTCTTTAATCCATGCATGCATTTTATCGTATTCTTCAGGTTTGATTTTATTTTCTCTTGCCCTTACCGTTCCTATGTTAAAACTCTTTCCAACCAAAGCTTTGTTCTCTTGAATTAAGGTCAACTCGGTACTACCGCCTCCAACATCCACGTGCAAAAATGTTTCTGCTTTGGGCAGTAAATGCAAAAAGGCATTCATTATGAGTTTGCTCTCTGCATTGCCAGTAATAATATCGATGGTAATACCAGTTTCTTTCTTAATGAGCTTAACTATCTTATCTGAATTCTTCGCATCGCGCATGGCGCTTGTTGCGCAGGCTCTATAAAAATCAACATTGTAAATGTCTAACAACAAACTGAAAGCTTTTACCGCTTTGGTTAACAAGTCTAATTTCTTTTTACCGATTTCTTTGGTGCTAAACACATCATCACCCAAACGGATTGGCAAACGGGTAAATTCAACCTTTTTCCATTCAGGCTTTAGTGTATCTTCTTGTAAAGGCCTTGATATCAAAAGCCTTACTCCGTTGGAACCAATGTCTATTGCACCGAATTTCATTACATGCAATAATACATCTATTTTTCAAACAATAAAGTGACTTTTACTTTACTTTTAAGTTATTTTCCAGATAGGTGATTCCTCTTGCTGTGAGGGTAAAACTATAGCCATTTAGATGATCAGAATCATATAAAATCCCTGAGGTGGTATCGTTCTCGATATCACGGTAAGGACGGGCGTAATCTTTGACAATTAAATTCTTTAATTCGTCGGCAATCGCATAATGACTGAATTTCGGCAACTCAGACACCATTTGCTCGAAGGTTTCTTCAAAGACTAAAAGTGAAATTATTTGTTCGGCCAGCGGATCAAGTTGTTCTTCCATTTGAATTGCGTTTGCTTATTGGCACATTTTTATGTGCGTAGGGACAATGTTTGCAAGCGCAGCCGCAGCAATTTCCTCGCTTCAGATGGTAGGCCTCTGTAAAAACCATAAACCCATTTTTATCAAAGTAATAATCTTCGTTTTCCAACGCTTGTTTCACTGCACAAATATACTAAGGCTTAGAGATTTATTTATCGCAAAATTCTATACCATAATTTGCGCGCTCGATGTTTAAAACAAATTTAGAACATATTGTTTTTTATTATCTTTGTATGCCTTCATGAAACTTTACATTTTTATATTAACCGCCATTTCTTTACCCGCTTCTTTGCCTGCGCAATGGAAAAAAATTAGCAATCCTTCAAGCAACAAAGACCTATATGATGTGCAAATAATCGGAAAAACAGCCTATACAGTTGGCCAAAACAGTGCTTTGTTAAAATCTGTCGACACCGGCAAATCTTGGAGCAACATCAGCCTTAGCATTCCGCAAAACATGCGCGCAGTTTTTTTCATTAACAAAGACACGGGGTTTATTGTTGGTGAAAACGCCCGCATACAAAAAACAATGAATGGAGGCAGTACTTGGTCGCAAAAATATGTGCGCACGGCTGCTTATGGTTACGACATTCACTTTCGTGGACAATATGGAATAGCAGTGGGCAAAGACATGCTTGCGGTGAGCAGCAACAACATGGGTGAAACATGGGCCGTTGACACCACCTTTATTTCCAACAAATGCTTAAACAGTGCCTGCATTCTCCCCAATGGCCAATGCTGGGCTGTGGGCGACAGTGGCTATATTCTCAACAAACACATCAGCAGAAGGCTATGGGTAAATAAAAAATACAACAGCAAGATTAATTTTAACAGCATTTTAGCAATAAGCGATTCAATTCTCATCATTTGCGGAGGCATGCCCGATAGCGCCACTGCTGGGAAATTCCAAAACATCCTTTTATTAAGTTCAAATGGTGGAAACAGCTTTTCTCAAAGCAGTTTACCTGAAATGAAAATCCCAAACTGCGTGTATTTCTTTAATTCCGATACAGGATTTATCTGCGGAAGCAATGGTTTAATTTCAAAATCATACCAAGCCTTAAGCAATAGAGGCCTTCAAATTACGGGATCTGCCTCCTCCCTAAATTCAATCTTTTTTGAGCATAACATTGGCTTAAGCGTTGGTGATGGTGGCAGTATTTACCGAACAAGCAACAGAGGTGGGTATGGATTAAGTGTTAGCAGCAATAGGGAAATACCATTTTTAGTCTATCCCAATCCAAGCACAGGTGTATGCGCAATCGGCAGCTTTAAAGAGATAGAAAATATTAAAGTTTATAATACACTTGGCGAAGAAATTCCATTTGAAATGAATGCTGATTTATCTCAAATTCGCATTGATACAAAGGGTCTTTTTATGCTCCAAATACAAAGCAAAGACTCTGTTTACCGTCAAAATATTTTGGTTTATTAAGGCTCAGTAACCAATTCACTAATAACCGGATTGATTCTCGAAAACCGCACCTTCACTTTTTTCAAATCGTAGTAAGCCTCTTTAGGAATGTATTCTGCTCTTCGGGCAATCAACTCGCCATTAACGGAGTAATAATATTCGAGTTCGTTGGCAAAAAACTTTACCCGATCGATGTCGCAGGTTTCATAAAAATAGGAAAGGTGAACCGTCTTGGTTATTTTCATTAAGCCCAAAAACAAAATTGGCGTAACAAAAAACAAAAATAGAAATATACGCACGGACCCACCATCGCTGTTATAAGGCTCTATGCGCATGGCTTTTTTAAAGGTTCTGCGTTTGTAAATATTTTCTGCACTTTGATACGCTCCAAGACCGAAAATAAATCCACCAAGCACATTGTATAGAATTTTATAGTTGAGCAGGTTGATAAACCAATGGTTGTAACACATCAATATTCCGCTGAAGAACAGCATCATGGATACCAAAAATCTATACTTATGCGGAAAATCATTCTCGGCTTTTAAAAACGCTTCGACAAACCGCTTGCGCTTGTTCTCTTTATGTGTCCTAACCTTTTGGCGCGTTATCTCCTCTTTGCTTGGCTTCGGAACTTCGTTAGGTTTGGCTGTATAATACCCTTTTAGGGCATTGTCGTATAGTATTTTATCGTCGGGCTCAGACAATATATTATAACCTTGGGTCAGAATTTTAAAGTATTCTTCGGCGTGTTTGTTGTTTGGATTGAGATCGGGGTGGTACAATTTCGCCAATTCGCGGTAGCGCTTCTTCACCGTTTCTATGTCAGAAAACGATTCAATTTCCATGAGGATGTAATAGTTGTGCTCGACCAAATTATTTCTTTCTAAACTTTAAAACTTAATCAGCGCTTGTGGGATAACGTTGTTTTACAGCGCAAATAATTTAAACATTTTAAAACCGCTTTTGGTTTGATTAAAGCCTTTTAAATAAATTAATAAGATGACAAATATATTAAATTTTGTTATATTCAATTACATTTTAGTGGGCTTGCTATCGAAAAGAAGCCTTTTAGAAGAAGTTTAGCCCCCTAACAATTATTTGGTACGGTTTTCGTTTAAAAATTAATATGTTCAAGTCGTTTTTATTTCTCATCATTTCACTGCCCATTTTTGCCCATGCACAATTGCAAGCAGACAAAACGGTACACGATTTTGGAAACATCACCTATTTCAACAACGATACTGCTTACTTTATATTCAGTAATTCAGGTAGCAAAACCATCTACCTTTTGCCTACTCAACCCAAGGATAATTACGCTGTGTTTTGCAGCAGTAAAACCATAGCTCCCGGCAGCAGTATGCGCATTGGCATAGCGTATTACACCGACAAAAAAGGAAGTTTTAACCAAGACATCCAATTGTATTTTAGCAACAACAACACACCCACTGTTTTAAAAATAAAAGGAAACATCAAATCGATTCGAGAAACCGCATTTAGTATTTGTCCTTCAATTGAAAACAGCCGTCCATTAAAAAACGAGCAAATACCTTTGAGCATTACAGTGCGCGATGCCAGCACGTCTCAAATAATTAAAATCGCACAATTAAAAGTGCAGAAAAACCACATCGACTACAATTGTGTGCCGGGCTTTGAATCTTGGAACTACAAATGCAAAGTCGACTATGGCATAGTGGCTGTGTATGCATCAAAAAAAGGATATACCAGCAATGCAATTGATTATAACTATTCAGAGAAAAACCACGACTGTGTTATATTCTTAACACCACTAATAGACAGTACTGAGAAAGATCCTGTTTTAATTACAGAGAAAAAAAAGGCCGAAAAAATAAAAGGCAAAGACAGCATTGTTGTGCCTGAAATTCCAGTTTATGTGCCAGTAGCGTACGCTGATTCAGGATTTAATTCTTACAAATATAAACCCAACCATTTAATTTTTATCATTGATATTAGTGGCAGTATGCGCGATTCAGGCAAATTGAATTACCTTAAAAAGTCGATTAAAGAATTGACTTCACTTATCCGCCCTGGCGACTATATCACGCTTATTACCTATACCAACAAAGTGCGGGTGGTATTCGAAAACCTAAGTGGTCTCGAACGCCACGCCATCGACCGAGCCATCGATACACTAAAAGCAGGAGGTGGTAGCAATGGTTCTCAAAGTTTGCTTGTTGCCTACGATCTAGCCAAAAAACATTTTATTCAAAATGGAAACAACCAAGTATTTATAGCTACAGACGGTCTGCTAAACAGCAGTAAATTGAGCAATGAAGACTTGTATAAATTGGCATCCAAAGCATACCGACAGGACAAGATCATATTATCGAGCATCGGATTTGGGCAAGATCTAAAAGCGATAGACTTTTTACAAAAATTAGCCAAACACGGGCATGGCAATTTTATACGCATTAACAACCCTTATGCAGATATAAAAAACCTGATTGAAGAAGTTAAAATGCAGTGTAAAATTTAACAGCTAATTTGATTCCTACCCTCAAGCAAAACACAAGACAAAAACCTTGTCCAAAATTCTTGTCACCTGTCGACAAGTAATACACCAAACAGAAAGAAAGAAGAAGTTTATAAACTTACTTTGTAATTTTACACGCAAGATGAAACATCTAATAATTCTCTGCTTCTTTGCTATCACATTTGCAGCCTCTGCAATGCCAAATGATTCTATCGGAACTAAAACAGTTGACGGTAAACTTTACATCTTGCACAAAGTGAGCAAGGGTGAGGGCGTTTATGGAATCGGGAAAAAATATGGTGTTCCTGCAGCAGAAATTTTTGCGTCCAACGAAGGGTCTCAGCAATCTATTCAAATTGGACAAGTCTTGATGATTCCAAAAGGCGAATCTTCATCTTCTTCAAGCAGCACCGCACAAGTAACAAGCACAAGCACCAAAACAGAAAAGGTTTACCATACAGTTGCGAAAGGTCAAACACTTTCTTTAATTGCAAAAACACACAACACCACCATTACAAAAATTAAGGACATGAACAACCTTAAGTCAGATAATATCCAATTGGGTCAAAAATTGGTGGTAGGCGAAAAAACAATCACAGTGGCCACAACAGTAAAACCGGCTGCGCCTTCTAAACCAATAGCCAAACCAGCCGCAGCTGTCGAAACCCCAGTTGTAAAACCAGCAGAGCACAACAATGTGGTGGTGAACACTCCAATTGTTGCAGAATCGCCGCTAGCAGAAAGCCCCGGCACAATAAACACCACATACAACACAGACGATGGTGATGAGATTTCAGAAAAAGGAACCGCTACAATTTCTAGTGAAGGTGAATTAAGTCAAGAAAGAAGTTTTATTTTACACCCAAGTGCTAAAATTGGCACCATAGTAATGATTACCAATACCAGCAACAACAACACTGTTTTTGCACGTGTTGTTGGCAGCTGCAAAGCAGAAGATGGGGTCATCTTAAAAATGAGTAAAACTGTAGCTGCTAAATTGGGTGTTTCTGACAACACCGAAGTTAAAGTTAGCTACGCAAAATAATTTCACAAGTCCGTTTCTATGCGCAAAGAATGGATGCAAATAGCAACGGTGTTTCTTTGGGGAATCTTGGCGTTTTCATTCTCCTTATCCCCAGCACTAATTAGCATTTCTTTTATTGGCCTCTCGATAATAGGAATCTTGCAATTTAAGTTTAGGGAATTTTCGAAATTCGAAAACGCAATATCCTTACTTTTTGTTTTATTTTTTCTGAGCTCTGCCGCATCCTTTTTGTACTCTCAAAATACTGAGGAGGCAAGTAGGAAATTAATTTTAAAACTTCCTATCCTATGCTTTCCACTTGTATTTAATGCCCTAAAAAAATCCGAAAGCAAGCATTTTATAAGTATGGTACTTATTGGTCTGTATGCTATGTACCTACCGGCGATTGTTAGTGTTTACAATTACTTATCTAACAAGACCCTATTCGACCAATTGATACTTGAATCGAAGCCCTTGCCCATCGAATTTGGCTATGGCATTTACCACATACAATTTTCGATCATATTGGCAATCTCAATTGTTTTTGCTGTGTATCTTTTGTTGCAACGGAAGGAATGGAATTTGAGTAAAATAAACGTAAGTGTTATTTCAGTTATAGGTTTATCCAACTTTATTTTTCTACATATCCTGTCTGCTAGAACTGGGCTATTAGCAATGTATTTTGGGCTATTGATTATTCTTCTACCCGTTCTTTTTAAATTGCCCTTACGCAACAAAATTATAGCCATCAGTTTGGGCCTTACATTGCCCCTGATCATGTTCGCAATGAGCAGCTCTTTGCGCAATAGAGTAAGCAATACGCTTGCCGATTTTGAAGTCGCTTGGAACGGCAAAGATGCCAACGACTACTCATTTGCAATGCGGGTACAAGCATGGAAAAACGCCGTTCAAGTAATCAAGAAAAACCCCATCTTGGGAATTGGCATAGGAGATGCAGACAAAGAGCTTCAAGAAAACTTTGCGCAAATGAACAGCAGCATTACCCCAGCAAACCGCAAAAATCCACATTTACAATTTTTAGAAACAGCCTCACAAAGTGGATTGATATCAGCAAGTTTATACCTGCTCATTGTGCTTTCCTCCATATTTGGACAATCAAATAAAAATTACATATTGGCATCCATGGCCTTGCTTTTATTTCTAGCCTCTTGTTTTGAAAGCATACTTGAGCGACAAGTAAGTGTGGTGGCCTTCAGCGCATTTATGGCGCTAGCATTGGCACTCGGAAACAAGAACCCAAAAGAAAGCTAAGGCTTTAACTCGAGCTTTTTTCGCACTTTCCCACTCTTCTCAACCAAGAACCAAATGCCGTTGGTTTTACCCTTACCTACAAAACAATTGACAGCCTCATCGGCATTTAAATTTCGAAACATCTCTATCTTTTTTTCAGCCAAATCCAAACCGTCAAACTCCAAAAGTCGAACCCTTTCGCCTCTAGTATTGATTGCAAGAGTGGTGTATAATCCTTTAACTAAAGAGTCGGCCACATACAAAGTGGCTATGCCATTTCTAAACGTTGAAGCTTTGTTGCTGTTCGGACCACAAGCCTTCAAGCCTGTTTGCACAACAACCCTACCTGAGGTATCAATATAGTCAATTAAGCTGTCTATTGCCACGGCGCATAAGCCTTCAGAAAATTCAGGTTGAAAACCACATGGCAGCTTAAATCCGCCTGCTATCTTTACGCGAAAACTGCTGTCGGTGAATACAAACTTGCCACAGTAGATCGTGTCTCGAATGTCCATGTTCTCTAATTGGTAAGTACCGCAATCAAAATACAACAACATACGGTTGTCTTGGTGTTTGTTCTCACTTAAAAACCGTTTCGCATTTATAGAATCAATTGGGTATATTGAGCGGGCAAATGCTATTGGAAGATCAGGCAATTGAAACATAGGTGGAGCAACCGTTTCAGGTTTGATAATCGCAGGTTTAGGAGGAGTTACAGCAACAATTACTGGGTCTGGCTTAAGCTTCTTTGGGACCACATGAACCATTACCTTCTCTGGAATTCTTTTTCCCTTGATGTCTATATAATATATCTCGTAATAATGTTTCAGGGTATTTCCGCCTTTGTACACTTTTGCCTTTCCATTCTTAAATGGCAAGATCTTATTTCTTTGAGGTGAACAAGCCAATAAATTGCTGCTAAATTGCAGCTTACCTAGGGTATCGATAAATGCAATTCTATTGTCGATATTAACGGCGCAAAGTCCTTCGCCAAAGCGCGGTTCAAAAGTGCAAGGCAAAGAAAAACCAGGGCGAATCTTAAGCTCAAATTTTCGGTTTACAAAAACATATTTACCACACAAGCCATTGGTATCGCCTTTTTTGTAAAATGTTTCATAAAATGGATCACAATAAAATGGCACACACATTAAGTCCTCACTAAAGTGGTACTTTTTTTCGTAGGCTACCTTCAACATGCTGTCTAGCTGCAACACAATCTGCGCTTGAGCAAAGAAAACCGGAAACAATAAAACTAAAAATACCGCCTTTCTCATGCTTTAAACTTAGACAATAAATCTTTATCGGGCAACCAACATGCTGCCTTTTTACCAAACCAATGGTAGCGGTTTTTAGCCACCCAGTCGTAAACGAAATCTCTTACAAAACGCGGAAACACAAAGAGCAGAAAACCCAAGGAATACGGAAAAGAAAGCAAGCTTATAATTTTCAAAACAGCAGTACTTTTATGGTAAATTTTACCCTGGTAAAAGAATACTATTGAATCTACTTTCACGATGTCTGAACTCGGCACAAGCTCTTTAGCTGTTGAACCTTGCAAGGGCGCAAAGAATAAAACATTCTTCTTGTCGTGTTTAATCAACCATTGCACAACACCGCTGCATAAGTTACAAACACCATCAAAAAATACAATGTTTTGACTCATTAAAAGATTGGATCGCCTTGTTTGATTTTTAGTCCTATGCTTTCAATGCCATTGATCAAACTGTCGCGCATATTTTGCTCAATTGAAATGGTATACTCACCAACGCTCGGAAATCTTTTATTTTTGAACATAGGCAGCTCGTAGTCGACAGATGAGCCAGATGAACGGCCCAAAGGCTTGCCCATTGCGTCGGTCAAAGTGAAGTTAATTCTTTGAACCACAAATTTACCATCAGGGCCCTTAACCCTGGCCAGTAAATACAAATTTTCATAGGGATACGATTTTTGCATACGCAATTTTAAAAAGAAATCGTAATAGATCCCTTTATTGCTAATGGTAAAAGGCAACTCTGGAATTTGATCGTAACTCCATTTTGCTTCTGGTATATCTATGGTCTGGTCTACAATCTTACCCTTTTCCGAGCAAGAATAAAGCAGAACAAGGAACAAAACGAATAGGCAATTCTTCATCCTGCAAATTTACACAATGCATTTAACATTTTTAAACTTCCATTGCTTCTTAATTGGATAAATTTTAATTTATAAATTCTATGCGCTGGCAATTAAAAAAAAACAACAAACTCAAAAAAAAACTTTAAGTTTGTTAAAAATTTAAGCCGCCACAAAACAGATGTTGGACCTATTGTTTCGAAACATTGATTTTCTAATTGACTTAGTCTTGGCATTTATAACCATGAGTTTAGGTTTGAATTTAAGCAAAAAAGACTTCTCAAATATCATTTCCTTTCCAGGATCATTGGGCATTGGCTTAGTTGCCCAAATGATATTACACCCTATTTCAGCAATAATTTTGATGGCATTTGCAGACTTCTCTCCGGCTGTAAAAGTTGGCTTCATCATCATCACCCTTTGCCCGGGTGGGGTAACATCAAACCTGGTAAGTTTTTTATTAAAAGGCAATGTAGCACTGAGCATTTCTCTTACTGTGGTGAATGGGTTACTTTGCATGTTTACCCTTCCAATTTTAGTGAATTTATCCCTCGATTATTTCATCAACCAATCGTCGACCATCGAACTTCCTCTTTTAAAAACCATCACCCACATCGGGATGGTGACCATCGTGCCAGCTTTAATTGGTGTGTTCATTAACAGTAAGTTTACCGACCTAGCGCATAAAATAAAACCTGTTCTAAAATACCTTTTGCCAATATTATTGATGTTGATATTCGGCGTCAAATTTTTAGCCCCTCACGACAAAGGAGGAATTCATTTGAGCAATGAAGAGCTTTGGTCGCTGGGCTTTTGGGTACTCTTGCTCAATTTTGCAGGCATGATTTTAGGGTATTTATTGGGTGCATTATTTAAAATCAATATACAAAACAAAGTCACCATTATGGTTGAAGTTGGCCTGCAAAACACAGCCTTAGCATTGTTGATAGCTGGAAACATTCTTAAGAATGCAGACATGCAAAAACCCGCTATGGTGTATGCAATGATCACCTTCTTTTCTACCCTTATTTTTGCTTGGTTAATTAAAACAACTTCTTTGAAATTTTTTGACAAAAGCAAATCGGCATAATGCTCTGTTCCTATTTGTTGTTTTAGGTATATTTTTGGGCAGCGAAAGCAAAGCACAAAGCATCCCAAGAATTGGACAAAATTACACCTTAGAAATTGCCAATTGGAACCTAGAATGGTTTGGCAAAACTGCCTCCGGATTTGGCCCAAGTGATGATGTAAAACAGCAAGCCCTGATTTTAAAAACCATTCAAAATGCAGATGTTGATGTATGGGGCTTATGCGAAGTTTCAGAAAAAAAAGCCTTTGATTCTATGATGCTGAAATTGCCAAATTACAAAGCCATACTTGCACCGTATTTCCCAGAGCAAAAAACAGCTATCATCTTCAACAACAATTTATTTTCCCTAATCGATTCTAAACTATTGGGCACTGAAAACAAAGACAGCTTTTCGACACTCAGATTCCCCTTAGAAATTAGACTTTTACCGAAAAATGATATAGGCATTGACACCTTGCGTCTAATCGTTTTACACCTCAAAGCCAACACAGGAACTGATAGTTCAAAAATGCTTGCCTATAACAGCCGTAAGCGCTCTGCAGATTGGCTAAAAATGTACCTTAATAAATTGCCTCAAAACAATTACACCATGGTCATGGGCGATTGGAATGATGACATCGATTTGTCTATATTCAACAACTTGCCATCTCCCTTTATCCGCCTGCTTGACAATGGCTTTAATTACCGATACCTGAGTAAAAAATTAACAGACAACGGCCAGGGAACCACCACTGCATATCCTGATGCAATAGACCACCAATTGGCATCAGCAGCATTGACTTCAAAACACAAAACCGACTCTACTTTTGTTTGGCATCTCGAACAATATATTGGCAATTACGCAAGTGCTTGCAGCGACCATTATCCGGTGTATTCAATATTTAATACGTATAGACAAAACATTTATTCGGACCGAAGCACAGGGCTGGTTTCCTTATATCCAAATCCCGCTTCTAAAACCTTAGAAATTGAAAACAAGACCGCAAATTTCAATTTGAGCATTTTCAATAGCATGGGCCAAATGCTTTTAGAATCAAGAGAAATAAGCTACACAAACATTGACATTTCGGATTGGAATAAAGGCTTGTATTTTGCTAAAATCACATTCCCTACACACAGCGAAATTTTAGAATTTATTGTTGAATAAAATGCTTGAAAAAAAGAAAAAAAACTACACCCCAAATGAGGCCAAGTTAAAGATAGAAATTTTCTGTAATTACCAAGAACGTTGCCATAAAGAAGTGCGCGATAAATTGTACACCTTTGGATTAATAGCCCAAGACATTGAAGAAATAATGGTGTACGTGGTGCAAAAAGGCATGATCAATGAAGAGCGGTTTGCGAAAGCCTTTGCTGGCGGGAAATTTAGACAAAAAAAATGGGGCAAAAACAAGATTATAAGAGAGCTAAAAAACAAACAAATAAGCGCCTATTGCATCGAAAAAGCAATGAAGGAAATTGACCCCAACGATTATGCAAATAATATCCAACGCATTGCCGAAAAATATTTTAAAAACATTAAGACCGGAACATTGTTTGAAAAGAAATTAAAAACGGTCAAATACCTTTTGGGCAGAGGCTACGGATATGAGGAATGTCAGTCTATTATGAAAATAGAATTCGAAAATTAAACCATTAAATTTGCACAAGCATGAACACAACAAAATACAGCACCATAGATATTTGGGCCATTCTAGAACGCATCAGCGATCCTGAAATCCCAGTCTTGTCGGTGGTTGACTTGGGCGTGGTGCGTGAGGTGAACGAATTGGAAGAGGGTTTTGAAATCCTAATTACACCTACTTACAGCGGATGTCCTGCCATGAGCATGATAGAAACTGAGATCAAAGCAACCCTAAGCGAAATAGGCATTCCCTCAAAAGTTAAACTGATTTTATCGCCTGCATGGACCACCGATTGGATGAGTGAAAAAGGCAAACAAAAATTAAAAGCGTATGGCATTGCGCCGCCAGAGAAAGAAGACCTTGATATCAATGCGCTATTTGGCAAATCTCATGCGGTTGAATGCCCCCAATGCAACAGCAAAAACACTGTATTGATTAGCCAATTCGGAAGCACTGCTTGCAAAGCATTGCATAAATGCAAGGACTGCCTCGAACCGTTTGATTATTTCAAGTGTTTACGCTAAGTTTGTACTTGACTCGTGAATCAAGTTATTAATTTGCATTAATAGGAATATTGCCCTACCTTTGCATTTTTTGACAAATACTTGTCATAGAGAACAAAGACTGAATGGCAGAAATAAGATTAGGAAAAGCAGCATCGGAATTCAATGTAAGCACGCAAACGATTATAGAAAGTTTGCAAAGGAAAGGTTTTGCAATTGACAACAAACCAACGGCGAAGCTTACGGAAGAAATGTACGGCTACATTGCAGGCATTTTCTCTTCTGACAAAGAAGCAAAAGAAGAGTCTAAATCATCAGGACTTAAATTAAAAAAACGTGAAGATGTTGTCAAGGTTGAAGAATTCTTCAACAAAAAGAAAGAGGAAGAAAATCAAATTGAGGCAGAACCTGAGCCTGAGTTCTTCATAAAAAACGTTAGTTCAGAAGTAATTGCGCCCCTTGCGAAAGAAAAACCTGCACCGGTGAATAAGCCAGCTGTAGAAGTTGTAAAATCTAAGCCAATCAATGAACCTGTTGTTTTTGAAACACCTGTTGTTGATCCTTTGCAGGAAGACAAAATTGAAAAAGCAGGTTTAACCGTCAAAGGCAAAATCGAATTGCCAAGTGCCGGTGGCAGAAAAAGAAAAGAAAACAAAGCGCCAGAAGCTGAGCCAATCATTGTATCAAAAGCGTCTGAGCCGTTGATCATCTCGAATCCAATTGAGGGAAATATTACAGACGCTCTTGCTCCAGAAATTGATGAAAGAGAATTGGTCAAAGCCAACCTAGTTGAATTGGACGGTTTAACCATCATGGGTAAAATTGAGTTGAGGCCAGATCCAGTAATGAAGCCTAAATTCCTTACCCCGGCTGAAAAACTAAATAGAGAAAAACGCAAACGCAAGTCAGGTCCTCAAAAAGTTAACATCCAACAAGAAATCAAGGTTAACAGACCGAACTTAGGACAGAGACCTAACGAGCCTAAAAAAGAAATTACCCAAAAGGAAATTCAAGATAAACTGAAGAAGACATTAAATAAAATTGACTCTTCAGGACGTGGTAAAACAAATAAATCTAAGTTCAAAAGACAAAAGAGAGACGACCACTATCAAGCTAGAAGCGTAGAGAAAGAAAGAATGGAGCAGGAAGAGTTAATTCTGAAAGTAACAGAATTCTTAACTGCAAACGATTTAGCTAAAATGATGAATGTTCAAGTAACACAAGTCATTTCAACCTGTTTCTCTTTAGGCCTTATGGTGTCGATTAACCAACGTTTAGATGCTGAAACCATTACCCTTGTGGCTGATGAATTTGGATTTGAAGTTGAGTTTGTTGATGCCCAAGACACCATCGCAATTGATGAGGAACAAGATGATCCAGAAAAAACCATCCCACGTCCTCCTATTGTGACCGTTATGGGTCACGTTGACCATGGTAAAACTTCCCTATTGGATTATGTGCGCAGTGCCAACGTAATTGCTGGTGAAGCAGGTGGTATCACCCAACACATTGGTGCTTATGAAGTACAATTACCAAAAGGACAAAAAATAACTTTCCTAGATACACCTGGTCACGAAGCCTTTACCGCTATGCGTGCCCGCGGTGCTAAAGTAACCGATATAGCTGTTATTGTAATTGCAGCAGATGACAACATCATGCCTCAAACGCGTGAAGCAATCTCTCACGCTCAAGCAGCAAATGTACCAATGATTTTTGCCATCAATAAAATAGATAAAGATGGTGCCAATCCTGAGAAAATAAGAGAAGAACTATCTGCCATGAACATTCTTGTAGAAGAATGGGGTGGCAAATTCCAAAGCCAAGAGATTTCAGCCAAAAAAGGTTTGAACATCGACAAGCTTTTAGAAAAAATATTGTTAGAAGCTGAACTCCTTGAGTTGAAAGCAGACCCAGAAAGAAAAGCAAAAGGCACCATTGTTGAAGCCCGTCTTGACAAAGGACGCGGTGTTGTAGCAAGTGTTTTGATTCAAACTGGAACCTTAAGAGTTGGCGACCACCTAGTTGCTGGTTCTCATTATGCAAAAGTGAAAGCTTTGTTTAACGAAAGAAACCAGAGGGTTGAGTTTGCAGGACCATCAACACCCGTTAGTATGCTTGGTTTCTCCGAAACCCCATCTGCAGGTGATCCACTAAATGTATTGCCTACTGAAGACGAGGCAAAAGACCTAGCAAACAAACGCGAACAATTGATGCGCGAACAAGGCATCAGAACAACCAAACATATTACCCTCGACGAGATTGGAAGACGTCTTGCTATAGGTAACTTCAAAGAACTTAACCTAATCATAAAAGGTGACGTAAATGGATCAGTTGAAGCATTAAGCGATTCGTTGCTAAACCTATCCAATAAAGAGGTTATGGTTAAAGTAATTCACCGTGGTGTCGGTCAGATCACAGAAAGTGATGTATTGTTAGCCTCTGCCTCAGATGCAATCATCATCGGTTTCCAAGTTAGACCAAGTTCTAGCGCCAAGAAAATTGCTGAAACTGAACAAATTGATATCAGACACTATTCGATTATTTACCAAGCCATTGACGAAATCAAGTCGGCTATAGAAGGCATGTTAAGTCCTGAAATCAAAGAAACCATTATTGGTAACGTTGAAGTTCGTGATGTGTTCAAAATTACCAAAGTTGGTACAATCGCAGGTTGTATGGTTACTGAAGGTAAAGTTACCAGAAATGCTAAAATCCGCTTGATACGTGATGGCGTTGTTGTACACCAAGGTTCGTTAGACTCTTTAAAACGTTTCAAAGACGATGTAAAAGATGTAGTTAAAGGCTTTGAATGTGGTATCTCTATTAAGAACTTCCAAAACATCGAAGCTGGCGACAACATAGAAGTCTTCGAAGAAACATCAATCGCTAGAAAATTAGATTCTCTTTAATTTTACAATAAGGACATTCTAAGGGATGTCTCTCTATTTATTGCATAAGACTGTAATGGGAGTTTAGTGATATATAAACATTCAACTTTTTTGGGCGCCTTTCCCGAGCCCTTTGTCTGCGCTCCGCTGCGGCTTTGTGGCCAAAGCGCCACAAGAGCTACACGTCGGTCATCGGGGCGCAAAAAGAGAGTGAGAATGAAAGTGAATGCGGTTTGAATTAAGCCATCAAATTTCCCTTAAAGATCTTAACCGCGATGGCAATCAGTATCACACCAAAAAATTTACGGATAACCAACAAGCCGCCTTTGCCCAATATCTTTTCAATTTGCTTGGTTGATTTTAACACCAAATAAACGACAACTAGGTTGATGATTATTCCAACATAAATATTCACAGCTTGAAATTCAGATTTTAAAGACATAATGGTTGTTAAGGTACCGCTTCCAGCTATAATTGGAAATGCGATAGGTACTATGCTTCCCGATTTTGGATCAGGATCTACCTTAAATAAATCTCTGCCCAAGACCATTTCCAAACCAATAATGAAGATAACAATTGAACCGGCTAAGGCAAAGGAGTGGATATCAATACCCAATAAATTCAAGAAATTTTCACCCACAAAAAAGAACAAAGTCATCAGCAAGCCCGCGGTTAGCGTTGCCACTTCAGACTGTATATGTCCAATCTTAGTGCGCAAATCGATAACCACTGGAATAGATCCAATGATATCAATTACAGCAAAAAGCGTAAATGAAACGGTTAAGATTTCTTGAAAATTTAGCATGTTACAAAATTACATGCCAATTTCGGGATTAACCCTATATTAATTAAGAAAGCGGTTAAACTGGACCGCAGCTTTGAAATGCTTTAGGATGTATACTAACAAGTCATCTTCTAATATTTTCTCTGCATCGACTTGATGCACGAGGTAAAATTGTTTGTTAAAAATCAATTCTTGTTCTTTGGCTGCCTCCTTTAATTCCTTGGGCAGTATTTTAGACTTCTCGCCCCTCACCTCGCCAAACGACTGCTTAAATGCTTTGTCATTTATGATTTTGACAAATCCGTTTGGATCAGAGGCGATTTTTTTTCGAATCTTTAGGAGCTGTTCTTTCTCAGGCATATAAAATCCAGTATAAATATTTAAAAACTCAGGCCCTAGTTCGACGTATAAACCGGGGTCCTGCATTTGTTTTTTTCCACCCTTTACAACAAGAGCTGACATTTGCAATTTGTAGGGCGATTTATCCTTGCTAAAGCGAACGTCCTTATTGATCCTGAAAATGCAGTCACCGGCCTTTAAATCGCCCAATTCAGCATCTTTTTTCAAGGCCGCAATTAGATCGCCCACAAAAGCCTCAAACTTTGCTTTAACCTCTGTTTGATATCTGCTGCGGTTTTGGTCAAACCAATCTTTATGGTTGTTAGAAGCCAATTCCATAAAGAAATGTAAATAAGCTTCTGTGAAATATTGTTTTTTCATTTGACTAACATAAAAAAAAGCGCCTTTTAAAAGGCGCTTTTTAAATTTATTTTTTTGGTTTATAAAACACTTAATGATTTTACAACTGTACCCTTATCGGTTAGGATAGATATGGTATACATTCCATTGCTAAGACCTTCAATATTCAAGACCGTTTTATTTACAGCATCCATATTGAAACGTTTTACTTCACGTCCATTCAAGTCGTACACAACAACCTGTTTGATTAAAGCATCTTCGCAACTCAAGGTAAGATTTTGTTTTGCAGGGTTAGGATACATTTTTGTTTTTGCGCCTAAAGTAGATTCTAAAATACTATTAGGTGTTTCGTCATCCAAAATCGTAACCGTGTGGATACTGTCAGCTCCTACTAATGTTCCCCATGAATTGTCTCTAATTACCCAAATAATGGTTTCATTTAATTCAATTTTTGCATCGTCATTGATTTTAGATTTTACAATCAGACTAGGATTGGTCTGGCTTAAAATAAACAATCGGTTTGGTAAAGATTGGTAGTCATCGTTTCTTGCAGCAGTGCCACCTTTAATAACGATGTTGATTTGTTGGTTAGAGGTTAAGTTCGCACACTGTAAAACAAATCCTTCAGTTGAGTCTCTGTTTTCTTTTCCAATGGATGTTGCCGTAGAGAAACCGAATGTGGGAACCACCAAATTGGTAAAGTCACTGATTCTTCTTGGGAACAGTTGATAGCCTGAATTATACGGACTTGTAGCGTCGTTTTGAGCGCCCAATCCAGCCACATTAAAGAAACCACTTGGAGCAGCCTTGCCATCAATGTCTGTTTCACTGTCAATAACCACATCAAACGAATCGCTCGATGTTAACACTTTTAAAGTAATTGAAGTATTCGCCGCCATTGCAGTGCTTGGCCATTTGGAAGGATTAGATAATTTTACCAAATTGTATTTTACCAAATTGGATTCAGTGGTCTCATTTAAAACACTTACAACTTTCGCATTGCGTAAAGTTCTCCCACTGCCCAGTAATATAATGGTATCCAATTGGGTTAATTGAGCCATCCCGTTAACTTGGGCAACACGGCCATAAACCTGAACACTATCGCCTTCAGTTACTGTGTAACCTTTGTTTCCACCTGAGCCTTTAAACACTTGTATTCCACCTGTATTATCAATAACCGTGAATGACGTTCCGTTTGGAGTACCTATAGGACCCATATTGACACCGTACACAACACCACGAATAGCACAGTGAACATTCAAACTATCCAATATAAGGTTAGGCGCTTTTCCAAAAGTCAGTTTATTGATTTTGTATTCTGGAAGATCGTTGTCTAAAATGCTAATTCTTAAAGTATCTGGTTTGCCAATTTTTGCATTAAATGCAGTTCTAATAAGAAACACAGCATCTTCTTTTGGTTCGCTAATGTTGTCATCCAAAATTGGCAAGGTGTAAATAAAACTATCCGGGTCTGCTGAGGTAAAGGTTATAAATTGGCTGCCAGTGAAAGTGAAATCCGAACCCGCTTTGGCATTCTTAGGGTCTGCAAAAGTTGACAGAACAATATCGCTTTGGTTGCTGTTCCCTCCCAGCTTATTAATTCTTATTTTTACGCTTCCTACATTCTCTTTAACGGTAAAAGTTTTGGTTGAGAAGCTGTAAATTGGCGCTGCATCATTGTCTGTAATAATTAAAGTAAACAACGAATCCTTGCCAATTGTGGCTGGAGCTGTTGGATTGCGCAAAACTAAAATCAAAGTATCGCTTCTGTCTTCTTTAAATAAATCGTTGACAATGGCTATGTTAAAATCTAAACTATCCACAACCTTACCCCCCGGGAATTGAACGGTGGTATCTTTATTACTTGAGCCCAATTTGAATTCACTAGGAATAAAGGTACTGTCTGACTTAGATTTAACCAAAACTCTAACATTTGTCGCTGAATTGGAACCTGAGTTGATTTTTAATCTTACTTTCAGAATACCCTTTGCTTCTGAAACTGTTTCTGTTTTTTTAGCAAATGTTATTACCGGAATATCATTGTCTGTAATATTTATTGAACTGGTGGTTTGGAAACCAATTCTTCCGTTTATAGGATTGGTCAATCGAATCGCAACATTCTCTGTGGCTTCGCTTGCAAAATCATCGTTAATTTTAACTTGAATGGTGTCTAAAGCTTCTCCATATGGCTTGAACACCAAAGGATATGATGTTAAAATACTGTAATCTACATTGTTGGTGGCAGTTCCAGCGGCAATAAATGCACTTACTTTACTGGTATCGGCGTTTCCATATCTTCTTCTAACAACCATATTAACAGTAGCATTTGCTTCTACCAAAGTGCTTAAGTTTGAAACAAACTCAAATTCTGGTTTTAACAATGGGGCATAATCACTTTTGATGTTTACTGGTTTAACCGCACCACCTTTTCTGTTTTTGGTTGAATCATTTCCCCAAATTCCATCGGCTTCTGTGTTTGCATAAATAATGGTATCGAAAAAGGCATCACGGCTTTCAATTCTGGTAATCCCAGATGATAAGCTATTGGGAATAATACTTCCCCATGAGCCGGCAACGGTATTTACTTTGTTATTATACCAAGTTTGCATATTAGAATAGGAAATTCCATCGTTCTCAGTATGCGAAATAGTTATAGGTCTGTTAGTTGTTCCATTGATGTTGTCATACAACAAAACTATACTCTTTGCCTTCACAAAAGATGAACCATAGATAGCTGTTCCTTTTGATGCGGTTTGCGCCGTCGAAAATTGCAAAACTTCAATTGAATCGGTTAAATATGCCTTTTCTGTTTGCGGAGAACCTGTTCCAATTTCTTCAAAAACAATTACAGGATAAACAAATTTACCTGCAGCAAAACGGCTATCATTGGTATAGAAAGCCCCAAACCATCCAGAATATTCGTTTTGAGACAAGGCCAATGATAAGGTATCATGACCACCTGCAGTTGAAATACTAGGATTAGAAATGGTGGACCATGATCCATTCTTCTTTAAAACTATTGGCGTTCCTACACCTGTGGTAGTTGAACTAGACGTATCACTTAAAGAAATGAAACGGGCAAAATATTTATATCTTGCACCTGGGGTTAATCCGATAATTTTAGCTTGGAACAAAATAGGCAATCTTGTAGAGTCCGCTGCAGAAGAGCCAGTAGATCCACAATATAAAGGAATTTTCTCACCTTGAACTTGACCGGAAACGGGTTTTTGCGCAAATAAATTTACTGCGGCAAAGCAGCTCATCATTAAAATAGTAGCAATATTTTTTTTCATTAGTACGATGCTTTTTTTGCAAATATACTAAATTAATTGATTGCTTGGCATAGAGCAAACACCTGAACTTTCTTAATGCCTATTTCTTTTAACAAGGTGGCACAAATTTCCAAAGTCGAGCCAGTGGTAATCACATCATCTACCAATGCTACCCTTTGAAAAGGGCAAGACAATTCAGGATTTATTTGATAGGATTGTACCGAAGAAGCCCAACGGTCAAAACGCTTCTTCCGGGTCTGAGATTCTGCATTTTCTTTCCTTAGAATAAAATGGTCAAGAAAAGGGATTTCGAGCGCCTTAGCCATACCCCTTGCAATGGCTGCAGCTTGATTAAACCCTCTGGTTTTAAGTTTATCGGGATGCAGAGGCACCGCACAAATGCATTCAGGCAAGTTCAATAACTTATTGGATTTCAAATCAAGCCCATACAAATACCCCAAATACTCCCCTAAGGCTTCATTGCCCTTATACTTTAAGCTGTGCATCAACTTTTGCACCATGCCTTTTTTGACAAAATACAACCAGGCATCCGCAGCATCTATAGGCACTCTTCCCACAAATAGTTTATACACCGAATTATCATCAGTAGAAACAAAATTGGTCTTTGGCAACTGCAGCTCGCAGTAGAGACAAAAGTGCTTTTCAGCATGCTGCATCGGCTTGTCGCATGCAGGACAAATGTTTGGATAAAACAAATCGATTAAATCTCTCAGAAATAAAAATGCCTTCATAGTTTATGTAAAGTTACAAAAAACTATGAAGGCAAAAAATCGTTTTTTTTACAAAAAAATGACTTAAGGCATATTGGCCTTTAACTTCATTAAGAAACCAATTTCACTTTCCTTAAGAAATCTCCACTTACCTCTTGGCAAATCTTTCTTTGTAAATATACCCATGCTTACGCGGTCAAGTCTCTCAACATCGTAACCCAAATGTTCAAACATTCGTCTTACGACACGGTTTTTACCACTATGGATCTCAATGCCTACATTGCGTTTGTCTTCGTTGTCAACAAAGGCAACTGCATCAGCATGTACAACGCCATCTTCCAATTCAATACCTTCAACCAATTTATCCAAGTCGGTTCCACTTACTTTCTTATCCAATACGGCGTGGTAAACTTTCTTAATTTGGAATGATGGATGCGTTAAGGCTTGCGCCACATCTCCATCATTGGTTAGCAACAATACACCTGTTGTATTTCTGTCCAAACGACCAATTGGGTATACCCTTTGAGGGATTTTATCGGCCAATAAATCCAAAACCGTTTTACGTCCTTTTTCGTCATCTGTGGTCGTTATAAAATCTTTTGGCTTATTCATTAAAATGTAAACAAATGGCTCGGGTAAAATTTTTCTTCCGTCAAATTTAACCACATCCCCTTTCTTTACGCGGTGTCCCATTTCTGTCACAACCGTGCCATTGATATTTACCAAACCTTGTTTGATCACATCATCAGCCTCTCTTCTGCTGCAAACACCAGAATTGGCAATATATTTATTCAAGCGAATGTCATCGGGACTGTCTTGGGTACCCGTTAATTCCTTCTTTCTATCTGAGTATGATTTTCTAATTTGAACCTGCGGATCGTATTTTGGTCTGAATGGCTTACTTTCTTCACCCTCTGGTTTAAAAGGTCTTTTTGGTCCTTGATCATCTGCATTTCTGCGGTAGTTGTTGGATTTTCCAGCATAAGAACTGTCTCGGCTATCGCCTTCTCTCTTTTGATAAGGCGCTTTGCCGTCAGCATTGCGGTCGAAACCAGGCTTTTTATAGCCCCCTTCGCTTGATTCTCTTTTTTTGTAAGGCGAATATCCACCGCCTTGATCACCTGATTTAGAATAAGCTGACTTTTTATAGCCCCCTTCTTCTGAAGCACCTTCGCGCTTTTTGTATGGAGAGTATCCGCCACCATCGTTAGATCCAGGTTTCTTGTATCCACCATCTCGGGCGCTGTCTTCTCTTTTCTTATATGGCGCTCTGCCGTTGCCATCTTCTGAATTTCTTGGGTAACTTGGTTTCTTAAAATCAGAATCTCCATATCCACCTTCCCGTTTTTTGAACGGAGGTCTGCTTCCACCATCTTCAGATGTTCTTGGGTAACTTGGCTTTTTGTATCCTGTATCTCCAAACCCTCCTTCTTTCTTTTTGTATGGGGGTCTGCTTCCGCCTTCTTCTGAATTTCTTGGATAGCTTGGTTTCTTAAAATCAGAATCTCCATATCCACCTTCCCGTTTTTTGAACGGAGGTCTGCTTCCACCATCTTCAGATGTTCTTGGGTAACTTGGTTTTTTGTATCCTGTATCTCCAAACCCTCCTTCTTTCTTTTTGTATGGAGGTCTGCTTCCACCTTCTTCAGAATTTCTTGGATAGCTTGGTTTACGGGTATCTGAGTTAAATCCTCTATCTTCACGGTCGCTGCCATATCCCCTGCCAGCTGGTTTTACTCCTCGGCTATCAGGACTTTTGCGGCCATATGGTTTATTGCCATCGCGAGGAGGCAAGAAACGGGGCGGTGCTAATTCATTTGAATCGTCATTGGTTCTTGGTTTTTTGAACGAAGAATCTCTTCCTCCAAATTTCGAATTTGAATCTGAACGGCCGGCAGTTTTTTTATAAGAAGCAGCTGGCTTTCGACCATCTGATTTCTTAAAGGGTCCTGAAGACTTTCCCGAGTTATTTTTACGTAAAGGCATTGAACTTGCAAAGATAATACTTTATACAACCCTTATAGCAATAATACAACACAAATCTTCATCAATTTCTGTGCTATTCCCGTATATTTAATCCCTTATTTATCAATCACATCGAAAATACCTGCATTTTTATGAGCATAATCATTCAAGTATTTAAACTTAATTGCATTAACTTTGTATCTTTATAATCAAAATAAATTATTCATGATTGTCCCTAAATTTTTAAATCCAACAAACTCGTTCCATGCTGAACTTAGAAAACGCATAAACGACTATTTCGTTGAGATCAAAGCAAAACCAACCGGTAATGCTAAATTATACACCAAAGCAATTATCTTAGTTGGTAGTTTCATAGCTGTATACGTCCACTTAATATTCTTCACATCACCTCTACTTGCAATCAGCCTTATCGAGTGCATGCTTTTAGGCGCCTTAACTTCGGCAATAGGTTTTAACATCATGCACGATGGCGCGCATGGAAGCTTTAGCCAAAAGAAATGGCTAAACGAATTGGCTGGCTTATCACTAAACGTTTTAGGTGCCAACGTGTTTATGTGGAAGACCAAACACAATGTGGTTCACCATACCTTTACCAACATAGAAGGCATGGATGATGACATCAATGCAAAACCTTTCTTGAGATTGTGTGAAACGCAAAAAAAATACAAAATCCACCGTTTCCAGCATATATACTTCTTAATGGCTTATTCCTTGTTGTACATCTACTGGATTTTCTTTACCGACTACAAAAAATATTTCTTAAAGCGTGTTGGTGAAATGCCAATCAAAAAAATGACCTTAACTGAACACTTTACCTTCTGGGGCTTCAAAGCTCTGCACTTGGTACTGTTTGTGATTATTCCAATTGCAATTGTAGGATTCCAAGCTTGGTTGATTGGTTTCTTAACCTATGGTTTGTTTGCCGGTATCGTTCTTAGTTTGGTGTTCCAATTGGCCCATACGGTTTCTGATACCCACTTCCCTGTGCCAGACGTTCAAACCGGAAAGGTTGAAGATGAATGGGCTGTTCACCAATTGAAAACCACTGCAAATTTTGCAACCAAAAGCAAATTCGTCTCTTGGTTTACTGGTGGATTGAATTTCCAGATCGAACACCACTTGTTTCCGCATATTTCGCATATCCATTATCCAGCTATGAGCGAGATTGTGAAGGATGTATGCAAAGAATACAACATAACTTACATCGAATACCCTAAGGTGCGCTTAGCTGTGGCATCTCACGTTGCACACTTAAGAGAAATGGGTAGAAAGTAAGCATCAACAAAAAACACATTTATACTAAATATAGGCAAGCATCAGTGTTTGCCTATATTTTTTTGCACGGCTATAGACAAGATATATAAAGTAATTGTAAGATTCTATTTTTTAATCAAAAATAAAGTCTCAATTTTGCACCCATTATGTCAGTATTAGTAGGAAAAAAAGCCCCGCACTTTAGTGCATCAGCTGTAATCAACGGCGAAGAAATCGTAGAAAATTTCAGTTTAGACCAATACATTGGCAAAAACCATGTTGTATTGTTCTTTTACCCTAAAGACTTTACGTTTGTTTGTCCAACTGAATTGCATGCTTTCCAAGAAAAACTTGAAGAGTTTGAAAAAAGAGGTGTTAAAGTTGTTGCTTGCAGCACTGACACCGAAGAAAGCCATTACAACTGGTTACAAATGCCAAAAGACAACGGTGGAATACAAGGCGTAACCTACACAGTTGTTGCCGACACAACCAAATCTATAGCTACCAACTATGGTGTTTTGTTTGGTAGCTACGACTACAATGAGCAAGGTGAACTAATTGCTAACGGTCCGATGATTGCTTTCCGTGGTTTGTTCTTAATTGACAAAACAGGTGTTGTTATGCACCAAGTAGTAAACCATCTTCCACTTGGCCGCAGCGTTGACGAAACCTTGCGTATGGTTGATGCTTTGCAACACGTAGAAAACCATGGTGAAGTTTGTCCAGCAAACTGGGAAAAAGGCGACGATGCAATGAATGCTACCTTCAAAGGTGTTGCTGATTATTTAAGCAAACACTAATTAGATAATTATAAATTACCATTAGACCGATCCTAACAGATCGGTCTTTTTTTTGCAACTAACTCCACTAACATCCTGTGGCATTGAAAGACCAGAAACAAACACTGAATCTGAAGCAATGAAAAAAGGTCGGCAAAGCTATTGATTTTTTCATGGCCTCAAGACCATAAAAAAAGGTCGGCAAACTACTGATTTTTTAATGGTCTCAAGACCATAAAAAAAGGTCGGCAAAGCCGACCTTTCTTAAACCTATGAAAACTATTAACCTCTCTTTAAGGATTAGCGCTTCTCTGCAATTCTTGCCGCTTTACCACTTAATTGTCTTAAGTAGAAGATTCTTGATCTGCGGACTTTACCAATTTTGTTCACTTCGATTTTGTCGATGTTGGGTGAATGCAAAGGAAAAATTCTTTCAACACCTACGCCATTAGAAATTTTACGCACTGTGAAAGTTGCGCTCAATCCTGAATTTCTGCGTTGAATTACATCACCTTGAAACAACTGGATTCTCTCTTTGTTTCCTTCTTTGATTTTGTAATGAACTGTTACTTTATCTCCTGCTTTAAACGTAGGAAGCTCAGCTTTTAAATATTCTTTTTCTACAAACTTGATTAAATCCATGGTGAGTATAAATTTTGGGATTGCAAAAATAGCTATAAAACTTTAAAATACAAACCTTTTTTATCTTTCTTCATATGAATAAGCCCCTTCTTCCATGTAACCATCTAAAATACAGCTCTATTGTTCACAAATTCAAATACTTATATTGTATATTTATTATTAAAGTATTTGCAAATAAGCTGTCTAAAAATTCATTTTAAAAAAAACCAGGCTTGAATTTGAGCTCAAACCTGGTTTTTGAAGGGTTTATTCTAATATCTATTGAGCAACATTCTTACGGATAATGTTCAAAGCTCCTCCAGCCTTAAACCACTCAATTTGTTGATCATTGTATGTATGGTTGCAAACTATGGCGTCAACTGAACCATCCTTATGGTTTAAAGCCAATGTCAAATCCTTGCCTGGCGCAAAATCCATCAAGCCATTCAAATCAATTGAATCGTCTTCTTGGATTTTATCGTAATCTGCTTTGTGAGCAAAAGTCAAGGCCAACATACCTTGCTTTTTAAGGTTGGTTTCGTGTATCCTAGCGAACGATTTGGTTAAAACCACACGAACACCTAGGTGTCTCGGTTCCATAGCAGCATGCTCTCTGCTTGAACCTTCACCATAATTCTCATCACCCACCACAATACTACCTATGCCTTCTGCTTTATATGCTCTTTGAACATGGGGTACTTCATCGTATGCACCTGTCAATTGATTCTTTACTAAATTGGTTTTCTCATTGAAAATATTCACTGCACCAATCAACATGTTGTTTGAAATATTGTCCAAATGGCCTCTGAATTTCAACCATGGACCAGCCATTGAAATATGGTCGGTGGTACATTTACCCTTAGCCTTAATCAGCAATTTCAAGCCTTTTAAATCACTTCCTTCCCATGCAGCAAATGGTTCTAACAATTGCAAACGGCTGCTTGTAGGCGATACAGCAACCACAACACTTGATCCATCTTCTGCTGGCGCTTGGTAGCCTGCATCTTCTGCGGCAAATCCCTTCGAAGGCAACTCAACACCCGTTGGCTCATCAAGCTTCACAATTTCACCATTCTCGTTAACCAAAGTATCAGTCAATGGATTAAAATCCAAACGACCAGCAATGGCTAAGGCGGTAGTTATCTCAGGACTGGCAACAAATGCATGTGTATTTGGATTGCCATCTTGTCTAGCTGCAAAGTTTCTATTGAATGAGTGAACAATTGAGTTCTTTTCTTTTTTCTCAGCACCCATTCTGGTCCACATACCAATACATGGTCCGCAAGCATTCGCAAATACTGTGGCACCAATTTTATTGAATGTCTCAATAAACCCATCGCGTTCGATCGTGTACCTAACCAATTCGCTACCAGGGGTGATGGTGAATTCTGCTTTGGTTTTTAAATTCTTATCTGCAACTTGTTTTGCCAAACTAGCAGCACGTGAAATATCTTCATAACTGCTGTTGGTGCAACTTCCGATTAAACCTACTTCAATATTGATTGGCCATCCGTTTGCAGCTGCAGTTTCTTTCATTTTAGAAATTGGAGTAGCCAAATCTGGCGTGAATGGTCCGTTGATGTATGGCTCCAATTCAGAAAGATTCAGTTCAATAACTTGATCGAAATACATTTCAGGATTGGCATAACATTCGGGATCTGCAGTTAAATGCGCACGAACTTCATTTGCCAAATCTGCAACATCTGCTCTGCCTGTAGATCTCAAATAACGCTCCATGCTGTCGTCGTATCCAAACGTTGAAGTTGTTGCCCCAATTTCAGCCCCCATATTACAAATGGTTCCTTTACCAGTGCAACTCATTGCATTTGCACCTTCACCAAAATATTCAACAATTGCGCCAGTTCCACCTTTTACGGTTAAAATACCGGCAACCTTTAATATCACATCTTTTGGAGATGCCCATCCACTTAATTTTCCTGTTAATTTGATGCCAATGATTTTTGGAAATTTCAATTCCCATGGCAAACCAGCCATGACATCACAAGCATCAGCTCCACCAACACCAATGGCAACCATACCCAATCCACCAGCGTTAACTGTGTGCGAATCGGTTCCTATCATCATGCCACCTGGGAAAGCGTAATTTTCTAATACCACTTGGTGTATAATACCAGCACCTGGTTTCCAAAAGCCGATGCCGTATTTATTGCTCACAGAGGATAAGAAGTCAAACACCTCTTTGCTTTCTGTATTTGCAAATTCTAAATCTTTGCTAGCTCCAACCTTAGCGTTGATTAAGTGGTCGCAATGCACCGTGCTTGGAACAGCGGCTTGTGGTCGACCAGCTTGCATAAATTGCAGCAAAGCCATTTGTGCTGTTGCGTCTTGCATAGCCACACGGTCTGGCGCAAAGTCAACGTAGCTGTTTCCTCTTTCGTAAACATGCTCTGCAGTCCCGGCACTTAAGTGGGTATACAAAATCTTTTCAGTAAGGGTTAATGGTTTTTGCAGAATTCTGCGTGCAGCTTCTATGCGTTCAGGCATATTGGCATACACTCTTTTGATCATGTTTATATCGAATGCCATGGTAATAAAATGTGTCGCAAATTTATGGAATTAAACTCAAATTCTCAAACACATCAAAGAGTTTTCGAATAGGCCGACTTGAGCCCAAATTTTAAGCTAAAAAAATTATTTGCCTTTCCAAAGATTGTTTTCTTTCAGCTTCAATGAAGCCCCAAAGAAAATTTTGGCTGTTTCTTCAAAAGAGGCGGTGTAATCAGATACGAAAAACTTGTGTTTAGGCTCTGTTTTTTTCGTGTTTAACAAACCTTTTTCATCCAAAAAACGTTGGACAGCTTTTGAAACAATTTCTGCAGAATTGATAATATCCAATTTACCCTTGTAGTAAGAACTTATTTCATTGATGATTAAAGGATAGTGGGTACATGCCAAAATAATACTTTCAATGCCAGTCAAATGAGGATTGTCCAGATACGAATGAACTATGGTCTTTGAAATTTTGTTGTTAAAAAACCCCTCTTCAATCATGGGCGCAAGCAAAGGTGTGGCCAATGATTTTAGTTGCATATTTGGATTGGCCTTCTCAAATTTCTTTTTGTAAACGGCACTACTTACAGTGCGTTTGGTACCAATCAAACCAATTTTTTTGTATTTGTCTTGCGAAACAATGTGTTCAACTACGGGGTCTATAACATTGATTACAAACTGCTTGTCTGGCAATATCGCTTGAACTTGCTTAAATGCGGTTGCAGAAGCTGAGTTACATGCGATTACAATCAATTTACATGGCTGAAGAATAAGAAACTCAGCAATTTTAATCGAATAATCTTTAATTGCATGTGGAGATTTTTCACCATAAGGCATGTGGGCCGTGTCTCCAAAATAAACCAATTGCTCATGGGGCAGCAAATCGTTGATCGCTTTAGCAACCGTCAATCCACCAATTCCAGAATCAAAGACCCCGATTGGATAAGATGCCTTGGGTGAAAATTTGCCTGTAGACAAAACTATCTTGCTCCTGGCATCCCAACTGGCTTTCCAGCACCTGGATTTGCCGCTGGCTTATCTTTAATACCCAATTTGGTTTTCACTGCTGCTTCAACATTGTTTTCCTCTGCAGCGTAGATCAACATGCCATAACTGTTGTCGATGACATGGGAATAACCTTGCGCTTTTGCAACTTCTGCTACAGCTTCTTCTACTTTCTTTTTAATTGGAGCAACCAATTCGGTCATTTTTGCAGACAAACTATCTTGAATTGATTGTTGCTTCTCTTGGTACATCAACTGCATGGTCTCAATATTTTGAGCATAAAGTTTTAATCTAGTTTGACTAGGTTGAGGCTTCTTAGATTCTAGCTCGTATTTTTTATTGACCGCCATCGCTTCTGCTTCAATCGCTTTCAACTCATCTTCCAATGATTGTTTGTACAATTCATACTCGTTAGATGCTTTGGTATAATCTGGCATTGCTTGAATAATATTCTGAAAATTTAAATGCCCAATTTTTTGAGCTTGAGCAACACTTGGAGAAAAGGCACACAGCCATAAAAGCGCTGCGGTAAAAATGGATCTATTCATTATTGGTTTATTTGTTTATTTATCTGTATCTATTGGTGTCACGCCTAGTTCATCTAGAACGTCATCGCTTCGGTCGAACTTAGCATTGCTGAATAAAATATTCATATTGGCTGATTTGTCAAAAATAAAATCTAAGGCGTTCTTCTTTGCAACTGCAATTATTGCAACGGAAATTTTTTCTTGTATAGGTCTTATTAACTCCAAACGCTTTTTGAACAATTCCCCATTAACTCCAAACTTTTCTTGTTCAAACTTTTTCATCCCATCTTCTTTTGCAACGATGGCATCTTCTCTTTCTTTCTTCTGGGTTGCACTTAACAAAATCTCTTCGGCCTTGTAGTCCTTGTACATTTTGTCAACTTCTTCTTTTAATATCTTTAAATCAGCTTCCCATTTGCTCGACAATTCATTTAATTGTTTTTGCGCGGCTTTGTATTCCGTCATTTGGCCTAAGATATACTCAGTGTCAACATAGCCAAACTTTTGGGCTTTAGCGCCAAAAACAAAGAATCCAAAGGCTGCAATAAGTAAGAAAAGTTTAGTTTTCATTGATTTAAAAATGTTTATACGATTGCTTAAACGAATAATGTGCCAAAATGTTATAGGTTCGCAAAAATAATGATTTTTACCTTTTTAAAAAATTCTTTTAAGGCAAGAGCAAAGAACTGTCGCCATAACTTAAAAACCGATAGCCATTATCCAATGCATGGGCATATACCTTTTCCCAATTGTCCCCCAAAAGCGCTGAAATCAGCAAAAGGAGCGTAGATTTAGGCTGATGAAAATTGGTAATTAATCCCTTTACCACCTTGAACTCATAACCCGGAACCACCATAATAGAGGTTTGCCCATACACCGAATCCAATTTATTTTGATTCAAAAATTGCAAAACTGCCTCAATAGAAGCTTTTAAACTGTATTCGGGTCTACCCTCATAAACGAATTGTTCTATCTTAAAAGGATTCTCTCTGCATTCAATTAAATTAACACCTGCCCAATACAAACTTTCCAAAACCCGTATAGAAGTCGTGCCAACGGCGATTGTTTGTTTGCTTTTCAAAATTGATTCTATCGCCACCCTGTTTACAGAATATATTTCTTGGTGCATATCATGCGCTCTGGCATCTTCAACCTTTACTGGCAAAAACGTACCTGCACTTACATGCAAGGTAACAAAATTTTGCGCTATACTTTTTTTCTTTATCTCGCTTAGTACGGCATCTGTAAAATGCAAACCTGCAGTTGGGGCGGCAACCGAACCTTGAATTTTTGAGTACACGGTTTGATACCGTCCTTTATCGTGTTCATTAGCCTCATGCTTGATATAAGGAGGCAATGGCAATTTGCCGATTTTTTCTAATAGCTCAACAAAAGTGCTTTCGCCCTGCCATGTAAATTCGACAACTAAATCTTCTACCTGCTTTATTTGAACAAGAGTTTCCTCAATTTCAATGGCTAAAACTTCATCAATCTTCCACTTCTTTTTATTGCCTATCAAACAAGACCAGCGGCAGTTTCCCTTCGAATTTAAGGCCTTTACATGCTCTGTTTTAAAGGGCTGCAGCAAAAAAACTTCAATTGTGGCTCCATTGCTGTTTTTTAGAAATATCCTCGCGGGAATAACCTTGGCGTCGTTAAAAAACAAACTTGAATTTGAATCCAATATTTCCGGCAGTTCCGAGAATTTTGCATCCAAAATTTGACCTGCCTTATAAACCAACAACTTACTGCTATCGCGCGGTTCTGCAGCAAACTGTGCAATTTTATCTTCCGTAAGATTGTAATCGTAATCTTTTATTAAAACCGAATTGCCCATTGATTTACCCATGCAAAAAAGCCAAGAACGGCAACATTTTCACAAGTGCATTGTGCCTGTGACTCATGGAATTTTTAGTATCAGAATCCATCTCTGCGAATGTTTTATCGCTGCCTTTTGGAATAAAAAGGGGGTCGTAACCAAAACCATTGACACCTCTTGGAGCTAAGGCAATTTCACCCTCAATAAATCCTTCGAAAAAGAAAGTTTTGTGCGGCATCCTCAAACAGATTACAGTAACAAACCTTGCATTTCTGTTCGGTTTGTCTTTTAAATTCTTCAAGAGTAAAGCATTGTTTTTGGCTGAATCTGCTGGCTCTCCGGCATATCTTGCACTGCGCACACCTGGGGCTTTTTTAAGCGCTTCAACTTCCAAACCACTGTCGTCAGAAAAACAAAACATCCCACAAGCATCGAACAATGCATTTGCCTTTAAAGCTGCATTTTCTTCAAATGTTTTCCCTGTTTCTTCAATATCTTCTGTAAAACCTGCTTCAGCAGAGGACAACAATTCGAAACCCTCCGGCAACAAAGCCTTTATTTCATCAATCTTGTGGCGGTTGCTCGAAGCAAATACAATTTTTACTGACATAATTATTGAATTTGAAACATCCGTTTAACCAAACCCCACAATTGTTTCTTTTTTTCTTGATTCTCTGAAATATCCTTTATGGATTCCACGCATAAAATACGGCAATTGCCCTGCAAGGCGCCACCCCATAACTTACAGTATACGCCAACTTTTTCAGGATTGGCTCCCCAGAAGATACAATAAACTGGGCTAAATAAATTCTCTAAATTGTTCCATTTAACGCCCTTGTAATCACTAATATTAACAACTGAAAACCCATCTGCATCCATTGAAAACTTGTCATTTTTAATGGAGGTAATCATTCTAAAGAAGAAGTCACGCTCAGACTCCGGTATGATGTGTTCGTTTCCATGGTCGACAATATTTAAGAAGCGGAATTTATTCCCCCCCTCAGATTTCATCTCTTCAAACCATTGGATCTCATCAATCACATACAATTCTTCTCCCATCAGCATATTGACCTGCTCGGGATTATTTTCTGAAATAATTAGGTTTTGATACATGGAATTGATTTAATTTGCATTTCAAATGAGCCTCAAAATTACGACAAAACTGGTAGAAGAATCAAAAATTTCTTCTTTCGATTCAGAAAATATTGTGTTTGGTCATGTATTTACTGATCATATGTTTTCTTGCGATTTTAGAAATAATGAATGGCAAAACTTTAGATTAGAACCCTTTGACAATATTTCATTAAGTCCTACACTCTCTGCTTTGCATTACGGACAAGCCATTTTTGAAGGCATGAAGGCCGTTAAAAACACCGATGGTGTGATTACTTTATTCAGACCCTTGGATAATTTAGCCCGCCTTAACCGCTCTGCCAAAAGAATGTGCATGCCGTCTCTTCCGGCAGAAGTATTTATGGAAGCCCTTCAACAATTGGTTGTGGTTGATTCTGCTTGGATTCCGACAAAAGAAGGAAGTTCATTGTACATCCGTCCATTCATGTTTGCTACCGATGATTATCTGGGTGTAAAACCAAGTGAAAGCTATCGTTTTATGGTTTATGCTTGCCCAGTTAGCTCTTATTATAGCCATGCGCTAAAAGTAAAAGTTGAGGAACATTACACCCGTGCCTCTGCCGGTGGTGTTGGAGCAGCAAAATGCGCAGGCAATTACGCTGCCTCTATGTATCCTACAAAACTAGCACAAGATGAAGGTTTTGACCAAGTGCTATGGACCGATGGCGAAACCCACTCATACCTTGAAGAAACAGGAACCAGCAACGTCTTCGTCATTACCGATGAGGCCATATACACCCCAGAACTTAGCGACAGTTTGTTGGCCGGCATAACCCGCGACTCCATAATTAAACTTTTACGCAGCCAAGGCAAAAATGTTATTGAAACCAAAGTATCCGTGAACGATTTGGTAGAGTGGCACAACAAAGGACTGGTGAAGGAAATGTTCGTATCAGGTACCGCAGCAACGGTAACCAATATTGAACTTTTCAGCTACAAAGGCCAGTCTTACAAAGTAAATGCAATCGACAACTTACTGAGCACAGATATTATCAAAACGTTTAACCAAATGAAAGCTTTAGTATTGCCAGACCCATTCAATTGGGTAACAGTGGTTAAGGCTTCTGAGTTAATTACGCCATAAACTATGTATGAATTTATAGAAGGACACATCGAACATGCCAATCCCGCCTTTATTGTTTTAAACGTAGGGGGCATTGGCTACCATCTGCTCGTAAGCATCAATACCTTCGAAAAAATCAAGACCCTTAAACAGGTGCGCTTGTTAACACATTTATCAATCAAAGAAGATGCGCATTCTATTTATGGCTTTTTTGATGAACAAGAACGTTCACTGTTTAGACATCTTATTTTGGTAAATGGTGTAGGAGCCAATACTGCGCGAATGATTTTAAGTGGTCAAACCCCTCTTGCTATTATTAGTGCAATAAGCACCGGCAACATCGCCATGTTAAAATCCGTAAAAGGTGTTGGTCCTAAAACTGCACAACGCATCATCATTGAATTGCAAGACAAGGTCAATAAAATTGCTACTCCCGGCGAAATGTCTCAATTCCCTGGCCATACAGGAAAACAATCAGAGGAAGCTTTATTGGCTTTATTGGCACTCGGATTCCCAAGACTGGCAGCAGAAAAAGTGATACAAAAAATCACTGGCCATTCCCCTTCTCTAAGTGTCGAAGACATCATAAAGCAAGCCCTAAAATTGATGTAAGCGCGGCAATTCGTTGCTTCATAATTCTATATTTTCAGCATTTATTTTTTCAAAAACCATTGTTTCCCTGGCTGAATAAGCTTGTCCAAAAACAAGGTTTCTTTTTGGAATTTCTTACCAATGCATTTAGGAATTGTGTGATTTGGATATTCATGATTTTTGAAGTAATTTTCCAACTTTAAGTCAAGTTTAGAATCACAATGTCAACAAAGCAAAACAGCAGCGACAAAACCATCAGCAACAGCGCCAATACCGCAGTGTATATCAGCCAATCAAATGGCAATAAACAAGCAGAAAAAGACTTATTGGAATTGGCTGAAATATGTTTCAAATCTAACAATCCATTCACTTTATTTGCCTCAGAAAAATTAAAATCAAATTCCATTTCTGATCTTCTAAAAGACAGTAAGATAAAAACCATCAATCCAAATGGTTTTGGCGAGGACATAAAAAATATTCTGACCCTACAATTGCCTTTGAGCAATAGAGCAGATGCAATTTTAAAGTGGACACAGAATGCCAATAAGGCTTTCAATGGCAAGAACATGGTTGCTGCCATAGGACGCAATTCAGATAAATCAAATTTCTACGACAAGCATTTGGCGTATTGGAGCAACTTTTGGCCAAAGTTTTTTACAGGGGCTAACAGCAACTTATCTTCTTGTGAAGCGGTATTGCTTTCTGAAGATGACTTCAAGTATTTGGTTCTTGAAAAAAAAATAGACAGCGCATGGCAATTGGCTGCCCTTGGCGAAAAAGAAGGCATTTGTACCAAGGTTCCATTTGAGTACAAAGCCAGCGATTTTAAACTTGGAGACGCTAGCAAATCATTCGCCCGCGGACTTGTTGATGGCATTAAAACTTTAATCAATTATTTCTTCAAAGCGGTCAACCCTGGCGACCAAATTACCGACAAGAGTAATATTAACCATAGTTTATACAAAAAAATATTTGGCTTTTCGGCCGTGTTTTTACTCATTGGCATGCTTAGTATAAGCAACGATTACAACGTTACCTGGGACGAACCCAACCATAATAACTACTCGCAAGATGTCTTGGACTATTACACCAGCATGGGTGAAGACACCAGTATGTTCGACTTCCAAGCCGAAGGCCACCGCGACAACTTTACCAACGTCTTGTATGGCATGGGCATTGACGTTTTGGCCTCAGGTGTAAACAGAATTATTGGCACCAATGAAACTGCAGTGCCCAAAGACATTATCGCCATTACATTTACTGGCAACATTGTCGATTCTCTATTCAACAACCAATACAAACGCTATCCTGTCGATGAAAGTGGCTTTATTGAGCACCGCACTTTGGGTAAAATAAATGTAGCAGGAAAAACTTTGCCTGAAATCAAATCCGTGTTGAAAGATAAACTAAACGAAGGCTCAGTGAACGCCTCAGTGAGTGTTGGTTTCAGCAGTTTCAAAGCCCACCACGCCGAATTTGTAACCAGGCACATATTAAACACGATTACTGGTTTCCTAGCCATTTTATTTGCTTCTCTTTTAGTCAGAATGCTGTCTGGTTGGTTGCCTGCCATCATCACACTTATCGCATTGGTTTGCTCTCCTTCTTTCTTCGGCCAATGTTTTAACAACCCTAAGGACATTCCTTTTGCAGCTGGCTACATCATGTCTTTATATTACCTGGTTCGCTTGTTAAAGGAATTGCCTTCTGCGCGGCACCAAACCAAGGTAATGCTTGCCTTGGCCATCGGATTTACCATTAGTATCCGTGTTCAAGGGGTCTTGCCACTCGGATTTTTATTGATGTTTATGGGCTTGCATTGGCTGTTAAACTACGCCAACAAAAAAGACAATAAATTCTTAGTATACGTGAAACACGGTTTATTAATCGGCATCGTCGCTTACATACTTGGAATTTTATTCTGGCCTTATGCCTTAAGAAATCCTATAGACGGAACACTTAAAGCCCTAACTGAGTTTGACAAATTCTCATACCTTACCTATTACGAATTGTTTGATGGGGTGCGTTTGTTCGACAAACCATGGTATTACGAGCCAAAATTAATTATGCTTACAGCGCCATTGGCAGTATTGGCTGGTTTATTACCCGGCGTGCTCTTGGGCTGGAAAAACAACAAAACACAAAGGTTAATGATAGGATTGGTCTTATTGGCCACCTTCTTTCCTTCGGCTTACATCATTTATAAAAAATCATACGTATACAACGGTTGGAGACATTTCATATTCATATATCCATCCTTAGTGGCCATCGCTATTTTAGGTTGGCATTGGTTGGCAGGATTATTTAAGAACGCTAAAATCAAAATGGGACTAATGCTAATCATTGGCCTGACGTTTATTAAGCCTGGTATTTGGAGCATAGTCAACCACCCATACCAATACATTTACTTCAATGAAATTGCAGGGGGTGTTGAAGCGGCAAATGGCAAATACGAACTCGACTATTGGAACCAAACCCCGAGAGCTGCGTTTAAATGGTTGATTGAAAACCATCCTGAAGTGCTTAAAGGCGACATCAAAGTAAGCAGCAACAACATACAAGAAGCGCTTAAAACCTTTGTTCCAGAAGGCAAAGACGTTAAATATGCTTGGACCCGCGAATACGAATGGGCCGACAACAATTGGACCTATGCCATTTGGACCACCAGAACACTTTCTAAAAACCAAATTTTGAATGGATACTGGCCGCCTAAAGGCACCATTCATGAAATTAAAGTTGACGGTGTGACAATTGCCGCCGTAGTTCGATCGAACAGCAATTACAGCTATCTAGGCAAACAATGTTTAAAGAAAAACAATGGTGATTCTGCACTTTGGTATTATGAGCAAGCTTATGCATTCAATCCTTTGGAAGAGGAATATGCAAGGGGTGTTGCTGACGCTTGTAAAATGAAAATGAGATTGGATTCCGCCGTTATGTTCTATAAAAAAGCCATTGAATTGAGGGATGGAAATTACGAAGCTTACCAGAACTTAGGCGAAGTATACTACACCCAAGCCTTAATGGCAGACCAAAACAATCCGAATGCTAAAATGCTTGAACTGGCATTTGAAACGTTGGCATTGGCCTTTAAACACAAAAAAAATGCCTCGGCACCTTTGTTGATGGGTGAAATTAGGCTTCAACAAAAAAATGCTCTAGAAGCAAAAATGTATTTCAACCTCTTCAATCAAGCCTATGGCAATGTTGGCAGAGGCTATTTAGGTCTTGGTAAAGCAGAGTTGATTTTAGGGGAACAAGATTCGGCTTTTTACAATTTGCAGGCGGCCATTCAATTAGACCCTCGAAGTGCAGAAGCGTACTATATTATTGGAACAGAATTACAAAAAACTGGCCGTGAAAAAGAAGCGGAACAGTTTTTGAATGAGTATATGAAATTAACCGGAATGCCTCAACAATAGATATAAGCAAAGCAACGTTTATAGACTAATTCTTGTCCTATAATAAATGAAAAAAATAGTCCTTGCCATATTGCTTGCAGGACTGATGCAAAAAGCCTCAGCAACCCATATTGTGGGCGGTGAGGTAATGTACCAATATCTAAGCACTTCCAATGGCTTAAAGAACTATAGGGTTACCATGTACCTTTACATCGATTGTATAAATGGTGCCGCTGGCGCAATTTCTAGCGACAATGAAGCCCTTTTCAATGTATTTAAAACAAGTAACCAAGCACTTCAAACCAATTTGTGTAAAACAGTGGTGCGAACAGGCCCCGTCACCGTTAGCGATTTAAATTACAAATGCATTAAAAACAAACCCAGTGCGTGTGTAGACAAATACACCTACGTAACGACAATGAGTTTACCAGCCAACACCCGTTATTTAATTACATTCGAACGTTGCTGCAGAAACAAAACCATCAATAATATTGTAGATGCTGAAAATACTGGCGCGACTTATTTCACTGAAATCAATACCGCACTTAACAACAGTTCTCCTTTTTTCAAATCATTGCCACCAAACTTCCTTTGCACCAATGCACCGTTGAAATTTGACCACAGTGCTATGGATGCAGACGGCGATTCATTGGTGTACGAACTGTTTCAACCTTTTGATGGTGCCGGAACATCGACAAACACGGCGTCAAGACCTGATTATTCAGACCCAGGCAACTTGCCTCACTATCCAAGCAATTTGGTGCTTTGGAACCCCGGCTACAACACCTATTTCAACCAAATCGATGGCAGTCCAACTTTAACCATCGACCGCAAAACAGGTAAACTTACATTGACGCCAACACAGCCAAATCAATATGTTATTGGAATCAAAGTTAAAGAATATAGAAAGGGCGTTTTAATCGGTGAGACCAAACGCGACTTCCAATTCAATGTTGCAGATTGTAATTTTGATGTGGTATCGTCTTTCTTTGTCCCGCAAAAAAATTGTGTAGGCAATCCCATTACCTTCACCAATAGAAGCCAAGGTGGTATTCGTTACTCTTGGAATTTTGGCGACACGAGCACACTAGCAGATACCTCTAATCTAAAAAATCCTGCCTATACCTACAAAAACCCAGGAAACTACACCATCACTTTAGTTACCAGCAGCTCGGTATGTATTGATACCAGCGATTACGAGATAACAGTTATTCCTAAATTTGTGGTTAAGCTTCCCCAAGACACCTTGGTGTGCGGAAACTTTAGCAAACTGCTTTATTCCAATATTACCAATACAACTGGAAAAACTTTCCAATGGAGCACAGGTCAAAATTCAAAAACCATTACAGTCAATAAAGCTGGCTTGTATTGGCTTTCGGTAAGCGAAGCACCTTGTACTTCTGGCGATTCAATTTTCATTACCAACGATTTAGAAAAAATTAATTTAGGCCCCGACTCGGTCATCTGTCGCGATAGCTTTGTTCGATTTACCTATCCTGGTAAGCCAGGATACAAAACCTATTTATGGAACGATGGCAGTATAAAAGATTCTGTATTTATCACTAAACTCGGAACCTATTGGGTAAATATCACCAATAAAAACGATTGCCCATCAACAGATACTATAACTTTTGTTTTATACCCTCCGCCACTCATAAGACTTTACGACACTCTATTCTGCAAGGGCACTTCAGTGGTTTTAGATGGCGTTAATTATTCTGTTAAAACCAAGCTAGAAACCAATTATCTCTGGAACACAGGAGACACCAGTTCCAAAATCACGACGTTTATACCTGGAACCTATATAATAAAAGTAAGGAACCGACTTTGCACAGTGTTTGATACAGCTGTATTAATCCATATTCAAACAGGTTTGGATTTAGGCGTCGACACTTTTTACTGTGGACCAGTTGACCGTTGGCTATACCCTCAAAAAGGTTTTGTAAAATACCAGTGGCACGACTTTGCCGAAACCATTAATTACCGTGCAACAACGCCAGGAAAGAAAAAACTAACCATTACCACCAAAGAAGGCTGTATAGAATCCGATTCAGTATTGATTACACAATTTCCTGTAAGAGATGGTGGTTTGGGCAAGGACACTGCCATCTGTTTGTCATCCTCTTTAAGCCTTACCGCTGCTGACAGCATGATCAATTACCTGTGGAACACGGGAGAAACAACCCGTAAAATCCGTATCAGCTCAGGTGGTACTTACACTGTTACCTTTAAATATGGCATCGGTTGCATCAATGCCGACAGCATTAAAATTTCAGAAGCTGGCGATGCCTTGCCAAATGAGATGTTTATGCCAAATGCTTTTTCACCTAACGACGACAACATGAATGAAGTATACCCTGGCAACAAATACGCTGATCCAGGTTCCGCTTATATGCTAAGAATATACAACCGTTGGGGCGAAAAAATATTTGAAAGCAATACCCCTCAGATTGCTTGGGATGGTAAATACAAAGAGGAAGAAGTGCCTCAAGACGTGTATGTATTTTATGTTAAGTACGTCGGTTGCGACGACAAAGAGCGCTGGTTCAGAGGCACCGTCAGCCTTCTAAGATAATTATTTAAAAGGGCTGTCCTTTTCTTTGGCGACTGTGTTGTAAACCAATTTATCCAAAAGACTTGGAAAAAACTTACTTAAAAACAGAGTGGCCTTGCCTTGAAAACTCAAATACAAATAAGACCTCTGTTTGTTAATGGCTTTAAAAATTTCAGTTGCCACTTTTTCCGCAGACATTAATTTAGATTCATCAAACGGACTTTCTGATTGGCTTTTACCCTCTTGATTCAAGGCCGCATTTCTAATATTTGAAGCCGTATATCCTGGGCAAGCGATTAAAACTTTCAAGCCTGTTTTTAAATTTTCAATACGCAGAGATTCCAAAAAACCGTGCATGGCAAACTTAGAAGCGGAGTAACCCGTGCGGGCTGGCAAACCTTTTATCCCAGCAATGGAAGAAACACCAACAACCGTACCTTTTGATTTTAGTAAATATGGCAAGGCAAATTTTGTACAGTATACAGTGCCCCAAAAATTGATGTCCATCACCTGCTTAATCACTGAGAGGTCGCAATCCTTTAACAAAGCCCTCATGCTTATGCCTGCATTGTTAATTAGAATATCTATCCCTGAAAAAGCAGAAACCGTTTCATCAATAATTCGTTGGCAATCGCTTTCAATTTGCACATCCGCTTGAACAACAATAACCTGAGCCCCTAAGCGCTCACAAATTGATTTTACTTGGTTCAATTTTTCGAAATTTCTGGCGGCTAAACAAATATTTAGTTTTAATTCAGCGGCCCGATAAGCCAAAGCTTCACCAATACCTGATGATGCGCCTGTTATTATTACTGTTTGAGGCATCTTTTAGAATTATTTCTTCCAAAGTATATCACAACCTTGCGGCGGTAATTCTGGATAATCGATGTCTATCCCATCCAAGCAATACTCTATTGCATCTTCAAGATAAGCCATCATTACCTGTGACTCATTTTCCCATTGGTCATCAATGATACCTTTATAAACCAATTCACGCTTCGAATTAAACAAAAATACTTCAGGAGTTTTTGTTGCAGCAAACTTTTTAGCCAGTGATTGATCAGCATCCTTTAAATAGACCATTCTTTCTGCTTTCAATTTTTTCAAGACAGCTTTCATTGCGTCCAATGATTCATTGTTGTCTTGCAGTTCATCATTTGAATTGACAACAACCAGTGCCATATTGTCTTCTTCGTATTGATCTGCTAATTTAATTATTCTGTTCCAATAAGCTTTTGAATACGTGCAGGAATTGCTTGCAAAAATGACGCACAACGCATATTTATCTGCAAAAGCAAAATTACTATAAAGCTCACCATTGGTGGCTTGAAGTTTGAAATTACTGAGTTTGTCGCCTATATTCATATCAAAATAATAATTAGGCGAATATCATATAAAATATTTGTTTTGAAAAACAGAATCAAGCATTCTTGTAAACAATAAATGAATCTAAAAAACACTTTGGTTATTGGGGCAAGTGAGAACCCAGAGCGCTATTCGAACAAAGCCATAAGACGTCTAAACCAGCACAAGCATCCTGTTTTTGCAATTGGAAATAAAATTGGCGAAGCAGATGGCATTGAACTCCTGCCTTTCTATTCTGTCAAAAAACAGTTCCAATACAGTCTTTTTAGAGCTAAATATTTTTACAAAAAACTAAGTAAAAATACTCATTTTTTACGCCAAATTTGAAGTTTTAGATTTTACTTCGGTACTGAGCAGAAAATCACCAGAACAGAAAACGCATTTAAAAAAGAGTAAAAAATATTGCCAAGGAATAAACTACACCAAGCATTCATTTAAGAATAATTCAAAAGAGCCGAAACAAGCGCTAGAAACCTATAGACGCCAAAAACCGCATCATTTCTGACACGGTCTTTGACAAAACTAAAACTATGAAAACACTATAATAGTGTAGAGCAAATTTAGGCACGAATTTTAATTTTACAAATATTTTTTATTAAATATTTTTATAAATCATAACAATACCGAAGTATTTCACAACTATTCATCGTCTAAAATGAGTAAAAATACTCATAAAAATACGGAAATTCCCTTTTTTAGCGCATTTATAAATATTGCATTACTTTTGCACTTTCAATTAAATGAAATTTTTTGCCTTTTGCTTTTTCGCGATCTTAATCCATCCAATTTGTGCGCAAAGCATTGCGGAGGAACTATACGATACAGCCAAAAGAATTGACCCAGTTTCTGTTTCTCAAGATGGTTTTTTGCGCAACAGCAAATACGACCAACGCTTGGACAGCAGTCTCTTGTATTTCCAGCAGTACGACCGCACTAAGAAAAACAATATCGCCATTCAAAACCTAGGCGATGTGCACACCCCTTTCTTGGATCTGCAATTTAGGCCCTTCGATAAAACAGGTGTTGTTGCTGGAATGAACCCTTTTCAAAACCTTTATTATTCCATCGAACAAGCGCGCTTTTACAATACGCCCCTTCCCTATACCGAATTCCAATACGCTCAAGGTAAAGGCGGCCGCAGAGGCATGATCGATTTCGATGCCATGCACACGCAAAACTTTGGCAAAAAATTCAATCTCGCAGCGCTTTACCACAGCAGCTCCAACGATGGATATTACAGCAGGCAAAGTTTATCTTGCAAAAATTTATTGTTAAGCTCCTATTACAAAAGCGAATCGCAACGCTATGCCGCTACATTTATTTTCACTTGGAACAAAACCAATTTTCTTGAAAATGGGGGGATCGTTCAAACAGAAAACAACGAAGCACTTTTTAAACGCTTGCCCAACAACTCACGTATCGTCCCCGTTTCCCTTAACAATGCCCGCAACATCAACCGCTACCGTGAAATGAAATTCTCTCATGTTTATTGGATTATTATGGGTACAGATTCAGACACTGGAAAATCGAGTACCGGCAAACTCGGTATTAGCCACAGTTTTTCTGCCCTTAAAAACAGCAATTACTACACCGACAAATCTTCTGACTTTGGATTTTACGACAGTGTTTATTTATACAATGACTTAGCAAGCACAGATTCATTCGCTTTAACGCAAGTTAGCAACAGCATAGAAGTATTTACTCCGCTAAATGGGCATAGTCTCGCTTTTAAAGCGGGTTTAAAAAACGATCATTTTTCGGTTTACCAATCGGCCAACCCGAGCAACTACAACAATTATATTGCCCATAATAATTCTGTGTATGCCCAATTCAATTTTAAACTTTCGAAACGCTTTGTTTCAGAAGCCACAGGAACCTATTATTATGAAGGGTATAACCAAAATGACTATTTGCTAAAGTGGAAAAATAGCAGCACTTGGGGCAAGCACAATCAATGGAGCATTCGTGCCAATGCTTTATCGAATGCCAGAAAAGCAGACTTCAGACAGTTGCGCGTATTGAGCAACCACTTTCGTTGGGACAATTCATTCAAACAAACCAGGAATCAAAATATTTCTGTGGGTATTTCTAAAAATATTAAACGTCCGAGCAGTTACAATGCCTATTCGTATGCCCTTCCTAAAAAGGCATTTGAAATAGAGGCGAATTATACGCTAATTGATAATTTTATATACTACGGTGTAGACAATACACCAAAGCAAGGAGGCGTCGGCCAGTCGTGCTTCCAAGCCGTAGCAAAAGTGCACGCCAATTTAAAAGCCTTTCAAGTCCATCAAGAGCTCTTATACCAAGTGCTGTCTAATGAATTAAAGACACAAATGCAATTGCCGAGTATTTGTTCTAAAACCAGCCTCTACTACCAAACTTATGCTTTTAAGAAAGCAACGTTTCTGCAAATCGGTTTAGACGCCAATATCACCTCCGCATACAAGGCCAGTTTTTACAATCCAGGTATAGTAAACTTTAGGGTAAGCGACAAATCGGTGGGTGCCTATCCGTTCATAGACTTCTTTATTAATGCAGAAGTTAAAACTGCTAGAATTTTCTTAAAGATCGAACACGTCAATCAGAATTTCCAAAATATAAATACCTACCAGAATTATATGTTTACTTCACCTTACCAAGCCTCGGCACCATTTAGACTTAGATTGGGTTTTGCGTGGAAGTTTTATTATTAAGAATTGAATAAATTACAACTTCAAGTATTTAATCATTTCCATTTTGCCTTCAATTTCTACTTGTATAAAATACACCCCTTGGGCGTAGGCGCTTAGGTCGATTAAGTTGCCTTGAATGTCCGCTTCAATTTGTTTGCCCATGGCATCAAATACAAGGACTTTATCTATTATCGATTCTGAACTCAATTCTATCATTCCGTTGCCCGGATTTGGAAATACAAACACATTTGGGAATGCAGTTTCTGCTTCTATACCCAAATACCCGAAACAATATTGGTCCATTAATTCCAAAGATTTTTTGATGTTTAAACGCCCGCTCGTAACATTCTTTCCTGCTAGCCCTGGCAAGACATCAACACCTTCCAAAATAAAGCGTCTCAGCAAGATATTGCCTTTAATTGGGTTTGCTTTCATGGTATCCAATATGCGCGGACAGGCATATGCATTCAAAACCCCTATGGCTGCCGTTACCATAGGTGTAGCAAATGAAGTTCCTGAAAACCCATTGCGGTACAAAAGGTTGTTTAATACATTTGATTTTGTATAGGCATTGGTGCTGTAAACATTCGCACCAGGCGCACTCAAATCGACACTTATAGTGCTATATCCTGAAGAAAAATAATTATCACCTGGCGTGGTAGAACCCACGGTAATCAAGTATTTGCTCGGGCATAAAGTTGGCATATCGCCGTCGGTATCGACTTGATTGTCTTGGTTGTTTGAAACCGCACTCACATTTAATATTCCGTATTTACCCAAGGTGTCGTACAAACCACACCACAAAGGGGCTTGGTGCGGATACCAACCATCAACGCCCCAACTTGCATTGGTGGCAACCACATAGGCGCCTTTTTTCCCATTGCTGCTGTTGTATAACTTGCGCTGGTGCAATGCATAATTATAAGCCTTCAAAACATCCGACTGAAAAATTGCAGGATTCATGCTGCTGTCTGAAACGTCAATAATCATCAATTTAACATGCCACATAATTCCGGAAATACCTACTGAGTTGTTTCCTCTTGCACCTATAATTCCAGATACGGGTGTTCCATGGCCGGCATTATAATACAAGCTGTCGCTGATGTCGCTGTTGTTATTCATAAAATTCCAGCCGTAATGGTCGTCTATAAAACCATTGCCATCATCGTCTATGCCATTGCCCAAACTGTCGGCGTAATTGATCCAGATATTGCCTTGAAAATCGGGGTGCTTTAAATGCAAGCCATCGTCAATTACTGCAATTACTATGGTATCACCATTTCCGTTTACACCTCTGCGGCTAATGTCCCAAGCCTCGGTGGCCTTAATCATTGGCAAATGCCATTGGTTGTTTAACAGAGGGTCATTGGTGGTTGTAGTACGCAAATAGACCTGAGCGTTTTCTTGGTGCAATACATATTGAGGTAAATTTCTAATTACAGTTACAGCTTGGTACTCGGGCAAAGAAAAAACATTGAATGAAAAAAGAAACAGTGTTTTCTCCTGGTTCAAAACTTCAATTTTTGAAAATTTGAAGGCCGCCAATTCGCTTAACACGTCGACTGACTTGCTGCTTGAGAATTGCACGATATATGACTTTGCATGCACAGGCATTTTCATGGCATGTGCATTTAAAACCAAGACAAAAAACAAAAACAAGACCTTGAACCTTTTCATTCTTACAAAGATAATTAAAACTTAAGTTATAATATTAGACAAGTAAAAATGAAAAAAGCTGCAGGAATGATAAAAACTTTTTTAACAACCCCATTGTTTAAAAACAGCTGCTTCAAAGTCTTACAAGATGGATTTTAGCCAAGAAAAGCAACAAGTTTTATTGAATACGGTTAAATGCTAAATTTAAATTAATTTCGTACCCAATGAACAGAGAGGAATTGATCGCCCAAATAAAAGCAAAAGAAAGTATGCTTTGTGTTGGTTTGGATACCGATATGGACAAATTGCCAGAAGGCGTTGAACACAGCATGAAAGGCATGGTAGAATTTAACCGCAACATTATTGAAGCCACAAATAAATATGCTGTAGCCTATAAAATAAACACCGCTTTTTACGAGCAATACGGAAGTGAAGGTTGGCAGTGCATGGAAGAAACGCTTAACTTAATTCCTAAAGATTGTTTCACCATTGCCGATGCCAAGCGTGGCGATATAGGCAATACCAGCTCTATGTATGCCCGTGCATTTTTTAAGCGCTTAAATTTTGATTCAATTACAGTTGCGCCATACATGGGCGAAGATTCACTAAGTCCATTTTTCGCCTTCGAAGACAAATGGGTTATTTGTTTGGGCCTCACCAGCAATGCAGGCAGTAAAGATTTTCAGGTACTAGAATCTGAGGGTCAAAAAATCTACCAGCATGTGATGCATAAGGTAAGCCAATGGGGCAATCCAGGAAACTTAATGTTTGTAACCGGCGCTACCAAGGCTAGCGATTTAAACCAATTAAGAGAATCCTTCCCTGAACACTTTTTCTTGGTACCAGGAGTTGGTGCACAAGGAGGTACTGTGCACGATGTATGCGTTGCAGCTATGAGCGATTTCGGTGGCTTGTTAATCAACGCCAGCAGAAGTATTTTGTACGCCTCTTCAGGTGCCGACTATATCGATAAAGCAGAAGCAGAAGCAAAGAGTTTGCAAATGCAATGCGCCGAAGAAATGTCTAAATAATTAAGAAAATTGATTCATAAAAAAATCCCGTTTGGCTATACCGAACGGGATTTTGTATTTTATCTAAACGTGAATTAGATTTTTACCACATCGCGTTTGTCTTTCTTTTTCATTTTGTTAGGCATGGTTGACATGATTTCGTCAGAAAGTGTTTTAATTAATTTCTTTTTCACAAAATGCCTATGTGTAAACATACTGATTTCGCGAACCGGTTCAGGCGATTTAAAATAGCGCACCAATTCCATCTGATCGTCGCCCATATCCAATACAGATAGCTCTGGCAAAATGGTAACTCCATCGTCTTGTTCCACCAAGCGCTTCAGCGTTTCTACGCTACCTGTTTGGTATTCAAAACGGGCTTTATTGGTGTCTTTCTTGCGCTCACCGCAAATATTGATAACCTGGTTGCGCATGCAATGCCCTTCGTTTAAAATCCAAATGTCTTCAAGATCCAAATCAGTTCCCTTTAAGGTTGTCTTTTTCGATAATTTATTAGAAGGTGCAACATAGGCTACAAATTCTTCGTAATACAAAACTTCCTCATTCAAATTTTTATCTTTTATCGGCGAAGCCATGATGCCACAATCCAATAAATCATTCTTTAATTGATAGATAATTTGCTCGGTGGTTAGTTCATTCACCACCAAATTCACTTCTGGATATTTGTTTAAAAACTTAACCAAGAATCTTGGGATTAAATATGGTGCAACCGTTGGGATAATCCCCAAACGCAAATTGCCTTTTATAATTCCTTTTTCATCTTGAATGAGTTCTATAATTTTGCTGTGTTCTTTTAAAACATTGCGGGCTTGAGCGATAATATCTTCGCCAATATGGGTTGGAACCACAGGCTGCTTGCTTCTATCGAAAACCTTCACGCCCAATTCATCTTCTAGCTTTTGTATTTGCATACTTAGAGTTGGTTGGGTTACAAAACAACTGTCGGCAGCATTCACAAAGTTCCTGTGGGTGTCGAGCGCTATGATGTATTCTAATTGTGTTATAGTCATAATTGATAATTTTTGGTGCAAATATAAGCACGCCCAATTAAAGGAACAATTAATCTAGAACAAGAAACTGTTTTTTTCGACCAACGTCGAGAATTGGTTTATCCAAAGATACCGAATACTGTTAGTAAGGCATATAATGCACCGAATCCCCAATACAAGTTGAGAACCCCAAAGCCGACAAAACACAACAACAGGGAAATCCAAAAGTGAATGTTAATTTCACCAAAATACAAATACACGGCTAAAGGCGGAATTACAATGGCAAGAATGATTAATATTAATAAACCAACATCTGAGTCATGACTTTCATGCGCACTGCTGGCACTTGCGATTTTCAAAGGCGCTTTCTGAACCATCTTACTTGCATTGGCTTTGATATTAGAAACAATTTTTGAACCCATGGCTGTATTGGCTATCACTTGCTTACTCGCCTTTACCGTTGACATTTTAACCACATCTGGTTTTACTGTTGATGGAGAGGCCTCAGGACTTATCACGAAGCTTTCTTTTTTAGATTCTCCAAAAGCAAGTTCTTCTTTTGATTCAGGGGCATCAGCAAGCAAAATACTTTCAACTTTCTTGCTCTTTCTTACACTTACTTTCTGGGCTGCACCCTTATCTTCTTTGGCGGCGAACCAATCGATGTTTAAGCCTCGGCTGTATCTTTTTTGAGAAATAGACAAGCTTCCGCATGAACTTAAAACCAATGCCATGATGGCAACAATGCTGATGTAGTTTGACGTTTTCATTTCGATTTTTATTATTTAATTAAATAGAATAAGTGCTTGGTTTTTATCTACTGCTTGTTTTTCTGAAACAACAATCTGCTTAATCACGCCATCAATTGGCGATTTGATCACATTTTCCATTTTCATGGCTTCTAAAATCAAAATTGCATCCCCCTTTTTCACTTCTTGGTTCTCGCTTACCTTAATGCTCAAGACCAAACCTGGCATCGGCGCTTTAACCTCATTGATTTTAGGCTTAGACACTTGATCAAGTCCCATGCTGTGCAAGAGCTGATCGAAACGGTCTTTGATGCCAACCTCATAGGTCCTGCCATCAAATCCAATCTTATAGGTTTTCGACTCAGCATCAAAAGACAAGATCTCAAAATAATAAGAATGCTCTTTGTAAATCAAATGAAAAAATTTACCGTCTTGCACGGAAATGACATCCATCAATGATTCGTTTCCGTTCACTGTGGCTTTGTTTCCTTGAATGTCAACCCTTATGGTTTTCTGATGCACAATTGCTTCTAACATAGTTGTGCAAAGGTAGATAATTACTATTTCTCTACAACAAATTTTATCAACCGAACACCTATTTTAAGGGTGTAAATTCCAGAAGCCAATTCAGTTGTATTGATCTCCAGCTTGGCTTGGTCTGCAAGCAAAGTCTTTACAATTTTGCCATGAATATCAACAATCTCAAGTTTCTCGTTGAGCAGCTCTGCGTCCAATAGGTCCACATACAATACATTTTTACTCGGATTTGGATAAAGATTTATGCCCCCGGTGTAATCAAATACTATACTTGATTTTTCATCCACCCTAAATGTAGTTTGTAAAACGTTGTTGCTCGGCACTTGGTCCATCGGATAGTACACATTCAAATATGCCTTGTATCTCCCTTTGTTTAAATCCACAAATGACAAGACTTTCATCATATCTATCTCACGGGTTTCATTAGGCAATAAATTCTGAATGTAGGTGCTGTCAATGTATACCAATTTCTCAGTCAGATTAACCGTATCCAATTCATTTATTTTTAAGACGCCATAAAAACCGCTTAAGACTTTTTTCGAACCGTTGTTGATGCGGACATGCGGGGTAATTGAAGGCTCACTTTTCAAGTAGGTTTGCAAATTCAATGGTTTGGTAACTGAAACCGCCACTGCATCATACAAGACCATATAGCGACTTTCTCCATTGCAGGTATCATTTAAACTGTATTGGTCTTTTGTCCAAGTGGTAAATGCTTTAAGCGAAACAGACAATACCGAGCCGATACCAAAAGATGGAAACTTCAAACGCAAAGTATCTTTTCCATTCATGCTCGAATCGAGTTTGACTTGATACAATAGCACTTTATTTTGCTTGTTAAATATTTGCAGGGTAGTACTGAACCTATCCGACACAATGCTATCTCCATATTTAACCACTTCAACTATGCTTTCTACATCTTGAATATTGGTCAACAAGGTGTCATTTAACGTCGGAAAAATAATCCTGCTAGCGCCAATGTCATTTGATTTGGCTGTATTGTAAACCCCTTTTATGGTATCATTTTTCTTAATGAAGTCTTTGTTCAAACTGGTATAAACCTCAACATTGTACTGACTCAAATCGTCTAGTTTCAAAGTGGTATCTAGAGTAAATGTTTTTGTCTCACCACTGTCTATGGTAATTAATTTCACTTTTAGATATTGAATATTCACACCTTTACTTACTTTAAAAATTAGAGGGAAAGGAGTGTTCTGAGGAGAATAACCATTGTTACGGACTGTCACTTGGGTTGGATAAACCCTATTTAATTGCAAAACACTGTTGATGTTTGGCGAAATAGAAACCAATTCAACATCATCAGGAACACCCACAGCAAAAATACTTTTTAAAGTGTCATTTCCACGGAACTGATCTAGTCCTAAGTTTGAATAAACCATCATGTTGTAATAACCCTTCAGTGTTGGTTTAAATGTTTTGAAAATTAATGACTGCGGAATGGTTCTAAAACAATTAACGGAGATGGAATCTCGGTAAATCAAGGTATTCTTATAGTATATATCGCATATCGATGTAAATGGATCTGCTTGGTTAAAGTCGCCCAAATTCTCCAAGACGGCCTCCGGATTTTTACTGGCTACTGGAGGAGATAAACTTTGATTGTTTGAAGGATAAACAATAGATGTTATCGCCACATCATTGCTGCGAACAATCTTAAATGTTCGTCTAACGGTATCATTGGTTTTATCGATATCAATACCCAATTCGGAGTAGGCCCTAAAATGATAAGTACCTTTAACATCGCAAGGGAAAGTTTTAAATGAAGCCAATACACTGTTCAAAGGCGTAAGCGTGAAAGACTTAACATCAGAATAAATCAAGACATTGCTGCTGTCGTATATTTCGGCGCGCACATTGAAAGGTCCTTGCTTGTCTAGACCATAATTTTGAATAAATACCGTGGGATACATGGTGTCAACAAATTGCTCATAGTCGTATCCGCTTGAGGGGTCAAAAATAGTGGTTGGGCCAACATCTTTGTACACTGCAACTATAAACTTACTGCGCAAGGTGTCATTGTCCCGCATCTCATCATTCGACAGTTGTGTCATCACCTGAATATCATAGTCACCGGCTTGGGTTGGCAAGAAACTAGAATCAAATGTTATGGTGCGTTTCAAACCAGAGCTTAATGAATCGCTTTTGGTCGAGGTATATTCCAAATTGCCATACCTAAATATATTTAATTTGATGTTAAATTTCTTGGTTTGATTGGCAGAACCATAATTTAAAATGCTAACCTTCGGCGCCATTTTAACAATATTCAAAAGCTTAACCGTATCCTTCGGAACCAATACCTTAATGGGCGCCACATCATTTACCGTTTGCAAGCGTGGTTCTATAGCAAATTTAAATGGTGCATCCGGGGCAAAGTCGACCCAAGCGGTGTCGCCCATTGGCGCTGCATAATAAAAAGTTTTGCGCCGCACTGGAACTTCTGGCTGGTAACCAAAGGCGACATTAACAGTCCCAATTTGTCTAACACCCACATAAAAACTTCCTTGAATTGGAACGGGGGGCAATACAGGAGTTACGAAACTTGGTAAAGTTTGCAGCGTATCTGAAGTCCACACATTAGTGCCTGGAGAACCTCCAGGTCCATTGGCTTTCCAAATACCCAATTTGAATTTTTGGTTAGAGCCTGCAAAACTTACACTTATTTGGTTGATTGAATCCTTGGTTCCAGAATAAAACTTGGCCACAAAATCGCCAGTGGTGCCATTAAAACCGATACCTCCAACGATTGGCTTAGTGGGGTCTTTGTATGAATAAACATTGCTGGTTGCCAAGCGAAATCCAGAAACAGAATTATTGGAATTCCCCTGATCATTTTGAACACTCGCCGTTAACGTATCCATGCCTAGATTTGTTGGATACAACAAAGGCATCTTAACGAGCTTTTCTTCTAAATATCCTAAGGTATAGGTTGCAGAGTCGTATAAATTGTTTGCGCCCTTGCTTCGCAAATACATTTTAAAAGTGGCCGCTTTCTTTCCTACGTTTTGAACGATGGATTTAACGGTATCAGGATTGCCATTGGGAATGGGCAATTTACCCAAGCTGTATAGTTTTAAAACACTTAAATCAAAATCACTTCTTGGAAATTCTATTCGAATGGTCGGATGCCATTCTGTTGAAGAATTGGTGGTATCGGTTATAGTTCCGCCATTGCTTCTAACAAATTTGGTTTGATTGGCCGCATAGCCACTTACAGTTCCACTGTTTTCAAAATTCCAAAATATGTTTGAAGTCTGAGAAGTAACTTGAGTGTATTCGACCAAAATCTCTAAATTTTTACCTAATACCGTATCAACCACATAAGGATTGTTAAAGACCAAACGCACCCAACCATTTACACTGTCAAAATCATTTTTAGGACTTTGATCGTAAACCTTTTTCATCCCTGTGGTACCGGTCAAATTGACCCAATTTACATTTCTGCTTCCGTAACTTGAATTTACTGTGGTGCGCATATATACCTTCAAATTACAAGTACCCACAAGGGCACCACCGCCATTGCGCATAAACGAAATACTGCGTATGCTGTCGTTGTCCAACAATCCACTAACGACAGATTGCGGGAAAATATAGGCATAACGCGAAGATGCATTGGCCGATGTGCTGGTGTTTGCAGGACCGGCCAAACTTGATCCAGTAAAACTGCCATTCCCTAAAATAAGAACTTGGGCGCTAACACTTTGCATGCAAAGCACTATGATTGTTGCTAAAAAGTATATATTGTAAAATCTCTTCATGAGGCGTTATTGGTATAGAAATGATTCTTGTCTTTTTCGATTTTGTAAAAATAACGTTTTTCGTGTAAAACAAAAAAAACGTCCTTTTTTTTTGTCATATTATGACCAAACGGTGGCAGATAGGCACAGATTCAAAGAATTCAAGTTGCTTACAAAGGTTTACAATTGGAAATACAACGAATTGAATTTATATTTGCAATAAATTATGCCATTTAAAGTATCAAATGAAACTAAAGTAGGTGCACTCGCTGCAATAGCAATTACCTTTTTAGTCTTAGGATACAATTTCCTAGCTGGTCAAGGTAGTTTTTTTTCAAAAAAATACACCTTAAATGCAATATTGACCGATGTTACAGAAATTAGCAAATCCACTCCTGTATTGTTTAATGGCTATAAAGTTGGCAATGTTACAGACGTTGAGTTGTTAAAACCAGGAGGCAAATTCAAAGTTTATTTTGTAATCAATGAGGACATTGATATTCCAGAAGGTTCTAGTGTTAAAGTGAGCAGCGCACTTTTGGGAGGCAAAGCTTTAAATTTGTTGTTTAGCAAAAATACCAAGCTGGCCGAAAGTGGCCAAACCTTGCAATCTATGGCCGACACCACCTTGATGGAATCCATGAGCAATGTATTAAAACCATTGAATGCAAAAATCAACAGCATTGTAACTTCTCTAGATAGTATTTTAGCCAATGGCGAATTAAACCGCTCACTTGCTAATTTCAATAAATCTTTAAAATCATTTACCCGCACCAGCGACAACGCATCGGTAATATTGGAGCAAAGCATGCCTAAATTGAGCAACATCATGGGCAATGTTGAAAGCATCACACAAAACTTAAAAAACAACAACGATAAAATCAGTTTGACCATAGCCAATTTGAAAACTACCTCAGACAATTTGGCTGCCCTTAAATTGAAAGAAACGGTGGATAAAGCCAATGAAGCACTTACACAAATCAGTGGCATCATGGACAAAATAAACAAGGGCGAAGGCTCTCTTGGTTTATTGGTAAATGACAAATCTTTGTACAACAATTTGAACAATACCGCTGCTGATTTGGACAAACTTTTGAAAGACCTAAACCAGTTTCCGTCCAAATACATTCCCGTTCCTTTTACTAAGAAACAGAGGAACAACGCAATCAAAAAAAGCGATCAGGCAAATCCGTAAGCCGTTTTAAATAAATTTTTTATTTCCCGATTTTATTGTATCATTGCAGTGTAGAAGAGGGCAATCGCCTGCTAATTTTTAGTTTCAATCTTCTTCACCCCCACAAATTTTTGTCTCAATTTATTTATTAAAATTATCATTCCTATTTATCAATGGAAAATCAGAACTTATTAGAAAAGCCTCTTGAGGAATTAAGGGTTATTGGCACCGCCATAGGCATAGAAGGCGCAATGAACCTAGAAAAAGAAGCTTTAATTGAAAAGATTACCGCCATCCAAAACGAAGACGACACCAAGCTGGATGCAAAAGCAAAAAAGCCGAGAGCCCGCATCAACAAAGAAGTTAAAAAGAAACCTGAACCAGTAGGTAAGTCAAATAATAACCCTCCAGTTAAACAAGACAACTCAATAAACGATGAAATTAGCCGTCTTGAGACCGAAGAAATTATTTTGGTGCAAGATCCTGAAGAACCGATTGCAACACCCGAGGTAAAAGAACCTGAAACCATCGTTCTTGAAAACCCAAATACCGAAGAAGTTAATACCGTTCCTATTCCAGAAAACGAAGTTGTTGAACAAAAACACAAGCACAACAACCAAAACAGACACGAGCACAAGAACAACGAGAACAGGAATAACGAAAACAGGAATAACGAAAATAAAAACCAAGACAATAAACCTCACGAGCATAAACACCAAGAGCATAAGCCTCAAGACGAATACCAAAAGCAACAACAAGAACATCAAAGAATTGAACGCGAAAAAGCTGAGCGTGAAAGACAAGACCGCGAAAATGCAAAACGCGACCGTGTGCAGCAGCTTCTTGAGCTTGAAGGCGTTGTTACCACCCAAGGTGTTTTAGAAGTTGTTCCAGATGGCTTTGGTTTCTTGCGTTCTTCTGACTACAACTATATGGCTTCTCCAGACGATGTGTATTTAGCACCCCACCAAGTGCGTTCGCATGGTCTTAAAACTGGAGATACCGTTTTATGTACCATACGTCCACCAAAAGAAGGTGAAAAGTATTTCGCTATGGTAAAGGTCGACCGCATCAATGGTAAAACTGTTGAGCAAATACGCGACCGTGTAAGCTTCGAACATTTAACCCCACTTTTCCCTGATGAGAAATTAAACCTTGTCGATAAAAATACCAATTATGGAAACCGCATCATTGATTTGGTTTCTCCAATAGGTAAAGGACAAAGGGGATTAATTGTTGCACAGCCAAAAACAGGCAAAACCCAACTGTTAAAAAGTTTGGCCAACGCCATAGCCGCCAACCACCCGGAGGTGTATATGATTATCTTGCTGATTGACGAACGTCCAGAGGAGGTAACCGATATGGCCCGCAGTGTAAATGCTGAAGTTGTAGCCTCTACTTTTGACGAACCAGCAGACAAACACGTAAAATTGGCAAACATCGTTTTAGAAAAAGCAAAACGCTTAACCGAGAGCGGACACGACGTGGTGATCTTATTAGACTCTATTACCCGTTTGGCCCGCGCATACAACACCGTTCAACCAGCCTCTGGTAAAATCTTATCTGGTGGTGTGGACGCGAATGCTCTTCAAAAACCAAAACGTTTCTTTGGTGCTGCACGTAACATTGAAAATGGTGGTTCATTAACCATTATTGCAACTGCATTAACAGAGACTGGTTCTAAAATGGACGAGGTAATTTTCGAAGAATTTAAAGGTACTGGTAATATGGAATTGCAACTGGATAGAAAACTAAGCAACAAACGTATTTATCCAGCCATTGACATAGTTAGCTCTAGCACCCGTAGAGAAGATATGTTGTTGGGCAAAAGCACCCTGCAAAAACTTTGGGTATTGCGCAACCACTTAGCCGACATGAACAGCGAAGAAGCCATGAAAACCATGCTTAAATACATGGAAGGCACCAAGAACAACGATGAGTTCTTGGTTAGTATGAATGGATAAAAAAAGTTTTCCATTTGGAAAACTTTTGCAAGAGCCCAGTGGTAGAGTTTTCTCAAAGCTGAAAACACACCACCGGGTCTAACAACAGGCAAGAGTACTCCTTCACTGAAGTTACGGAGTACAATGCAAGGCGATCGGAAATGCTTCATGATTTCGACAAGCAACCAATCACTGGTTGCTTCAATTAAATACTTTAAGAAAATAAGCTTTATTTAACGAAGTAAATTGATACTTCCCTTTTCGTTAACTATTTGACCATTCCATGCGATAAAGGTCGCATAGAAATAATAAACCCCTTGGGGACAAACCTCACCTTGGTATTTACCATCCCATTCAGCAACATCTGTTGACGATTGAAACATTATTTCACCCCAACGGTTAAACACAGTAAACTCAATTTCTTTGATGTTGTCCACCGTTATTTGGAACACTTCATTTTTATTATCGCCATTCGGAGAAAATGAATTTGGTATAAAATAATTCAAATTGCCGCAAGGACTTAATTGAATGCTGTCTCTGTATGCACATTGGTTGCGAACGACTTGCAACCAATACAAACCTGGTCGCTGTACCGAAATTGTTGGGGTACTTTGTCCAGTGCTCCAAGCAAACCTACCCGTCTCATTTGTTGACAAAATTTTAGTCCCGCACAGTGTGGTGTCGCTGCCCAACGTAAAAATTGGCCTAGATAAAAACCGCAAATTAAGGGTGTCAAAATTGCTGCAAAACTGATGCTTTGCTTCGATAATATAAATCCCTTTTTGGTCAACTGACTTGACCAATGATGTGTCCATATCATTCCATAAAAACTGCACACCTTTTTGGGATTCTACTTGCAAAGTCACTTTTTGACATTGCACCGAATCGTAAATGACTTTGATCTTCGGCTTGTCTATTTTACTGATTAAAACACTATCGGCTGAAGCGCATGAATTGCTGTCGCTTACATTTAAAATATACTCTCCTTTATCATTTACGGTGATCGAATTTGTACTATCTCCAGTATTCCATTTGTATGTTTTATAAGGTTTATTGGGCTTCAACACATGTTGAAATTGGTGGCAAAACGCTGTGTCATTTCCAATGTACACTTTAAATTTATTCCCAAACTTAACAGAAATACTATCCTTTAATTTGCAAAACTGATCGCTGTATTCCAACCATACATTTTCGTTCTGTTTAACGGTTTTATTGGGCACATTTGTAAAATCATTCCAATGCAGTTTAATACCAGCTTTTGACTTAACTGGTAATTTCAAACTATCCCCATAACAAAGTATGGTGTCATTCCCCAGATTCAATCTTGGCATAAAATGAATATAGATTTGTTTCTTTAGCGTATCCGGTAATCCTTTGCTATGTCCAATTACGGTTATTTGATACAAGCCTGAGTCACGGTACTTGTGCGTAACCGTGTTTGCATTGCCTTGTAAAAATTGTCCATCACCAAAATCCCATTTCAAACTGTCATAGGTTTTGTATTGAACATAAAAAACCGCACTGTCATAAACACAGGTGGTATCCGTTACTATATTGGGCTGTGGAATAACCAATGACGAAACCATACTAGGTAAAGTATAAAAACACTTTCCAAAATCAAGGGTCAAAATATCCCTTTTGTAAGTACAAGCTGAACCAAAACTGTCTGGGTTTTCTATACAGCTCAATGATTTTCTACCAACATTGGCAAGGTATATTTTCCCATCCGGGGCCAATTGCAAACCATCTGGCTCTCCCTGAACTAACTTTCTAAAATTGCTGTCAACACCTTGTATGGGCTTAATCTTACTAACCTTTACCTGACAAATACCTTTGCGCGTACCTAAAAACAAGTATTGACTGTTAGGGGAAAATTCCAAGCCATAGGACCCCGCTCTTGGAAGAATCAGTCTCGAATTTGAAATAAGCCCAATCTCTGTATTAAAATCAAACAAATACACCTCGTCACTTTGATAATAATTATTGCCAACCCCATAAACCAAGTGTTTTCCATTGGGCGAAAACTTCATTTGACCCTGAACATAATTGTATATAAATCCTGGCCTGTCCATTACCCTCCCTGTATTTTGCTTGATAACTTTTGAAGAAAGCCCGTTTTTCCCCAATTTAAAAACAAACAAAGTATCGGTATATAACTGTGGTGCGGCTATCCAAATATCTTCCTTGTTGTCTGCTAAAGTAGCGGCTATTTTTTCACAAGAGCCTTTGATTAAAAATTGATTTTTTACAACAATACTGCCTCGTCCTGAGTCTGCAAACATATCTACCACAGAATAATTGACGCCATAATCATAAGGTACATTTTCTAAGTTATTCGTGGTGAAAATATAGTAAAACTGTTTGCTTCGCGGTTGCTGAACAATCAAGGCAGACTGGGTGCTACTTCCACCACCCAACAAAAGCCCATTGACAAATAATTGGTCCATATAACGGTGTTCCTTGTTCCACACATATTCACCATTGGTGTAAAACAGTAAGTTTCCATTTTCATCAGAAATACTTGAGCAACCTTCAATTGTGCTCATGTTTGAACCCTTTATAGAAACAGGGCTACCACTTATAAAACTTACAGCAGCCGAATCCCCAAAATACCAATTGGCATATTCTTTTTGAGCCATAACAGGCATAAACAGAACAAGAAACCATATCAAAATCCAATTTTTCAATTTGATTAATTTTAACAAAGTTAAACTTAAAACATTAAAACAAAAAAAGCTTTCCTTTGGGAAAGCTTTTTTTATGTCTAACTTTTTATTGTAAAACTTACTCAGCACTCAAAAACTCAGTATCGGTAAGCGTTTTCAAAAATGCAACGATGTCTTGCACCTCTGCATTGTTCAACCTTCCCTTTACGCTGTTTACAAGATTGGGATCTAAATTTTGCGTATAGTGGTAACCAACATTATAATGCTGAACACACTCTTCTAAAGTTTTAAATCGGCCATCGTGCATATACGGTCCGGTTACTTCAATGTTTCGTAAAATCGGAGTTTTAAACTTGCCTCGGTCTAATGGTTTTAAAGTAATTAACTCTCTTCCCTTGTCAACCGCTATGCTGTCCAAACCGGTATTGCGGTAATCGAAGTCGCTAAACAAACCACCCATGGTATGGCAATGTGCACAGTCGCCTTTATTCGGGTTTTGAAATAAATTCATGCCCCGCATTTCAGACTGACTTAGGGTTGTTGTTCCCCTTTTAAATTGGTCATATCGTGAATTACCCGAAATCAAAGTTCGTTCATATTGGGCAATGGCTCGCATCAACATAGACGTTCCAATTTGAGTGCCTCCAAATACTTTTTTAAACAAGGCGGGATAAGTAGGATGGGCATTCAATTCCACCAAAGCAGCGACCAAATCTTGGTGCATTTCCAATGGATTTTGAATCGGACCAACAACTTGCGACTCTAAATTGGCCGCACCGCCATCCCAGAAAAACTGAGTGGCCCAACCCAAATTAATCAGTGGCATGGCATTTCTCGGACCTTTCAGCCCTTGTATACCCGTGCTAAACTGATTGCTGCTGTCGCTAAAACCGAATTTACGCAGGTGGCAAGAAGCACACGATTGTGTGTTGTTGCCACTTAAGATGGGGTCATGAAATAAGAGTTTTCCCAAAGCAACACCTTCCACCGTCATCGGGTTGTCGGAAGGTATCATCATGGCTGGAAAGCCATTTGGTATAACTAAATTGTAGGGCGTTAATCCCTTGTCTTCAACAGCGCTTGTATTTTCCTTCTTACAGGCAAAAAACGCCAAAGGAAGCACACAATATAAAAGAAATTTGAAGCTTTTAGACCTCATGGTTTAAAAAACACGTACAAAGCTAAACGCATCCGATAAGTTAGACTTCATATTTGAGATCCAAGGCATATCAGCCGATGAAGACGATTGGTGGTTGTTGTCGGTATTGAAGTCGATGTTTACAGGGCTTGTATGTGCACTGTTTACATCAAATTTCAACTCCATGGTTTTGTTGCCATTGATGATTAAATTAATTGGCAATTTCACTGTGCTGTATGCTGCGTCTGTGCCTAGGTGAAAGATCAATGGCTTTAATTGATTGGCCGCGTTCTTATATTGGCCTTCGTGTTTGTAGAAGATGTAACCAGTGTTCCAAGTCCAATACATGCCTTTTGACACGTCCAAATCTCCATCCTGAGCGCCTGTATGGTTACGGCCTTGATCGATACCCAAACCAAAACTAATGCTGTCATATTCGTCTGCATCAAAGTTACCTACACTGAAAGTGCAGGTACTTAAGTTAGATGCATCAATTAGTTTGTAGATAGAGACATTCACATTGCCTCCTCTTTTCTTGTGTAAAACCACATTGCTCATATAATATTTCAATAGGTTGATGCTGTATAAATTCCCAGCAGCGTTGGTGTAACGCAAGTCAGACATTACAAGGTCTTCAGCACCCACCATATTCTTCATTGTGATGTTTAAATTGCCGCTAGTAGGGGCAGGCGTTCCGGTTTCAATAATGGTTTCTTTTTTGCAGGCTGTAAACAATAAGACAGCGGCTAAAATGGTATAAAATAATTTCATTTTTTTGATAATTGATAAAAGATAAAAAAGAGTGCCTCAATTACTTGAGGCTCTCCAAATTTGATTTATTTATTCGCAGCAAGTACAACCACAAGCACAATCTTCACCTGAGCATTCAGTGCCACAAGTGCACTCAGTACCACAGCTTTGTTCTGTGCAGCAATTTTCTTTTGTTGCGCAGCAAGATGCTTTTTTGTTGTTGTTAACTGCATATAGGATTCCGCCGGCAGCAATGATGGCAAATGATGCCAATAAAATGATTTTTTTCATGATAAATGTATTTAAATTTTTGTTTGTGATTTACAGACTAAGGTGGTAAATCAACACCCTGCAACCCTGCTCTTCCATCTTAGGCGGGCACATCATCCTAAACTCAAGCTGCACGCATACAGCCATGCATTTCAAACGGCAAAAAGCACGGATTCAAAATGCTTTGAATCTCAGATTTGCAAAACGCGTTTGCGCAGTAAAACAGGTATGGGGTAACAATGGTCGAACGACTCGAAGGCAGACTTATGTAGCTCAAAAGGAACAGGTGCAAGTATGCACAATTCTGAGCGGCGGTCTAATTTTGCTTCGAAGGTTTTAAAAACATGAACGACCGTTTTTTGAAGACCAAGCACAGGATTAATCACCATTTGTATCACCTGTTCAGAGCAGCATGATTTTTTAGAAACGGGTTTAATTTTACTGCAGCAATCGTCTTGTTTGGAGTGGTCTTTCGATTTTAAAGAAAGACTAACACCCGAAATATTGTCGCAACATTTGGCAATGTCAATGCTAAATCCACTTCCTCCAAAGAGGAACACAAAGGCCAATATGAGTGCTTTAAATTTCAATATTATTACAAAGATAGGGGAAAATTTTGAATACTTATAAAATTAGGATTATGGATGTTTTACATCATCCCCATCACATCGACGCCACAAAACTCACATAAAACCTGCTGTTCATATACTTGTCAAACGAATATTCCAAGCGCATGCAATAGTCGTAAAACGCAAGCACATTTAAGCCCAAACCCTTACCATTTTGCCAGCTGTTGGGCAATACGTTTTGGTCTGTTAAGCCGAAATTTCTTATCCCATTATTAAGCACATAGCCCAAATCAAAATAAGTGCTCAAAAACAAAGCAATAGGCAACTGCTCATAGTTTTTAACTTTCGGAAAGAACTTGTATTTGCGGTTTAAAAAACGGTATTTTACTTCAGCCTTGCCCAACAAAAACTCAGAACCATCAATCACATTTAACTCATAACCCCTGATGTAATCTTTTCCATAACCAAGTGCTTGTATCTTGCTATACTGCGGATAATAATTGCTGTAATGTCTTGCCGACACATGGGCTGAAGCAAACCAATTACTTGAAATTGGAATGTATTTTGAATAGGCAATTTTGAATAAAAATGTTTGAAGCCCTCTGAACTGAGGTAAAGGGAAATTCGCTATTTCAGCATTCACCTTTAACAAATCGCCATGCAAAGGGAAACCTTTAAAATCTCTATGGTCGTAGGTAAACAATGCACCGGCATAAACCTCTGTTTGCTTATTATCCCCGTACAACAAATAGTTTCTGTTTACAAAAGCATCAGTTACAGTATCGGCTACTTTCCAATGCCTAAACCCTCCGTAAAAACTCAAATATGAAAATATTTTTGGTCTATGCGTAAACGATATCTCCGCATTGCTGCGGCGAATCATCTCGCGGTCTTGGTCGCGGAAAAACTGCACCTTGTCATTGGCCGTTTTAAACCATATCTCTTTGTTGGAACTGTATTGGGCCACAAACTGCATGCCCCAGGTTTGCTTTTTATTGAAATAAGGCACTTTGTAATTGACTCCGGCCATTTTGGTGTAACCATTAATTAAATTCAAGGTCAAGGTTTGGTTGCGCCCAAACAGGTTATACCACTCCAAATTCAATCCGTAAATTAAACGCTTGGGGTCTTTGCTCAGCCACCATTGGTTGAAATTTCTATCGGCATACTCCAATTCAGGTTTCGGCCATATATACCAACGCTCCTTCACATCAATGTTTATGGTATTGCCAACTTTGCGCAGCGCAATTTCATTAAACAAAAACAAATTAATCAGTTGTTTCCTACTCTGCGCTTGGTGGTAAGACCAGTTGTGAATGGTATCCCCTTTTTTGAAACTTAATTCCCTTAAAATAATTTGAGCCTTGGTTTTTTTATTCCCATCAATGTGTATGGAGTCGACAGTAAAAGTGGAATCAAGGGTTTGAGCATACCCAAGTTGCAGAAATAAACTTTGAATGAAAGCAAGAAAAAATATTTTTTTTCTTAGGCCTTTAAACATCAATAAACTTCATTAGATTTTCATACCTCAAATCCATGTCATCTGCTGGATCCTCTCGGTTAAAATATCGAACCACTTTGTAATCGTAACGTTCTAGCGTTGCCAATACATGTTTAAGAATGGTGGTGTTTAATTTTAAATGTATTTCTAATTCGTCACTGCCATCAACTTCGAAGATAAAAAATCCAAGAATCTTGGCATCGCTGTATTCAATAATCCTCGACAAGTCACTGAAGGAATAGTCAATTGGCTTGACTTGTAAAACAATAATACTGCCACTGTTTTTAATGCCCAAACTGGAACTCAATGCCTTTACCACATCTCTGGTTTTTAGCACCCCCTGGTAGGTCCCATTTTCATCGAGTACAGCCATCAAAGAAACATTCAATGTTTTCAAATGCGTTAAGGCGCTCAGCAAATGTTGGTTAAGGGTAACAAAAGGCAAAATAGGTGCATACAAATGCATATCCCCAAGCGTGGCTTTAGCATCCATATTTTCCAACTCTTCAATGCCAACATAGTTAATCAAACGCTCATCTTTTACAACAGGCATTAAATCCACGTGTCGCTTGTTCATTTTACGAATGGCCTCAGACACCAGCACATCGGGTGCAAAAGGCTCAATATCGTAGCATATATAGCTGTCTGAAATCATAGGTTAATACAAAGATAAGGGGTTTGAAATACTCTACAAAATAAGCCCAACGAATGTGGCTATAAAAAGGATTGATGAATTCGGTTGTGGAGACAAGGCATGCCTTGTCTCTACAACCGACACTAAACCCTAGACCCTATCCCCTAAACCCTATCCCCCGTCTTTACGTTAGCGCCCAAAATATTCAACACACTGTACAAGCCAAAACAGGTTCGGTTGATGTAGATTGCATCTTGTGGTCCACGGGCGCCGTTGGCTTCTTTGATTTCGGTCATTTTGCTAAACTTCTCACCCAAATCGTATATGCTTTTAAAATAGGTATCGTCAGAGAAATCGAAGATCTCGGCGTTGAATGGTTTGCCCAACAAGACCAGCATGTCTTTGAATGCGCGCTTCATGATGGGAACTATTTGCACATTGTCTTCTATTAAAAGGTATTCCAATTTGTATAAAATCTTTGTGAACAATTCGTCATTTTCTATAGACCCAGAATCCAATAACATAAAATAGTCTTTATGGAAATCGGCGTCTATTTCTTTCACACAACCAAAGTCTATAACCCCCAATTGTAAGTCTTTGGTTACAATAAAATTGCCTGGATGTGGGTCGGCATGTACCTTCATTAATTCGAAGATTTGAAACATGTAAAAGTCCCATATCGCTTGACCTATTTTATTGCGTTCTTCTTGGGTAGGATTTTGCTTTACAAACTCCGACAAAGCAACGCCATTTATCCAATCCATACACAGAATGCGGGCACTGCTGTATTGGCTATAATACTTAGGAAATATCACACATGGTATGTGGGCGCAGGCTTTTGAAATCTCGTTCGAACGGCGCAATTCCAATTTATAGTCGGTTTCCTCCAACAATTTAATTTCAACTTCCTTAAAATATTTATCAATGTCCTTGCCCTTCAAATTCAATATTCTTGTGGCCAAGGGTTTCACCAATTTCAAATCGCTGCTCACACTGTCTGCTATTCCAGGATACTGCACCTTAACTGCATAAACTTTGTCGTCAATAGTGGCCTTGTGCACCTGACCGATACTGGCAGCATGCAAGGCATTTTTACCGAAGGTTTGGAACACATCCAATGGCGACTTGCCCAATTCTTGTTGGAAGGTTTTTAGCACCAAAGGGTAACTCAATGGGGGTGCAGAAAACTGAGCCATTTGAAACTTATCTTGATACGCCTTTGGCATCAAGTTTTTATCCATGCTCAGCATCTGTGCGACCTTTAAGGCAGAGCCTTTTAGCTTGCTTAATGTATCATAAATATCTTCTGCATTGTCTTCGTTTAATTCGTCGCGCTGGGTGTCTGAATTAACTGCCTTTTTGATGTAATATTTTAGGTAATTGCCTCCTATTTTAGCACCAGCACCGGCAAAACTTGCGGCGCGTTGTATTTTAGAGGTAGGAATTTTAATTTGTTCTTTCATAGTTTTGATGTAAGTAAAAACTTACATTTTAAAAGGCGATTTCATGCCATTTTGAAATAAAAATTTACCCAAATCCAACATGCTGTCTAAAGCACTTTTGCCCATTAATTCTATCATCAAATTGACCGATTTTTCAATGGCTGCATCTGTCTTTTCAAAACCTTGGCTTTTGTCTTCTATCCAGAATTTTAAAATGAACAAAGTGTTCAACCAAACGGCCTCGTGGTAACGGTCACTTAAGAATTTGCGTTCTTCCAATTCTTTGCCTGCCAAGCCTTCTTGTATCACCTCTTTAGCAAAATCCATGATTGGTATTTTAATGCCCTCAGGGGTTTTAAAATGCATTTTATTGTTCCCCAAACTGTAGACATAAAAACTGCGGCGTTTGTTTAATACCTCAATAAAGGTATAAAAGAAGCCCAATACTTTTTCACGGGCGGTGTAGGTTGAAAACTCCGCAGATTCTTTTAAACTTTTAATGGTAGAGTTCACTGCATCCTTCCAAACACCAGACTCAATGTCTGAAAAGTGGTTGTAGTACTGATAAAATTCAGATTCTTCTATGCCCAAATGCTTTGCAAATGCATAGATAGATGCAGGTTCTTTCTGCTCTGTTAATACATAATCAATATATGCATCAACAATTTTGTCTGCAGTATTTTTAGCGGTCTTAGGATTTTTTGTAGCCATCTTATCCTTTAAAACAATAAAGGACCTAAAATGTTTCAAAAAAATGGGTCTGTTTGAATTTGAAAATTCAAGTAAAGAATCTTCATTTACAATTGAATTTGTTTAAAACTTAAGCGTCAAAGAAATACGTTTTCTTGGCACATCAATTTCTTTCACTTTAAAACTCATGTGTTGGTTAAGCTTCACCACTTCGTTTGGACTTTTAATAAAGGTTTTTGACATTTCAGAAATATGCAACAATCCATTTTCTTTTATGCCAATATCTACAAAGGCTCCAAAGTTGGTGATGTTGCTAACAACCCCCTTAATGACCATGCCAATTTCTAAATCTTCCATTTTGCGAATCTTGTCGTCGAAGGTTTCATTTTCCAATGATTCACGCGGATCGAGTCCAGGCTTCTCCAACTCTTTAAGCATATCGTTGAAGGTAAATTCACCCACCTGCTCTTTGATATTCTGCATGCTCTGCAATTTCATTATAGCTTGTGGATTGCCTAACAAGTCGTCGACCTCCATCCCCGCCAATTTTGCCATTTGCTTCACCGCAGGATATTGCTCTGGATGCACCGCCGAGTTGTCTAATTTTTGTTTTGAATTAGGAACCCTTAAAAATCCTGCGCATTGTTCAAAAGCTTTATCGCCCAAGCGCGGCACTTTTTTCAAGTCTGCACGCGAGCTGAACTCGCCATTCTCATTTCTAAATTGAACAATGTTTTTTGCCAATACAGGGCCCAAACCAGACACATATTTCAACAATTCTTCACCGGCAGTATTGAGGTTAACCCCCACTTTGTTTACACAACTAACCACCGTTTCTTCCAGCGATTTTTTTAACTTATTTTGATTGACATCGTGCTGGTATTGCCCAACGCCAATGCTCTTGGCATCTATCTTTACCAATTCCGCCAAAGGGTCCATCAAGCGTCTGCCAATACTCACCGCACCTTTCACGGTAACATCTTGATCCGGAAATTCTTTACGGGCAATTTCAGAAACAGAATACACCGATGCCCCATCTTCATTGACCAAAAACACGGGCACTGATTTTAAATGGCTGCGAACAAAATCTGCAGTTTCTCTTCCTGCCGTTCCATTTCCAACGGCCACCGCCTCGCATAAAAATTCGGACATCAATTGGTGCAAGACTTGAACCGAGCGGTCTTTATCAGAACTTGAATTAAAATACAAAACCGTTTGATGCAATAGGTTTCCATTCTCGTTTAGACATACCGTTTTACAACCTGTGCGAATACCCGGATCTATAGCCAATACACGCTTGCTTCCTAAGGGAGATGACAACAAGAGTTGTTGCAAATTACCAGTGAAAACACGAATGGCTTCCTCTTCAGCTTTTTCAAACAATTTTTGTTTTAATTCATTTTCCAAAGAAGGCAAAAGCAAACGCTTGTAGGCATCCTTGGTGGCATCCAACATAATGTCTTCACAAGCAGTATCGCGGCGTATCCATTTGCGGTCTACCGTCTCTAAAGTCCTTTGCCCATCAGGTTCAACGCTCAACTTCAATATACCTTCGTCCTCAGCGCGCATTATGGCCATCAAACGGTGAGAAGCGGCATTGCTGGCTTTCTCGGTATAGGCAAAATAATCGCGGTACTTCTCCCCTGCGGCTTCTTTGCCTTTGGCAACTTTACATTCGATAATTGAATTTTGTTCGAACACTTGTCTTAATATGGTTCTTGTTTCTGCATCGTCGGCTATCCATTGGGCTACAATGTCTGTCGCACCATCAATGGCTTCATCAGTATTTTTAACAGCATCATTCAAATAGCGCACAGCAATAGAATCAACATCTCGCTCGCGTTGAGACAATATAATTTTTGCCAAGGGCTCTAGACCTTTTTCTTTGGCCACATCTGCCCTGGTTTTCTTTCTTTGTTTGTAAGGCAAATACAAATCTTCCAAGACATCTTTGTCCATACATGCATTGATTTTTTGATGCAATTCTGGACTCAATTTGTCTTGCGATTTTATAGACTCTAAAACAAATTCTTTGCGTTTCGTTAATTCTTCAAATGCCTCATCCAAACGGATAATGTCCATAATGTGCACCTCATCCAAATTGCCCGTTTGGTCTTTTCTATAACGCGCCATAAAAGCCACACTCGCTCCCTCTGAATGCAATTTCATAACTGCCTGAATGGCTCTTTCTGTAAGACCCGTTTCTGCCTTGATGTACTGTACTTTATCCAACATGTCTAATCGTCTTTTCGCTTAAGTTTTTTTCTTTTTTTCTGAACCACCAATCCAACAAAGGTCAATTCGTCCATCAAATACCATTTGTTTTTCATTTTTAAATACAAGGCTGATAAATGGTATTTCCGTTTTCCATCGAACTTAACAATCCAATGCACATAGGCATATTCGTTGTAACCTATTCCACCTGTATCAATCCAAAATGAATCGAGCTTGGTTTTGGCCCATTCTATTCCAGCCTTATCTGACTTCTTCCCAAACTTCACATATTGTATGCGCAAGCTGTTCCAAAAATTATTGTACATGGCATATTGCGTTACATCACTTTGGGCACCAGCTTTGGAGGTATCAATAAAACGTCTATAGGTTCTATAAGATGGAAACATCACTTTAAAATTGGTGAAGCGTCTGGTTTTAAAAACACCAAAGGCGGTGTCTTTAATCCAAATTAAATCTTTTAAACGCGCATCTTCTCTTTGACCATTGGAATCCAATTCCTCTTGGGCTTGTAGGTTTATAAAAAAGATTGAGACAAAAAATAAAATCAGGTACTTTTGCATGGAAAGAACTTCGAAACTACAACTTTATTTTGGAAAATAAAACAGCAAACAGACTCATACATTCATTGAGTCCCTACCTCATGCAACACGCCTACAATCCAGTCGATTGGCACGAATGGGGAGAAGAAGCATTTGCTCTGGCCGAGCGCGAAAACAAACCCATGCTCATAAGCATTGGCTACAGCGCTTGCCATTGGTGTCATGTGATGGCGCACGAAAGTTTTGAAGACCTAGAAACCGCAGACTTAATGAACAAATATTTTGTTTGCATAAAAATAGACCGCGAAGAATTGCCAGATGTAGACCAAATTTATATGGACGCTTGCCAATTGGTAAACGGCAGTGGCGGCTGGCCTTTGAATGCCTTTACACTGCCCGACAAAAGACCCATTCACGCCATGACTTATGCACCAAAAGCACAATGGCAAGAGATATTAAACAGCATTCACAATTTATGGTTGAGCAAAGAAAGTGCTGCTTATGAGTATGCCGAAAAATTAAGCCATGGCATTAAAAACCTATCTCTGCCACTCATTATAAAATCGGCAAGAAATGAAAGCGAAAAATTAAGCCCATTGGTTTTCGAAAGTTTTAAAGCCCAGTTTGATGGCGTCTATGGTGGCAGCAAACGGGCACCCAAATTTCCCTTGCCGTCCAACTGGCAATTTTTACTTAAATACGGCAAAGTATACAATGAAAACGAAGCCAAAGAAATGGCTTTATTTACTTTAAAACAAATGGCCTTAGGCGGCATATACGATGAGGTGGCTGGAGGATTTTCGAGGTATTCGGTAGACCAAAAATGGTTTGCGCCCCACTTTGAAAAAATGCTTTACGACAATGCCCAATTAATTTCTGTATTTGCCTACGCATTTGCCTTGAGTGAAAATCCTTTTTACAAAAAAATCGCCTTAGACTGTTTGCATTTTTGCAAGAAAGAATGGAAGACCGCAGAAGGTATTTACCAGTCTTCTTTGGATGCCGATTCAGAAGGTGTTGAAGGTTTGTTTTACACCTATACTTTTGAAGAATTAAAAGAAATTTTAGGCGATAATTATACAGTGTTTTGCACGTATTTTCAATGCAGTGAAACCGGCAATTGGGAACATGGAAGAAACATATTGTATCCAATAAAAAGTTTGGAAGAAGCGGCAATAGATTTCGACATTGAGGAAAGCGTTTTTAAAGAAACAATCGAAAACAATTTGGCCCAATTGTACTACTACCGAAGTGCTCGCATTGCGCCTGGACTCGACGACAAATGCATCAGTGCTTGGAACAATTTACAACTCAAAGCCCTTGCCGATGCTGCCTTATACTTAAACAGTTCCGAACTACTCGAAGAAGCCATTGAATTGGAATCAAGTATAGATAAGGCATTTTATACCGATGGTAATTTAAAAAGAATTTCAAAAAACGGCGTGGCAAAAATTGATGGATTCTTAGAAGATTACGCAACAAACATTGAAGGTTTACTTTCACTTTATAAAGTAAGTTTAGATGAAAAATATTTGTTAAAAGCAAAGGCTCTTACAGAACGATGTATCCACTTATTTTACCGAGAAGAAAAACGCTATTTTGCATTCACACAAACCGACAGTTTGATTGCTGAAAAATTTGACATCAACGACGATGTTATCAGCAGTGGAAACAGCATTATGGCGCATAATTTATTTACACTTTCTTGGTATTTCGACAGAGCAGATTGGCGCTTAATATCAGTGGAAATGTTGCGAGGTGTATCAGAATTGTTGCAAAAATCAGGACCTTGGTATAGCCATTGGGCTGCTCTGAGTTTGCGTGCCGAAAACCCTTGTATACAACACATCTTATCATGCGAAAATTCTGCGCTTAAAGGCCCAAATCACAATGAGATAAAAACAGATCCCAATATGGTATTTGGCTATGTTGGAACGAATACCAAGATACCCCTTTTTAGAGGAAAAGAATACAAAGGGGAAAATTTTGTTTACCGTTGTGAAGACAAAACTTGCGGCTTGCCAAGTAATTTCTAAGAAAGCATTTGATAATTAATAATTTTCTACATGGACAAAGTATTTATTGATAACAATCAAAAACAGATGTCCAAACCCCGAGTATAAGGGCTTCTTGTATTAGATCCCGCAAAAAGTGGGGGACATCGAGCGGTAGGGATCCCAGCACTGGATCCAACTCAAATCAGCGGGAACACTATAGTATAAGCAGAAGCGGATATCCCGAAAGCTTTTGGGACGCCCGATAGAGAACGCCATTTCGTCAGTCTCAATAAATTGGACTAATCTTTGGTCTAATCTGCTGAATTTAGTCCCTAATTTATAATATATTTGCAGTTTTATGCTCAATTCCCTCATTAAAAGTATAGCCAAGGTATTTGGCGGCAACAAAAGCGAAAGAGATGTGCAACAACTATTGCCCGTTGTTGACAAGGTGAACGAATGGTTCGAGGAATACAATTCTTTAACCCACGATCAGCTGAGGGCCAAGACCATTGAACTCAAGCAACGTATTGTTGATGGCCTTGCGGACATTGATGCACAAATCGATGCCATTAAGTCAGAAATTGAAAAATTGACAGCAGATGATGTCATAGAAAAAGACGACCATTACTCAGAAATTGAAAAACTTGAAAAAGACAGGGATGTTCAATTAGAAAAAATATTATTAGAAATTCTGCCTGAATCCTTTGCTGTGGTTAAGCAAACGGCGAAAAGATTCAGTGAAAATGAATCAATTGAAGTTGTAGCTACGCCTTTTGATGTTGAATTGTCAAAATCAAAATCGAATGTGCGTATTACTGGCGACAAAGCATACTATGCCAACGAATGGACTGCTGCAGGCGGTTTGGTTAAGTGGAATATGGTGCACTACAACGTGCAGTTAATTGGCGGTATGGTTTTGCACCAAGGCAAAATTTCCGAAATGGGTACAGGTGAAGGTAAAACTTTGGTCTCTACCCTACCAGCTTACTTAAATGCGCTTGCAGGGAGAGGGGTTCACATTGTTACGGTAAACGATTATTTGGCACGTCGCGACTGCGAATGGAACGGCCCAGTATTCGAATTCCACGGGTTAAGTGTCGATTGTATCGATTACCACCGACCGAACAGCGATGAAAGACGCAAAGCTTATTTGGCAGATATCACTTACGGCACCAACAACGAATTTGGTTTCGATTATTTGAGAGACAATATGACCCACAGTCCTGAAGAATTGGTGCAGCGCAAACACCACTATGCAATGGTCGATGAGGTCGATTCAGTTTTGATTGACGATGCAAGAACCCCATTAATTATTTCAGGTCCTGTACCAAGAGGCGATATTCAAGAATACACAAGCTTAAAACCAAGAATTGAAAAACTGGTTGATGCCCAAAAGAAAGCAGTTAACGGCTTCTTAAATGAAGCAAAAAAACTAATAGAAGCAGGCGATACAGGAGAAAAAGAAGGTCAAGGTGGCTTGGCATTGATGCGCGCTTACAGAGGTTTACCTAAAAACAAGTCCATCATTAAACTTTTAGGCGAACCGGGCATGAAAGCCTTGTTAACCAAAATTGAAAACTACTACATGCAAGACCAACAAAAGGAAATGCATAAAGCAGATGCAGGTTTGTATTTTGTAATTGACGAGAAAACCAATCAGGTAGAATTAACAGAGAAAGGTATTGAGGCCATTACCCAATCGGGCGAAGAAAAAGACTTTTTTATTATTCCTGATGTGGGAACTGAGATTTCTGATATTGATAAATTAGAGATTTCTGCTGATGAAAAATCAAAACA
>CAMDAF010000007.1 GCA_945888525.1 Chitinophaga pinensis
ATCAAAACAAAAAAGTGAATTGATGCGCAACTTCTCTGTTAAATCAGAGCGTATTCACTCTATCAACCAATTGTTAAAGGCCTATACTTTATTTGAAAAAGACATTGAATACATTATTGCCGATGCAAAAGTTAAAATTGTAGACGAGCAAACTGGTCGTGTGCTTGAAGGACGCCGTTACAGTGATGGCTTACACCAAGCGATAGAAGCAAAAGAAAATGTAAAAGTTGAAGCCGCAACGCAAACCTTTGCAACGGTTACACTTCAAAACTATTTCAGAATGTACCACAAGTTAGCCGGTATGACTGGTACTGCGGAAACTGAGGCCGGTGAATTCTGGGAAATTTATAAATTAGATGTGGTGGTTATCCCAACCAACAAAGCAATTGCCCGTATTGATACCGACGATCAAATTTACAAAACCAAACGCGAAAAATACAATGCGGTAATTGATGAAGTGGTTAAAATGACTTCTGAAGGCCGTCCAGTTCTGGTAGGTACAACATCTGTTGAAATTTCGGAATTGTTATCTAGGATGTTAAAATTGCGCAACATCAAACACAATGTGTTGAACGCAAAACAAAACCAACGTGAAGCAGAAATTGTTGCGGAAGCAGGTAATCCAGCTGCTGTAACCATTGCTACGAATATGGCCGGTAGAGGAACCGACATCAAGATTGGTGAAGACGTTAAAAAAGCTGGTGGTTTGGCCATTATTGGTACCGAACGCCACGATTCACGACGTGTTGACAGACAGTTAAGAGGTCGTGCCGGTAGACAAGGTGATCCAGGATCATCATTGTTCTTTGTGTCATTGGAAGACGATTTGATGCGTAAATTTGGCAGCGATAGAGCTTCTAAATTAATGGATAAATTTGGTTACAAAGAAGGCGAAGTTATTCAACATTCTATGATGAGCAAAACCATTGAACGCAGTCAGAAAAAAGTGGAGCAAAACAACTTTGGCATGCGCAAGCGTTTGCTTGAATATGACGACGTAATGAACAAACAAAGAACCGTTGTTTACAAACGTCGTAAAAACGCATTGTTGGGCGACCGCTTGGCTCTTGATATTCAAAACATGCTATCCGACTGGTGTGATGATAAAATCCATGTGGCAAAACAAGCCGACGATTATGAAGCATTGTCATTAGAAATGGCCTTGTCATTTGCACTTGAATTACCATTTGATGAAAACGAATTCAAGTCTGGTAAAACAGAAGAATTAGGCGATACTTTGTACCACTACCTAATTGATTCTTACCAAAACAGACAAAAACAAGTAAGAGAAATAGCCTTGCCGGTTTTGAAGAAAATTCAAACCACTGACGGCGACAAAGTAGAATTTGTGATGATACCATTCTCTGATGGAATTAAGAACTTTGGCATTCCAATTAACTTAAAGAAATGCATACAGACTGAAGGCGAAGCTTTAACTGTCGAATACGAAAAGAATGTTTGTTTGGAAACTTTGGATGATGAGTGGAAAGACCATTTAAGAGAATTGGATGATTTAAAACAATCGGCTAACAATGCAACATTTGAGCAAAAAGATCCGTTGTTGATTTACAAAATCGAATCGGTAAAATTGTTCCAAAGCATGATTGGTCGCATGAACGATAAAATATTATCGATGTTGTTTAAAGCACAAATTGCTGCAGAAGACAACAAAGGTGTTCAAAAAGCAAAAGAACCTGCCAAGACCGATTTGAGCAAAATGAAGCTAAGCAGTTCAGACAACAGCATGCCGAATCCATTAGAAGGCATGATGGGCAATGCAGAAGCAGAGGACAGAGGTGGAATGAGCAGAGCTGAAAGACGTAAAATTGAGAGAGATTCACAAAAGAAACGCTAATATGAAAATCAAAATGTTTTTAGGCTTTTTAAGTCTATTGTATTTTAGTCAAACACAAGCACAAGTTGTGGTAAGCAAACCTGACGGTTTGGATGGCTTATTGGCCTCTCGTGTGGCGCAACGCAAAAACCCAGATGCGACAACCAAAGGTTATCATATCTTAATCTTCAATGGCGACAGCCGTTCGCGCGCAGAAGGTGAAAAAGTAAAATTTGATGCAGAGTACCGCTACTTCAGTGAAGTTGTTTGGGATGAACCAAACTTCAAAGTGTATGTCGGTTTGTTCGTCTCAAAATTCGAATGCATGAAACTATACGACGGCATCAAAGGTCGCTTTCAAACTGCCATTGTCGTAAACGCTAAAATTCCTTACCAACCTTTATTTTAATTATACATGCTAAAAAAAATCTGGTCATATATAAGCTTCAAAAAACAACCTGAATTTGGGCAAGAAAACAAATCATATCTTCGAATGATGCATGGCATTAATCGAATTTCTATCTTAATGTTTATTGTCGGCATCATTGTTGTCATTTTCAAAATATTTAAATAAATAATTTATACAATATGGGAATCTATTTGATTATCGGAATTGTTGTTATGCTCATAAGCATGTGGGTTAGCAGCAAATTAAAAAAGAAGTTCGAGTTTTACTCACAAGTAAATTTACAGAACAATATGACAGGCGCCGAAATCGCTGCAAAAATGCTGGCAGACCATGGCATACAAGACGTTAAAATAACGCATGTAGCCGGTGCATTAACCGACCATTACAACCCATTAAACAAAACCGTTAACTTGAGCGAATCGGTATACCATCAGCGCAATGCGGCCGCTGCAGCTGTTGCAGCGCACGAATGCGGACACGCCGTTCAACACGCCGAAGCATATGCAATGCTGGGTTTGAGAAGCAAGCTTGTTCCATTAGTGAATATAAGTGCCAGCATTATGAACTTTGCAAACATGATTATGTTGTTTGCTGGCGGATATTTGTTCTATTCTAAAAACCCAGTTGGGACCACTGTTTTATTGGTGCTGATTGCAGCCAATTTATTCTTAACTTTATTTGCCATGGTAACCCTGCCTGTTGAATTCGATGCCAGCAAGCGTGCTTTGGTTTGGATGAAAAGCAATGGCGTAGTTACTACCCGCGAATACGATGGTGCTAAAGATTCTCTTAAATGGGCGGCTATGACATATGTTGTTGCTGCAGCCGGAGCGCTAGCCAACTTGATGTATTTCATCATGATGTTCTTGAATAGAAGAGACTAAAATGAGACTGCGTTTTCTTCTAATTTCTCTTTTGGTATTGGCCGCTAAAATAAGTGCCCAAACACCTGTACATAAAGTTTTTTTAAACACGATTGTTCAAGATGAGAAAGGGAAAAAAATGCAAGCCATTGTTGCAGTATATAAATACACAGGTCCTGCATTTGAAGACCCAAGTGGTATTGGTGTAGAAACAAAAAAAGAAGCCGCTAGGTTTACCCCAAAACTGCCTAATATGCAAGGAATAAGTGACACCTCTTACGCCTATATATTTTTTGGTGCTTTGCAAAGCCGCAATGATTTGAAAGGCTATACATTAATGCTTATAGGCAATAACCAACGGAGCTACAACAAACCTGCATTGTTGTGGATTGACAAAAACCACAACTTGGATTTAAGCGATGATGGAGCGCCCGATACGTTTGCTTCCAGTGCAAATGAAAAAGACATTACTTTGATCAATCCAAGCAACAAAAACGCAAAGTATACTATAAACTTGAGCCGATTTTCTTTTTCATACAACAGCAAATATCTTGGAATGCTTGATGATTTCTACAAAGAGAACAGTGGCAAGAAAAAGTTTGTGGGCGCCTTATACAGTTTCAAAGAAATGAGATTGAACACCATTGCCGGTGATTTGAAATTCGAGAATGACAGTTTTAGAATTGGTTTAAAAGATGTAAACTGCAATGGTTTATACAACGACGAAGGTATAGATCAAATTATAGTTGGTGATTACCAAACCTATGTATTGCCAGACAACCCAATAAATGTCAATTTGCAATCAAACAAAACTTGGTTTGAAAGAAATGGCAAGCGGTTTTATGTTAATTTTATTGAACCTTTGGGCGCATACATGAGCATACAAGAAGACAAGAATGCCAAAACAAAAAGCTCATTGGTGCTTGGCTCAAAACTTAAAAAGTTTAAATTTTTAAGCACCGATAAACCCCCGAAAAAAATATCCATAAAGAAGTACAAGAAAAAACCATTGTATATTTATGTATGGCGTTTCGACCAAGCTGGTTTTACAGAAGATACCGCAGCTTTAAGAATTATTGCACGCGATTACGCAGACCGCATACAGTTAATCACCCTCAACTATGGAGAAAAACCAACGGAATTAAAATCATTTAATCAAAGGAATTTAATCAATTGGTTTATTGGTCAATCGACTCAAAAAATAAATGAGTCTTTGTTCCTTGACCAATTCCCTTTGGGTCTATTAATGGGCAAACGACTAAAAATCAAACAAGTAAAAATAAGTCCGGCAGATTTGTTAAATTTGCTAAAAAATCAACAGATTTAAAATGGAAGAAAACGAAGTAATCCCAGCAAAAAAAAGCAAAGGCAAAGGTGTCTTAATTGCACTTTTATTGATAGTGGCAATTGGTTCAGGAATTGGAAATTTTATGCTGTGGAGCAAAGAGAAAACAGCTAAAGCAATTGCCAATTCTAAGATTGATTCTTTAAGTGCTTACCATAGTCTAAAAGACAGTTTGTATGCTGCCCTATCGGAAGAAGAAAAAAAGGTGGAAGGTTTAAGAACTGAAATTGCCCTGTACCAAAACGACACCGACAGTTTGAAACAATTATTGGATGCTTCGATGGCAAAAATTTCATCTTTGCGCGCAATGGTTGCTAACGGAGGCAGCACAGGAAAATTAAGGGCACTGAAAGACAGCATATCCCGGTTAAGTGCAGCAAATAGGGCATTCATATCCCAAATGGATTCTATGCTTAATCAAAATGAAGATTACTTGGCGCGTTTGCAAGAAAGAGAAAACAAAATTGCAGCGCTCGAAAGCCAAAAGCGCATATTAAACGACAAAGTGAATATTGCCGCTCAACCAAGTGTAGGACCTGTTATAGTTACGCCAATGTATATAAAAAAAGGCGTTTATTTACCTATATACAAGTCTAAGAAAGTTGAGCGTTTACAAATAACCTTTGATGTACTTGGCAACAAGTTGACAGACAAAGCAGTTAAAAAAGATTACATGGTTCGTGTTATGGATCCAGATGGTATAGTGCTTAGCAACAACAACACCAGATTAAGCAATTCTAACGACTTGTATACCATTAAAGAATCAGTGACTTTTAACGGCGTCCAGCAAAAGATAAAAGAGAATTTCACCCAATCACCTTCGTACAAAAAAGGCAAATATAAAGTGGAGTTAAAAGAAGGTGGCGAGGTAAAACAAACTTTCAGCTTCGAATTGTTTTAGTTAACTTACAAAACGATTTGGTATTTAGTCTCCAACTCCTTTCTGAAGTCTTCTAGTTTTTTCATAAACTTAATTCCTTCCTCCGCATCTGCATTTTGAATTCTATGCTTAGACATGGCATGGTATTTTTCTATGTCTTGAATATACTCTTGCGTTTTTGAATCGAAATAACTTGCCTTAAATTGTTCGAATACATGCTCAACCGCCATCGCATTTGGATGGGCGCCATCGTTTTCATAAAAACGGTAATCGCGCAAATCGTCGTTCACTAGCTCGAATGCAGGGAAATACGCCAAGTTGGGATATTGATTTTGTAAAGCATGAATGGCCAAAAGCAGAGTCGATTTACTCAAATTATTCTCTACCACACCGTCGCGCAGATGCTTAACAGGTGAAACACTGAATACAAATTGAACTTGAGCATATCGCGCTTGTATGCCTGCAATCAATTCAACCCATGTATTAACTATTTCATCTGTACTAAGTAAACGTTTATTAAATTGGCTTTGAGGTATTTTATGGCAATTGGCAAACACCTCAGCACTTTCTTTATATTCGTACACATACGAGGAGCCAAATGTAATAAAAATCGTTTTACAGCGCTCTAAATGGCTTTTGAGGGCATGCAAAGCATGGTTCATCTTGTGCAAGGCATCATTGCTGTTTATTTCAGAAAAACGGCCATGGTGAAATCTTCCATGCCAAAGGCCATTGTGAAAAATCAAATCCGCTTCTGTGTAATCACCTTTCCATAAAATTCGTTGAAATGCTTCGGCCAAACTAATGGGATTAAAAACCACGCCATTTGTTTGAGGTGCGACATCAAACCCCAAGGTTGTTAATCGACCTGACATATGCTCCGAAAAGCAAGAACCCATAAACACCAAAGCATCGCGGTAATCAATACCCGGCATCAAGGGTTTAATTTCCATATTCAGTGCGTAGCGTATCATTTTATGCGTTAATAGTGCTTTTAAATATGGATGTTTAGAGCAATTAAATTTATTATTCTTGAACCCAATTGCCTCTGTCACTCGGAGAAAACTGCCAAGGAGCGCCATTGTTTTCCAAGTTGCTAAGCATACCATTCAATTCTGAAGGTGAAGCACTTTGCTCCATCACCAAGTACTGACGCATCTGCATGATGATGTCTACAGGGCTAATATTGACTGGGCAAGCCTCAGCACAGGCATTGCAAGTGGTACAAGCCCAAAGCTCTTCTGCACTGGTTCTGTCGTGTAAGGTCTTACCATCTGTATAGTCAACTCCATTGACGTCTTTTAGTTTACCAATTTCTTCCAAACGGTCGCGGGTATCCATCATCACCTTGCGAGGTGACAATAATTTTCCGGTGATATTAGCAGGACAAGCACTGGTGCAACGGCCACATTCGGTGCAGCTGTATGCATCCATTAAGTTCTTCCAAGTTAAATCGTTCACGTCCTTGGCTCCAAAACCTTCAGGCGCAGTATACCCTTCTGGTGGAACTGCGTTTGGATCCAACATCAATTTAACCTCAGTGGTAACACTATCCATATTGGCAATCTGACCCTTGGGATTCAAATTGCTAAAATACACATTAGGGAATGCCATAAAAATGTGCAAGTGCTTGCTGTAAGGAACGTAATTGGCAAAGAATAGTATACCTAACCAATGGAACCACCAACAAACTTCAACCAAAATATGGGCATTGTGCTGATCCATATCAGAAAACAAGGGTGCCATTATTGAACTAATTGGCATGCTGTATTTGCCTTGAAAAGCAGCATCTGCAGCATTCATCATCAGCAAAGCCATCATCAACACAATTTCGATAACTAAAATATAATTGGCATCCAAAACTGGCCAACCTTTCATTTCGGTTCCGCTGAAGCGTTTTACCTTGCCAATATTTCTTCTGATTAAAAATGCCACACATGCAGCTATCACTAGGAAGCTTAATATTTCAAAAAAACCAATAGCAACGCCGTAAAAATCACCTAAAAAAGGTTCAAAAATTCGGTGTTTGCCTGTAATTCCATCAATTAATATCTCTAAAACTTCGATATTAATGAGCACAAAACCCACATAAATAAGAATGTGAAAGAAGGCCGCAAGGGGTCTTTTAGTCATTTTGCTCTGACCTAAAGCAACCAAGGCCATTGTTTTCCAGCGCAAACTTGGATTGTCGGAGCGGTTCTCGTCCTTTCCAAGATTGATGTATCTCTTAATGCGGGCAGCGCTTCGTGCACAGAGCACGGTAGCAATGGCTGTAATGATGATGAAAGCTATTTGACTGATCATAAATGAATGAAGTTTCAATATTAAAACAAAAAAAGAAAAAATAGTTTGTTAATCTTTAAAAAAAGAATAATTTTGCACTCCCAATTACTGAGGTACCTTAGCTCAGTTGGTAGAGCAAAGGACTGAAAATCCTTGTGTCCCTGGTTCGATTCCTGGAGGTACCACTAAAAAGAGAGTGAATGTGAAAGCGAGAGCGGCAACATCACTCTCTTTTTTTATTCACACTCATTCTCACATCCACTCTCACTCTATAAAAAGACTGTCACCCAACGTATTAATGTCTGTGAATCGAAATCTTGTTAGACTAAAGATTAAACTAATCAAGATTCACTCTAAGCGAGAGCGGCAACATCACTCTCTTTTTTTATTCACACTCATTCTCACATCCACTCTCACTCTAAAAAGACTCTCACCCAACGTGTGATTGTTGAATACCACAAATTTTGCTTCACAATAGATTCGAACAATCAAGATTCACTCTAAGCGAAAGCGAACATTATCCTCTCTTTTTTTATTCACACTCATTCTCACATTCACATTCACTCTAAAAACAGACTCTCGCCCAACGAATGCTTGTCTGAGAACACAAATCTTGCTTCACAAAAGATTACACTAATTAAGATTCTCTCAAAACGAAAGCAAATTACAACTACCAAAAAAAAACGCCTCCCTTTCGGAATGCGTTTCTGTATCGCGATAAAATCAATTATTTATTCTCGTTCATCATGCCAATAACATGGTCAACCATGTCGCCTGAACCAATGAATACAGGTACTCTTTGGTGAAATGTTTCTGGTTGTATTTCCATAATTCTTTGGGATCCGCTGTGGGCTTTACCACCTGCTTGCTCTACTAAGAATGCCATTGGATTGCATTCGTACAACAACCTTAATTTACCGTTCGGTGCTTTGGTGGTTCCTGGGTACATGTAAATCCCGCCCTTTAACAAGTTGCGGTGAAAATCTGCAATCAATGAACCAATATAACGCGCTGAATAAGGACGTTTTTCATCTTTGTTTTCGCCCTTGCAATAGTCTATGTATTTGATAACGCCTTCAGGAAATTCTTTTAAATTCCCTTCGTTTACTGAGAAGATGCTTCCCATACTCGGGGTTTTGATATCAGCATGCGACAGACAAAACTCTTGGATTGAATCGTCTAAAGTAAATCCGTTTACGCCACTGCCTGTTGTATACACAAACATGGTAGCTGTTCCGTAAATGATATAACCTGCTGCAACTTGGTTCACACCTTTTTGCAAGATATCTTCATGGTCGACAGGCTTATCAGGCGACAAACGTTTGTATATCGAAAAGATAGAACCAATAGAAGCATTCACATCGATGTTAGATGAACCATCAAGTGGATCAATCGCCAAGATGTATTTTCCATCTTCAGCACCCGGACACCAATGTATGTGCTCATCCTCTTCAGACACCACGCAAACGCAGGCGCCACTTAAATCCATTAAGCGCATAAAGACGTCGTTACTAATTACATCCAATTTCTTTTGTTCTTCTCCTTGCACATTGGTTTCTCCAAAATTACCTAAAATATCAATTAAGCCAGCCTTGCGCACATCGCGGTTAATCATCTTTGCGGCCAATTGCAAATCACCAAAAATTTTAGACAAAGTACCTTTCACAAAAGGAAATTTATTTTGTTGATCAGAGATAAATTGGTTTAAGGTGATAAGTGTATTTTGATTCATGGTCCTACTAAATTATTTTTGCAAAAATAATCAAAAGAATGAAAGTCTTTAAATTTGGAGGCGCATCTGTTAAAGATGCAGAAGCTGTGAGGAACGTAGGTCGCATCATTGCTAGGTTTTCTGGCGAAAAACTATTGGTAGTTATTTCGGCAATGGGCAAGTCGACCAACAAATTAGAGGACTTAGTAGACGCTTTTTGGACGAATGATGATGCCAATAAGCGCAGCATAATCTCCGATTTGAAAGATTTTCACTATAAAATTGCCAACGATTTAATCAGTGACCAAAAACACCATATCTATTCCGATTTGGAAGATTTGTTCATGGAATTGGAATGTTTGGTTGAAAAACGCTACCCAAATGCGGCATACGACGAGATTTATGATGGGATCATCTGTTACGGTGAATTGCTGTCCACTAAAATTGTAAGCGATTTTCTGTTAAGCATTGACAACAAAAACAAATGGGTAGATGCCCGTAATTTTATTCAAACCGACAACAACTTTAGAGAAGGCCATGTCAAATGGACCGAAACTGAGGAGACTATCAAACGTATTTTAAAACCATACATAGACCGCAATATTGTTATTACCCAAGGTTTTATTGGCAGCGATGAAAACAACAATACCACAACGCTTGGTCGCGAGGGCTCGGATTACACTGCTGCTATCTTCGCCTATTGCCTAGACGCCAAAGACGTTACCATTTGGAAAGATGTTGCAGGTGTTATGAATGCCGACCCTAAAAAGTTTGACAATGCGGTTAAACTCGATGCCATCAATTACAACCAAGCCATTGAATTGGCTTATTATGGCGCTTCAGTTATTCACCCCAAAACCATACAACCGCTTAAAAGCAAAAACATTCAATTGTTTGTTAACTCGTTTATCAATATCGACGACAAAGGCACTGTTGTTAATAACGACTCGCCTTCACTTTCAAATGAGTGTTATATTGTAAAAGACCAGCAGACACTTTTGTCCATTTCAACCAAGAACTATTCATTTATTGCTGAGGACAATTTGAGCCGCATATTCGAACATTTTGCAAAGCATAAGGTGCGTATCAATGTGATGCAAAATTCTGCCATTAGTTTTTCGGCCTGCTGCGACACAAGAGATTCTAAGATTGATGAATTATGCGCTGAATTGAGCAATGAATACAATGTAGAGCAAGAATCTAACTGCACGCTGCTAACCGTTTACAATGCAAAAAACGAAATCGAAATGCCTGCACAATTTACAGGGCAAACCGCTTTGTTAAAACAAGTCTTAGGCGCTGCCACCCAAGTGGTACTAAAAGCTAAGGCTTAATTAAATCTATTAGACATTCTAAGGCCATTGGGTACCCATCGACACCCAATCCAACGATGCTGCCCTTGCAAGCTGCTCCAACAAAATCGCTGTGTCTAAAATCTTCACGTTGGTATATATTGCTAATATGTATGCAAATGCTAGGAATATTGATGGAGCGAATGGCATCAGCCAAGGCTATCGAGGTATGCGAAAATGCCCCAGGATTGATTAATAGTCCTTGAAATTCATTGCGTGCTGCATGAACTTTTTCTATCAATTCATGCTCATTGTTGGATTGAAAATACTGCAAATCAATTTGCGGAAACTCCGAGTTTAAACGGTTTATAATATCCTGAGAACTGCAGCTTCCGTAAACAGATTCTTGTCTTTCTCCAAGCAAGTTAAGATTCGGTCCGTGTAAGAGCAAAACCTTCATTAGGATTCACGAGTTGGATTTAAAATTTTAATTTCCACTTCCTCAATCCTAGCATTTTTAACTTGCTTTATAGTGATTTCAAAAGACTCATTGAGAATAACCTCATTTTCTTCTGGTATGCTTTCGCATATGCTGATAATATAACCACCCAAGGTTTCGTAACCATCCTCAGGCATATCAAAATGGTAGTTTTCGTTCAGGTAATCTATTGGATGACGGCCGCTAAGAAGATAATGGTGATCGCCCAATTTGGTTTCCTTCAATTCCTCGGTGTCATATTCATCTTCAATTTCACCAAAAATCTCTTCAATAATATCTTCAATGGTAATAATACCAGCAGTTCCGCCAAATTCATCGACCACAACGGCCATACTTTTGCGTTTGAGCGTCATCTCTTTCAATTGATCGTGTAAACTACGGCTTTCGTTGGTAATCAGAATAGGCATCGTTGCTTCCAAAATGGTTTTAGGTTTTTTGAACATGTAAACCTGATGCGCATACCCTGTGATGTTGTCAATATTCTCCCGGTAAACCGGAATCTTTGAATGCCTAGAATCCAAAAATGTTTTGTACAATTCTTCAATGGTCTCGCTTTCGTCAACTGCAATTAATTCGGTACGAGGAACCATACAATCACGCACCTTTAAGTTGCCAAAATCTAAAGCATTTTTAAACATTTCCGTACTTAAATTTGATTCATCACTCAATTCAATTTGCCCTGTTTGGGAAATCAAATGGTCGAGGTCGGTTCTGCTAAAGACGGGTTGAGAAGACACATATTTTTCACCGGTCATAAGCTTCAAAATCCCCTTTGAAATGAGGGTAATAAAAGAAACGATTGGCCACAATAAAAAATAGGAAATATGGAAAGGAAGAATCAAGGTATTAAGAACAAAATCGGGGTTGATTCTGAACAAGGCTTTTGGTAAAAACTCTGCGGTAATCAAAACCACCAAAGTCGAAACAATGGTTATTACCACCAAGCGCCAGAATCCATCGTGAATGACCATCAAGGCTTGAAGGCTATTGGGATCCATGGCTTTTAGCAAAAGCCCACTCGGATTAAGAAAACGTTCAAGGATGGCGCCACTTTGAATACCATAAATAACCAAAGAGATGTTATTTCCAATCAGGGTGGTACTGATAAAGCGGGAAGGGTCTTTGAGATACCAAGCCAAAATGCGGGCATTCCAAACACCCTGTTTGTTTTGCAGTTCAATCCGCAATTTATTGGAAGAAATAAAGGCGATTTCAATGCCCGAAAAGAAGGCCGAGCAAATAAGGGTGATGAGAATGACCAGGAGACCTGAATCCATTAAATTAATAGTTTAAAAAATGCAAAGATAAATGAAAAAACGCTGATTTGGTGAAATACTGTCCCAACATTGGCCGTCTTAATGCCAAATTCTTGCCAATCTGCGTAATTTAAGTATGATTTAATAATTTGATTATCAAAGATTAAGCATCAAAGTAGAAAAAATATTTTCAATTTTTCCTCTTTTTAGTACAATTTGGTTTAAATTAGCGAATTAATTCACGCTTTATGAAAAGTACCTTCAACCGATATTTAGGGTTATTCATCCTTCTAATTTGTCCTTTTGTCGCACAATCGCAAGAATTGTCGACCTTAGGTAAAACCTTTTGGATGACCTTTATGGAATCAATCGGAACCCCCAATAATGCACCTCAATTGAAAATTGTAATTAGTTGCAACAAAGCGACAACTGGCACTGTTAAAAACTTCATAACAGGCGTAACTATGCCATTCTCCATTGGTGTAGGTGGAGGTGTAGATACGGTATTGGTTTCAACGGCAGCAGGGTACACCACTGGTTCAGAAACTGCATCCGACAGAAGCAAAGGTTTAATCATTTCAGCAAAAGACACAGTAAGTGTTGCGGCTCAAAACACCAAAACAGCATCGTGTGATGCCGCATTAATATATCCAATAGAGGCATTGGGCGTCGATTACCGTGTGGTTTCATTTCCTGGAGATGTGTACTCTGGAGGTGGAACAAATTCAACTTACAGATCTACGTTTGCTATTGTTGCAACCGAAAACAGCACCACCATCGATATCACCCCTACATGTGCCACTGTAGGAGGTAAAGCCGCAAATACAACTTTTACTATAACTCTACAAAAAGGTGAAACATATCAAGTCATCGCGTCTTCAAAACTTTTAGATTTATCGGGAACATTGGTGCAAGCCAGAGATTGTAAAAAAATTGCCGTGTTTGGAGGTTCTAGTAGGAGTGTTATAGTGCATCCAAGTTGTACCGCAGGCATAAACTCTGCAGACCATTTGTACGAGCAAATGATGCCAATGAATCTATGGGGTAAGAAGTTTGCATTTATTCCAACCACTTGGAAGCCTAATACCTTGAGAAAAGTCGAAATGATTAAGTTTGTTACTTCTCAGAACAACACCCGTGTAACATTCAATGGCAGAAATAAAATTATGTCTACCGCTGGAATGACCGATACTTTCTTTTTGGTTACAACAGGCAACAACATCAAAGATGCTGTTGTTACAGCAAACAAACCAATCGCACTTTGCCAATTGGGTTTGTCACAACGTTGCGATGGCGGAAGTTCTGATACTGATCCGATGTTGATGTGGCTTTCACCACTGGAACAAACCTTGAAAAATTTAAATTTTTCCTGCGAAAATGCAGACAAAATTGATAAATTTTTTATCAATGTGGTTGTTAAAACAGCATACAGAAACCAGCTAAAAATTGATGGGGCATCACCAACGGCTACATGGCAATTATTAACTAAAGACACTAGTTATTCCTATATTCAGCAATCAGGCCTAGCACTTGGCAACCACAACATGTCGCACCCTCTGGGTTTCTTTGCGATTTTATATGCTTATGGTGATTATGGATCATATGGTTACAGTGTTGGTTCTTCTATTAAACCTTTAAGCTTTTACAGTTTTGTTAATGGAAAAAGTAGTGCCGACTTTGAATCGGATAGTTTATTCTATACCGTTTGTGAAGATGCTAACGTTCCTTTTGATGGGGGTGGATCAAGTCTAACAGGTGTGACATGGAAATGGCTATGCAGAGATGCTTCAGGTGCCATGATGCAAAACTTCCCTAAAACCGTTAAAAGCTTTACTTACCTATTTAAAGACACTGGTAGATATAAAGTCAACATGATCGCCCAAAGACCAACCAATGGCGTTTGTAACGGCTTGACTTCAATTGACGATACCGTCTCATATGAGGTAAGGGTATACAAGCGGCCAGACATCAAACTCATGCAAGACACCACCATTTGTTTTGGTAATAGTTTTAAAATAAGTTCAAAGACTGATGGTGATACCACTTACACCTACACACCATCCACTTGGTTGAGTTGCACAAAATGTTTTAGCCCTACCAGTAAACCTTTGAAAGATACGGCCTATTATGTAACTGCAACCCGATTTGGTTGCGCGCCAAGCCGAGACACCATGAGGGTATTTGTAAGAGATAGTTTCTTTATGACCACCAGCAACGATACCACCATTTGCAGAGGCACTTCAACAACCATGAGTGCTACAGTTTGGGGAGGTTTGTCAAGTAATTTAATAGTGAATTGGGACAATGGCCTAGGTGCCGGATTATCGCACACAGTTGCGCCGACGGTTACAACTACATACCGAGCTATTGTTACAGATGGTTGCAGCAAGGATGCCAATGGAAATGAATACGCCGATACAGCTTATATTGTGATCACGGTGCGTGATAGCCTGAAAATTACAATGCCTAAGGATACATTAGTATGTGAGGGCAATGATGTTACTTTAACGGTCTCAGTAACAGGTGGAGTGGTAGCGAATCAGATAGTAAATTGGGACAATGGCTTAGGTTCTGGCTTAAGTAAAACAGTTACCTTGGGCAGCAGCGATATTATATACAAAGCCGTATTAAGCGATGGTTGCACCAATCCTAACGACAGTGGTTACGTTACTGTAAAAGTTAGACCAGGCATGAAAATCGATACCATCATGTACAACAATCCTGTTTGCAAAAATCAAACCTTTAACATCAGCGCACGCGCAAGTGGCGGCGATTCTACTGGTTATATTTTCAAACTATACAACACCAGCACCAGTGGATTTGTACTTATTGATTCTTCAAAAGGCAAAACCTACCCTTCATTCAATTTAAGCATCCCAGACGATCAAACCTTTTCATTGCGTTTGAACCAAGTGTGTAATGCACAGCAAACCAGTAAAAAGATTGCAATAAAAATCAAAACCGGATTAAATATAACAAACCCTACCCCTATTGATACAATTTGTACCAACCGCAGCTTTAATTTAAAAATAAATGGCACAAGTGCTGATAATTTGCCAATTAAATTTGTCTTAAAACGCAAAGTTGGAGCCAATTGGGTAGCAGTTGATTCAACGGTTAATGCAAGCCAAGCAAGCTTCAACATCAATCCGCCTTCATCTCCAAGTGATTACCTAATTATTGGAAACGACAACTGCAGCCGCAACGATTCAACAACATTTAAAATTTACATTCGTACGCCAGTTACCATTGGCGCCTTGGTGGGCGATGAACTTTGCAGAAATGAAGCCATTACATTAAGCGCTTCGCCTGCTGGTGGACGCGTGCAATCATATACTTACCGCTGGTACGATGTATTAAGCAATGCAACTTTAGGCAAACAAAAATCGATTACTTACACCCCAAGCCAATCTATGGACATTGGTGTGGTTTTGAGCGATGGTTGTTCTGATTCTGTAAAAACCACCACACGTCTTTGGGTTGCGCCTCAAGTGACCGATAGTTTATTGGCCACTAAAATTGATGGTTGCGAACCTTTATCAACTTTGTTCTTCTACCCTAAGACAGCAGCACAAGCCCCACTTAATCCTAGCTTCACTTGGAAATGGTATTTTGACAACATCAACTCTGTTAACACACCTTCAACAGGCGGTGCAACCCATGCTGATATTCCGAAAAGCTACAACACCGCTGGCATTTACAATACACGTGTGAGCATGGTATTGGGCAATGGCAAGGTTTGTTTTTCTAAAGCACAAACTGTTCAAGCATACGTGCAAGCCTCTGCTGATTTCTCATACCTTCCAAGACAAATTGACATCGTTGAACCTGAGGTAAGCTTTACAGACTTATCGACTGGAGCGGATGGTTATGTATGGAAATTTGGTGACGGCGGAACCGATGGCGTTCAAAATCCTAAACATAGCTATAGCGACACAGGTTTATTCTTGGTTACAATGATAGCAACAACAAGATATGGCTGTAACGACACCACCTATCAAAAACTTCGTGTTTTGGATATTTATAGAATCTTTATACCAAATGCATTCAGTCCAAACAAAGATGAATTCAATACCTTTTGGGAACCTAAATTCACCTCCATATTAACTCTGGAACTAAATATCTTTAACCGCTGGGGAGAAAGAATTTACAACAGTGCTGATAACACCGGCCGTTGGGATGGAACCTATAATGGCGTTGAATGCCAAGAAGGCGTATACTATTACAACATCAAGGTGAGAGACAACCGCAAAAAATGGCACTACTATAGCGGCATGATTTCATTGCTTAGATAAGACTTAATGCACTAAGTGCATAAAAAAAGTCCTAGTTAACACTAGGACTTTTTTATTGGTATCAATTTTAATTATTTAATCTGCATTCTTTGTGCAAATGCATCTTTATAGTTCTTGCCCAAAGGAATATTTTTATTGCCAACTTTAACCTCGTGAGCGCCAATAGCTAAAACTTTACTGGTCGCCACGATATAACTTCTATGAACGCGGGCAAACTTATTTGCAGGTAGGCTTTGCTCCATATTCTTCATGGTTTGCAAAGTCACTATGCGTTTTTCTTCTGAAGTATAAATTTTAACGTAATCAGCGAAAGCTTCAACATACCAAATCTCATCATAATTAATTTTAATCATTTTCGAATCGGCTTTTACAAACATGAAACCATCGTTCATCTCTGCCTGGGGTTGTTCTGTTTTATTTTTAATTGAAAAATACTCTTCAGCGCGGTCAACAGAACGCTTAAATCGGTCGAATGAAACAGGCTTCAATAAATAGTCCAAAGCGTCTAGAGTAAATGCATCAACAGCATACTCGGCGTAAGCAGTTGTAAAGACCACAAGTATACCGCTGTTTTGAAGTGATTTCATAAAATCAATTCCACTGATTTCCGGCATGTGAATGTCACAGAATATTAAATCTGGTTTTTCGTTTTGGATGGCCTCAGAAGCCTCAATAGCGTTTGAACATTTAGCGATTAGTTTTAAGTTATCGCATTTTTTAATGTGTGCTTCCATTACCTCTAGCGCCAATGGCTCATCGTCGATAGCCATACATTTTAGAATTTTGCTCATGCTGTCTGTAAAATTAGGGTGACTGAATAGTTTTCTTTATTGTCAACAATGTTAAGTTCGTGTTTTCCAGGATACAAAATATTCAGACGGGTTTGCACATTTTTCAGACCAATTCCTCCAACTTTGTCCTTGTCCAAATTGTTTAATGCGCCTGGTTTGTTGTTTGAAATATTAAAAATCAATTGATGGTTTTGTGAATCTATCAAATAATTAATATGGATGTATGACTTTCCTAAAGATGGATTGGCTCCATGCTTAAAAGCGTTTTCAATAAAATTAATGAATAGAAATGGTTCTATCATTTTACCAAAAGTACTGCCTTCAACGTCCAATTTTATATCGGTTCTTTCGCCTAAACGCAATTTTTCCAACTCGATGTAATCGCGAACAAATTGAATATCATCCTCAATAGGCACTTTTTGCTTCTGACTTTCATACAATCCAAAACGCAATATATTTGATAATTTCAATACCGCATCCGGTGCCAATTCTGAATTTTTTAGCGTCAACGCATACAAATTATTTAAGTTGTTAAACAAGAAATGAGGATTGATTTGTGACTTTAGAAAACGAAGTTCACTTTCAATATTTAACTTCTGCAATTCTTTGTTGGTCTGTTCTTTTAAAAACCAATTTCTAAACAATTTAATGGAAGCCGTTAACAATACAGTAAAAAGTATCGTTAAGAAATTATAGATAAAAAACTGCAAGGTCCAAATATTGGCTATACTCTCTTCGGTTAATGGCACATATAAATAAGAAGCAATAGCCAAAGGAAAACAAACCAAAAGTATAGATAAAAATACGCTCAGAAAGTATGCAACATATTTTCGTCTAAACAAGAACCATTCAATCAAAAAGTAATTGTTAAAATAACTAACCAAAATATGGAAGAAAATAAACACCCAAGCACTCACTAAGGCCTGTCTCCAGGAAACATCTGAGCCTATTAAAAAAGACCAGAACCCTATGTAAATAAACCAAAATATAAAATGGTGTATTTTATAATGGTTAAAGCCCTTTATAGCGTCTGAAAAAAACCGATTAATAGCAGGTTTCATTATGGATTTCTAAAAAAACGAAGTATTTCTTTTGCCCAATCAAATACCTTAGATCCACTTCCAAGCATGCTACTTTCAACCATAACCTCCTCAGTTTCGTTTGGCGTAATCTTCGAAAAGTAATCATTGGCGATACGGTACGAAATTACATTAAAAAGCAGCAATACCGCTACCAATATCCATGGAAACCACTTTTTATGTGACCAATCAGAAAATCGCATTTTATTCCACGAAAGTAAATTATTTTTTCAAAAAATCGTCAATTAAGACCTGTTGAAAAACCCTGCCCTGATTTTTAATTTTAACTGCCTCAGTTTTCAATCCCTTAAAATCAGTTGACAAACCATTGTTATCGTATATAAATTCAGAATAATTGCTTACCCTGCCAAATCCATTGTTATAATGGTATTGGGCAAATCCATTCGAATCTAAAACACCTGTTTGCCATTGAAAATCAGCATAAGGCAAGTGCATAGTCTGCAAAATGAGTGATGGAATTATAGTTTGCGAAACCACATTCTGGATTTTTCTTCCCTTGAGTTCGTCTTTTAAAGCACCGCCCAAAACCAACATAGGAATTTGAAACTTTTCTTTGTCGAAGCCATATACTTCTTGCACGCCAATGTTATGACCATGGTCTGCCACAACCACTATAATTGTGTTTTTATACCACGCTTGCTTTTTGCAATTGGCAATAAAATCACCTAAACTTTTATCCGCATAACGAATTGAATTCTTCAAATCATACCACTCATCCTTTTTTAAATCTTTCGATTCAAGAGGCACATCAAATGGCTCATGGCTGCTTAAACTTAATACCAAAGTATAGAATGGCGCTTGGGTGGAATTAATTGATGACAATGCTTTGTTATAAAGTTCGGCATCATGAGCCCCCCATTTACTGTTTAGAGAGGCCAAATCAAAATCCTCTTTGTCAATTACCTTATCAAATCCTTGCATCAAAAAATAAGATTTCATTGAGGCAAATTCAGCATCCCCACCATAGACAAAAGTATTGTGATAACCTTCATGTTTTAATACTTTACCTAAGCCGGGCAGTTTGGCAACTTTATCGGGGAAGACAATCAAAGAAGAAACAGGTTGGGCTGGATACCCGCTATTAATAGCCAACAAGCCTTTCTCCGTTCGGTCGCCGCTGGCATAGCATTTCATGAAACTCAAATTCTGCGCTGACAATTGATCCAAATTAGGGGTACAATTATTTGCACCACTGTAATATTGACTTGCAAATGCAGTGAAACTTTCCAAAACAACCACCAATACATTTGGAGTGGCCTGATTGCTTAGTTCGAATGCGTCTTGAGGGCTTTTTATTTGAAGATCAAAAAGCTTTTTCGCCTCCGCAGATTCCAAAACCTTATAGTCATCTCCATACAAAGTTCTTGTATCGTTAAACAAATAATACAATACATTCCAAAAACTGTTTATAGCTGTCGCATTGTAAATTTGTTTTGGAGAATATATAGCACTGGCTTGACTAATTGTTGCCACACCAACACCCCCTCTTAAAAAAAGAAAATTGACGCCCATCCAAACAAAGACAGTGCTTCCATGTTGCCACGAATAGTCAATCTTTTTTTCTAATACCTCAAACAACTTCCTCAGTAAAAAATAGAATGTTGGTAATAAAAACAAAATAAACAAAAACGTCTTCAACCAGTTAGCAGATCCTGCAGACAATGCCATTTCTTTTGGGTGACTGATATAAACCAATACCTGGTTGTTAAATTTATTTCCCCATTGTGCATACAATTCGGGATCTGAAATGCCGATAGCAAAGATCAAACTGAACTCAAACAACATGAGGGTTCTTAAAATCCATTTATTGCTCTTTTTTCTGAAAATATGTTCTAAGAAAAACACCAAGAAAACTGGGGCTAAGCAATAAGCCGACGCAGACAAATCCAACCTAAAACCTTTGAAAGCTGTTTGTAAAAAAACCATTAAAGGCGATTCTGAATACAAGCTGTAATGGTAAAAAATGAAGTATAATCGAATGGCTTCAAATGCAGCCAAAAACAACAGATACAGTTTTAGAAATTGGATTAAACGTTTCAAAAAGACTTGATTTTAAACAGACAAAATTAAGCTAATAATTTGTTTCCATATAGAATTAAACCATTTATGCCATTATTTCATCGAGATCTTGTTTAATCACTTCTGAAATTTGATCGGTGGGTAAATCGTTGTCATCGTAGCCAAATGGATCCTCAATTTCTTCGGCAATTAATTCAATACTCGCAAAAATGTAAAACAACATCGACACGATGAAGATTGACCAATAACCAAACTCCATAGCAAAACCGAACGGCATCGACGCAATGTAAATAAAAAGTATCTTTTTAAGAAAGATGCTATAAGAATATGGAATTGGGGTCTTTTTAATCCGTTCACAAACCCCCAGATTATCAGAAAACGACTGAATCTCAGAATTTATCATTAGCATTTGGGTTGAACTTATTTGTCCGCTTTCTAAATACCCATTCAATTCATAAACCAATTTCTTCATCAAATAATTGGGCACATGTTTGGCTTCTAAAATTTCATCTACGGAATATTTATCCGAGGCGATTAAATCATTTTTAGTTACCCCCGAACGCAAATGCGACTTGCTGCTGCTGATAAAATTCTGTATCAAAATCTTCAATCTTTTCTTGTCATCAGCATCTTTAATGATCGCACTTAGTTTAATGGCCAAATTTCTAGAACTGTTTACAAATCCGCCCCAGGCTTTTCGACCTTCCCACCATCTATCATAGGCCGTATTGGTTCGAAAAACCAAAAGCATGGAAAGCACAAAACCAACCATTGCGTGGATTGTTGTTGTGTTGTTAAATTGGGCATGTATAAGTTCTCTTTCTGTATAAACAATTGCAAAGGTATAAACAGCAATTCCAACTATACCTGGCAACATAATTCGGAATGTATCACTTTTTGGGAAGCTTAAAATTAACTTCCACCAATCTTTTGGATTATATATTACCATACAAATGCAAAAATGCTAAGATTAATTTAGAAAACCAAAGTTCTTATGGTAAGTAAACCACGATTTTTAGACTACCTTTGCACGATAAAATGAATCTGATATCAGCGGCGAATATTTCTAAAGCGTATACCGAAAGATGGTTGTTTAAAGAAATTAGTTTTGGCTTAGCCAAAGGCGAAAAACTTGCTTTAGTAGGAAGCAATGGAACAGGAAAATCTACCCTTCTTAAAGTCATCTGTGGTCAAATACTCCCAGATGGGGGCGAAGTTGGAAAAACCAAAGGTTTAATCTTTGGCTACCTTCCACAGGAGCCCGAACTTGATCCGAATAAAATCATTGAAGAAAGCCTTTTCAGCGACAGCAACCCAGTTCTTAATTTGGTTAAAGAATACGAAAAAGCCATCGTTGACATGGACTACCCTGCCGATAAAATGCAACACATTTTAGAAGAAATGGAACGTTTCAATGCTTGGGATTTTGAACAAAAAGCGGCTCAAATTTTAGGCAAGCTAGGTATCCATAACTTAAAACAAAGAAACGATAGCCTTAGTGGTGGACAGAAAAAAAGAGTTGCCCTTGCACAATTGCTTATTCAACAACCCGATGTATTGATTTTAGACGAACCTACCAACCATTTGGATTTGCAAGCAATTGAATGGCTAGAAAATTTGTTAAATGCCCATAATATTTCTCTAATTATGGTAACGCACGATCGATACTTTCTTGACAATGTGGCCACCCATATTTTAGAATTAGAACGCGGTAAATTATACATTCACAATGGTAATTATGCTTACTATCTGGAAAAGAAGAGCCAAAGAGAAGCCGTTTTTGCTACGGAGGTGGCTAGAGCGCGCAACTTAATGAGCAAAGAATTGGAATGGATGCGACGTATGCCGAGAGCAAGGGGAACAAAATCTAAAAGCAGAATTGAGGCTTTCTATGAATTAAAAGACAAAGCAAGTGTTGACCTCTCAAAAAAAGAAATCGAAATTTCTGTGCGCACCAGCCGTTTGGGCAATAAAATTATTGAAGCTGAACATGTATCCATGAATTTTGGCAGCAATTGCTTGGTGAATGATTTCTCATACTTGTTTAAGAAGAATGACCGCATTGGCGTTGTTGGGAAAAATGGTGTTGGAAAATCAACACTATTGGATTTGCTCACTGGCGAACTAAAACCTACAGGTGGAGAAGTTATTCACGGACCAACTTTAAAAATTGGATATTATACCCAACACAGCAATGATCTAAACGATGACAATAGAATTATTGAAGAAGTAAAACAAATTGCAGAATATGTTACCCTCGGGAATGGAGAACAAGTAAGTGTTTCAAAACTTTTGGATATGTTTTTGTTTCCACCCTCTATGCAGCACACCCCGGTGGCAAAACTTAGCGGAGGTGAACGCAGAAGATTGCAACTTTTAAAAGTATTGGTAGGCAACCCAAATTTTCTTATTCTCGATGAGCCAACCAACGACTTAGACATTGATACGCTCAATATTTTGGAAGACTTCTTGGTAGGATTTGATGGTTGCTTGCTTCTGGTATCGCACGACAGATACTTTATGGACAAATTGGTTGAACACTTATTTGTATTCCAAGAGAACGGCAATATCCTCGACTATTATGGCAACTATACTGATTATAGAGAAGAAGCCGATCAAATTCTTGCAACACCTGAAATTGCACCGAAAGCTACCGAGATAAAAACAACAGAAATACCAGCCCCAAAAAAGAAATTAAGCTTTAAAGAACAAAAAGAACTCGAAACAATTGAAAAAGAAATTGAGTCCTTTGAAGCGCGCAAGACAGAACTAAACGCTTTAATGTTGAGTGGAACAACCGACCATGTGGTTTTAACCCAATGGGCTGATGAAATTTCAGATTTAGACAAACTGATTAGCCGCAAAAGTGACCGTTGGCTTGAGTTATCTGAAGTCTAAAATATCAAGTCAATTCAATATATTTGTTGCATGCAAATTTCAGTCATTATCATTGCAAAGAATGAAGCAGAGAACCTAAAACGGTCTTTGTCGAAATTGCATTGGTGTGATGACATTGTACTTATAGATGATTGCAGCAGCGATCAAACAGTCGAAATAGCGACATCTTTCGGGGCGAAAGTTTTCCAAAGAGCATTCGACGGATTTGGGACCCAAAAGCAATATGCAGTTGCCCAAACACAGCATCCTTGGGTCCTTAATTTAGATGCCGACGAGGTAATGGAGGACACTCTCATACAAGAGATTCTCTCGTTAAAAGTAATTAAAGATGTCTCAGCCTATGAGCTGCCAATTCAACATGTTTTTTTAGGAAAAGTGTTTAAGTATGGAAAGGAAAGCAATTATCCGCATTTGCGTTTATTCGATAAAACGAAAGGAAACTTTAATGATGCAGTGGTTCATGAAAAAGTAATTACATCAGGGGTAACCTTGCGTTTAAAAGGGAAAATTTTACATTACAGCTACAAAAACCTTGAACACTATTTTCAAAAGCTCAACAGCTACACACAAGCAGGTGCTCTAAAGCTCAAAGAAAAGGGCAAAACCCGATCATTGATTTTATGTATCGTTTCATTTCCCATTTATTTTGTAAAACATTATTTTTTTTACGGCAATATCCTGAACGGAAAAGAAGGTTTTATTTGGTCTTATCTCAATGCTTGGTATCATACGGTAAAGTATTTAAAACTATACGAATTGAATCATAAAAAATGAATACACTTCGTGTTTTAATGTACCATAAAGTTGATGAAAAAACCCGCAACTTTCTTTGTGTATCTAGTGCACAATTAAAAGAACAATTACTCTACATAAAATCAAAATATGTTCCCATTAAGCTAAGCGACTTACTAGGACACATTAAAAATGGAACCGCTCTTCCAGACAAGGCAATTTTAATCACTTTCGATGATGGCTATGAAAACAACTTTACACTTGCCTACCCAATATTTAAAGAACTTGACATTCCTTTTACAATATTTACCGTCGGTAGTTTTATTGGAAAAAAGGCGTTTCATGATTCTGTTGAACAAGCCTTTTTAAGTGAAGAACAAATTTTAAATATGGTCAATTTAGTTGACTTTGCCCACCATGGCTTAAAACATGATAATTTAATGGATTTAAGTTCTGAACAAAGAACACTCGAAATTATTGAATCGGTGAAGCAAATGAGCGTGTTTAAACACAAAACTTTAGCTGCTTGGGCTTACACTTTTGGGGCATACCCAAAACGAAATAAAACCGAATTTGACGCCCTAAAATTAGCCTTTCAAAATTCAGGGATTGTTTGCGCTTTTCGCATAGGGAACCGAATAAATAAATTGCCTCTAAAGGACCCATTTAAGATAGAAAGAATTGACATTCGCGGCGATGAATCATTCTTTAAATTTCGCCTAAAAGTAGGCTTTGGAAAAATCCTGTAAATAATTTAACTTTTCTTGCAGCATATTTCTAGATATCTTTGTCTAAGAGATAACAGTGCTTACAATGTTCTCCGAAAAACAGCTTATAGAGGGTTGCATCAAAGGCGACAGGTTATCGCAAGAGGCATTGTATAATCGCTTTTCAGGAAAAATGTTGGCTGTAAGCAAACGGTATTTGAAAGACCTCGATTTGGCCGAAGATGCATTTCAAGAAGCATTTCTTAAGGTGTATACCCACCTTAAGAACTTCAGTTTTCAAAGCAGCTTAGAGACTTGGATGACCCGCATTTTTATCAACGAGTCCATCAATAAATTGCGCTCATTAAAACGTCTTGCGTTGCAGGTAAGCATAGACGACCAAACAAGACAGTTCCCTGAAATTAATCAGGAAGCACCTGAAAAATTTGATTCAGAATTGGTAATGATTCTTTTAGAGAAATTACCAGAAAACTACAAAATCGTCCTGATGCTTTATACAATTGACGGTTTTAGCCATAAAGAAATATCAGAAAAACTAAACATGCCAGAAAGCACCTCTAGAAGCTCACTTACAAGAGCAAGAAGTATGTTATGGCAACTGTATAACAAGGAAATAAAGAAACATGAGTCCAGAAGAATTTGACAACAGATTAAAATCAGCTTTTAAAGACGAGAATTTACCGCCTAGGGAAGGGTTATGGGCAAATATCTCATCCCAGCTTGAACCAAAGGCTAAAAACACCTTTTGGTACTGGCTATTGCCTACTATTACAGCTCTTACAATTGGTATTGTATGGATAGGAAATCAAAAGCCTACAACCCAAGAACGCGCAATTGAATCTGTTGTAGCAAGTGTTCCAAATAATGCAAGCAAAGCAGAAAGCATAGGCGACAAAAACAACAAAGCAAAAACTCAAACGATTGAATTAGCAAATCATGAGTCAAACATCAATACTATTGAACAGCGCCGCGAAAAGAATGGCATCATAAAGGCTTCGGCAAGCAACAGAAGCAATAGGAAAATTAGTGAGTCTTTAAGCATAACTCCTGTGAACCAGCAAAATTCATTTAATGGAGACAACAACAATACAGAAATTGCACTTAGCAATTCTGCTACTATTATTGAAAATAATGATTTTGGGGAATTAGACATGCTGAACTTTATTAGATTTTCTTGGTTCCCAAATTTCTTCAAACCTTTTGCTCTGGAAGAAAGTTATAGTGTAGACCTTAAAGTTAAAAACCCGATTAAGGCCCTAATACCCAATTCAAACAAGCCACCAAAGACCAGTGATTTTACATCAAAGAGATGGTTCACTATAGGGCTTGGACCACAATTGGCCATAAACAGCATCAAAGTAAACCAAGACTCTCAAGCATGGGTGCACAAACATCTATGGGATAACAAAGATAGACTTAGTAGCAATGGCAGCGGATTTCAAGCCTTCGCTCACTGTGCACTTAAATTCGGCAAAAACCAACGCTTCATTTTTGAAACTGGTTTAAACTACAGCCTACGCACTGAAGAAATAAAACTAAACGAAAGCAGTTACGACATTGCTGCGCGCGACAATACTGGCAGAATTAACCAATATACTCAAATCCTCTTGAAAGTTATTTATGGCAACGACACAACATACTATTTAGCGGCTTCTAACTTTTCTTTAGCCGTTAACAACAAGTACCATATTTTAACTGTTCCTTTTAGATTAAGTACTGAACATAAAATCTCAGAATCTACCTTTATGTCCTATGGTTTAGGTGGCGGTTTCTCAATGATCAACAGCCACAACACAGAGCATTTAAATATGATTTGGGGCAATAGTGTAAAAGAAAGCAATTCAACCCAGTATTCGGCTTCATTAAATGCCAATCTATCACTTTACACAAACTTTAACGACATTGGTCAAATAGGTGTTTACACTGGTTTGCAAATGTATTTAAACCCTTGGAAAGTCAATTCAAACCAATATGCAGTGACTATGCGAGACTTGCAAATGGGTATTACTTTCAGAAAACCTTTCTAAAAAAAAGAGGATTTTAAAATCCTCTTTTTAAATTATCTTTTATTTGCTATTCAGTGAGAAGTCTCTTCCGTGAGGCTCTTCATACAAACGCTCTTTCGGCAATGACTGAAAATATTCATAGGTAATCTTCAAGCCTTCTTGGCGACTAACCTTTGGTTCCCAGCCCAAAATTTCTCTGGCCTTACTAATTTCAGGTTGTCTTTGTTTTGGATCATCCATTGGCAAATCTTTGTATATTACTTTTTGATTGGTACCTGTCAATTTAATAATCTCTTGGGCAAAATCATTGATGGTAATTTCATCTGGATTGCCAATATTTACTGGTGTTGCGCAATCGCTCAACAACAATCTATAAATACCCTCGACCAAATCATCTACATAACAAAAAGACCTTGTTTGAGAACCGTCTCCAAAGGCCGTCAAATCTTGTCCTCTTAGCGCTTGACCTATAAATGCTGGCAATACTCTACCGTCGTTTAAGCGCATTCTAGGGCCATAGGTATTGAATATCCTTATAATTCTTGTTTCTACACCATGGTAAGTATGGTAAGCCATAGTTATCGCTTCTTGAAAACGTTTAGCCTCATCGTAAACGCCTCTAGGACCAACTGGGTTTACATTGCCCCAATAGTCTTCTGTTTGAGGATGCACCATAGGATCACCATAAACTTCACTGGTAGATGCAACTAAAATCCTTGCGTTTTTAGCTTTGGCCAAACCCAATAAATTATGCGTTCCCAAAGAACCAACTTTTAATGTTTGAATTGGAATTTTTAAATAATCTATAGGACTTGCAGGTGATGCAAAATGCAAGATATAATCTAAGTTTCCAGGTACATGAACAAATTTTGAAACGTCATGGTGGTAAAATTCAAATTCTTTTAATTTAAATAAATGCTCAATGTTTCTAAGATCGCCTGTAATCAAATTGTCCATTGCCATTACATGGCAGCCTTCTTTAATGAAACGGTCGCAAAGGTGAGAACCTAAAAACCCTGCCGCTCCAGTTATTAATACTCTTTTCTGTGTCATATTAGTTTGCTTTTTGTCTGCCTATACACTCATAATGGAATCCTAAGGCTTTCAGATCTTCTGGTTCATAAATATTCCTTCCGTCAAAGATTGCTTTTTGTTTTAAAGTGGAAGCGATTTTTGCGAAATCAGGTGACCTAAATTCCGGCCATTCAGTTACTATTACCAATGCATCAGCGCCTTCAAGTGTTGCATATTGATCAATTGAATACGTAATTTTATTCCCTAAAATCCGTTCAGCCTCGTGCATTGCAACTGGATCGTAAGCTACAACTTTCGCTCCTGAGGCTATAAGCTCGTCTATAATTACCAAACTTGGCGCCTCGCGCATATCATCCGTTTTTGGTTTAAAGGACAAGCCCCACATTGCTATCGTTTTGCCTGCTAGTGAACCAAAATAATTTGACAATTTTGAGAACATCACTTGCTTTTGACCGTCATTTACTTGCTCCACGGCTTTTAAAACTTGCATGCTGTAACCATGTTCATCGGCAGTTTTAATCAATGCTTTTACATCTTTAGGAAAACAAGATCCTCCATAGCCTATACCAGGATAAATGAATTTATGACCAATGCGGCTATCACTTCCTATGCCCTTGCGCACCATGTTTACATCGGCACCCATAATTTCACATAAATTAGCTATGTCATTCATAAAACTAATCTTAGTGGCCAACATACTATTTGCGGCATATTTCGTCATTTCTGCACTGGGAATATCCATAAAAATACAAGGATGCCCATTCAACAAAAACGGCTTATACAAGCGGTTCATTACTTCTTGCGCTTTATCAGATTCAACACCGATGACAATTCTATCTGGCTTCATAAAATCGTCAATCGCGGCGCCTTCCTTCAAAAATTCAGGATTGCTAGCTACGTCAAAATCAACATTGCTTTTACGTTCATTCAATGCATTTTTTAGTGCAGTTCTTACCTTGTTGGCAGTTCCAACTGGCACAGTGCTTTTGGTAACAACCACCATATAGTCTTGCATATAAGTCCCAATTTCTGTCGCAACACCCAATACATATTTTAAGTCTGCACTACCATCTTCATCAGGCGGGGTTCCTACTGCAATAAATGCAGCTTCACAACCCTCAATGCTGTCCTTCAAGCTGGTGGAAAAGCTTAATCTTCCTTTGTCAAAATTGCGCTTTACCATTTCATCTAGTCCTGGCTCGTAAATTGGCAAAATGCCTTGTTTTAAATTATCAATTTTCTTTTGGTCAATATCTATGCAGACAACATTAAGACCAACTTCTGCAAAACAGGTTCCGGTAACCAAACCAACATACCCCGTTCCTACAACTGCTATTTTCATTTTTGTTTTATAATTTGTTTAAATGTGTATGCAATATATTCTATGCTCTCTTGGCTCATCTCGGTACCAATAGGTAAACTAATTACTGTTTTACATAGGTTTTCACAAATAGGCAAACTCTGGTCATTTCTGAAAGCTTCCTGTTTGTGCACTGGTATTGGATAGTATACCATGCTTGATATTCCTGCTGCCTTTAATGCCGTCACAATATTTGTCCTATCGCCCTGCAAAACCTGCAAGGTATATTGATGAAAAACATGACTGGATTTATTAAACCGCTTAGGGATTTTTACCTGCTCAATGTCTTTGAAAGCGTTATCGTAAGCAGCAGCGGTTTCTTGCCTTAATTTAGTAAAATGGTTTAAATGCTTTAATTTAACCAACAATATAGCGGCTTGCAAGGTGTCCAATCGTGAATTAATACCAACCAATTTGTGCTGGTATTTTATTTCCTGCCCATGGTTTGCCAAAGTTTTTATCTTCTTCGCTAAAACATCGTCATTGGTAAATACAGCACCCCCATCGCCATAGGCCCCTAAATTTTTAGAAGGGAAAAACGAAGTTGTACCAATGTGACCAATGCCACCGGCAGGTTTTATACTGCCATCTGAATAAAAACATTCTGCACCAATTGATTGTGCATTGTCTTCAATGACATATAAATTGTGCTTCTCTGCTATGGCCATAATGGATTCCATGTCGCAACACTGGCCAAACAAATGCACTGGAACGATAGCCTTCGTTTTTGGTGTAATGTGCTTCTCTATTTCAAATGGATCCAAATTAAAGGTATCTGTATCCACCTCTGCAAAAACAGGAACCAAATTCAACAACTTACATACTTCGGCTACAGCAATGTAGGTAAACCCAGGGCAAATCACTTCAGAACCTTCTGGCAATTCCAATGACATGAAGGATAATTGCAAGGCATCAGTGCCATTAGCACATGGTATGACGTGCTTTATTCCTGTGTAAATCGATAGTTCTTTTGCGAACTCTCCAACCTCAGAACCATTGACAAATGAAGCATTTTCTAATACCGATTCTATAGCTGGCATTAAGTCCCCTTTCAATTGCTGAAACTGGGCACTTAAATCCAACATTGGATAAGCTTTTAAATCATTTGAAAATTTCACTGCGCGCAAAGATAAGCCCTATTTTTTCAAATGAAAACTAAACGCGTCAATTTAAATTATCAATCGAAATCTTGACGTATTACAGATTGCTCCCCTCTCGGCCAATGTGACCATTATCACATTTTATTGTTTCGATTAGCTCTAATTTTGCAGTATCAAATCATCAAAACACATGAAATTAGAACAAATTTATACCGGCTGTATCGCCCACGCTGCCTATTATTTAGAAAGCAATGGAGAAGCTGCAATCTTTGACCCACTGAGAGAAGTTCAACCCTACATTGACAGAGCAAACAAAGACAATGCTAAAATCAAATATGTTTTTGAAACACATTTTCACGCAGACTTTGTTTCCGGTCACCTCGATTTAGCTAAAAAGACCGGTGCAGAAATAGTGTATGGCCCAACAGCCAAACCTGTTTTTGACGCAGTAGTTGCCGCAGACTATCAAATTTTTAAAGTGGGTGGGTATCAAGTTAAAGTGCTACATACTCCAGGACATACCATGGAAAGTACTTGTTATTTGATAATTGATGAAACAGGTAAAGAACATGGTTTAATTTCAGGTGATACATTATTTATTGGTGATGTTGGTCGTCCTGATTTGGCGCAACATGTCATAGCAGAATTAACAAGTGAAAAACTAGCCGCCCATTTATACGATTCTTTGCGCAATAAAATCATGCCTTTGGCAGACGATATAATCATCTACCCTAACCACGGTGCAGGTAGCGCTTGTGGTAAAAACATGAGCAAAGAAACCACCGATACTCTAGGCCATCAAAAACAAGTGAATTATGCCCTGAGAGCAGATATGGGCAAAGAGGAATTTATGACAGAACTTCTAGATGGACTTACAACGCCTCCTGCGTATTTTCCGAAAAATGTTTTAATGAATATCCGCGGTTACGATAGTTTTGATGACATCATGGAACGTGGCATGCAAGCGTTGAATCCGGACTCTTTTGAAGCCGTCGCTAATGAAACAGAAGCACTTATTTTAGACACGCGTGAAGCCAATGATTTTGCTAAAGGATTTATTCCAAATTCAATCAATATTGGTATCGATGGAAACTTCGCCCCATGGGTCGGCGCATTACTTCCAGACATCAAGCAGGAAATACTAATTGTTGCCGATAAAGATAGAGAAAAGGAAGTCATAACAAGACTTGCTCGTGTGGGCTACGACCACCCAATTGCCTACCTAGATGGTGGTTTTGAGGCTTGGAAAAAGGAAGGGAAAGAAATTGATACTGTCAATCGTATTGCAGCCGATGCTTTTGAAATTAAGTTGTTAGAAAACCCGATCGTAATTGATCTTAGAAATACAAACGAATTCAATGCAGACCATGTGAAAGATGCCATCAATATTCCCCTCGAATATATCAACGAACACCTCGCTGAATTCCCTAAAGAAAAACCGTTTGTAATGCATTGCGCAGGTGGCTACAGAAGTATGGTGGCTGCCTCAATATTAAAATCTAGAGGGTGGAATAATTTTGTAGATGTTGAATCTGGTTTCTCTGGCATCTCTAAAACCTCTGTTCCTGTCATTTCAAATGCTTGCCAAAAATCAAAAAGTTAATATGGAAAACACAATTTTAAACACCGAAAAAACCAAGAGCACATTTATCGTAGCCAACCTTAAATGCAGCGGATGCGCTAAAACCATTCACAATAAAATTAGTGAAATAGAAGGAGTTGATGAGGTAAAAGTAGATGTTGAAAATGCACGTATTGACATTCAACACAATGCTTCCATTGACCGCCATCAATTTAGTGAAAAACTTGCCAAAATTGGTTACCCTGAAATTGGTGATGACAACAACTTACTAACCCAAATGAAAAGCTATGCCAGTTGCATGGTAGGTAAAATCAGTTAAAAAATATGCAGAAAGAAACCTATATATTATTTTAATAAAATATAGAAAATAACAATATGAGTAATTTTAATGACATTATACAAAGCGAAACGCCAGTCTTGGTTGACTTCTTTGCTGAATGGTGCGGACCTTGCAAAATGATGAAACCAATTTTGGAAGACCTCAAATCCAAGATGGGAGAAAATGTGCGCATTATAAAGATTGATGTAGACAAAAATCCCGCAATTGCAGCCCAATACCGCATACAGGGTGTTCCAACCTTAATGGTGTTCAAACAAGGACAATCAAAATGGAGACAAAGCGGGGTTCTTAGTGCAGCCGATTTGCAAAAAGTTATTGCAAGTGTGAATTAACGTTTGAAGATTTCAATTAGATCAGCATCAAGAGCAAACGACTTATAAATTTTTCATATTCATCACTTAAGAAACACAAGCATCATATAAAATTTTCATATCCTTCAATTCACTTGTCATCTTTGCTTTTTCAAAATACGCTTTGGCATATACCAAACGTAGATGCTTATTTTCTCTTAACATCAGCAAGGGTTTTACTATAGGATTAAACACCAAATCGCCACCTGTATTTTTTCCTATCTCTAATTTCACAAAGGCTGTTACATGGCACCAAGTGTAAATATCATAGGCGATAAAATCACCCAAACTGTAAATCGCAAAACCTTGTTTTTCTTTTCCAGTGTTAGGGTCTTTAAATGCATACGAGCGCCAAGGCTGCATGTTGTGCGGATGCCCGCCCGCTATTACGTCTACCCCACAAGTATCAAATATTTTTTGGAACAATTTAACCGTAAGCTCAGAAGGATAAACTTGATATGCATTGCCTGCGTGAACCGAGCAAATTATAAATTCAGCACCAGCGTTCCGGCAATCTTTTACCTGTTGCTCTATCATATCTATAGAACAATCCTTGGTATTCAACGGCAAATAATTCACCCGCCATTCCTCCCTTTTTTCGGGTAAAAATTGATTCAAGGAATAGGTAAACGCAACAAACCCAATTTTTATTCCATTGACTTCCACTATTTTAAAATCTTTATCCTCTTTTTGAGATTTAGCCCCTACTGATTTTATGTTCTTATTGTTTAAAAACTCTATCGTTTTATCTATCCCCTCACTGCCTTGATCCAGGGTATGGTTGTTGGCTATACTTAAGACATCAAAGCCTCTGTATTTACCTTGGCCATTAAAGATACTAAATGTTTTTTTATCCGTATTGAAATGCATGTCAGACAACATTACTTCGGGTACAAAATTGTTTTTATGTCCCTCGTGCAAGGGTGTCTCTAAATTGGCAAATACCACATCGCTGCCAAAAAATTCAGCGCCAACCTCATTCCATAAGTTTTGTGTAAATTCCTCATGTATCATTTCATAAGGCATTAAATCGCCGCCTATGGAAACTGTGACCAAAGGCTCTACAATTTGATTATCTAGAACTGGTTTTTCTTTGAAATGCCTTTCCACTTCAATGCTGTCAGCCAATAAAGGCGATTTGAAATAGTATTTATAGGCAAAATAGACAATATCCTTAAACCCCATAGTTATTGGGTTCTCTTCAAAAGTTCTAGCTCTAAGCCATTTTTTACCTTTGATTAAATAAAGCGGCAAACATAAAAACTGAATGATGTGGCAAAGAATAATGCCTTTGATGCTATGTGGTCTAACAGCCTTCATATTTGAAAACTATGCCCCTAACAATATTCTACCTAAAGAGAAATAAACCGTTAACCCAATAATATCATTTATCGTGGTTACAAAAGGCCCAGTTGCCAAAGCAGGGTCTATTTTAAATTTTTCTAAAATCAAAGGCGTAATGGTTCCTAATAAGGAAGCAAAAATAATTACAGTTATCAAAGCAATGCTTACAACAATGCTCAAATCATAATTGTGACCAATAATTAAATTGAACATCAGCAACAAAGCTGAACAAGCCAATCCATTAATTAGCGATACTGTAAATTCTTTGGCCAATTTTGGCATTATATTTTTACTCTTAAGGGTATTGTTTGCCAAACCTTGAACAATAATTGCCGATGATTGAACACCTGCATTACCACCCATAGCCGCTACCACAGGCATAAAAAAGGCCATTTGTGGCAAATGAGAAATATCGGTTTCAAAATTTGACACCAACATCGAGCTTCCCAAACCTCCTATTAACCCAACCATTAACCAAGGCAAGCGCGCTTTTGATAAAATCAAAACCTTGTCTTCACTCACTACGCTATCACTCAAACCCGCTTGCAACTGAAAATCCTTGTCTGCCTCTTCTTTGATGAAATCAACCACGTCATCAATGGTAATACGACCGATTAAGCGGTTCATGCTGTCAATTACTGGAATGGTAATTAAATCGTATTTGTTCATCAAACGAGCCACCTCTTCTCCAGTTGCATACGCATTAACTGCTATGAATTCAGTATTGGTTATTTCAATAACGGACGTATGGGCTTTTGATAAAACAATGTCTTTCAAAGACACAACCCCATTTAAAATATTTTTATCGTCCACCACATAAACGGCATGGACCGAATCAACTTCTTCAGCTTGTAAACGAATTTCTTCAATGCATTGACTAACCGTCCAATTGTGTTTTACCTGAACCAACTCTTTTGCCATCAAACCACCTGCCACATCGTCATCGTAATGCAACATGGCCGCCAAATTCTTTGCATAATCTTGGTCATCCAAATACGACAAAACTTCTTCTGCTTTTCGGGTCGGCAATAAATTCAGAATATCCACCGAGTCATCCGAGTCCAAATAAGAAACCACATCATCTGCAATTTCTTTGGAAGTATAACCCTTGAAAAAACGCTCTTGTAATTCTTCATCCAAAGAACGAATAATTTCAACAGCTTCTTTTTGACCTACAACCTTGATAATAAACTTGGCTTCATCCAATTCTATATCCCAAAAAATATCAGCTATATCTTCTGGACGATAGGCTTCAAGAAGCAAGCGCACAGCCTCAGCCTCATGATTTTCAATCAGAGGTTGAATTTGAAGTAGCAATTGCTTTTCTGATACTTGATTGGTCATAACGGTTGTTCTAAAAACTGTGTAAGTTTAATAAAGTCATGGTGACTTAATTGTTCAGCGCGCAATTTAGCAAATTCATGGCTTTCTTGCAGATTAAATTTATGTAAAGCATTTCTCAGTGTTTTTCGTCTCTGGTTAAATGCTGTTTTTACCACATCAAAAAATAAGACACGTGAGCATGGTAGCACATATCCATCAATTCGTGTTGCTTTTATAACACCAGTGTGAACCTTTGGCGGGGGCGTAAATTGCTCGGGGCCAACCGTAAATTGATACGAAGTATTATAAAAAGTATTTAAAAAAACACTTAGAATCCCATAGGTTTTTGAGCCAGGGCCTGCAACCAAGCGCTCAGCCACTTCTTTTTGAAACATCCCCCCAAAGCCTTTAACTTTCGAAATATTGTCAAGTACTTTAAAAACAATTTGTGAGCTAATATTGTATGGGAAATTTCCTAAAATCAAAACATCGTCAGGGAAAAACATTTCATCATTTCGCGCATCTAGGAAGTCGCCCTCCATTAATTTCAAGCCTTTGGGTACAAAATTTTCTTTGAGAAATGCCACCGACTCTCTGTCTAATTCAATGGCTCGGACTTCTTTGAAATTCGTCATTAAATACTGGGTTAAAACCCCTGTTCCCGGACCTATTTCCAATACGGGTAAATCCAATCCATCTCCATTAAACATCGAAGCGACCTTCTCTGCAATACTGACATCATTTAAAAAATGCTGGCCTAGATGTTTTTTTGGTTTTACAAAATGTTTCAACGGTTCAAATTTACACCCATTTTTTGGATAAGTCTAAACACGAGAACCATAATCTATTAAATTACTAATTATTGGTACAGTTTTTGAAATACTTTTGAAATCAAAAAGGAATAACATGAAAAAAATAATACTTAGCTCATTTTTAGCGTTGGCAATATTGCCAATGTTTGCTCAGGACATTCCAGGCTCATTGCCTCAAGCAGCTCCAGCAATGACAATGAATCCAGAATTCATTCAGTTTAAAATAACCTCCCACGATTTTGGGAATGTTAAACAAAACAATCCAGTTAGCTATACTTTCGAATTTAAAAATATTGGAACCAAAGACATCACCTTGGTAAACGTTCAAGCTTCTTGCGGTTGCACAACGCCAAATTGGAAAGGCGGCATTTACAAACCAGGCGAAACTGCACAAATCACAGCAACGTTTAACGCTGCAAGCGAAGGTTACTTTTCAAAAAACGTTACCGTAACAACCTCAGAGGGTGTTAATTCTTTAACGATTTCAGGTATGGTAATGGTTCCAGCAGCCTATGATGATTGGAAGATTAAACAAGATTCAATTGATCTTTCGAAAGCAAAATTAGAAAAAGGCGAAAGCAAAAAGTCGGAAAAAAAATCCAGCAAATCATCTAAAGATAAAGACGGACAAAAATCTAAAGATGCAGACAGACCTAAAAGAAAATAACCATCAGACAAAAAAAGTTCTCAATTAATCCCGAATACAACATGAAAAAAATCGCAATCCTAAGCCTTTCGGCTCTATTGGTAATTGGAATTTCAGCATTTCAAGCACCTAAAAAACCAAAAAAAGCAGTAAAAGCTGTTAAAAAAGAAGCACCTAAAGCAAAAGTTGTTTTATCAGACAAAGCATACGATGTGAAATTCGATAGATCATTCCACGACTTTGGTAAAGCAACCGAAGGCGAGCAAGTTGAAACGATATTTGTAATCACCAATATTGGCAAAGAGCCAGTTATTATAAAAAGCCATGAAGTTCAATGTGGTTGCACCACCCCTTCTTATTCTTTAGAGCCAATAATGCCTGGCAAGAGCAGCAATGTTAAAGTTGGCTTTAATACCAATGGCAAAATGGGCATCAACGAAAAAACAGTTAAAATCATTACCAACGGCGGTACCCACGAATTGAAATTCAAATGCGAAGTAACCGCTAAACCAAATGTTGACCCAATTGAACCTGCAGGAAGTGCAATTAAATTGAAAACCAACTAAGATCTTTCATTTTTAAAATTATAAGCGTTGTATTGTTTCAAAAGCATACAACGCTTTTTTTATACCCATGTTAAAATCGAACATCCAGTATATTTTCATTCTTACTCTTACATTAATTGCTGCAAGCGGATTTATTTTTGAAAAAAAAGGCATAGTTTGGAGCAAAAAAGAATTTGATTTTGGAACCATTAAGCAAGGAGATTTAACCAAGACCAGCTTTACTTGCTATAACTATTCAGATTCCATATTAATCTTCGAAAATGTTATGCCTTCATGCGGTTGTGTGGCACCTCTATGGCAGAAAACACCAATAAATCCTGGCGACTCAAGTATATTGTCAGTTGAATTCGATTCGAAAGGGAAAAGCAAACAACACAGCAAAACCATAGCGGTTTATACCAACCAAGGTCTCTTCGAATTGTTTATCAAGGCCAATATTATTAAGCAATGATTTTTCTTTTCGGCACGGAATTTGTTTTATCACTTTCAAAATAACATTTTACATGATTTCAGTTTTTACTTATCTATTTGCGTTGATGTCAATTACTTCAATCAACAACACCAACTCTCCAACAGTTGACGAACCAAAAGACATCGAATGGAAAAAAACATCTCACGATTTTGGAGAAATTGTACAAGGAACAAAAGCCAAATACACTTTCACCTTTATCAACAAAGGTGCAGTACCTATTGTAATCAACAATGCTGCCGCTTCATGTGGTTGTACTGTTCCAAATTTTAGTAAAGAGCCAGTTCCTGCAGGGGCTCAAGGTTCTGTAACTGTTATTTTTGATTCATCTGGGAAAAACGGAAACTTTTCAAAAAATGTAACTGTTACTACCAATCTTGGTCAATCAATATTGTTCATTAAAGGCAATATTATTACCGAAGCAGCTAAACCGAAATCTCCTGTTCAAATTGGTGATTGATTACTATTTTATAATTCTAAAAAACCTTACAAAACTTGTAAGGTTTTTTTTTGCATCTTTGTAAACCGGAACATTTGAATGCAGAACAACGAATTCCATCAAGCAGAAATCACTAAAATCATTGATATAAATCCAATGGTAAAGCGGTTTTTTTTTAAATTCGCTCATGATGTTATTTTCCAAAGCGGTCAATTTGTTATCATTGATTTCGGCAAACTTAACCACACCTATTCAAGCAGAAGCTACTCCATTGCGGATTTAAGCCACGGTTCGGTAATTGAAATTTGCGTTTCACTCAAAGAAAATGGCGCTGCGACACCGCTGCTCTTTAATTATAAAATCGGAGAAAAACTTAAAATAAGCATCCCCCAGGGTAGGTTTATTCTTCCCGATAATCTGAACACAGAATCAATAGGTTTTATATGCACAGGAACCGGCGTGGCTCCATTTAGGTCTATGATAAAAGACCTGCTCACACTCAGAAAATACACCGGTAAAATTTATCTGTTTTTTGGCTGTCGTACCCAAAATGACATCTTATACCGTGAAGAGTTTGAAGAATTACAAAACACACATTCAAACTTTCATTACACCCCTGTTTTAAGCCGAGAAGACTGGAATGGAGCCAAAGGCTATGTGCACGTGCATTACAATTCAATATTCCAGACTAAGCCTAACGCTGTGATCTATTTATGTGGATGGTCAGAGATGCTAAAAGAAACCCGAGAGAACCTAAAATCATTTGGCTATACCCGGTCTGAAATTAAAGTGGAATTTTACGATTAAGAAGTGAATAAAAATTTTAAAGACCTTCGAAATCTGCTTCAAAAATCCATGCATCCTGCTAGAATTGGCAACGCTTTAAAAGTTATTTCAAGCTATTATTTATCTAAAATAACAAAAAAAACCATCCATTGGGGCAACCCAATTTCTTTTTCAATTGAACCAACCACCTCTTGTAATTTAAGATGCCCACAGTGTCCGAGCGGATTAAGAAGCTTTAGCCGACCAACTGGAATGTTAGGCATGTCCGTATTCGAAAAAGCAATAAATGACCTTCACAAAAGCAGTGCATATGTGACCTTTTATTTTCAAGGTGAGCCTTATTTAAATACGCAGTTTTTAGACATGGTATCGCTTGCGAGCAAACATAAACTTTACAGCGCAACCAGCACAAATGCGCATTATCTCGACAAATCAAATGCCGAAAAAACAGTAAAGAGCGGCCTCGACCGATTAATCATTTCAATTGATGGAACTACCCAGGACACCTACGGTAAATACAGGATAGGTGGTAAATTAGAAAAAGTTTTAGAGGGAACCAAAGAATTAATGGATGCAAAAAAAAGATTAAAATCTAAGACACCACACGTTATATGGCAATTTATCGTTTTCTCTCATAACGAACACCAACTAGAGGATGTTAAAGCGCTAGCAAAAATTTATAAGATTGACGAATTAGCCATCAAATCTGCTCAAATATACGACTATGAAACCGGCAATGAGATGATGCCCATAAACGAAGAGTTTAGCCGCTACAAGATCGATGGCAATGAATTTAAAATTAAAAACAAATTGCTCAACCATTGCTGGAGACTCTGGAACAGCTGTGTGATAACTTGGGATGGGAAAATTGTCCCTTGCTGCTTCGACAAAGACGGAACCTATCGCCTTGGCGATTTAAACAACATGAGCTTTGAACAAATTTGGAAAGGCCCAGCCTATCATCAATTTAGAAAACAAATAATTAAAGGCCGTCAATACATTGACATTTGCAAAAACTGCAGCGAAGGCACTTCCGTTTGGAAGAATTAACGCACTACAAAGAAGGTTCCGCGCATCTCATACCATTTTTTATCGGTATCGTAATATGTAATTTTATAAACATAAACATCCTGCTGCACCAAATCACCGTTGAACTTACAATCCCATCCAGCGTTAATGTCTTGGGTTTCAAACAGCAATTCACCCCAACGGTTAAAGATGGTAAACTTATAGTCTTTAGGTGTAAAATTCCAAACCTTTACAAATAAATCATTCAGTCTATCTTCGTTTGGACTTACCGCATTTGGCATAAAAACATAATGCGGACAAGAATCTTTAAATTCAATTTGATCACTTGCTGTGCATCCATTTTTTGTTCTAACAGTAACATCATAAACACCTGGTAAATTAACTAAAATTGTTCTTGTTGTCTCATTGTTCGGCTTCCATAAATAAGTATATCCTTGGCCCACACCGGCATCTAAAGCCATCGCTTGACCTTGGCACATAAATTTATCTTGACCCAGATAAACACTTGGATTTGCGTACTCTGTAATATTTACTTCTTTATACACACTATCGCAAACATTGTTGCCCGCTTTTAAAATTAAATTGACCCAATACTTTCCTTGAGTGTTAACGGTTATTGATCTTGATGTAGCACCCGTATTCCATTGATATTTAACCCCCGGATATGAAACTGTATTAAGCACCAGAGGCAAACTTCCACCCTGACAATACCCAGTGTCTTTAGGGAAGGTAAAAGAAGTTATTGGCCAATCGTAAACCACAACATGTACTTGGTCTGTGCTGTCACTTCCATTGTCAAATGTAGTCTTAACAGTTGTCAGAAAAACACCCGCAGTCGGATAACAAATAGCAGCTGGATTCTGAACATTGCTGGTCCCAGGATTAGCGCCCTGAAAAGTCCATTGCCAAGCAACAGCATTACCAACAGTGGTCACATTGGTGTAAATGAGACAAGAATTTTTACACAAATAAAGGGTATCGACACTAAACGCATTTGCGAAAAGCGTTTGGAAAAATATAAATATAAATATGCTATTGCGTATTATATTGGTCATTTGGCAAGAAAATTCAGATACTCTGTTTTAAGCAAACTGCAAATTTTATACCTATCATCGTGGGTGTCCGAATAAAGCGCATTTAACACCTCAAAGACATGTTTAATTCCAATCATTTCGGCCCATTCAAAGGGGCCATGTGGATAGGCGGTGCCCAGTTTCATACCCAAATCGATGTCGCTTCGGTTTGCGGTTCCTTCTTGCAGGGTGAAATAAGCTTCATTAATTATCATACACACAACACGCGGAGAAATCATTCCAACACGTGAATCAACTTTATACAATGTTTTCCAAGGCAAACTTTCCAATTTATCATTTGAAATTCCCCCTAAAAGTGAACAGTACTCTAATGCATTTCTTTTCAAAAAACTAGGCAAGGCATTAATACCAATAGCAAATGACCACATTGCCTTCGGCAAAACAGATTCTAACTGTATTTTAACTGAAGATAGGATTAAGAGACTTGAGTCATCAAGAAGTGCATAATCGGATAAGGATGAAGCATCATCATCAAAGTTTAAATCAAAAATTAGATCAAACTTGCTAGAATGGATATTTTTTGTACTTTCGAGCCTTGTAAAACTCAATCCTACAGATGTCAATATTCCGTCTAACTCTACTATGCGTTCTTGCGAGCCTTTTACAGCAATGTTCATTTGAGCACAAAAATACAAATACAATCATGGAAAAAAAAATCATATTCACAGAGAACGCACCCGCTCCAATTGGCCCGTATTCACAAGCCGTTTTGGTGGGTAGCACACTATACTGTAGTGGTCAAATTGCATTAGATACAGCTGGCAATTTTCACAATGACAGTATTGAAACTGAAACCAAACAAGTGATGCATAATATCTCAAAACTGTTAGAAGCTGCAAATATGGGGTTCGGAGACATTGTCAAAACAAGCATTTTCCTTACGGATATGAACGATTTTGCCAAAGTAAACACCATTTATGCTGAGAACTTTCATAGCAATTTTCCTGCAAGAGAAACCGTTCAAGTTTCTGCACTTCCAAAAGGTGCTAAAGTTGAAATCAGTGTAACTGCGGTGAAATAATATTGTTTAACAAAATAAGGAAGCAGACTCTAAAAGCCCACTTCCCTATCTTTACAAAAAAAGACATTTGATTCTGTCTAGATCTTAATTTAAATTGCTAGTTTATATGATTTATTAGGACCCTCTTTAATACCTTTTGATGCTTCGAACTTAATTCCAAAAAGTAAACGCCATTGCTGTATTCTGAAGTTGTTATTCTGGTTTTTGATTCCATTAAGACTGAATGGTATAAAACCCTGCCATGAATATCCATTAACTTCACCATTATTTGATCCCCACTTTTTTCAATTGGCAGGTCCAATTCAAAGTAATTATTTGCAGGGAATGGATAAATTCTAAAATCCATAGAATCATTAAACCCATTTCTATCCTGCTCTCTGTTTAAATTTTTATCCTCTTCTAAAACCAGACCGCACGGATTGCAGGCACTGCCATTAAAACACACTTTATTCAAATCAGGGAAAGAAGCACCCGTAAAATAATTCAAAGTGCTTGCATTGCTGTATGGATAAGCAAATTTAACAAAATACAAGTTCATTGCACCATTGCTAATACTGCCATTAAATGGCGCATCCTTCCAATAATTATTTGACGCTTTCAATTTGTAAGGGGCAAAAGATTCATGGGTTTCATTGGTGTAAACAACATCCCCTAGCACAAAATTACAAGCCTTATTGCCAGGATTATGAATAAAGTTATTTTTACCATTGTTCAGATACAAAACACTCCCTTTAACATTGATTCCCGAATTGCTGTTGAAGGCAAAGGTATTGTTGCCTCCCACAGCAGAGTGCAACGAACCTGTCAATTGCTTGTCGGCACTTAAAACAATGGTTCCATTTTCATCTTTAATACCAATTTCGTTGCCCAAAAATCTCGAGCAAGACAAAACTGTATTTAAATCAATCAATTCCAAACCAATTTTATTCTTTCCAAAATCGCATGACTCTATAAAAGAAAACCTATTTTGCCCTGTTTTATTGTCTATAAAAACAGCCTTAGAATTGCCGTTAAATCCAGAGTTCAAAACTTGAAAATCTGTTTCTGGATTTTGAACCAACAAACCAGTCTCTATACAAGAATTAAAATTAGAGTAATTTATCTGCACCATAGACTCAAGCGCATAAGCACCGATATCACAATGTTCAAAATTGCTATACTCAATTTTTAATGCATTCGACTTGTTATTTGATCCAAGGCACTTAAGACCAAAGTTAAAATTCGAAAATCTACAATTTTGAATCTCTGTTTTTTCCGAATTCTGAACCTCTAATGCATTTGAAGATGCAAAAGCAGCCCAAGTCAACTTATCGAAATCTACATTTTTAAAATCCGATTTTGAAGACAGCTTAATACTTGATTTATTGCCATACATGATTTTACAGTTCTTCAAATTAAAACTGCTTAACGCATAGGTTCCTTTCGGTGAAACCAAATTCATTTCTCCTTCAACTTGCAAAACCACATCTGTATTCTGCCCAGTTCCTTCGATAGAGATTTGTGTATTTGCTCCACCAATTTCGACAATTCCTTCCCCATAACCACCCTTTGCATTTCTAAATTTCACATACCCACTGTTGTTTGAATTCCCTTTGGTAAAAGTAAAAATAGCATTGGGCTCCAATCTTAACTTACCATCAATTTGCAAGGTAGCTTCATTCCCTTCAAGTTTGATTATTGCGCCTGGAAAGTACACCAATTGCGCGCCTTCTTCAATGATCAATTCAGAATTATCGTGCACCAACAAAGTACTTCCTGATTTCAACATCAATGTACAGCCTTTTCTAACCCTTAAAACCGCTTTGTTGTTTTCAATGTTTTCACCGCCTAATTCAAGCATCCCACCCTCTTCAATATTTACCAAGGAATTGCATTCTGAAGTTTTCATTTCGAACCTAGACCCCTTGCGGTTCATTCTATCGTATTCACCGTACCCGTATCCATTTAACCCTTGGGAATTGATTTGCAGCTTGCCATGCGCCTGAACAGTTACAGAAGGCAAGGTATGTCTTTCATAGCGACCATAGTTGTAGTTTTGACTTAAGAACGGACCTACTTCATTTGCATTTTTCTCAAATTCATCAAGCATCCATTTGATATTTTCATCGGTTAATTGCATATGTTCTTGGTTGGTGTTTTCAACTCCATAAAAAGTGTGAAAAGGGTAAACACTCGGGTTAGGTACAAATCGGTCAAGATAATCATCGATTTTTTGTCCCACTTTTGATGTGATATCTAAAGCGCTAGAAGTGGGAATAAAACAGGTGGCACTGTGGTTGTTGACAATATTAATTATCCCATAAATTTTTCTAAAATCTCTTAAATCATAGCGAATACTTCCAGGAATATGGTCTTGGCCAATTTCCACATCCAAGGGAACAAAATGTTTTAGGCCTAAAGGCAAAATACTATAAAAAGCTATATTCATTGGTTTGTTCCATGTATTGTCCTGATAAATTTTACACATTGCAAAAACATAGGAAGTCAATTTGAGTGGATTGTTGTCAATATTTGCAGAGAATGGATTCAATGTGAGTAACAAATCCCCTGGATTGAAATTTTGGAAACTTGCATTGACACTTCCGTTTGTTAAAGCAATGTTCCTACTGAGTTTAGGATAATTCCCTAATTGATTTTGTTTTGCTAAAAATTCAATCCTGTCTTTATGCGGGCTGGTTTTAAATTCAGAAAGAATGTGCATACTAAGCAATTGCCTTGCAGCCGCTCTGTCAAGTTTTCTTTTAAAATTCTCTTTCATAGTCGGTAACTTTCCACTGAAATATTGCATAAAATTTTGCAAGCCATAAGGGATGTTAGCGCCTTGGTGTGGCGCATCAAAAGACAAATAGGTTCTTACGCAATGGGGTATATTATTTTTTTCCATGTAAGACAGCGCATACTTTGCGACAATACCGCCCATACTGGTGCCAACCAATACCAATTCTTCCTCACTACACTTTCTCTGGTTCAATATTTGAATAAATTTCACAAGCAATTGTGCGTTGTTTTCCATGTAATCTGCTCCATTATGAAAATCAATATAAAAAACATCATACCCTTTGTTTCGCAAATCACTTAGAAATTTAGGTGCCTTCTCAATTGCAGGCCAAGGCTCAATTCTGTTCTTTAATTTAGCTTCATATGGATTTAAAATATAGCCATTCACTAAATCAATTAGTCCTGTATTGCCGCACTTTCCCCCATAGCAACCAGTCCAATGGTCTTTAAAACCAAAATCAATTCCTTCCACAATGACAAGTGGTTTTTTAATACAGGTATTTGGGACTCCGTTGTTCAGACCCGGCAAATAATCTATAAATGCCCCTAATGGCTCTTTTAATTCTGTTTCCCTCTCTGGATTGGTATAAATATTACCTTGTGCATCACCAAAATGAAAGGGGTTATTTAAAGCATGTTTGTTTGGTATTCCAGAATTCAAATCTCGGGATTCAAATGCAATATTTGTTTTACTCATTCTTATTTTTCCATCCATAAAACTCACCTCAATACGCACTTCATTGTCACCAGGTAGTAAAACAAAATTCATCGGCACATTCAATTGCATATCCGTATACAATTCATCTCTAAATTTAATTCTAATGCGCTTAATTACCGAACCAACCGTATTGACAATAAACTCATCCGCAAAACGCAGAGTAACAGTTGGTGCAAAAACAACCGGAATGTAAGGTGCGGATACAAAAACTTCATGTATTTTAAACGCATCTTGTGGCCTATTAACAAGCCATTTATAGTTGCTGCTATCATATTGAATTGCACCTTCGGTAAATGCAGACTCTTTGAACATGCCAGCTTTTAAAAACAGAATTGGCACCGGTATGGTATTGGATCTGAAATCTGATTCCATATTTTTTTGAAATTCCTCATAGGTCAGAATGTTTTGTGTAAGGTGAATACTTGAATTATAGAACTGCTGATACAAATTTTCCAATGTATGGTAATCGGAGAAACTATCGCTTTCCAAACCCCGACTCTTATAAATACCAGAGTCGAGAGCGCCTAAATTCCAAAAATAAGAAGTATTTAGACTGCCTTGGTGTTTAACGTCACGGAAAAGACTGTCCCATACCTGATTAAAATTGCTTTGGGCATTTAATGCCGTGGAAAAAAGCAAAAGAAGAAATAATGTTTTAATTTTTTTCATTGTGTGTGTGTTTTAGTTTTGCCTACTCTAATTCGTTTTCAGCATCCCGAACAAGCTATACATAACTATGGCTTGCCTAACAAATATCTTACACAAAAAACAAAAAAGGCACACGCATTTAAGACCTGAACCAAGCAATTTGTAAACGAAACAAAGCAAAATAAAAAGCTCAAATAAGCAATAGATGGGTGGATTGAAAATACAAAAAGCCCTTTGCAGGACTTAGGTTAATTTAAAATCTATAAGCAGCGAATGAAGACAAGAACTTTAAGTGCTCAGATGAGCAGTATAAATTGAAAAATTAATCTTAATTGCAAAGTTTTTTTTAAATCCTAATGGATTAAAATTTACTTAAAAATTTCAGAAGAAAAGAGACATCATTCTATTAAAAATTGGCATTTATTGAAAAGCCAATCCTGTTAGCTTTTCAATCACTATTTTATCTACCTTATTGTTTGCTATACCATCGGATTTAGCAGAGGTATTATTGAATAAATATGCTTGCCATTCTTTGGTTTTCTTGCTATAGATAACTTTCCAACATTGAGTAGGGACAGAGGTATTACCAATCTTTTTTGCAACGCCAACATTACCACACCAAATATGTATTGAATCAATCTTAGCTGCGGAAGTTCTTGTCTGTGTTTCAAGTGATTTCCAATCTCCGCGATTAAGTGCCGCATATTGAGGAGCCATGTTTGAGTAATAAAAACATTCATCTTGCACGGTAGGGCCTTGGCAAAGATTAACTGCAGAAGGGCACATATGGCCGCGATCAAATCCTGAGCCAGCATAATCTTTACGCAAATTAGTTTCTGATCGTAATAATGGATCTGGAGCAAAATTATTTTTTCTTGCTACTTTAATGGCGCATCCAACTTTGGCTTTGGTCTCCCACCATTCCACGACTATAGGATAGTGAAAATCTTTACTGTACACAGAAGTGTAATTTGTATGCCTTAATGTAACACTTTCTTTTTTAGTAGATGTTTTGGCTGATATGACAATCAGGGAGGCAATAACTAATAGAAGTCTGTTCATTCTTATGGTTTTAGCTTTTACAGCGTTTTGGGTAAATGGGTATAAATCAAAAACAATTGCAATTAAACTAAAAATTTAACCAATTATGCAAATAAATTTAATTTATTAAAGCTATTGTTTCAGAAGGAGTAAGAAACTTCTGAACTATACATATTTTTTATCGAAATGTCTATTTGGAGAGAGTAAATAGAGCAATAATATCCTAGAGTATCGGTAAGAAAATGGTGTAATTAACAGCATGGTGGGAACCAACACAGCGGCGATTTTAGCAAAGGACCAATCCAAATTTATGGCCAAAACACCGAATACAATCATTATAATTGTGCCAAAAGCATAACTAATATACATTGCGCCCCAAAAGAACCCAGTTTCATGTTCAAACTTTAGACCGCAGTTTGGACAATGGTCATTGGTTTTACTAAAACCGAATAAATTAAATGCAGAGTGAGGGAAAACCTTTCCTTCTCGACAGCGAGGACATTTACATGAAACTATACTTGAGATTATTGATGGTACTTTTTGAGACATTTTAGGCTATTTGATTCTTTCGGTATTTTCGATACCACATAATACCGACCGAAAATAAAATCACATAAACCGATACCAACAGCATCAAAATACCAACATTCAGACCCATACCTACACTTTTTGCACCAGAAGCCTGACTGCTTTCAACACTTGCCTTACACATGGGACATTGAGCGTAAACAAGCGCATTCAAGGTCATTAAGACTAAAAATGAAAATATCTTTTTCATATATTATAGTGCAAAATTAATGTTTAATTGGGGCAATTATATGAGCAAAGTCATATTTCTCAATAAAAAGGCGAAATCATGAAGTACACCACCACACCCGTTACAGAAACATAAAACCAAACAGGCCACACCCATCTTGTTAAGCGTTTGTGTTGTGCATATTCACCAGTTAATCCACGGTATACCGCAAACAATATAAAGGGTAAAATAATACCTGCCAATCCGATGTGCGTAAAAAGAATGATGTAATAAATAGTTTTTATGAGTCCAACACCACCGTAGGCTGTTTCAACAGTTGTGAAATGGTACATAACATACGTCAATAAAAACAAAATAGAAAATACAACCGCCGCAAGCATAACATTGCGGTGTTTTTCAAAATCTTTTTGTTTCACAAACCAAAGACCCAACAACAAAAGAATAGCTACTGCCGAATTCAAAGTTGCACTAATGGCAGGAAAGATATGGGTATCAAATTCAAACCCTAAATCTATTTTAACTCTTCTCATTAAAGTGACCAATGCAAATACTACTACAGATAAAGTAATAATGATGCCGTTGGCCAAACGATCGTTTTTTGCTATTGTCTTCATTTTTTATATTCAAGTTTGAGCGCACGAACAGCGTCAATTGTGAAACTCTTCTCATTTTGTCCGTTGGTATCAAAAACACCTCTAACGCGTTTTTGTTTGTCAACCAATACAATTTTGTTGCTATGGAACAAACCGTTATGCACATCCTCAGCCCCCGGGATCTTAAAACTATTAGCAGCTAGATTGTATATCTGTGTTTTTGAACCTGTTAAAAATTGCCAATGGTTGTTTGCATAAAAAGATTCCGCATATTTTAACAAAACCGCTGGCGAATCATTTGTTGGATCAACTGTAAAACTCAAAAAACGAATATTGGTGTCCTTGGCAAATTCTCTGTAAATATGCGTTCCAATATACCCATTCATTTTAGGACAAACAGTTTCGCAGCTTGCAAAGAAAAAGCTAACCAACAAAATTTTATCTTTATACGTATCCAAAGTAACACTATCTCCATATTGATTGACCAATTTAAAGTCTTCAATAGTATGGTAAATGGTATCGCCTTTGGCATCCACTTCTCTTTCAAAATAAATAGGGAGTTTTTTAGAATAGTGAACTCCAGTCTTATTTAGCATTACCCAAAGTATGGGCATACCTATCAATAAAAACAAAATGCCCAACACTTTCCATGTTGGGCTTTTTTTAGTTGTGTCAGTCATTACTTAAAAATATTTCTCTAAACTCACATAGTTGCCCTCTATTAACAAGAAGCAAACCAAGTAAGAAAGGAATATAACTGCTGGCAATACAATCATCCAACGAAGAAATTTAGCTTCGTAGTTCAAATGCATAAAAATACCAACAATTAAAATTGCTTTTACGATACCAAAAACAATGAAAACAATGTTTCTTGCCATAGATGCACCGAAAGCAAAATAAATAATAAAATCCACGATGGTTATACCCAATAAAATCCAAAAGGTTCTCCATAAACTTCCAGTACCATGCGATTCAGCATGAGGGATGTATGTTTCTGGAATATAATTTCCTTCAGTTTGTGTATGATTGTTGCTCATATTGTTGTGTTCTTTTAAAGGTTAGATTAAATAGTAAAAAGTAAATACGAATACCCAAACTAGGTCAACAAAGTGCCAGTATAAACCAACTTTTTCAACCATCTCGTAATGCCCTCTTCTCTCGTAAGTACCACGCATAACATTAATCCATATAATGATGTTGATGACAACACCGCTTAATACGTGGAAACCATGAAAGCCGGTAACGATGAAAAACAAAGATGCAAATGGAACTGGTCCTGCAATTTTGTCTGCTGCAGTCCAATGGACTGGATCAAATAATTTTAGATGTTTAGCATGCTCATGAGCAGCATCGGTGAATCCAAATAAGTTTGAATCTAAACGACCACCTTCGTGTATGAACTGACTCCATTCCCATGCTTGACAGCCTAAGAAAGCAGCACCGCCCAAAACGGTTAAGAACATATATTTAGACACTTCACTTTTTGAGTTACGCTGACCGGCTTCAACAGCCAAAACCATCGTAACAGATGAAATGATTAAGATTAAAGTCATTAAACTTACAAAAAGCAAAGGCAAATGCAAGCCATGTGCGAATGGAAAGTGATTAAAAACAGTTGCTGGATCTGGCCAAGGCGTTGTACTGCCGGCATAACTGAATCTGATGGCACCATACCCCACCAAAAGTGATGAAAATGTAAATGCATCGGATAAAAGGAAAATCCACATCATTAATTTTCCGTAGCTCACATTGAAAGGAGACCTACCCCCTGCCCATGTGCTTGTAGATGATACTGTTGAAGAGTTTGACATTATAATAATTGTATCTAAATTACTTTGCGAAATAAAGGAATAAAATCAAGAAAATCCATACAATTCCCAAAAAGTGCCAATAAGTTTTGCATATATTAATGAACACTAGATTTTTCTTGTGTACCTCCAATCGTGAAGACTTAATGATAGCAACGAGCAGAAGCACTAATCCACCAACGATATGCAAAAGGTGGGCACCGGAAATTACATAGACAAAAGAGGCTGAAATTTCTCCTGCTTCCTTGTTTGACAGGTAAAGTCCCATATCAACAAGAGCAAAATAGGCGTAAAATTGAGAAACACAGAAACTTACACCCAAAATAAACGTGATTGTTAATAGGGATGGAACCTTATAAACGTCATCATTTGTAGCTGCCTTATAGGCTAACTGCATAAAAATACTTGAAATTATGACGATTACAGCACTTACCCAGAACTGAATTGGCAATTCAAATTCAAACCATGCATTGTTTCGAATACCATCTGTTTTGTGCACCCAATAGGCGCTGCTGAATGCAATAAACAACATTGAACTAGCGACTATGAACAACCAAATTATAAAGGTCTTTTCATTAAAAATACTTTTTTTATTAGCCGACATTTGCGGCTGTATTGTTTGTGGCATATATTAAAATAAATAACTTAAAAGTACGACTGGCATGTATATTAGTGAGGCAAACATTACAGATTTCGCATCTTTAATGCTTTGGGTTTTATACAAAACGAATGTCCGATATAATAAATAAATCCCTGCCGGGAGTATTAAAAACAAAGAATTCAAAGAACCAAATTCTATTGAGATAGGATACATCGAAATCAAAATAAGGATAACGGTATACCATATAATTTGCAAGGCATTTTTTTTGGTTCTACCTTCGAACGAAGGCAGCAATGTATAATTGGCTTTTCTGTAATCATCATCCAATATCCAAGCAATAGACCAAAAGTGCGGGAATTGCCAAAAAAATTGAATTAAGAACAGAACAATCGCAATGTCATCTATATTACCGACCGCAGCAACCCATCCTATAGCAGGAGGCAATGCACCAGGGATAGCACCAACAAATACCGCTAAGGGTGTTTTAACTTTCAATGGAGTATAAACCAATGAATAGACAAACAAAGAAACCAAACTTAAAAATGCCACACGTCCATTGGTAAAAAAGGCTAAGGCAAATAAGCCCAGAAGAGCGCAAACGACACTAAATATCATGGCATCATTCGTACTCATGCGACCATCCGCAATTGGACGATTTTGAGTTCTAGACATCATTTTATCTGTATCCTTCTCATAAATTTGATTGAAACCATTTGAGGCAGCGACAACCAACATGCCGCCCAAGGCTAATCCAAAACATTTTAACGGGTCGAAAGTTTCTGCTGTTTTGGCTGCACCAAGACAATAGGTAATAATTGTAGTACCCACAACAGAGGTGCTGAGTCTAACTTTACTCAGCATAAAATAGTCCTTAAAAAAAGCAGCACTTAGTTGCTCTGGTTGCTTGTTGGTACTGTGATTTGTCAAATCTTGGGAGAGTTTTTAGGTGCTCTTAAAATAGCGGTACAAATATACAAGGTAATCCCGAATATTAGGCCAGCAAAAAATATATGTGACACCTGTGCATATAGAGGAAAATTATAACGCAAGTTCAATACGCCACTGATATATTGAAGCAGCAAAACAGCTGTTAGTGAAGACAATAATCTCAACCATTTTTTTTCCAATTTCTTACGAAGCAAATACAAAGGGAACAAACTAATTATAATAAGCGCCATTGCGAGCAACCAATGCGTCTTGAAAACCTGTCCTAAAAAGGCAAAATTTAGATCACTTCCAACAAACAATAAATTTTTCTCTACAGCCACATCACTTACTTCACGCAACTGTGTTCCATAAACCACTTGAATTAATGACAATAAAACAAAACCAATATAATACCACTTGTATGATTTTAACGCTTGATTTTTCTCATCGATTCTGCTGTTTACCATACTAAACATAAAGAGTGCTACCACTGCGTATGTTGCCAAATAATGTATGCTTATGATTATCGGGAACAAATTGGTGGCTACAACAATACTACCCAGCCAGGCATTGAAGAGCATCATAATAAATCCAAGCGTTCCGCACCAAAATTTAAATCGGCTAACGTACCTTCTAATTCTTAATAAGCTAATAAAAAATATCAATGAAAAGAGCCCTGAAAAAACCCCTATAAGCCGGTTAATATATTCAATCCAAGCCTTTATAGGGTTAAACACCTCGGGCCTTAGCAAGTTGGGATCGGCCAATAATTCTTCTGATTGTTTTTCAAAGCCAATTCCAGCTAATACTTTTGCAAACCGCTTAGCCTTTTGTATTCTCTTGTTAACGTAGAGTTCTTGATAATTTGGAGGGAGTTCGCATGAACAAACAGGCGGGAACCAAGCGCCATAGCACTTGGGCCAATCTGGACAGCCCATTCCACTGCCGGTGCTGCGAACAACACCGCCAGCAATAAGCAACAAAAAAACCGAAGATAGAGTCAAAAGACCTGATCTTCGGTTTAATTTAATATAGTTCATTTTATTCTAACAGATGTCAGAACTGTTATGCCTTCTTCATGAAAAGTGCAGCAAAAGAAGAGAAGAATACAGCACTTGCTTTTTCTTTTTTGCCTTCAAATACAGTATCAACTTGTGTTGATGGCGCATGGTAATGCTCTGGCTCTCCATCTCCAATTTCGTGTTGAGGAAAATAGTCTAACTCTCTATCAGGGCGGCTATATTCGTGAGGACCTCTGTAAACAGCTGGAATATCACCATCCCAGTTTCCATGGATATGTTTTACTTGAGTGCTCCACTCTAAAGTGTTAGATAACCATGGGTTTTGAGTTGCTTTTTCACCTCTAAAAATACTATTGAAGAAATTGTATAAGAATAACAATTGAGCAATTCCACCTAAAAAGGCTGAAATAGTTATAAAAATATTAACATTCATCCAAATCTCAAATTCAGGAATTAATGAAAATTGATAATATCTTCTTGGAACTCCGGCTAAGCCCATAAAGTGCATTGGGAAAAACACCAAATATGCTGAAATAAAGGTCAACCAGAAATGTAGATTACCCAAAGTTTTATTCATCATTTTTCCAAACATTTTTGGGAACCAATGGTAAATACCTGCAAACATACCAAATATTGCTGCGCTACCCATTACTAAGTGGAAGTGGGCAACTACGAAATAACTATCATGCATTTGAATATCTAATGCTGCATTTCCTAAATAGATACCCGTCAAACCTCCTGTAATAAAAAAGGAAACCAAACCAATTGCAAACATCATTGCAGGGGTAAAACGTATGTTTCCACGCCATAAAGTAGCCAAATAGTTAAATGTTTTTACTGCAGATGGAACCGCAATAATTAAAGTTACATACATAAACATGGTTCCTAAGAAAGGATTCATACCTGTGATGAACATATGATGACCCCAAACGATAAACGACAAGAAAGAGATACCTATTAATGAAATTACCATCGCAGTGTAACCAAAGATTGGCTTTCTGGCATTGGTAGAAATTACTTCTGAAGAAATACCCAAAGCAGGCATCAAAATGATGTAAACCTCAGGGTGACCTAAAAACCAAAATAAGTGTTGGTATAAAACTGGACTACCACCGCTATTGGTTAAAGCACCAACACCGTTCAAGTGAATGTCACTTAAATAAAAACTGGTTCCAAAACTTCTGTCAAATATCAGCAACAAACCAGCACCTAACAATACTGGAAATGACAACAAACCTAATATGGCAGTCAGTAGGAATGCCCAAATGGTAAGCGGCAACCTATTCATTGTCATACCTTTTGTACGCATGTTCAAAACGGTGGTAATGTAATTGATACCCCCTAATAATGCAGAAACGATAAACAATATAATAGCAACCAACCATAAAGTGGTTCCCAAACCAGAACCCGGCATTGCTTTAGACAAGGCGCTTAAAGGCGGATAAACAGTCCAACCAGATGATGCAGGACCTGTTTCAGCAAAAAATGAAGACATTAAAACACAAGATGATAGGAAGAAAAACCAATATGAAAGCATGTTCATAAATGGACTCGCCATGTCTCTTGCACCAACTTGCAAAGGAATTAACAAATTACTGAATGTACCACTTAAACCAGCGGTTAATACATAAAACACCATGATGGTTCCATGTATGGTTACTAAGGCCATATAGAAGTTTGGATCGATCTTACCATCTTTTCCCCATTTGCCCAAAAGAGTTTCCAAAATTGGGAAAGCTTGATCTGGCCAAGCCAATTGAAGTCTAAACAATAATGACATCCCCATTCCAAAGCATCCCATGATGATACCTGTGATTAGGAATTGCTTAGAAATCATTTTATGGTCAGTACTGAAAACATATTTGAATAAAAAGGATGGTTCATGGTGCTCGTGATGAGCATGGCTATCAGTAGCGTGAGTGTCTTTTATTATTGATGTACTCATTGTTATAAATGTCTGTTTAATGGAATAAAAATTAATTAATAGCCAATTTTTTTGTCTTATCGGCTTGCATCATTGTGTCACTGTTGTTCATAATAGCAGGAACTACAATCGGCTTTTTAATAAAAGCTGGTTGTTGTGTAGCTAACCACGCATCAACCTCTGCTTGTGATTCAACTACAACTTTAATTTTCATGTTGTAGTGAGATACGCCACAAATTTTGTTGCAGTATAGGTAGTATTCAAAAGTTTCACCAAATTCTTTCTTTGCTTCTACAGATGTTTTAGTAGGGCGGAAAGTGAATTTGGTTGGCATACCAGGAACCACATTCATCTGCGCTCTCATATGAGGCAACCAAGCACTATGGATAATGTCTTTTGATCTAAAATTAAAAGTAACTAAAGTGTCTATAGCAATATGAATTTCTTGGGTTATCACATCGTCATTTGCCGCACCATTGAATGTGGACGCGAATTGTTTGCTGTTATTTTGAATTGCTAAGATACGCTCAATTTGTTTGGTTTTTCTTTTGATTGAGGCTTCTGCTTCATCCAATTTTTCGCCGTTATTTAAGGACTCAATTTCTTTTTGAATAGACTCCATGTTTTTGTAGTCTCTCAAATTTTCAACTTCAGCAAAACTGCTTTTTAAAGCTGCTAATGCTGCGCCACTTTTAATGTCATTTATAACGATTTTTTCTCCCTCAATTTGGGCTTTTAACTCAACAATTAAAGAATCAACTTCTGGTTTGAATGCCAAACCCAATTCGTTTTTACCTGAGATAAACTTGTAGTCAGCTATACCCATGATGCCATCATCGCCGGCATATCTAGCTTTCCATCCGAATTGATATGCAAATATCTCTATGTTGTGAATTTTACCATTGTGGTTCTCCTCAGCATAAACGACAGATCTCCAAGTTTGGTGTCCTCTTAACACCAATAAGGTTAAAACAATAGCAGGGATGATGGTCCAAAACACCTCTAATCGGTTGTTGTGGGCTAAATACAAAGCCTTCTGACCATCTTTGTGTGCATACTTAAATGAAAACCAAAACAACAAAAATTGAGTAGCAAAAAACACAATAGATGTTACAATTAAGGTCATCGTAAACATGCTATCATAATCAACACCATGGGCACTCGCTGAGTCGTTCAATAAAATAAGCTTTCCATGAGCGCTGTATTCCCAAATTGTCGCAATTAATCCAACGACCATGAAAATCAACATTGTCCATTTGTTTACATTGTTTTGGTTGACCGTTTCGCGACCCGTAATTTTAGCTGTGTATTTACTGATATCAAACGCATTGGCTAAAACCAATACCATTAAAATCGTAAATCCAAGAATTGCCCAATTTACTTTTGAAGATATGGCTGACTCTGCAGTATCGGCTTTTGGCGCTTCGTATGCGTATTCGTCTGCTCCAAAAAACGGCTTAGAAGCACTGAGTTGTTCTGTCGATATCCCTTTGATATCTATTGATTTGCTCATGAAAAAGGCTGCTCCTGTTAGGATAACTAGCGCCAGTGTCAATTTGAAAGTGAATTTTAAAAATGGTTTCATTCTAACTTGTACTTGCTTTGTTGGTCTATGTTTAAGTTGCCGCAAATTTATTGTTATTTTCAAAATAATCTAAAAAAATTATTGCCTTTTTTCCATTAATTACATTATTTAGAATGAGTATAAAATTAAAATTATCTCAAACGGTCTGCAGATGCCAATAAATCAAGGTCTTTCCTTATTCCTCTTACGGCTAAAAAATTCAAAATTAATATGACTAATAACAAAAATATTGGCCAGTTCATTCCCAAATCTTGAAATGTGATTCCATTTGTTCCGCCAATTCTCTCCTTTATTAAGTATACATTAATTAATACAATTGCAATTGCCCCAAAATTCGCTGTAACTAAGGTCAATTGCCTATTTAAATTTCCATAAAAAAATATTGTAGCCATTGACAATAAAGCCACTAAGGTCATGGAAACCGGAATTTCAAATCTGCTTGTTTTCTGAGAATTCTCGCAGCCTAGCGTGCTGCTTATTGCATTTATCTTGTAATCGATTGACGCACCATCCTTTTGAAGTGCCTTACCCTTGTACAAAGTTATATCTGTTAGTGCCATTATCAAACAAATTATAGAAATCAAAAACAAATAGATAGATTGCTGACGTTGTATCATTTGGCAAATTTATAGAATAAAAAAAATATTTTTTACTAAAAAATATGTAGGTTTGCACATCAATTTTTAAACAACAATGTCTGAAAAAAAATCGAAAACCGCTTATTGGATGCTTTTCTTAGTATCACTAATCACCATCACCGTTTTGATGATTTTCCTTCCTGAAGCTTTCTGGCTAGCGCTTCCTACAACTGTCGGTGGATTGGCTATGGCCATGGATTGGATTTAATAGGATAAGAAATCACATTTTATACAGCAAGAATTATTGCTGTGTAACAGCTTAACTTGTATTCTGATTTATTTAAAACTATTTTTTCAGAACATTCTAAGCGCACCCAAATACAATTAAACAAAAAAACTCAGGTTTTTCAACCTGAGTTTTTTATTGTTATCTTATATCTCAACGAATGTATTTGAATGTTTTGCCAAAGAATTGTGCATTTGCTCCCAACTCTTCTTCGATTCTCAACAACTGATTGTACTTAGCCATTCTGTCACTTCTGCTTGCACTTCCTGTTTTAATTTGCCCACTATTCATTGCAACTGCGATATCTGCAATTGTAGCATCTTCAGTTTCTCCACTTCTATGGCTAATAATATTGGTGTATGAATTGCGTGTTGCCAAATTAATGGCATCGATTGTCTCAGTTAATGTGCCTATTTGATTGACTTTAATTAAAATACTGTTCGCAATATTTTCACTTATCCCTTTTTGTAAACGCTTAACATTGGTAACAAACAGATCGTCGCCAACCAACTGAACTTTATTGCCTAAGGCTTGGGTTAATTTTGCCCAACCGGCCCAATCATCCTCTGCACAACCATCTTCAATTGAAATGATTGGATACTTAGATGTCCAAGTTTTCCAATAATCGACCATTTCTTCTGAACTCAATTGTCTCTTGTCAGATTTTTTGAATACATACAATCCCTTTTCAGCATCATAAAATTCACTAACTGCGGCATCCATTGCAATATAAACATCTTCACCAGGTCTATACCCTGCTTTTTCAATCGCCATTAAGACGGTTTCAATCGCTTCTTCGTTCGATTGAATATTCGGAGCAAAACCACCCTCATCTCCAACATTGGTGCTATAGCCTTTGCTTTTTAATACCGATTTCAAATTGTGAAAAATCTGAACCCCCATTTGCAGTGACTCAGCAAAAGTATCTGCCTTTGTGGGCATAACCATGAACTCTTGAAAGTCAATAGCATTGTCTGCATGCGCTCCGCCATTCAAAATATTCATCATCGGCAACGGCAAGGTATTGGCGTTTACACCACCTAGGTATCTGTATAATGATTGGTTACTCTCCTGCGCTGCAGCTTTCGCCACTGCCAATGAAACAGCCAAAATAGCATTAGCCCCTAAATTTGATTTGTTTGGCGTACCATCTAAATCAATCATCATTTGGTCTATGCTGTTTTGTTCAAACACATAAGAACCTAAAAGTTCGTTGGCAATAATATCGTTCACATTGCTTACGGCTTTTAACACCCCTTTACCAAGGTAAACATTTTTATCTTCATCCCTTAATTCAGCGGCTTCGTGAATACCAGTGCTGGCTCCACTTGGAACAGCGGCTCTACCCATCAAACCGTTTTCGGTAATAACATCAACCTCTATGGTTGGATTCCCTCTTGAATCAAGAATTTGTCTTGCTTTAATATCTGCGATTAGTGACATAGTAGAATAAATTAATGTAGTGTTGTATGAATTTTTGTTTTGGGCTAAAATTATTTCTGCATCATTTGAACGAAGTCATCAAATAAATACCTTGAATCGTGAGGTCCTGGCGATGCCTCAGGATGGTATTGAACACTAAATGCTTTTCTGCCTTTTAAGCGAATTCCTTCAATGGTATTATCGTTCAAATTGATATGTGTTACTTCAACCTCAGGGTTGTTAATCTCTCTTAAAGCAAAACCGTGATTTTGCGTTGTGATTTCACAATGACCTGTTATAATATTTTTAACCGGGTGGTTTAAACCTCTATGCCCATTGTGCATTTTAAATGTCTCAATACCCATTGATCTACCTAACAATTGATTGCCCAAGCAAATACCAAACATTGGCAAGTTTTCGCCCAATATTGCTTGTATTGTTTTTACTGCATAATCCATAGAAGCTGGATCTCCAGGTCCATTAGAAATCATTATACCATCTGGTTTCCATGCTAAGATATCTGCTGCGCTTGTATAGGCATTAAAAACGCCACAAAACACATCGCGCTCGTTTAAACAATTTAAAATGTTTTTCTTTATTCCAAAGTCTAAAACGGCAACTCTATGTGCAGCAGAATCTGCTCCTGTGGTGAAAAAGTTTGGTGTACTAACTTTACTCGACAATTCCAAGCCTTCCATATCTGGCACAGCGGCAAGCATCGCTTTAAGTTGTTCGATATCTGTAATCTCGCTGCTGATTATGGCATTCATTGCACCCTTATCGCGCACATGTCTTACGATGGCGCGTGTGTCAAGGTTTTGAATACCGACAACTTGGTTATTGATAAAATAATCATCAATACTATTGACAGCCATCTTACGAGAATGGTGATGGGCAAACGTACTGCAGACCAATCCAGCAATTTTAATATTGTCAGATTCAATGTCATTGTTGCTTACGCCATAATTGCCAATGTGCACATTGGTTTCCACTAGAATTTGGCCGAAATAAGAAGGGTCAGTAAACACTTCTTGATAACCGGTCATCCCGGTATTAAAACAAATTTCGCCAGTGGTGGTTCCAATTTTTCCTACTGCTGTGCCTTGATAGTAGGTTCCGTCTTTTAGTAGCAGAACTGCTTGTGTTGAACTCATCAAAGGGCGAAATTAAGTTAATTCAAAGAATTACAAAAAACAATTTAATAACAGAAAAGAAAATCCTTGATACCAAAGGTCAAACAAGTTTTTTTTTAAAGAAATCACGTCCATTTTCTTGCCTAAAATCCAAATTTCAACTTAAGGAGGTGTCAAAAAAACCAAAGTAATTTGAAGCATTTCATGCAAACATTAAATTACGTTCCTTTTGAACTATCTTTGCAGCAGATTTTGAGCATTACTAAAAAAGATATCCGATCATTTAACCTTGAAGCTTTGCAAGCAGAATTTGTAAGCGCTGGACACCCTGCTTTTAGAGGAAAACAAGCTTATGAATGGCTTTGGAAAAAAGGCGCGCGCTCTTTTGATGAAATGAGCAACCTTTCAATAGAAACCAGAAATTGGCTACACGAAAATTACAGCATTCTTTCTGTAACTATTTTAACCCAGCAGGTGAGTAATGACGGAACCATCAAATTGGCCTTCAAATTGCACGATGATGCCATTATTGAAGGGGTACTCATCCCAACAGAAACAAGAATGACGGCCTGTGTTAGCAGTCAAGTTGGGTGCAGCCTTAGTTGTTCTTTTTGCGCCACTGGTTTTCTTAAACGCCAACGCAACCTTGATGCTGCTGAAATTTACGACCAAGTTTGGTTGATAGACAAATTGGCCAAAGAAACCTATAACATCCCACTTAGTAATATTGTTTTCATGGGTATGGGTGAGCCTTTGCTGAATTACAACAATGTCATGTCTGGCATAGAAAAAATTACAAAACCAGAAGGTTTGGGTATGTCTCCTCAACGCATTACTGTTTCTACTGCAGGCATTGCAAAAATGATTAAAAAGCTAGGTGATGATGGCGTTAAATTTAACCTTGCTCTATCACTTCACGCAGCAAACAATGCCAAACGAAGCGCCATTATGCCAATTAATGACAGCAATCCTTTAGAAGAATTGCAAGAAGCATTGAATTATTTTTACCAAAAAACAAAACGAAAAATCACTTTGGAGTACGCCGTAATGAATGATACCAACGACGGCAAAGAAGAAGCAGATGAATTGATAAAATTTGCGAAGAAAGTTCCTTGCAAAGTCAATCTCATAGAATACAATCCAATCGAATTGGCCAATTTCAAAGGAAGCAGTGTCGACAAAATTGCAGAATTCGGTCGCCGTGTCGAAGCCGCTGGTATTATTGTCAATGTTCGCCGCAGCCGTGGCAAAGACATTGATGCCGCTTGTGGCCAATTGGCAAACAAAATTTAAACCCATTAACATGCATAAAGCAGGATTTGTAAATATTATCGGAAAACCGAACGCTGGTAAAAGTACGCTTAGCAACGCCCTGGTTGGCGAGCAATTAAGTATAATTACCCCTAAGGCAAGTACCACGCGACACCGAATTTTAGGAATTATCAATACAGACGAATACCAAATGGTTTTGTCTGACACCCCAGGCATTATTGAACCGGCCTATAAATTGCACGAAAGCATGATGCACGCTGTAAAAGACAGTATTGACGATGCCGATGTTTTAATTGTTCTTGTCGATGTTAGCAATCCAAATTTAATGGAAGAACATTTGGCTATGATTGTTGCAGCGAAATCTCCAATCTTGTTAATCGTCAACAAAATTGACTTGTCTACGCCAGCTGAAGTAAGCAAAGTCATTAATGAGCTATCAGCTGTTTTAAATCCTAAAGAAGTTTTCGCTATCTCTGCCTTGCACGGTTTGGATCCCCAAACACTCATAAACAGAATTGCTTCTTACTTACCAGAACATGAAGCTTTTTATCCGAAAGACCAGTTAACTGACCGCAACACCCGTTTTTTCACCAGTGAAATCATCCGTGAGAAAATATTTAATCTTTACGAGCAAGAGATTCCATATAGCACTGAAGTCATTGTTCACGATTATAAAGAAGAACAAAACATCGACAAAATATACGCTTATATCATTGTAGAACGCGATTCTCAAAAGGGAATTATAGTGGGCAAAAATGGAGAAGGTATAAAACGCATTGGCACTGAAGCCCGCAAAGACATTGAAAAATTTGTCGGCAAAAAAGTGTTTCTAGATTTGCGCGTGAAAGTGGAAGAAAACTGGCGCAAAAATGAATTGAAACTCAAACACTGGGGCTACCTAGAATAAGCTGTTTATATTTAATGCACCACTTTGTTGGCGCAATAACTGCTGGCAAAAGCGTCAGGCTTTGCTTTGAATGTAAAGCCCATGCCTCTTATATATCCCATAGCTTCCTTTAAAGAATCGTGGCTTTTAAAATTTGGATCGGTATTAATATCTGCATGAACTTCCATTTCAACATGATAGGCATCCAATACGGAGCACAAATCGTAAGCAATTTCTATCGATTTACTTACCTCCAACAACATTCTTTCCTTTAATGAAAAATGATTTTTAGTAATGAAAGAATTAAAATACATAAATCCGCCACTGTGTTCACGAATGAATACCACCGCAGTGGCAAACTCGACAATGTTTCTCTTCACTTGAGAATCTGTGCCAATACAAACTTTCAAATGTGTGCCTTTTGCTTGTTCACGCAAAATGGCTTGTTCTACTTCTTGCTTAATCGGCAGTACGATTTGATCGCCGCCTAATTTTCTCCAAATCATCGGTCATTATTTATTTACAAATCTTATGTTTCAGTGTGACGGTATCATTAATTTAGCATCAAACTATAGGACAATATACAAAATAAATTTAATTTCATCAAATACCAAGCACAAGTTCCTAAAAACGAGAGAATTATAACTTAAGATATATTTATTCTATTTCCAGCAACAACCCTACCAATTGGAAACAAAGATTCTAAATCTAAAGCTTCACTGCTGCATACCAATAGGCCTCCACTGGTTTGGGGATCACAAAGCCATAAGAACTCCAAACCATTCAGGCCATCACAATGTTCCTTTACATAATTGTAATTACTGGTTGTAATATTTGGGTAAATCATTTTTTCTGCTAAACTTCTAGCTTCTTCAATCACCGGAATAGATTCTAGGTTCAAATCTGCCCCAAATTTACCACCTAGCATTTCTGTTAAATGCCCAAGCAATCCAAATCCAGTCACATCGGTCATGGCATTAACTGAAGAATTTCTTCCCAATTCAATTCCAACAGTATTTAATCTACAGGCTGTTTCAATTAATATTAGATAGCCTTCTTCACTTAATAAATTGTGCTTAATGGCATTGGATAGCAAACCCAAACCCAAAGGTTTAGTAATATAAAAATAATCACCAAGCTGACAGGTATTCTTTCTTTTAATGTTTTGCTTCTCAATTATTCCGCTCACACTTAACCCAAATAAAGGCTCCTTGGTCTCAATAGAATGGCCTCCCGATATACTAATGCCAGCTTCTTTACAAATACTTTCAGCACCTTTTAAAACTTCTTTTGCCAACTCTAAAGGCAAAACCTCCTGCGGCCAACCCAGCATCGAAAGCGCCATTATTGGTTTCCCTCCCATGGCGTATACATCGCTTAAGGCATTCGCTGCAGCAATGCGACCGAAGTCATAGGCATTGTTAACCAGTGGCAGAAAAAAATCAACCGTCTGTATTAAACACGTATCATTGTTTATTTCAATGATTGCAGCATCGTCTTTATCAATAAAATCGACCAACAAAGATTGAACATCATTGCTTTTATGGTCTGATAAAATGGCGTGAAGTTTAATGGGATCAATTTTACATCCACAGCCACCACCGCGCGAAAACTCTAATAAATTATAGGACATTGCGCATAACAACATTGGTTTTTGTACCATCTTTCATCATAACGGTGGCATAATAATAACCCTTCATTTTATGAGGCTTTGACAAAATTATAATCTGAGACACAATTTCATCTGCATTGTTGTTTTTTAATTTAATTTTTATGGTCTTTTTCTCAGCTGCTGTTAAAACAGTACTCTTGAAAAACATTTGCATATTGACCGCTTTTGGCAAATCATCTAGGGTTACCACATACTCTCCATTTTGCATATCCCCAAAAGTATTGCCTCTAGATACCACTACTGGTTTGTTGATGTCTGCAATTAATGAATCCAATTTTTTTTCAGGGCGGCAATGCATGATCATTCTGTTTTCACATACAATAAACAACATATTGTTGCGTACATAATAAGCTGCCTTACCTTTTAGCCCTTCCATTATTCTTTGCTCTATTGCATCATTCGAACAAGCAAGCAAAGTGTTCTGGGCTACTCCAAATTGCAAAACACCATTTTCAATTAAGGTATTGGCAAAAAATGAATTGCAACCGGCAAAGCCACTCACAGTATTGCTGTCTGTATTAAACAAAACATAAGCACCGGCCTTTTTTGCTGGCGTTACCACACGGTCCATTTCCAAATTGATGATTTTCCATTTGTTGGCTGCCAACAATGCCTTATTGTCTAATACGGTTGAGCGGGTGTCAATTACACGGATCTGTTTGTAAGTGAATTTTGGGCCATTGTCTTCAGGAAATAAAATTGGTGTTTTTCCCATTTCAATATGAACCTCCACACCTGGTTCAAAAATAAAACCTTCAATCTCATAAGGAAATTCTCTCCAATTGCTGTCCAAATGCGATTTGATTTTCAAGCAACTGGTAATGGTGTTGTTGTATTGACAGGCAACTTTTGAGTCGCCAATATAAATATTGATTGTCGTACTTCCTTGGGAAAAAGCCCAAGTGCAGGTGAAAAATAAAACGAAGGTGAAAATTACTTTTTTCATGTGGTCACAAATTTAATTGAATTCAAGTGAATATTTATTTTGGTGCTTATACAAAAATTCTGCAATTTTAGTGTGATCCAAGTTTTCAAATGGAATTTTGACATAATCATGACAATTCCTTTTAATTCTTCCCATCTCATAAGCCTTGTCGTAATATTTAAATAGGCCATAGATTGCCGACGACAAATCGCCTTCTTGAACCAAGGCACAAATTTTTCTACATGCCTCATCACCTAATCGTTTATTTAGCTTCTGAATACAATACACCAACTCATCCGTTGTGTAGCGACCATAATCTGCCTGGATAAATTTAACTCTATCTTCCAAAGGCACTGAAATTTCAACCCCTGCAGCTTCTTTCATATGGCTCCACAACTCAATAGGCAAGTGCACCTTTCCAATGGTAAAGCTTTCGTTTTCAACCCAAATTACTTCTTTTGGATCGTAATGTTTCAGCTCTTCAAAAATCAAATTATGAAAAACCGCACTGCTCGGCTGCGCCTCATTTCCTAGAGCACCAAACACACTACCTTTGTGTTTTGCCAAGCCTTCCAAATCGAGAACCTGGGCACCTTTTGCTTTTAAAGCATGTAAGATTTCTGTTTTTCCGCTGCCAGTATGAGCACTCAAAACCAATATCCGCTTAAATTGAGCGATAAGGCTCAGCAAGTGGTTTCGAAATGCTTTATAGCCTCCATTCAAAACATAAACTGTGTAACCATTTTCCGAAAAAAATGACGCCATATGGTTGCTGCGCAAACCACCCCTTGCACAATACAAGGCAATGGTTTTACCATGTACATTCTGATTGATGCTTTCGAGTAATTGCGGTTTGAGCGGATTTACCAATTCATACCCCAACTTAATTGCAGCATCCCTACCTTTCTGCTTAAATGTTTTTCCAATATGAATGCGGTTCTGATTGTTTAAAATTGGAATATTTATGGATAATTCTATATGCCCGGCTTCATATTCAGAAGGCGAACGAACATCCACAATTGGCAATTGTAAATTTAAAAATTCTATGATTGACTGACGGACAATCATGCGTCCAAAGCATCCATATCATCGGCACCCAATTCCAAGCCTTTAATTTCTGAAACAGCCGACCCAGCAATACCTTTGACACTGCCAAACATACCAGCCGCGTTGGTCAATACTTTATCAATTTGTTTTTCACGTTCTTTCCAAATCTTTTCCATAGAAACCCGCTCACTAATTATAGCCCTTTTCATGCTAAAGAACCCTTCGGTTATGGCTTCCATTTGATTTTTAAATTCATTACCCGTTAAATAAGAATACAGCATTTGCATTTTCTCGCCCTTGTTCTCATTGGCCGAATTTGCTTCATTGATCCGGATAATACTTCCCCTAAGCACCATGGCCAAACTTTTAGCATCGTGGTAATGGCAAATGTAAATGCCTTCCTTTAAACCAAATCCATCCATATCTTTCGGCATGGCCTGGGTTACAATAACACCAATATCGCCACCACTTTGTCTAAAATCGGTTTTAAATTTATCGATCCACAAAGGTTGAAAATCTTTTGTACGTTTACTTTCCCAAACGATGCTGCCGCATTCTTGACCAAGCTGATTCACCACCACCTGAATAAAATCTGCACCCTTCACCCCTTTGGCAACCTCTTGAATCTTATCCAAAGGAAAAGTATGCCTTAACATATCCTCTAATGCCAATTCTTGCACCTCACCCTGCATTTGCATACTCCCTTGCTCTGATTTTCGCTTCATCTCTTCGATCAATTTGCGCTGATCTTCCATTTGCTTTTCCATCTCTTTGATTTTAAGCTCGCTTTTTTGATCTGCCTCTTTTCCGAGTTTATCTTTCAGCTCAATCTCTTTTTCCAACAAAAGTTTTTTGGTTTCCAATTCTGTCGACTCGGTCAAATCTTTTAAGCGATTTTCAAGCTCCATCTTGTCAACTTCCAATTGCCTCATGGATTTTATTTTTGCTTCTTGCTCCCCGTTGGTCTTTTTCAATGACTGTAACATGGCCTCATTTTCTTGGGTCAACTGCAATTTAAGCTGGTTTTCTAATTCCTGCTTTTTATCAAAAAACTCTTTTTGTTGCTGCTCTATCCATTTACTGCGCTCGGTGGCGATGGCATCCTCTTTTTGTTTCAGAGATTCATCTGCTTTCTTCTTTTCGATTGAAAATTTTTCATTAAACTCTTTTCTTAACTTGGCATCTATCTCTTTTTCAATATCAGCAGTTAAGGCAGTTTCAATGTTAAATTCGTGCTCGCACTTTGGGCATTTAACTAAATTGTCATGTTTCATAAATCGTTCTTACAAAACTAAGGAAAAGAAAAGGTAAAGTGTAATTTGAATTGCTAAAGATTTTAGTAATTGATTAAGTATTTTATAAAGTCATTCTTCATTTATGACCTCTTTGAATTCTTTGGCTGCATCTCCCCTGCCTCCGCTTTAGCCAAGTATTTGAAAATATTTTCGTACTAAGTTCATTGAGCAAGCGCTTGCTGCCGCGCCGCGTTGCATGCAATACCTAAATTATATATAAAAACACTTGGGCTATCGCTGCGGCAGGGTGCAGGTGGGGAGAGTGAGAGTGAATGTGAGAATGAATGTGAGTGTAAAGACAAATGACAGGGAGAATGTCCGCATTCGCTATGAGTCGGAACCCTTTAGAGTGAATGTGAGTGTGAATGTGAGTGTGAAGACAAAAATGAGAGTTAGAATGTCCGCATTCGCTCCCACTCTCACTCTCATTTTTGTGGCTCCATCAGGGATCGAACCTGAATTTAGGGCTTCGGAAACCCTCGTTCTATCCGTTGAACTATAGAGCCTTTTGAGGCTGCAAAAGTAAGAACTTTTACGCGCTTATTTATGCAAAGTTTACCGGCCAATATCATCTGCATTTAGATGAAATTGTCATATTTAAGTCATAAAACATTTTATATGAAACGTTCAATATAAAACAAACGTCTATAGTGAAAATGCAATTCTTAGTTTAGTAATCTAAGATTCCATTTCATACGCTGATGCAAAAGAGCCATTGTGAACATTCACCATGGCTTTTTTGTTTTTACTCAGCTTTATAAACAATCAAATTCAAGTAAGTTTCAAGAATATTACCCAATATAAAAAGAATCGAGAACAGCTATTCGCAGACTTGCAGCAAAAGAAAAATCCTAATTTCAAGAATAAAACAAATAATACATTGTTTATCTGTTTGTTATACTTTAACTTTCATATTCATAAAATAAACTTTTTATGAAAATTTTGACACAAAAGTTTAAACTTTTACGTCTTTTGTTGGCTAAAAGTATAAAAAAAGTAAGAAATTAATATATAATTAGGCATTCAAGAGAATTTTATTAATTTTCAAGAAAACAAACAAAACATGTTGTGTATTTATTTTCACTTTTGCATTATTAATAAGTTAATAAATAAACCATTAAACGAAAATGAACATCTCTAAAATATCAATCATTGGCAACAATAATTTTTATGCACTTGGCATTAAAGTGATACTTCAAAGCTTACCTGCAACTCAGAACAGCGAAATAGCCATTTATGCGACTGGCGCTGACTACTTAAAATCTGACAAAGATTCTGATCTGGTTCTATTAAATATTATGCTTCCAGATATTGGTGGAATTAAATTTTGTCACACCATCAAATCTTACAATCCTGATTGCAAAGTAATCATGATGTCAATTAGTGATGAAAGTGATTTGCACAATTGTCTTTCTTCAAAAGCAAATGGATTCTTAATAAAAGACTTTAAAGAAAAGGAATTGGAATTTGCAATCTATAAAGTATCCAACAACGAATACTATATAGATTCAAACTTGGTTCTGCGCTTATTAAGAAAAACGCCAAGCAACAAAAAAATGGAAACCAGCACTTTGAGTGAATTTGAACTAACGCTGCTACAATACATCTCAGACGAAATGACTGAAGTTGACTTGGTTGAAAAGCTTAACATACCAAGAGGTAAATTGTATTACTACAAGAGGAAACTTTGCCGCAAATTGGACGTTAAAAATTCTGCTGGTTTGATTAAGAAAGCGGTATCTTTAAAATTAGTTAGCTAATTAAATAATTTAAATAACTCAACTTACTCACTATAAATCAATTAAGTCAAATTGATTCGTAGTGAGTTTTTTTTATTTGGTCTAAGCATAATTTGATTAAAAATATGACGTAATTTTTAAATAGAATATGTAAATTTGTAGGCTATCCAAGCAAAATATATTAATTTTCAAGGATATAATTAAGGTAATTACAAAATCTACTAACTAAAAAAAATGAGCACAGACTACAAAAAAAAATGTATTATTGTTGATGACGATCCGCAAAACATTGCCATTTTAGAGCATATATGCAACGAATTTTTTAGCAATGAGATTGAAATCATAAATACCTTTAGCATTGCTACAGAAGCCCTAAAATTTATTAATTCTGAAAAGATTGATATAATTTTTTTAGACATCGAAATGCCTGTATTAAGTGGTTTTGAATTAATTAGCGCTATTCCCGAGCAATCAAAAGCTAAAATCATTATTGTCAGTGCACACGATCAATATGCACTCAAAGCTTTCCGCCATTCCGTTTTTGATTTCCTTAAAAAACCAGTAAGTATTGCTGATATTAGGGAATGTTTAAATAAAATTGAAAAACAAACAAGTTCAAATAGCCATTTCAACGAGCATGAGATTTCAGACAATATACTTGTTGTCAATAGACAAGATAAAACTATTTTTATAGATATCACACAAATCCTTAGAATGGAAGCGGCAGGTTCTTATACTGATATTTATTTGGAAGATGGGACCAAAATTAATTCAACCAAAAAAATGAATTATTATGAGACCATATTGAGTAAGCATCCTTTTTACAAATTGCATAGAAGTCATTTCGTTAATCTGAATAAAATTCGTGAAATCATCAAAAACGAAGGAGATGGAATGGTTGTTATGCAAGATGGCAGCAAAATTGAAATTTCAAGAGCAAAAAAAGACGAATTCTTGAGATCAATTATCAAAGACAAGAAGCTCTAATTTATCTATTTTCAGATTTTTATTTTGCGCATAGAAAAGCGCGTCGTTCAAAATGCAGAACACCAACAAAACCGGAAATTCAGTAGATAATCAAAAAATTATTTCTGAAGCACTTTTATCAGCGGAAAATCAAATTATTGAGCAATCAAATAAAATTGAGCAATTAGAAATTCAATTGGCGCACTTATCAAATCAAATTAGTGCAGAGAAGACCAGCAATAAAAGGAGTTTAGACTCTAATAGCAGTCAGTTAGATCTTATACTTCAAAACATACAGACAGGACTTCTCTTAGAAAATTCAGAAAGAAAAATAGTCTTGGTTAACAAGACATTTATCAAACTTTTTGGGCTTCCACTTGAGCCAGAGCAGATGTTAGGCTTTGATTGCGTAGCTTCTGCCGTTGACACCTCTAAATTGTTTGAGGATGAAGAAAGTTTTTTGCAAGAAATTAATAGATCTTTAGAAAACAAAACCAAAGTTGAAAAAGTTCTGTTAAAACTTAAAGATGGACGGTATTTTAGACGTGATTATATCCCTCTTTGGAAAGAAGAGATTTACGATGGGCACATATGGGTATACAACGATGTGACCGAAGATGAATTGACTCAAATTAAAGTCAAAGAACAAGAACAATTTTACGAAGAGATTTTAAATGAAATACCATCTGGTATCGTCGTATTTGACAAAGACCACAATTACCTTTTCGTCAATCCGTATGGAATTAAAAGCAAAGAAATAAGGGAATGGATTATTGGTAAAACCGATTACGATTATTGCACGTATAGAAACAAACCTGTTTCGATTGCAGACGAGCGGCGCAGACACTTTAATGAAGCATATGAATCCAAAAAAGTTCATACTTGGTACGAAGAAATCATAGCACCAAAGGGCAAAAAAGAATACCACATGCGTATGTCGTATCCAGTATTAAACGCGCAAAAAGAGGTTACGATGATGATTGGTTATGATTTAGACATAACCCAAAGCAAAGAGAACGAGCTCGCTTTAATAGAAGCAAATAGAGCCCTAACTTTATCTCAATTTATTATTGACAACTCCTACGATGCATTACAAGTATATCAAGAAGACGGCCGTCTGTTTTACCTCAATTCTGAGGCGATAAAACGTCTTGGCATTGACGCAAAAAGGGTAAACGAATACTTTGTTAAAGATTTTGAACAAATCTATAATGATGAGTTGGTTTGGAAAGAGCATGTTGCAGAACTCAAAAAAAAAGGTAGTGTCATTATTGAAGGTGAAAACATTAATGTCAAAACCGGCATTAGTTTTCCTGTTGAGGTTACGGTAAAGTACCTTAAAGTTGATGGCACAGGATACATCATCGCATCATCTCGTGACATAACCATACGGCGGAATTTTGAACAGGTTTTGCTTCGTAAACAAGGCATGTTAAATGCAATTGCTTTGGCAACAAATGAATTGCTCTCAAATCCAAATCTCTTCAATGCAATTTCCAAATCATTAACTTGGATTGGCCAAGCAGTTGAAGTTGATCGTACATACCTATTTGAGAATAGTTTTGACCCAGAACAACTTGATTTCAAAACTTCTCAAAGATTTGAATGGACAAACAACGAAATTGAGACAAAAATCAACAACCCTCAGTTGCAGAATGTACCGATCAATATATTTGGAAATATTTTAGAAACCTTAAATAAAAAAGAACCGTATAATGCGATTGTAAGTGAAATTAAGAATCAAGAAGCTAGAGATCTATTAGAATCTCAAGGCTTTCGATCTGTCTTAATTATTCCAATAATGCACAAGGATTTTTTCTGGGGCTTTTTGGGATATGATAATTGTAAAACTGATATAGAATGGGAAACTGCCGAAGTTGCCTTGTTGCAAAGTTTTGCCAACAGCATTTCCAATGCAATTGAGCGAAATCAATTAGAAAATAATGCCCTAAAGGCAAAAGAAATTGCCGAGAAATCTACGATTGCCAAATCAGAGTTCCTTGCACAGATGAGCCATGAAGTAAGAACACCAATGACTGCTTTCTTAGGAATGACGAAAATATTGGCTAAAACAAAACTTGACGAAACGCAGCATAAATACTTAAAAATTATTAGCGATTCTGCCGATAATTTATTGGCGATTGTTAATGATATCTTAGATTTAGAAAAAATCAATTCAGGTAAACTGTCGCTAGAAACTTTGTATTTCGACCTTGAGTCTAGAATTGAAAAATCAATTGAAACCTTTAAGCACAAAGCTGCTGAAAAAGGTTTAAGACTGGAATTCATAAGCGATTTACCAATAAACTTTAACGTAAAAGGTGACCCGCATAGGCTAACGCAACTTGTAAATAATTTATTGGGGAATGCCATTAAATTTACAAGCAAAGGTGAAATTGGTATAAAAGTAAAAATCTCCAATAAAAAAAGCGATTTGGTTTGGGTAGAAATTGTAATTTCAGATTCAGGCATAGGTATTAAGCAAGACAAATTAGACTATATATTTGACCCATATTTCCAAGGAGGCAAAGAAATAGCAAGACTATATGGTGGGACCGGCTTAGGTTTGAGCATATGCCAATCAATAATTGAAATGCAAGGTGGGAGCATATCAGTTGAGAGTGAATATGGAAAAGGCAGCACATTCACAGTCTTATTACCCTTTGCTGAAAGTGCTGAAGAGGTTCAACATGAGGTTGAAATCATAGACGAAAAACTAAGTGAAAGTGAAGCACTTGTTGGTCTCAAAGTCCTTGCAGCTGAAGATGTTGAAATCAATAGATTTATGCTTAACCACATCCTAGATTCATGGGGATGTGAAGTAACGTTAGTAAACGATGGGGCTGAAGCTGTAGAAAGCTTCCTTAAAAACAAATACGACATCGTTTTAATGGACATTCAAATGCCTGAAAAAGATGGCATAGAGGCCACTAAAGAGATCATAAGCTCCGATAACTATAATGGAACCCCAATTATTGCTGTAACAGCAAATGCGCTTTTAGGTGATGCCGAAAAATACCTGAGTATGGGTTTTAGCTTTTGTATTACAAAGCCATTTACCGAAAAAACATTAAGTGATATCATTATTAGTGCTGTTAACAAAAGAAAAAAAAATCTGATCCATTATGAAGGCAAAGAAAATTTAAACGAACCATTGTATAGCCTCAATCATTTAAATTTGATTTCTAATGGCAAAAAAGAATTTGTCGATAAAATGGTCGCTTTATTCATCAATGATATGCCTAATCACTTGCTAGACCTTTCAAATGCCTACAAGAACAATGATGTAGTTGCTTTTTCAATGTGTTTACATAAACTAAAACCTAGTCTGGCTCATTTTGAAATACATTCTGTCTCTGCAATGGCCACTAAAATGCAGTCTATAATCAAAGAACAAGGCTTGGAATTCCCAAATAAATTTATGGTGCAAGAATTCATTACCCCCATTGAGTTGTGCATCAATGGCTTAAAGAAAACCCATTTAAGTTAGAAACCTAAAGTGGAATAAATGAGAAATTCTTCACCACGATTTCATGCTCCAGCCCATTATTAGGCGCCGCTCCATTCAACAACCAGAAATTGAAACGGACATTGGTTGAATCGCTTGGCGCCGGCACAACGATGGGATTAGAGACTTGAGCTCCCTCAATTTTAGTTCTTGTAATATTGGTGTTATCAAATTTCCAAGAAGCTGTTTTATTAGCCCCTGGATATACTTCTCCTTCATAACTCTCCCAGAAAACCGCTTCTGGTGTCCATTTCATCATATAAGTCATAGATTTGCTAATATAACGCCTGGCCATTTTAGGTTTGTATGTGCGTTCAGGATATGGTGCTGGGTTGCTAAACCAAACTGGCTGAGCACTAAAAGTAACCATTGAGGTGTCTCCCGCAACATTCCATTTGGAAAATTCTACATCAATTTCACTATTCCCTTGGGTTTGAAAACTGTAATCATCCCAAGTAAAAAAACCAAAAACAACCCGCTCATCAAAGTTCCTAATATCAGTTTCACAAGTAAAAATGTAAGTTCCATATTTAAATTCTTTGACACTAATTATTTCACTGCAATACCAAAATCCATTTCTCTTGGTAATCTTCAAATGCAAGCGCCCAATGCTGTCTACGAAAGCATTTTCTTTGGTCCCTAAAAAGCGATTAGGTCCTGGGCCTACTGGCGCTGGTCTGTCTTTGTAATCCCAATAATAACCAGAAAAATAAACTGCTCCCGTTTTCTCTACTATTTTTAATTCAGGTGGTGGCGATTGCTTGCATGCTGTTAGGGAAAACAACAACACCATCAAACTCATTCCTATATTTTTAATTGACATAAATGCGTTTTTTTTGATTGTTAATGATTAGATCAAAGTCTCCTTTTTCTGTTACTTCCTGAAGCTCTTTATTGACAAACGACAAATCTTTTTTATGGACAGAAAAAACGATGGTTTTTGTTTCATTTGGCTGTAAAGATATTTTCGAAAATGCCATTAATTTTTTAACAGAAGGGGTAATACTCGCAACCAAATCACTGTAATACAATTGCACAACTTCTTGTCCCGTCCTATCTCCAATGTTTTTTACATTTACCTTTAGAACCAAAGAATCAAAATTGTTTAATGTGTCTTTACTGAGGCTAAAATCTGAAAATTCAAATTTGGTATAACTTAAGCCAAACCCAAAATCAAACTGCGGCTTGTAAGCATTCTCTGAAAAATCCACATCTAAATCTTCCGAATGTTTGCGGTCGTAATGAACAAAGGAATTTTGACTTGACGGATACGTAAATGGCAATTTTCCACTTGGGTTCTTAACGCCAAACAGACAATCAGAAATGGCTCTTCCGCCTTCATCTCCTGGCAAGTATGCGTATAAGATTGCATCGACAATCCCTGCTATTTCATTAAGTAATCTTGGACGGTTAAAACAACACACCAAGACAATTGGTTTGTTAAGTTCTTTCAAACGTTTGACCAAAGTCTTTTGAGCAACACTTAAATCCAAATTGTCAATGTTACCGGGTATTTCTGTGCAAGGTGTTTCGCCCAAACAAACAACTATTTTGTCGACCAACTTAGCCGCTTGCACACAAGCCTCAATGTCTTTTAAACTATCAATTTCACTCCCCAATGCATAGGAGACATTACTTGCGTTATACAAGCTCATGGCTTCAAATATGGTGAACTTCCCTTTGGTGTTAAACCTAGAATCAACACCCTGCCAAGTATGCGTCCATGCGCCATTTAATAAGTTCATACTGTTCGCAGAAGGTCCACAAACAAGAACCTTTTCATTTGAAGCATTTATTGGCAATGTTTTGTTTGCATTTTTTAATAAGGTCATACTTTCCGCCGCCAATTCATAACTTTTCTGAGCGTGCTCTTTTGAGCCAAATAAAGGGTAAATATCTTTGGTGATTTTTTTGAATTGGAACAATCCCATCTCATTTTTCAAAACCAAAATACGCCTAACAGATGCATCGATTCGGGACATAGGAATAGAACCTTCCTTTATCAATTCTACCAATAGCTCAGTGAATTCAAAATCATTGGGCGTCATACTCATATCAACACCAGCCATAATGGCCATTTTTACGGCTTCTTTTTTACTTGATGCAACTCTATGAACATTCACCAATTTGTATACATCTTCCCAATCTGTTACAGCAACACCTTTAAATCCTAATTCATCTCTTAGTAAAGTAGTTAATATGTCATAATTGATGTGCACAGGCGTGCCATTAATTTCACCCGAATTAACCATAACTGTTTTAGCCCCTTGGTTAATTGCTTCCCTGAAAGTAGGCAGGAAATATTCTCTTAATTCACGGTCAGATATCCAAGCTGGCGTGCGGTCCTTACCACTCAAAGGCATACTGTATCCTAAAAAGTGCTTCATGCATGCGGCCACTTGATTTGGACCGCTTATGCCATTGTTCTGTATGCCTTGTATAGCCACTTTTGACATTTGTTTGGCCAAATAAACATCTTCTCCAAAGGTCTCAAAGAAACGAGACCATAATGGCATTCTACCTAAGTCCAAAACCGGCGAAAAATTCCAAGGAATTCCACTTGCTCTGGTTTCATAAGCTGTAATTTGATACATCTTTTTGACCAAACCTGGGTTCCAAGTTGCTGCTTGTCCAATCTGCTGCGGAAACAAGGTTGCACCCATGGTATAATTGGCGCCATGTATAGCGTCTATTCCATAGATGATTGGAATATTTAAATGGCTGTATTTTTTATTTTGCTCAAAAATGGTGTTGATGATTTTATGCCAACTTTCCATCGAAATGGTACCACTTCCACAACCCACATTTAATATTGAACCAATATGGTATTTAACAATGGCTGTTTTTAATTTCTCTAAATTTAATGCTTGTGGTTGAACCAGATTGCAAATTCCACCTTCTGCAATAACACCCAAATCAATTTGAGTCATCTGACCAGCCTTTTCTTCAGGACTCATTATAGAAATCAATGAATCAATCTGTTTATTTGATAAAAAACTTTGGGATAAACAAACCCAAGGCAACGATACCAATAAACTAAGAACGAATAACTTTCTCATCTTCAAGTTTAATAAATTTAATTTCGTCTAAATATATATTTCCATCGCCTTCTAACTGAATAATAAATTGCTTTACCCTTTCCAAATCAAAATCCTTGGCTTCGAAAGGAAATTTAGACAAGGGTATAAGCACGGTAGTCCATGTTGAATCCGTGAATTCTCCAGATGCCAATGAATAATTAAACCCAAAATAGGCTTGGACACCAGAATAGTCTTCTAAGGCAAACGCAACTGGGAAGTTTTTAAAAGAACCTTTTACCGACTTTACTTTCATTTGAATGGCTGAATTGTCTTTTAAGTCAGAAATATCTTTAGACATCCAATTGTTCCAGCCAAAGCCAATACCTATCCACTTGCAATTACCGGCAATTTTATCCCAGGTCACTTTCAAACCTGCATCGCCCGAAAACACATTTAGTTTTTCTGTTGCCATTTGCACACATTGAACTTCTGGAGAAACCCAAACGCTTTTATCATAATCGTTGTTGAAAATGTATACCGCCTTGAAGCCGTCAATTTCATTGCTATCGACAATTGCAAGCTCATTGTACAAAGATCTATCCTGAACTTGAACAATGCTGTTACAAGCCCCTAAAAGCAGCAACAGAGCAAAGAATGAATATAACTTTAAATTATTTCTCACGGCTCAAGCGGCTTGTTGTTTGAAAACATCAAATAATCCAATTTAGTGCTAGCAAATCCATTGTTAGGATTTGCTAAATGCAGCATAGAAATCTTACTTAATTTATTTGGATTGTGCAAACCATTTCCTTTAGGTGTTGAAGGCGAGCCATTAACCAAAGTAAAGATGTCAGAATATTTTATTGAAATCAACTTCCAACCTTCCCAATCTACAGTCACTTGGTAATCGTATTCATCTTCGTTGCTTGCCGAAAATGTTCCATCACTATTTTCATCCTCTTTAAATTGAAACAACACAATAGAAGGATTAGCGCTTGTGGTTCCGTATACCAAACAATTAAAATAGACAGCATCTGGATTGGTATTTAGTGAGAATGGTACTGGAAAATCTATTAAACCAATCAAATAGTCCCAGTTTACAGTACCAGCCATATTTAAATAACTGCCGCCTTCTGGAGCTAGGTTATCTGTTTTTACTTTGCAATCCATGCTGGCACCTGATTGAAAATATTTGGTCCAAGATGTTTTAAGACCCGTTTCAAAATCCGCTACAATAAAACCATCATTAACCTTCGGGTTCTTTACGAAAACATTTGCAGTAAATGAATCGGCAACATCATCAATTTTCAATGTAGCTATGCATTTTTCGGTTCTAAACATTGGCAAAGTGGTGGTTGATCCATTCCAAAGTGCATTGTTTATTGCAATAATTCTGCTTTGTCCATTTAATACCTTTTTAGCTTTCGACGTTTGACCTTCTATGGTAATTTTCCAAGTCACAATCTTATTAAAAGACGCTGAAAAGAAAACGGTTTCAGAAGTTTTAAAATCGACAGAATCTTTGCTGGCTTTGAACACGTCCAACAACTTAAAATTGCTGTATATCTCAGCAATGCTAGGTCCATCTGTTTTTGTATCCTTTCGGCAAGCCACTAGGCTTAAAACCAGAAAAGAAAGTACTATTATTTTTTGCTTCATATTATAGAGTAATGCTGTAAATAATTCCTAATTGATTCATGTTAAAATCGGCATTTGCCTTAAGTTGATCTTTATAAGTACTTTGCTGATAAAGTATAGCCAAATATACTTTCGGACTAAAGTTATAACGCAATCCTAAGGCTGTTATTTGTTGACTCAAATTTAAGTTGTTTTGATTAAAATAAATAACCTCCGAATAGGTATTTCTATCGGCAATAAAATCAACCCCTTTATTGGTTTGACTTACAAAACCGCCTAAGAATTCAAATCCATCGCTAAATTCCCATTTAAGTCCCAAACTGGTTTGATTCATTTTTAAATCAACGTTCTCAATAGTTTGGGTGCTGCTTCTATTAGTGCTTTGCATTTTATTCGAAACTTGAATACTCAAGTGTCTTTTTAGTCCGACGATTTCATGTATAGGCAAGTACGCATATACTTTTGTTTGAGAAAACGCTCTTAATGCACTCGACCCTTGCCCTCTTATTTCACTTAAACTTTGGTATTCGGCGTTGATTTCAATTTTTTGTTTTGTCTTGTATTGAACACGCGCATAAGCACCTTGTCTGTTAAATGTAGCCATACCGTATGGAGAAATGGTATTGTACACTTGACTCTGCGTCATTAGTGAATTGCTAATGGTTCTGTTGTAAATGTTTTCATTCCCAATTAAGTCAATTAATGCTATTGGTCTTTGAATCTGAGCATTGGTGTAACGGTTATAAAAAACTGTTTGTGCATTGTAATTGACATCTTTGCTTTGTGAGCCTATGCTTCTGAAGTCAGGCCCCACACTTAAAAAGCCAAGTGTGGCATTAAAATTAGAAACTTTCATTTGTGCATAAAAATGCATGAAATAGTCATTTAATTTTGGTGCTAAAGTATCTGCTGAATATTGGTAATTGCTTTGTCCAAGTTCACCGGCAAGCACTAAATTTTCTTTGCCTATTTTTTGATTGTAATTAAAATCAACTGTATTGACAGAATTCTTAAATAGATTGTCATTTTTTACCGTTCCTTTTACATCAAATACGGTGTTGTTATTATAAGCTAAATAAAAGTTTTTGCTTTGAACAATTTGCAAGGTTAAGGCCCTCATCAATCGGTCGTTGACATTTGAAAAATCGGTTGCATTCAAACGGGTAATAAATGCGTTGACGTTTACCTCTTTAATAAATTTAGAAAATGTAAAACCAAAATCTACACTCGCACCTTGCATCCTCCAACTGTTATTTCCCATATAAAAGCGGTCGTAGGAAACAATATTTTTTTGCAAATTAAAGATTGTTGGAAGAGAGTCCACTTGGTCAGAATGGTGGTTGTATAAAGTGAATTGTGTTTGTTTTAAATTAAGGTCGCCCAATTGGTAGCGGAGTGCATTGGCAAGAACACCCTTAATCCATAATTGTCTAACATCGAAACTTACACCTGAACCCCAAAAGCCTCCGTATTCATTTCTTATACGGAACATCCCCATAATTTCAGTGTTCTTGTTTGGCTTAATGTTAACACCAAGATCCAATAAGGCATAGCCCCCATTTTTTCGTTTAACCGTGCTGGTGTCGGCAATTGTATCATTCACTATTAAAGAATTGCTGTTCATCAAAGAACGTGCCCCCCCAACAAAACTAACTTTGCGATCCTTTTGTGCATTTACATTAAATACCGTCAATCCTATGGCAATTAGAATACCTAGTTTTAAACCAGATTTTTTATATTTTCTATTTAAGTTCACTTTCAAATTTTATTTATATTGACAACGTCTATATGTTTTTTCATTTTCATAAACCTCCTAAAAGAAAGCTTTTAATTCTATTGTAGTTTCAAATCCTTTATACCTATCCAAAGCAAAGCTCATATCTTTATATTCCATATAACGCTCTCTAACATATAGACCAACACCTTTGCTTAACTGTATATCAAATCCAGTGGCAAGACTGATCCCCTTTTGATTTTTAGGTCTGCGCGTATCTGCATTTACCTCCGTTTGATAATTGCCAAGAATGCGTTCAAAACCGACATAATTGGTCCAAACCAAGCTATGGCTAATTTTTAGATATGATTCTACCTGATGAAAATATGCCCGCATAAGCGCTTTTTCACCAAAAACCACAAATGGGCTTGCGAAATTTTGAACAGAATTTAAAGACCCTAGATAAAACAGGTACAGTTCTCTGTTTAAAAATTTGGTTTTGTATTTGGAATTTAGTTCAATTGTGTTAAAATACTTTTTATACAATGGCTTGCCATCTGCGCCTAATTCTGTGACATACATGGTTTCAAAAACCGAACGGTAAATTTTATTTAAGTTCTTGTATGGCCCAACGCCGCTTGGAAAATCCCATCTCCAAAAACGGGATAACGCTAAATTATTAAATGCATGCGTATAAGTAATTTTGGGTGACAGTTTTTCCAATTCCATAGCGTTTGCATAACCTATAGAGTTCTTCAAACGTCCAATGTCTAATTGGGCATTTAATTCAATGCCTTGTCTGTTATTTGAAAGCTGTCCAATTGGCAATACAGCACTAGAAACTGGAATCAATACAGGTTGCGTTTGATTCGAGTTGGTTTGAACCGTTTGTTGAATGGATGAATTTATAAAAACAGAACTGTTGTTAAAGACATTTGGACTTATTCTATATAAATGCAATTCTGTTGCAATCTTTTTCAAAATATCTCCTGATACTTTTACCGAAATTGCCTCACCCCATTTCGAAACATTGGTGCCCGCATATTTTCTGCCTATGCCGATTTCAGAGTAAAATTTAATACGTGTAAACTGATGTTTTATTTCACCGGTAACCATATTAAATCCCGCTCTTTGTTTCCCTAAAGAATCTATGTAGCTATCATTATTAAATGTATTAATTGAAAATAAGCCTTTAGAACCTGAATACGATTTGCTTAATCGCCCACCAACTGAAGTATTAGGGATAGATGACAAACCACCATCAAATTGGGTTTTACCCACCATGGCACTAAAAGAAATATTATGTGGCAACTGAGCGCCTTCAACAATTAATCCGTGGAATGCTTGGTTACCCCATCTTTGGTCTTGGTTAATGGCCCCTGATCCGTAAAAATCAGAATACCTTGAATCAACTTTAGATGTGTTAGGGTCCCATGGATTGCGTTCAAATAAGCTGTAACGGTTATACCCTTTGTTTGCTTGAAAAGTAAAAGGTGATAAAGTATACCAATTGATACCTCCAGTCCGAACGGTAAAATTTCCTAAGCCTGTTGAAAACATGCCATACAAACTAACCCCTAAATTAAGCCCCTTTACATTTTCTTTTTCACCAACACCTGTCATTGGCGTCCAAAGAAACAAGTCGGTTCCAAACATGACCTTACTGCTTGCATAACCTTTAAGGTTTAGCATCAGTTGTGGAATTTGGCTATCATCGCCAACGAAAATATTATTTCTGTTGGCATCCAAATGGCTATAGGTTTCGCTTAAATGCCTGTAATTTGTAATAAAACGGTAATATCCGCTTATTTCTAAATTTTCTAAAACATCTAAAGGCTTGTTGAAATTAAAATTCACATCGCTGCGGTAAATTCTAGTGATGGAATCCTTTACAAGCAAGAGCGGTTTGATGTTACTTTGAGCATTTGCAGCATTGAGCAAACTCAAAAAAGCTAAAACCAATGTCCGGGTAAATATTTGATTGGTCTTTACTTTCATTTTTCAAATTCTTTCATATCTGTATACTTCACCTGAATAAAACGCGATTGTTTTTCTCCAGCCTCACGCGCAATGACTTTAAATGGAATGTTTGCATAAGCCACTTTTCCATTTTGAATAACTGTGACAAAGATTCGATAAGATCCAGCTTGCAAAGGTGCCCTAAAAAGCATTTCTGACTTATTAGACCCCTTAAGTATCAAGCCGGTTAATTCCGTTGCTTCAGCCTCGACATCTCCGCCAGATTTTTTATCGGTGCTTTCTTCAAAAATGCGCCAAACAAAATCAACACCCGCGTGTTTAGGTTTTCCATGATCATTGCTCAATGAATCGCTTAATAAAATTTTTATCGATGCTGGGTATTTCTCACCGGCCTTTATATTAATGCTTGAAAAAGCATCTTTGCCATCAACTTGCATAGCCATAACTGATGGTGCAGGATTCTTAGGCATATTTCCTGTAAAGACAAATTCTAGTGCATCGATTGGTTCAGTTGGTAAATTGTCTTTTGAAAACAAGCCATACCAAGTTTCAGTGTACTCTTGTTTTGCACCCCATAAAAACGCATAGGATCCTAAGCAATAATTTTTATTTGGGGCAATATATTCTTTATACCTGTTAAGGTATGATGCTGTCTTTTCTGTACTGGTTTGTTCTATTGAAACGCCCCATTTTGTTTGTGGTGATTCCCAATGACCATTAGGCCCCCATTCGGTAATCATGTATGGTCCGCTCCAACCATATCTTGCGATATTTTGAGGTACTCCAGCAATATTTCCATAGGTATTTATAGAATATATATCTATATCTGGGCACCTCGATTTAATGTATTGAACTTCTAAAGAATCCAATCCGGCCGTTACAGTACTGGTTGGATGATTAGGGTCTATCTGGTGAATATACTGAGCGATATCTTGCACAGCATACCAGCAATTTGGATTTGTATAATCTAAGTCAAGTTCATTCCCAACGCCCCACATTAAGAGTGCAGGATGGTCTTTGAATTGTTTGATTACATTTTTAAAATACTCAAGTTGAGATTTGACTTTTTCTTTGTTGTCATAGTCAAAACCATGTCTTTCATGCTGCAGCCAAAGGCCCAACATAACCGTTAAGCCCCTTTTTTGAGCTTCATCTAAAACTTTTTGTGCATTTTCAACACCCCATGTTCTAAATGAATTTGCACCAATAGAAATCATTTTATCAAAATTAACTTCCCCACCCACACCTTTTACATAATATGGGCTGCCATTTCGCAATAAAACAAAACCAGAGTCAGAAGCCTGCACCTTGGTTTGAGCAGAAATACTGAACCCAATAAAAAGTACTGCTAAAGATAATAAACCTAATTTTAAAGCGTGTTTCATTATAGATCTTGTTTTAGTCAATGATTGGGAATTGATGATTTGATTTCAAAAATCATATTTCCCAAAGAAATTACAAAGTAAAAGCACTTTTAAAAAAAGTGCTTTTACTTAAATATGATATATTAATCGTGATTATTCTACGATCAATTTTGCAGTTGAAACAACACCTTCAATTGAAACTTGAACAACATAAACACCTTTGGCAAGGTTGCTGTTGTTAAAATTAAAAGAATTGTTATTTACCTCAGAGCTTAAAACCACTTGACCAACTGAATTCATTATAACAACGTTTTCAATGTTTTTTACTGATTCAATTGTGAATGAACCTGCACTTGGGTTAGGGTACATTTTAACTGAAGCATTACTGAAGCTAGTAACACTTGCAGCTGCTTTAGAGAAGTAAACATTGTCAATGTATGCAACACTTGTTCCAGTTGGTACACCAACAAAAATCATCTGAGCAATATTTGATGTGGTGGTTAAACCAGTAAAATCAGACATTTTAATGCTTAAAGTATTCCAAGATTCTTTGGTTGGAGTGAAAGACAATTCATGCTCTTTGTCGTCTCCGCCACCATAAGCAGCATTAGGACCGAAGTCAACCAATTTAACTTTGAAAGCAGTTGCATTTGGAGTCCATACGTCAATATTAAAGCGATCCATAGTTGATGCATTGATCATGTTTGGACCAACTGTTTCTACACCAACAAAATCCAAAGAAGAATATTTTTTAACATCATTTCCTGCAACTTGCATGTCAGTTAATGTAGCAGCTGACCAACCTGTTCTCCAAGTGTCAACAGTAACATTGGTATAAGCATTGCTAAACAAAGAAATTACGTTTGCAGCCAATCTGGTAGGGGTTGGAGCAGCGGTAGTGGGCTCAGCCAAAGTTGTTCCTCCTGAAGAGAAAGTAATGTTGTCAAAATAACAAACGTTGTCTGTAGTTCTGGCTTGAAAATCAGGGAAAACAATGATCTGATCATTTGTTTCATTGATTTTACCAGAGAAGTCAAAAGTTAATTCTTCCCATTCGTTGGTTTTAGTGTTTGCAACTTTGATTTCACCTGTTGAACCGTTTGTAGATGTGGCAAATTTAATCGCAACATCACTGATAACAGATTTGTAAACCATAATTTTAACTTTAGAATTGCTTGCAGTTAAAGTGAAGGTTCCAATGTCAGCGCCGTGTTTAGTCTCGCAACCAGCCCAAGGTTGACCGCCAGTTAAAGCAGTAAACTTAGCCACAGTAGAAGAACTGTTGATACCAGTTGTGCTTGGGTTAGCAACGAATTGTAAGGCAGCATTGCCTACGTTTTCAAAACAAGCCCAAGTCCAATTAGCACCTTTGCCAGCACTTTCAAAATCAACTGGCGCATTTTGGCCAAATACAAAAGACGATGACAACATCAAAGTTGAGCATGCCACCCCTTTTAGAAAACTAAAAATAGTATATTTTTTATTCATGATAAAATTAATTAAGCTACAACGATAAAGAAAAAAAGGTAAGCCGCAAATTTAATTTAACTGATCTTCGTGTTGTTTGCAGATTGTGAGAACATTAAGTTTTCAATAAATTATTATCAGTCAATTAATTAAATAAACAGGCCTTTTAAAAAACAAAAATCGAAAAAATAATTATTGAAATTAATCTGTTAATTATCAATTATATAAATGATAAATCAGGGTAAAATTTGAAGCCAAACTGATTGTTTAGGAAATGAAATGCAATCGTTAAACAAACGCATTCGGGTACAAACACTCACAAAAGAAATTAAGTAAATCCAAAAGAAGAAATTTTAATTTATTTACCATTTATTAAACAACAGATAATTTAGATGTTAAAAGAAAAATTCAAATCGAAACGATATAAATGAGCGTAAATTCATTTTAAAAAATATATTTGCAGCTAAAAGAATATCAAAATTAATATGGAAGAATTAAAAAACAAACAAACAAACGACCCAACACCCACCAATTATGGTGCACTTAGCACCCTGATTACGGTATTCTTTTTTTGGGGCTTCATCGCAGCAGGAAACAGTGTTTTTATTCCTTTTTGTAAACATTATTTTCATTTAGACCAATTTCAAAGCCAACTTATTGACTTTGCTTTTTATTTAGCCTATTATATAGGTGCACTCATATTGTTCGCCTATGGCGCCTTGGGTGGCAAAGACCTAGTGGC
>CAMDAF010000008.1 GCA_945888525.1 Chitinophaga pinensis
AGAGGGTTAAGGGGATAGGGTTTAGGGTACAGTTAAGTCGTTAAAGACTAGAGAATTTATTTTCATAAAAATCTAAAAATACGACTCAGGATAACAGTGTCAATCCCTTAACAAGGAAGACCAAACATCTAAAAAACGAAATGCATCAAGATAGCAAATCGTTAAATTACTTATACATATTGTCGTTGCCTTTTTTTACCGCAATGGCAAAAGCAACGCCGAATAGCAGGGTAATAAGCGTGGCGAAATATGGGATTAAATTAGTCATTCTTTGAATTGTTAATTAGTTTCAAATAAATTCCGAAAGCTAGGATTGAAGGTACCCAAATTCCAATAAAACTACCATCTGCTTTTTCTCCTTGAAAATACAGTATTTCCGAGAATATCAATGACATGAATGCAGCCACAAATAATATTTTGTCTGCTGTTGTAAATTTTTTAAACATATATAAATTTTAATACTTAAACAAAAATCCCCTATTTAAGTTCAGTTCTCTTACATTTTTTTTCACACCAAAAAAAAGCTAGACACAAACCACATCGATCGTTAAAAAAAGATTTCTTAATTATTTCGTCTTTATCGAATATTATAATTTACGTATTATTTATTTTGTATTTCTTGGCACATCTTGTGCAATAAATTTGAAAAACACATGTTATTTTAGCACCCTTATGAAGAAACTCCTTTTTGGTCTACTTTTTCTTTTCTCTTTTTTGCCCGCTTTTGCACAAACAAGTTTCTCTACTGAAGCGCCTGTCTTCGTAGATGAATTTGTGAAGTATATGTCTGCCTCCAAAAAACCAGAGGTTGCAAAAATGGCTGAAACCTTCTCGAAAAATTGGAAGACTGGGAAAATTCTTCCAGAACAACAAAAGTTTATCATCAAAATCAGCAACAACATGATGTACAAACAGCTGCCGCGTGATCCGTTTTTTGAACTCATGCTTAGCAATATTGATTTGTATTACCAAAAGAAATTCAGTCCCGATCTCCTCAAACAATGGCAAGAAATTAGCGCTCTGCTCTTAGAGAAAAGCACCAAAGACTACCAATTCTTTTTAGAAACTGCCAACACCTTATTTAAAGACAATACCTTTTACCGCTCGGATGCCCGCCGCTGGTATGCTTCCAATTCAAACTTTGAATTTGCCTACATCAAAAACCGTGTGGTAATTACCTTCAAAAACCTTGACCTTTTTTGTGATGCCGAATTGGATAAAATTAAAGTAATGAACTGCTCGGGCCTTTACTACCCCGACAAAAAACAATGGGTAGGAACGCAAGGCCGCGTTAACTGGGAGCGTGTCGGCAAACCCGAAGCCGAGGTGCATGCAGAGTTTAAAAACCATAAAATAAATTTTAATTCAGGCACCTTCATCGTCGATTCGGCCCAACTCACCTACCCTAAAATATCGAGCGCCAAAATCCTCGGGGTCTTGGAAGAGCGCATTTCGCAGTCTGCGTCGATCGAGCAAGTTAAAACTTCTGGCTTCCCTAAATTTACCAGCTACGAACCGTCCATAGAAATTAAAGGCATTGTAGGCGATCAGGCAGTGTACAAAGGTGGATTTAGCATTGCGGGCGGCAAAACCAACTCGAAAAACTTCGGCGAGGGCTATGCCACCATTATTTTGTTGTATCAAGGCAAACCATTGGTTGAGGTAAGTTCTGCTGCATTTAGACTCGATTCGAGCAAGGTAATGAGCCAACATGCTTCCATTAAAATAAAAGTGGATACTGGCTTTATTACCCATCCCAATATTATTTTTAACTACAACATTCAAACCAAAAAACTTTTGTTGACCCGCGGCACCGATGGCTTAATGCGCATGCCGTTTTCAGACAATTACCACGGTGTTGAAATTGATGTGGAGCAGGTGATATGGGACCAAGCCCAACCTTATATAGACTTCGATATGATCAACAACGAGAAGGCCGCTTATGTGGAAACAAACTCATTTTTCAAAAAATTCTTATTCGAAAAACAACAAGGGGCCTTGAGCCAAAACCCTTTAAATAAAATGTTTTACTACTGCCGCCAAAGTGGCATTCGTTCATTCAATTTAAACGACTATGCCTCAGCTATTAGTTCTAAAAAAGAATTCTTAATTCAACAGATTATGGATATGGCCGACGATGGTTTCTTGTACTACTTCCCGGCCAATGATTCCATTTATGTCCGCGACAAATTGTACAATTGGAATTCTAATAACACCGGCGGCAAAGACTACGATGTCTTGCGTTTTGGCAGCGTTATTTCAGGCAAGCCCAACATTACATACAGTTTCAATACCCACGATTTAAAAATGGAAGGCGTGCGTAAGTTTACCTTCTCCGATTCGCAAAACGTGTTGAGTATTCCGAAAGACCAGTTGCTGGTGATTAAGAAAAACAAAAACCTACATTTCTCTGGTTTGATCAGAGCGGGGCGTATCGATTTTTATTCGCAGGACTTTAACTTCGATTATTCCGGCTTTCAAATCAACAACACCACCATAGACAGTATGGTCATTTATTACCCCGATGTGAACACCAATTCACTGCGAAAAGTAGAGAGCGTATTGTCCAATACCTATGGAAGGATATTGATAGACAAGTCGAACAACAAGTCGGGACTCAAAGACTTTGCCGAGTACCCCATATTTATAGCCGAACGGGGGTCGGAAATAAACTACGACCGGGCGGCAACCCACAACCATGCCTACAACCGCGACAAATTCAAATTTGAAATTGATCCCTTTACCATCGACAGTTTGGACAACTTTACCATTGCAGGTTTCGGATTCGGTGGCCGTTTGCTGTCTGATGGCATTTTCCCAGACATAGAAAACATTGCGCGCATACAACCCGATTACTCTTTGGGTTTTGTAGACAAGGTGAGTTTGCCGATGTACGGCGGTAAAGGGAAAGGCGATCTAAGCATCAACTTGAGCAATAGAGGATTTTATGGATCGGGCGATTTGTTTTACCAAACCTCTACTTCCCGTTCAACTGAGTACTTATTATTGCCCGATGCAACGGTTGGGAACAGCTCAAGCTTCGACTTGCCCGAGAGCGCTAAATACCCATTGGTTGCAGGCGTTAACGTGCGCACCGAGTGGTATCCAAAGCAAGACCGCATGTTCCAAACCAAGATTGACAGCAATTTCCAAGTCTTTAAAATGAAATACAATTTTGATGGCAAAATGACCTTATCGCCTCAAGACTTAAGAGGTGATGGTAAATTGATGTGGGACGAAGCAAACTTTGCCAGCAATGATATGGTGCTTTGTCGTAACAAGGCCACTGCTGCTTCATCGTCTATTCAGATATTTGCAGTTGATCCAAGTAAATTTGCTTTCGAGTGCAGCAATGTAAAAGGAGTGGTTGATTTTGATACCCGCACGGGACATTTCAACACCAATGTGGTGGGGTCTTACACCCATTTTCCATACAACCACTATTCGAGCAACATGAGCGACTACTTGTGGGATATGAACAAGAAAACCATGGAAATTAAACCTGGAACAAGCATGGGTATTATCAAACCAATGTTTGCAGGTTTGCCTCAAGATGCCAAAGACAGTGTGAAATTTGAATGCCATTACGCCAAATTCGACTTGGTAAAGAATGTATTGTTTATGGAGAAAATTCCTTACATCGATGTTGCTGATAGCAGGGTCTACCCTTTTGATGGCAGAGCCATCGTGCGCGAGAAAGCTTATATGGACCGCTTAGACAGCTCGAGAATTGAGGCCAATAAAATTGACAAATTCCACGAAATTAAAAATTGTAGAACCTTTATCCATGGTGGCAATAACTTAGCAGCTACAGGGTATTACAGGTACATAGACAAATACAAATCCGAACAACCTTTGTATGTTGACAGTATTAGAATTGACAAAGACAAACACTTGGTGGGTTATGGCAGAATTGCGGAAGACAAGATTTTGAAACTCGACAAAAAGATTGGTTTCAAAGGCATGTTTGAAATCATCAGCACACGCCGACCAATTGAATTTATGGGTTTTGTTAAACCAATGCATTCGTTTGTGAAAATGGAAACTTTATGGCTGCGTTACACCGATGTGGTGGATCCACAAAATGTAGTCATTGATGTGCGCAACCCAAGAGACAAAGACAACAAACGTTTATCAATCGGTGTATACTATGCCAACGACAGCAACCACGTATACCCGATATTGTTCGACTTAAAACGCCGTTACAGCGATCCTGAGTTGCAATCGGACACTGGCATTATGTTCTACGACCAAGCCAAAGATGCATTCATGATTGGCAATGAAGACAAATTATTGAACAACGCTTTAAAAGGCAATTACATACAGTTTAACGACAAAGACCACAGCGTGTATTCAGAAGGAAAATACGACTTCAATGTGGTGGCCCCGAAAGTAAATTTCATGACGGCAGGATCGGCCAAACATGCAGCAACTGATAGTACGTTTAGATTCAATTTAATGGTGTGGCTCGACTTTCCTTTCCCTGCAGAAATTAAAGGCAAAATCACAAAGATGTTGACCGCTGAAAATGCCGGGTCAGCAGGTGGTTCATTGAAAACCGAGGAAAACAAAATGGCCATCTCCGAATTAATTAGTGATGAGAAAACGGCCAATAAAATGATAAAAACTTTGGATGCTACAGGAAGCATTGCAGGTGAAGGCGAATTCAAAACAGGATTTGTGTTTACCGATGTTGACATTGCCTTCAATAGAATCCGCAGAAAATTTATTGCAACTGGAAGCATCTTGATGCCTTTGTTTAACGGCACTGTGGTTAATAAAAAGTACAGCACCACCATAGCTATTGAAAAGAAGAGAAGTGGCGATAAGATTTATATATACATTATGACCGATGGCGGCGATTGGATTTATTTGGAATACATGCGCGGCAATATGATGGTAGCAAGTAACAATGCTGAATTGATGGCCATAATAACCACTGAAGCAACAAAGATGGCCGACGAACAATTTATCTTGAGGGTAGGCAGTGAAAAAGCCAAGGATAATTTCTTGAAAAAGAACGACGCAGACCCTGATGAATGAGACCGCGCAATTGATTGATATTCATATTATTGTACCGAATATTTTCTAATTAATAATTTTATATTATCTTTGCATTTAATCTCTTTAAAAAATAGAATCTAAGAATGGAGTTATTGTCAATTGGCATTGGAGTAGTTGTCTCATATTTAATTGGCTCAATGCCTACCGCTTTATGGGTAGGAAAAGCCTTTTATGGTATAGATATTCGAGAGCATGGAAGTGGAAATTCTGGGGCATCAAATACCTTTAGAGTTTTAGGGAAAAAAGCAGGTACTGCAGTTTTGCTTATTGACATCATAAAAGGCTTAACCGCTGCAAGTTTGGTGCGTTATTTCGCTTTTTTAGAGCCTGGCACCATTAAATTTGTGAACCTTCAGTTGTTGTTTGGTTTGTCATCGGTATTTGGCCATATCTTTCCTATCTATTCTAAATTTAAAGGCGGTAAAGGTATTGCAACTTTAGTAGGCATGGTTTTGGGCATTCATTATTTATCTGCCTTAGCTTGTATCATGCTTTTTGTGGTAATTTTATTCTCAACACGTTATGTATCATTGAGCAGTATTTTAGCGGCTATGGCCTTCCCTTTAATTGCCGTTTTGGTCTACAAAAACGAAGAGCCTATGTTCATTGCCTTTGGCATTGCTGCTGCAATTATGGTGGTACTCACCCATCAAAAGAACATTGTTCGTTTGGTGTCAGGAAATGAAAACAAAGCAAAACTTTTAAAGAAACACAGACAATAGATTTTATGTTATTTTCTCAGCATAAACACGAAGAAAAATCTCAATCCAATGTCCTTCAAAAAGAAACCGGTTTTGAAGAATACGAATTGGTTCTATACAACGACGATTACAACACGTTCGAGCATGTTACCAACTGTTTGGTTAAATACTGCAAACACGACGTGTGCCAAGCTGAGCAATGCGCTTGGATTGTTCACAACAGAGGCAAATGTGCTGTAAAATCTGGAGGATACGCTTTACTAGAACCTTTGTGCACAGCTTTACTCGACCAAGGTCTTTCTGCCCAAGTTGAACTCATCAGTTAGGCATCCTTTTTGACTTCTAAAACTTAAACACCAATATGAACAAATTGTTTATTTGTCTGATCACACTCGCCTTTACTAGCGCCTGCAGTAGGGTGCCAATTACCAACAGAAAACAAAGCGCTTGGGAAAGCGAAACTGCTCTTCAAAAAATGAGCGATACCGCTTACATTAATTTTATTGCAAGCAACAAACTTAGCAGCAATAAAAGCCAAAGCGATTTGGTTAAAAAAGTAGGCAACAAGATTGCTGGCTCTATTACTGAATTTTTCAAAACCTATGAAAGCGGAAAATATTACGCTAGAATTTCTGCCTATAAATGGGAATTCAATACCGTTGAAGACCCAACTGTCAACGCTTGGTGCATGCCAGGCGGAAAGGTTGTTGTATACACTGGCTTATTGCCTATTACACAAAACGAACAAGGTTTGGCTGTGGTAATGGGCCACGAAATTGCACACGCAATTGCCAAACATGGCAACGAGCGCATGACCCAGCAAATGAAAGCGCAAGGTCTTGGCAATATTCTTTCAGTGGCTGTGTCGGGCAGTCCACAAGCAACTCAAAATATATTCGGCTTGGCATTTGGTGTGGCGGGCAACCTAAGCATACTCAAATACTCTCGCAAGCATGAAACTGAGGCTGATAAAATCGGTTTGGTATTCATGGCCCTTGCTGGCTACGACCCTACAGAATCCATTGCATTTTGGGAGCGTATGAGCAAGTTGTCTGTTGGCCTTAAACCTCCACAAATATTAAGCACCCACCCGAGTGATACAACACGTATCGCTGATTTGCAAGCTTGGTTGCCTGAGGCCATGAAATACTACAAGAAAAAATAAGTTTGGCTCAGAAACTTTTATTAGATGAATTGGGTGGTATAGATTTTATACCCACTTTAGTTGGCAAAATACTGCCGCATTTAAACACGCATCCAATAGTTTTATTAAAAGGCAATTTGGGTACTGGAAAAACCAGCTTTTCTAAAGCCTTGCTCAAAGAACTGGGTTATGTGAGTGAGGTGAGCAGTCCTACATTCAACATCGTTAACACCTATATTTTTGAAGGTAAAACCGTTTACCACTTCGACCTTTACAGAATAAAGCGGGTTGAGGAATTGGAGGAAATTGGGTTTATGGACTATCTCGATTCTAAGCATGTTTGTTTAATAGAATGGCCTGAAATAGTGGAAGACTTTATCGATCTGCCGCATATCAACATGCAATTGGAACATGCAGATGGGGCAAGACACTATAAAGTCAACTTAATAGACTAATTATTTCAGTCTCCAAATCTCCTTGCCGTATTCGTGCATATCCACAATATAGTATAGCACATTATTGGATACACATAAAAACATAGGGGGCAATAAATTGCTGCTGCTGTAGTCGGCTTGCACCATTGACGTTCCGCTGCCTTTGCCATTGCATTTCCATAATTCAGGGTCGTTGAGTCCGGAGATAGCAACGAAATATAAGTTGCCGTTAAACACACATAGGTTTCTGCAATTGCTGCCTGTGCTACCCTTTTGAATGTCCTTCACCATTTCAGTACCCTTCTCTGTGCCATTGCTCTTCCATAATTCAACCCCATACTTATTCGAATTGGCGGTAAAAAACAATTCACCGTTCAAAACAGTTAGTTCACCAGGATTGGAGTCTTCGTTTCCTGCATAAATATCAGCTACCATTAATGTACCCTCTGCTTTGCCATCCGTTTTCCATAACTCCACGCCTTGCTTGCCATTGTTGGCGGTGAAAAACAATAAATTTCCGCAAACGGTGAGGTCTTCTGGATTGGAACCGAACTCACCTTTATTGATATCAGATACCATTGTGGTTCCTGCAGCCGTTCCATCCGATTGCCATAATTCAAGACCGTGCAAACCATTGTCAGCGGCAAAGAACAATTTGTTGTTATAGGATTTAAACGCAATAGGGTCAGAGCTATGGGCACCATTGTACACATCATAAACGATAACGGTTCCTTTGTCTGTGCCATCGGTTTTCCAAAGTTCATTGCCTTCGTTGTAATTGTCTGCGGCAAAATACAAGGTGGATCCAACTAGGGTAAACCATTGTGGCGCCGAGGACTCAATGCCTCTTTGAATATCCTTAATAAGGTAAGTACCCTTTTCGGTGCCATCGCTGCACCAAATCTCATTGCCCGTTTGTGCCTCATTGGCATTAAAATATACCTTATTTTTAAAGGCTATTAACTGCTGGTCTAGTCCCTTGGTTTTGCCAATACTAAAACTGCGCACGACTCTGGTTCCATTGGCTGTTCCGTCACTGCACCAAAGATCAATTTTCTTTTTGACATCGTTTTTACAAATAAAAAACAACTGACCATTTAATTCTGCTTTAGCTTCAATGTCGATATATTCATAGTCAGGGTACAATCGTTTAAGTTCAAGTGTACCCTCTTTGCTGCCATTGCTTTTCCATAGTTGCAAGCCAATCACTTCGTTTACACAAAAAACAAAAAGGTTATTGGAAACATTGGTTAAACTAAGCACATCAAAGGAGTTCCCTTTTTTATTGACATCAATTAGCAACTCTGCTTTGCTGAGTTTATCGTCAAGCCACCACAGTTCTTTTCCGTTAGCGGGTGTAGAGGCAAAGAATAAAAGCTTGTTGTTGATGCTGCAGAAATTATTTGGTGACTGAGGAAGATCGACACCATTTGCGATTCTTTTGAGCTCTGGTTTAGACGATTTCAAATCGTATTTGCACAGATCATTGCTGTAAAAAATGATGTTGTTTTTAAAAAAAGCAGCTTGCCTTAACATTTCTCGTTTTTGTAACAAGTTGGTTCCGTCGATACTTCCGTCGGATATGTAGACATCGTATTCTGATATTTCTGTGGTTATTGCGTGTCTTGTTTCCTTAATGTTGGTATTGATACTTTTTATGGCATTGAAAATTAAATCATCGCCAATCATTTGCAATTCATTTAGGTAGGAAACATTTGGTATGCTTTTAATTTTAGCTGTACCTAAGGTGCTGCCATCTGACTTCCACAAGGTATTTCCCTCTGAAAAAAACAATGCATTGTTGCCACATGCAAAAGCCAATGAGGGCCAAGCACTGGAGTTTTGCGACCAATTCACAAGCAATACCGGAGATTTTGCCCCTAGGGTAAACGCCCAAAGTTCGAATTTATAACCCATTTGATTTTTAACCCCAAGCTCCTTAATGTCTGTCCAAAATACAGTCTGTTTATAGGCTACATGTCCAATGTTGCGAATTGAATGCGCAGAACTAATTTTAATTGTCCCGTTTGCCGTACCATCCGATTGCCAAATACTTTCGCCTTCGCCCTTAATCGTCACTTTAAAAAACAAAACATTTTTTGCTGCACAAAGCATGCTCGGATGTGCACTTCCTGCGGGATCAATGTCTTTAACCATAAAGGTGCCAGCTTCAGTGCCATCGCTGCGCCACAATTCAGCGCCATTCTTACCATCGTCGGCAGTGAAGAACAAAACATTGTTGACATTGCATAAGTAACGGGGACTGAAATTCCTGCGTCCACTGTTGATGTCTTTTACACGCACTGTGCCTTTATCGGTGCCATCGGTTTTCCACAACTCCGTACCCTTATCACTTTCATAGGCAGTAAAGAAAAGGGTAGAACCAACAGCACATAAATTTTTAGGAGAAGAGCCACAAATGCCCACGCACAAGTCTTTTACCATAAGCGTACCAGCCGATGTTCCATCGGTTTTCCAAAGTTCACGGCCATGCAAACCATCTTCAGCGGTAAAAAAAGCCATGTTGTCACAGGCGGTAAGAAAATCGGGGTTAGACCCTTTGTTGCCTGGAGCAAAGTCACCGAGCATCGCAGGCTTTTGTGCAAGCATTGATAAAGAGAACAGGAAACAAAAAAGAAATAGACAAACCGAACGCGTGTAATTCATACCAATGCAATGATACAAAAAGAGTGCAAATAAATTGAACAGAATAATAGAGAATACCTATTTGTGCAAATTGATTTTAACATTACCTTTGCCTAGTGCACATTAATTTACTCGGAAAAACAGCATTGGTTTGTGGCAGCAGCCAAGGGATAGGAAAAGCGATTGCTATAGAATTGTCTAAAGCGGGTGCTAGTATTATTTTACTGGCCAGAAACGCTGAGCGCTTGCAAGAAACCATAAAGGATTTATACTATTCAGAAGGCCAAGAACACCAATTTTTAATTGCCGATTTTTCAAGCACCTCTTCGGTGGCGGAAATTTGTAAAACATTGTCAGCTCTTCCAATTGACATCTTAATAAATAATACGGGTGGGCCAGCAGCGGGCAAAGCCATAGATGCTAAACCAGAAGAATTCATTGCAGCATTCAACGCCCATTTGATCAACAACCAACAATTGGTTCAAGCCGTTTCAGTTGGCATGTGTGAAAGAAGCTTCGGACGCATCATCAATATTATTTCAACGTCTGTAAAAGTTCCTTTGGCCAACCTAGGCGTTAGCAATACCATTAGAGGCGCTGTAGGCAATTGGTCTAAAACCATTGCAACAGAATTGGCTCCGTTCGGCATAACCGTTAACAATATTTTACCAGGCGCTACAGAGACCGAGCGTTTGAATACAATAATCAACAACAAATCGGGCAAACTAAACGTTGAAAGAGATGAAATAGAAAACGAAATGTTGGCTGAGATACCTATGAAGCGCTTTGGCAAACCAGAAGAGCCTGCATACGCTGCATGCTTTTTATGTTCAGAGTTTGCAGCATACATCACCGGCACAAACATCGTAGTTGATGGAGGACGCACCCCTTGTCTCTAAAAACCTATATACAAGCCGCGCGTTTGCGCACCCTACCCTTGGCCATTTCAGGTGCCATCACAGGCAATCTATTGGCCTATTCAGAAACAGGGAATTTTAATTCAAGCATATTTGCCTTAAGTTTATTAACCGCCATACTCTTGCAGGTATTGAGCAACTACGCCAACGATTACGGCGACTTCAAAAACGGCGCAGATACCCACGAAAGAACAGACCGCGTAATGGCCTCTGGGGCTATGAGCGAAAAGTCAATGGTCTTGTCTATTCGCATATTAATTGGCTTGAGTTTAACCAGTGGTATTGCCTTACTTTTAATTGGCATTGAAACCATCAACCTATCCTTTTGGATTTTATTGGGTGTTGGATTGCTTGGCATAGCAGCAGCATATTTTTACACAGCAGGCAGCAAGCCTTATGGCTATGCAGGTTATGGCGATGTTTCAGTATTTATATTCTTCGGATTGTTGTCGGTTGTAGGCACATACTTTTTACAAACTCAGAATGTAGACTCACATATTTGGTGGGTTGCTGCAGCGATTGGCTTACTAAGCACCGGGGTTTTAAACATCAACAATATCCGCGACATTGAAAGCGACAAAGCAAAAAACAAAATGACCATCGCTGTAAAATTGGGTTACAAAAGTGCTTTGTATTACCAATTGGCCTTATTGTTTACCGCCGTATTTTGCCTTACCACCTACTCTATTTTCAGCATCAACTTGGGCATTATTCTGGTGTCCAACTATCTCATATTTTCATTGTTAATCTACCTGCATTATGAGGCATTAAAAACTTGTAAAAGCAGACCAGATTTTAACAAACAATTAAAGTTTTTATCCCTTTTGATCCTAGGCATGATGCTGTATTTTTGCCTTTCAGAAATTTTGTTTAAACCAGTTTGGGATTAATAGCCAGCATCAGCAAGCACAGCCTTAAGTTTAAAAAACCTGCCACCACCAGCAGAGGCAATTACAAAGAAAGAACCATCTATCTTTTATCCATACACAATGCCTTAAATCCTACCATTGTTGGGCTTGGCGAATGCGCCCCTTTAAGTGGTTTGAGTATGGACGACCACAAAGATTATGAATCTAAATTGGAAGAACTTGTTAAACAAATCAACAAGAACAAGGCCGACGATTTTCCTTTTCATGAATTCCCTTCGATTAAATTTGGTTTAGAAACCGCTTTATTGGATTTGAAAAATGGAGGCCGAAAAATAATCTTCCAAAACTTTTATGCCATTGGCAGACAAGGCATACCAATTAATGGTTTGGTGTGGATGGATAATTTGGAGGAGATGAAGGAAGAAGTACTTGAGAAAATTGAAAAAGGATTCGACTGCATCAAAATAAAAATCGGTGCTCTAAAATTCGAGAAAGAATTGGAACTTTTGGCGTTTGTTCGCGCGCAAAAAGGTGGCGATAAACTGATTTTAAGGGTGGATGCCAACGGGGCATTTAAACCCAGTGAAGCAATGGAAAAATTGGAGGCTTTAAAACCTTTTAATTTACACAGCATTGAACAACCGATTAAAGCAGGACAGATAGAAACAATGGCAGAACTGTGCAAGAGCAGTCCCATTCCTATTGCGCTCGACGAAGAACTGATAGGCATACACAAAGAAGAAGACATGCTGAAGCTTTTAGAAACCATAAAGCCTCAGTACATTGTTTTAAAACCAAATTTAGTTGGCGGATTTGTGCAAACAGATTTATGGATTAAAACAGCAGAGAGACTAAATATCGGCTGGTGGATTACCTCAGCCTTGGAGAGCAATATAGGGCTAAATGCCATAGCGCAATATGCGGCAGGATTTCCAAAGGCCATCCATTCTGGTTTGGGTACAGGACAATTGTACAAAGATAATTTTATGCCCTACACCCGCATAGACAAAGGCTTTTTGTGGAGAGACATGGGAAACAATTCGTCAGATACCTTAAGTCCACCAGAACAGCTATAAAAAACAAAGCCCTTAGAAAATATCCAAGAGCTTCGTTTCCAATTAACATTATAGAAATATTTTCGTTTACTCAATAATCAATTGTCGGTAAACGCTGTAACCTTCAACTTTAAATTCTATGGTATAAATACCTTTGGCCAATGATGACAAGTCAGTACTACCTGCTTGCAATTGTTTTTCAGCGACCAATTTACCATCCACAGCATACACTTTTATAAGTGCTTCGCGAACATCAATACTGGAAGAATTGAAACTGATTTGCCCATTGCTTGGATTTGGATATACATTCAAATCGATTTTTCTGTAGTTGATAATGCCTGTTAAATCGTCGGCCGTTACAGTAATGGTGTCGTAATAAAAAGTTGGGCAATTGTAAGGTGGGTTATTGATTTGATGCTCAATAATGTATTTCCCAGGACTGCTAAACACGAAGGTATCTCTTTGTTTGTTGTTGCTAGTGTATAGCGGTGTTCCTGAATTGCTGCTGTCTCTAATTATATTCTTATAGGTATTTGAAGTCCCACTTGACCCATTTAATGGATTGGCAAATATTTCTAAGCCTCCTTTGTATAATTTTTTATAAACCAATTTGTCTTTTGCTTTAGACTTAACTGAAATGATATAGGTCTTAGAGGTTTGACCAACTGCACCACAGAAATTATCAGTAGAAATGGCCGTAAATCTGTAGGCACTTGCACGGGCATCCCCGTCTTTGGTTTGCCAGCAAAACTCAGCTTGTTTTTCACGGGCTGTGGGATCAATGATTCTAAAAGTAGCATTTACAACACCACTGTCCCAAGTTAATTGAACAGTATCTGAAACAGTTTGCTGAGGTAAAAAAGCTTCGTCTTTACTGCTGATGGTAAAACATAATTTATTGCCTTCACATACTGAATATCTATTATTGCCTGTAAAGTATGGGGCATTGTTGTCCGTGCATTGTTGCACAAACCAAGTTGATTCACGTTTTACATATCCAATAATTTGCCATACCCCAGCGCTGTCTTTTCTCCATTCATTGACTTTGAAGGCAATTACACCCCCCTCATCACATTTGATTGGTGTAAAAACCACATCGCCAGTTTCTTTGTCAAAATAAAAACCGCGTGGTGGCTTGGCACTTGGCAGAGGTTTGCAATTAAGAGTGCCTGGAGTTGGCGGACAATAAGGCGTCATAGGGTAATTCTGGTCATATGAACCCGTGTAGGTTTCAGGATCGTTTAAGCCCTTTAAAGGCGCTGCCATTTCAAATGACAAGCTATCGCCTTCGGCCAGCTCAATTCCACCATTGTTGTAAGAAAATGGCGTGTTACAACACAAATTGCGCAAAGGAAGGGTTTTAAAAATGGGCGATGTGTTGCCAATGTTTTTTACTGCACAAAAATCGACCATCGCATCCAAATAAAAATTACCTGGGCTCATCGTGGTTACAGCACCAGCGCGGCAACACAATGAAAAATAAAACAAGACCTTACATGAACTTGATTTAATAGAACTATACGGCGCTTGAGAAAAATCAACAGTCGATTCAAAAATATGCTCTTCGGTGCCTGAATTTGTTGTCGTATTGTTCGGGTCGCATGGCAGGGTATCTTTTTTGCAAACCAAACTAATGTCTTTTATGGAGGTTCTCGTAACAACTATCGTTGCATCAACATTTCCATCGGCACTGCTTACACCAAAACGAACCTGTTTTAAATCCAATGGAACCCCAGAACATTCGCGGTAAAGTTTATACACCACTTTGTATTTTGTAGGGGTTAGATAAATATATTTAATGTCGCCACCCAATACATGCGAGGCTATGCTATTTTGAGTAAACAATAAACCTAATATTGTCAGTGCCCATAGTTTTAAGGTTGTTTTCATTATGATTTAGTTCTTAGACGTAAATTTAAATTAAAATGTGGCATAAAAAAATAAAAAATGTAAAAAATCAGTTAAAATGTGGTTCTTTGAATCAAGATAATACAAAACTTTTTAAAATGAAATACAAAATTCTTTTCCTTATTATCGGCTTGTTTTCATGTGTATTATCGAATGCTCAAACAAGAGGCTGCACAGACAAGCAGGCCAACAACTACAATTCGTCAGCTAAAGAAAACGATGGCTCTTGCACTTATAACAAAACCAGTTATAAGTCAAAGATAATTTGTTCTAAACTTAGCGATACGCTCATTGAAAGCAGTGGCTTGATTTATTTCAACAATTTATTTTGGACCCTCAACGACAGCGACAATCCACCAATACTTTATGCCTTTGATAGCATGGGTGGTCAAATAAAACACCAAACAGTTTTAAGCAATAACAGCAATACAGATTGGGAAGACTTAAGCCAAGATGAAAACTACATTTACGTAGGTGATTTTGGCAACAACAATGGTTCACGCAAGGACTTGCATATATTGAAAATCAAAAAATCAGATATAAATCTTAATGTTTCAATTGATACCGTTAATACAGGAAAGATCCGATTCCAATTTGGCGATCAATCTGTTTTTAATAGCGGTTCACAAAACCACAATTTCGATCTTGAAGCCATGTGCTTGATCAACGACAGTATCCATTTGTTTAGTAAAAATTGGGCCGATTTAAAAAGCAAACATTATAGCTGTCCCACCGATACTGGATTTTACAATTTATCACCTTTAGAAACATTAGAAACCAATGGACTTGTTACCGGGGCTGCTATCAATAAGAATGGCACCATAAGCTTATGTGGCTACAACATAAGCAATGGCACTAGCTTTTTATACCTGATGTGGGATTATAAAAACAACATTTGCTTAAGTGGCAACAAAAGAAGAATTGATTTAGGTACGGTGTTTCATAATGGGCAAAATGAAGCTGTTTGTTTTAAAGGCAATACTTTGTATATGAGCAATGAAAAAAGAATAGCAGATGCTCAATTGCAAAGGATTGAAATAGAGCAATGGTTGGGAATAAAATCAGCGTTAAATCAGCAAATCAATTTGTTTTCCAGTTATTGCAAAGACCATGAACTGTTCGTTGCATACAAAGCCATCGAAAATCCTGTTGCAATAAAAATAATCGATTCAAGTGGTAAAACAGTATTTACCCAATCCAATTTTAGCGGGGAATTAAAACTAGATGTCTCGAGTTGGGCTAAGGGTGTTTATACATTTGAAATGGAAGGTGGCCCAAATCGAAAAATAATCATCGAATAAGTTTATTTCCAAACCGTGGTTTCGATCATTCTCACCACATCCTGTTTGATGAATTGAAAGATTGGCTCTATGCTGTCAATCTCAGTCTTGGCATTAAAATACAAAGCACCGCGCAAAAAATGTTTTTGTCCATCGCTGATGTAAAAATTCAGGTTGGTGGCTGTGTTGCCTTTTAATTCGTAAATGATACCACTTGAGTGTGTTTTTGGATTTTGAAGTTCTATTTCCTCAATCTCCTCAGCTCGGACATCATGTTTGTATGCCAGTCGACGGGTGTCATCAAACAATTGGTCAAATTCTGAACGGTCTTTAAACTCTTGGTAACTTAAATGCAGCGTCGCATTGAAGGGCAAATAATGCACATTGTACCAATAGGGATGCGCATTGCTGTCAGCATCGCGGTAAGGTTCTACAATTGCGTATTTAGGGTAAAGGAAAGAATATGGTGCAGTGGTATCAAATAATTGATAGGCTTTTTCAGGATAGTACTCACGGGGATATGCGTGGGGTTTTGGCACATTGACATCAGACCCACAAGCAGCCAATAATAGTAGAATTATAAATTGTATTGCTCTCATTCGATAACAACTTTAATGCGTTTGATTCTGCGGTTGTCTACAGATTCAATGGTAAAACTAAATTGCTTGTAAATTATTGTTTCATTGCGCACAGGAATTTTTCCATGCAATTCCATAATCATACCAGCAATCGACTCTGCATCGCCTTTTACTTGATCGAAAAAATCGTCCTCTGTTTGTGAGATTTTACAAAAATCATTGATTAACATTTTGCCTTCAATAATGTATTTGTTGTGGTCAATCTTACTGTAAGAAAGTGGCTCTTCATCAAATTCGTCATTGATTTCACCAAATATCTCTTCCAAAATATCTTCCATGGTAACTATACCCAACTTACCACCATACTCATCCACCACGATGGCCATATGCATACGTTCCTCTTGAAAATCTGATAGCAATAAATCGATGCGTTTGTTGTCTGGAACAAACAAGGCTGGTTTTAGCAAGCTCTTCCATTCAAAATCATCGGTTTCGTATAGGTGCGGTAGGATTTCTTTGATGTAAAGAATCCCTACAATATTATCGAAGGTATCTTCATAAACAGGAAAACGGCTGTAGCCAATTTCATTCACCTTGCTCAACATTTCATTGAAAGGAATTTGCACATCCAAGGCGGCAACATCTACCCTGCCTTTCATTATTTGTCTAACGGTTTTGCTGCCAAAACTAACAATCCCTTTGAGAATTTCCCTTTCTTGCTGCCCCGTGTGTTCGTTGGATGTAATGTCAATAGCATGTGTCAATTCATCGGCCGATACCGTATGTTCATGTATGCGCACTCTACGGTCAATAATGGTTGTAAAACGCACCATTGGATGAACCAAAAAACCAAATAAGCGCTGACAAAACAGCAAAGGGAAGGACATGAATTTAGAGATGCTCACATTGCGTTTGGTGGCGTATACTTTAGGAATCACCTCGCCAAAAAGCAACAATATCAGCGTAACAAGAATCACCTTAATTGCAAAATCAAAATAGTCGTTCATGTTTGGATCCAATATTTCTTCTAGCCAAACAGAACTGACAATAACAAAGGTAACGTTTACAAAATTATTGCCAACAAGAATGGTGGCAAGTAACTTTTTTGGGTGGCTCAACAGTTTAAGAACTGCATTGCCAGTCGGCGTATCAGAGGCTTTCATATCTTCTTTGTCCTTTGCAGACAGAGAAAATAAGGCGTTTTCAGAAGCTGAAAACAGGCTTGATAAGAAAATTAAAGTTAACAAGAAAAGAAGCGTGCCAAAAATATATAAATAGCTAGAGCTATCTAAATTTGGATTTAGGATGTTTGCGATTTGAATAATTGTCGAAGGATAAGGGTCGTCTGCCATATATTTACGTGAATTAAAATGGCAATGGATCAGAGGCATCTATATGCTCGTTCATTACAATTCCATTTTTTTCATTGTGATCAAGTCCATCAGCGTTAGGACCATTGGAAACAACCTGAAATTGCAATGCGCGAATTCTTACTGCACTGCGTTTGTTGCCATCTTTGTCTGTCCAAGTTTCGTTTTTGATTTTTCCCTCAATAAAAACGGTGCGTCCTTTTCGAAGAACTTTCTCTGCATTTCTGGCTAAGGCATCCCACATTTCAACATGGTGCCAATCGGTTTGTTCAACTTTATTTCCAGACTTGTCAATAAAAACTTCATTGGTAGCCAAAGTAAAATTGGCGACGGCTCGGTTGTGGTCAAGGTGTTTAACCTCAGGATCTTTGCCCAATCTACCCAATAAAAATACTTTGTTAACCATTCAATTCAAACTTGCTGATGGTCACAAAGATAATAAAAATTTCTCTATCAAAATAGGTAGCGGATAATTTTGCAATGAGTCGGCATTTACAAACAAAGTGGTATTATTTTTAAACAAGGGCTGTTCATTAAGATTTACTTCAAAAAAAATGGCATTTATTTCTTGATGGGTCAGAAGGTGCTTTCTCGAGTTCAAATACTTCATTGAAAAATTACCACTACTTAATATTTCTCTTTGAAACAGACTTTTAACCTTATCCACCAGATCGAAAACATCTGTAATATCTAGTTCATTGGCAGTTTCTAACATTGGTAACTGATACAAGTTCTGCCATATATCTTTTTCATTTCTTTTGATTAGATAATACCCGTCGTTGTATTTGATGTAGAAAAAATTGAAAAATCGCTTCTTCTTAGCCGCTTTTGCAGCCTTAACGGGCAGTTGGGAAGCAGAGCCTAGCTCTTTGGCAAGACAAAAGGTAGAAACTGGACAAATAACGCATTTAGGATTGTCTGGTTTACAGACCATTGCACCCAATTCCATCATGGCATTGTTAAACTCTGCTGGGTTAACCCCTTGAATCATTTCATTTAAAATCTCTAAAAATACAGGACGGTTTTTTTGTTCATTGATGGGCAAACGAATATTGTACAAACGAGAAATCACGCGAAATACATTTCCATCGAGTGCTGGATAAGGTAAATTATAGGCAAAAGATAGAATTGCTGAGGCTGTATACTGACCTATACCTGGCAATTTCGAAATTTCTTCCATGGTATTTGGAAAAATACCATGATGCTTATCAGCCACCAAAACCGCAGTTTTGAGCAAGTTACGGGCTCTAGAATAATAGCCAAGACCTTGCCAAAGCTTCAAAACCTCCTGCTCGTCAGCATTTGCAAGAGATTGAATATCAGGATATTGCTCAAGGAAAGCATAATAATACTTAAGTCCCTGATTTACTTGTGTTTGCTGCAGAATGACTTCTGAAAGCCAAATTCTATAAGGATCTTTGGTGGAGCGCCAAGGCAGGTCTCTTAAATTATTTTTATACCAATTGACAATTTCTAAAACATTTTGCATAGTTTTGTGTTTAAATAAGTTAAATAGCAAAAATTGATTAAATAATTACAAAAGAATATGACTAAAGCAGAAATTATCAGCGAAATTTCCGAAAAGACAGGAATCGACAAAGTTATAGTAACTGAGTCGTTAGAATCCTTCTTCAAAGTGATGAAAAACAACATGGCGCAAGGCGAGAACATTTATTTTAGAGGATTTGGTAGTTTTATCTTGAAAAAGAGAGCAAGAAAGATCGCTAGAAACATCTCAAAAAATACAGCATTGGTAATAGACGAGCACTTTATTCCAAAATTCAAGCCAGCAAAGATATTCTTAGAAAAGATCAAAACAAGCGTTCCTGCAGATTTTGTTCCTAAAAAAGAAGAAAAAGAATATTAATTTCGCGGCATGAAACACAAATACATAAAAGCAATCTTAATGGTTGCTTTTATCGTTTTAACCGCTGGCCTAAGCTATCTGGGCTTTAATAACAAAGAAGCAAGCATTGATTTTGCTGCCTTAGAAAAAGAAAAGTCTGCCTCCTCAAATTCTCAGAATGAGCAAGCGTTTGAAAATATTTTAAAAAATATTGGAAACAGCACCAGCTTAGTCAAACCAGATATATTACAATCAAACGACACGGCCAGATTGTCATTGTCAATTAGACTATTAGACACTATGAAGCAGTACACCTATGCAGGTGTTTTGGCTGAAAGACTAGGAAACATTCAAAACACATCAGAACGCTATCATTCAGCAGCCCGATACTATTTACTTGCAACAGAAGAACACAAAAATGAATTGATGTTGTTCAAAAAAGCAAGAAAGAATTTAGAAACAGCCATCGCCTTAACTCCTCAAAATTTGGATGCTAAAGTTGACTTGGCGGTTAGTATTTACAACATCAACAATTTCCAGAAACCAGATGATAGAATGGATTTGATGAAGCCAGCCAAACTCCTTTTGGAGGTGGTAAGAACCGATTCGACCCATATCGATGCACAATATTATTTAGCCAAATTGGCAATTGAGTCAAATCAATTAGAAAAAGCTATTGAAAGATTCAAAAAATTAGTATATTTGCAACCCCAAAATCAGGAGTATTGTCTCGAATTGAGCAAAATTTACGGAACCTTGGGAAACCAAAAAGAATCAAAAGCCTGGGCACTTAAAGCCCAAGCATTAAATTAAGTTAAAAATTAAAAGATATTCATTATGCCAAGCGGAAAAAAAAGAAAAAGACACAAAATTGCTACCCACAAGCGCAAAAAAAGATTGAGAAAAAATCGTCACAAGAAAAAATAGTTTTTTTAAATTTTTCTTTAGATTGTGAATGAGCTTGTCATTGACCGCAACTCCAATGGCATCGATCTAGCCTTACTTTACAACAAACAACTCACAGAACTCCACAAGGAGGATTCGGTCTCTTCTTTTCAGATCGGTGATGTTTATTTGGCTAAGGTTAAAAAAATCATGCCTAATTTAAACGCTGCTTTCCTTGACGTAGGTCATGAGAAAGATGCGTTCTTACACTACACAGACTTAGGCATAAACTTTAAGTCTGTACTCAAACTAACCAAAATTGTTACCCAAGGTGGACTCAAAAACACCAACCTCGATGAATTCGAGAAAGATGAAGAAATAGTCAAAACCGGAAAAATCACCGAATTAATTAAAAAAGGTGACGAAATCTTGGTGCAGATATTCAAAGAACCTATTGGAAACAAAGGCCCTAGGATAACTTGCGACCTCTCATTTGCAGGACGTTTTTGCGTGTTGGTTCCCTTTGGTAAAAACACCTCAATTTCAAAAAAGATTTCAGACGCTACCCACAAAAAGCGCTTGAAACAAATGATTGACAAACTAAAGCCAAAAAACTTTGGAGTCATCATACGCACCATCGCTGAAGAAGCGGGTATTGAAGAAATTGAAATGGATTTAAACAATCTTATCGCTCAATGGGATACCTTAATTAAGACTTCTAGAAATGCCAAACCGCCTTTTAAGGTGTTGGGAGAAATTTCAAGAACTGAATCTTTGTTAAGAGATCTTCTGAACGATAATTTTATAAACATCCATGTTAATGATGCTGATTACGCTGCCAAGCTAAAAGAATATATTGGAAACATTGCCCCAGGCAAAGAATCAATTATCCGCATTTACAGCAGCAAGGTTCCAATTTTTCAACACTTCGGGATTGACAAACAAATCAAAGCTTCTTTTGGCAAAAACGTAATGTTTAGCAATGGGGCTTACCTCATAATCGAGCATACCGAAGCTATGCATGTGGTAGATGTCAACAGTGGACGAAAAATCAGCTCCACAGAAAATCAACAAGAAAATGCTTTACGCATTAATACAGATGCCTGCAAAGAAATCGCCCGTCAATTGCGTTTGCGTGATTTGGGCGGTATTATTGTTATTGATTTCATTGATTTAAAGAATCCCAACCACCGCAAAGAACTTTTCGATGCATTGACCTTGGCGATGAAAACCGACCGCTCCAAGCACAATATTTTGCCAATGAGCAAATTTGGATTGGTCCAAATTACGCGCGAACGTGTTCGTCCTGAAATCAACATCAACACCTCTGAACTTTGCCCGAGCTGCAATGGCACAGGCACTGTAGTTTCTAGCATGCTTTTGGGTGATAATATACTCGAAAAACTAAGTTACTTATGGGATACCCAAAACATCAGCAACCTTAGACTTAAAGTTAATCCAATTATTAAAGCCTACTTAACCAAAGGCGGAATAAAAAGTGTTCGTTTTCAATGGTTTTGGAAATTTAAAAAATGGGTGAAAATTGTTGAAGACAGCAATTACCATTTAACCAATTTCGCGATTTACAATGAAGCTGGCGACGAATTAAGCTAGACCCAATCAATTAAAATCTTAAAAAAGAGTGCTGAGAAAACGGTACTCTTTTTTTTTGCAAAAAAAACAACAAGAGCAAGAGGGCATAGTATGGCTTTCGATAATGCTTGAAGTTTCCGTTAATTCTCAATTTATCATTTTATCATTTCCTCACTTTCTCTATCCCTTGGCGTGCGACGAAGGAGCTCTGCCACTGGGATCAATTTCTCAATCCCTCAATTTCTCATTTTCTCAATTTTTCATTTTATCAATTTATCAGTCTTTCCCTTCATCCCTAATTCCCCCCCTTTCATCTATTTCGTTCTTTATCCTCACTGTTTGGCACCATTATCGTTATTTCTTTTTCAATTAATGGAAGTTTTATTCGTTGTAAAAGAACAAAACTTCATATTAATTGCTTTAATACTTACAACACCATGCATACTTTAAAAACCATTTTTCCATTCATCATTTTGTTTTTTAGCCTTGCTTTTATTTCATGTGCTCAAAAACCTAAATCTCAGGTCAGCTCAGCTATTGAAAATACCTGGATGCAAAAATCAGATTCTTTTTGGAAACAAAAACTAAGCGATGAACAATATTATGTTTTGAGAGAAAAAGGAACAGAAAAGCCATATACTGGAAAATGGTTGTTGCATGAAGATTCAGGAACCTATACTTGTGCCGCTTGTGGCAATGAGTTGTTTGGTTCCAGTAGTAAATTTGAATCGCATTGCGGTTGGCCGAGTTTTGACCAGGAAATAAACGGAGGCAAAATCAAAACCCAAGTTGACCATTCTATGGGTATGCAACGCGTTGAGATACTATGCGCCCGTTGCGGTGGTCACTTAGGTCATTTGTTTGACGACGGACCAACAAGCACTGGAAAAAGATATTGTGTAAACTCTTTGTCATTATCCTTTGAAAAAGAAAGCAAGCCACTTAAAACCAGTGATACCTTAACTTTGGGTGGTGGATGCTTTTGGTGTATTGAAGCTGTATTTGAACAATTAAAGGGCGTAAGCAAGGTAGAATCTGGTTTCTCTGGAGGCAAAAATGCCAACCCAAGCTATGCGCAAGTTTGCACGGGAAACACAGGCCACGTCGAAGTGGTGCAAATAATTTACAACCCAAGCATCATTGGTATGGATGAATTGCTAAAGGCATATTTCACGGTGCACGACCCTACCACTTTGAATAGACAGGGAGCCGATGAGGGCACGCAATACCGTTCGGTTATATTTTATAGAAATGAGGAGCAAAAACAAATAGCGACCTCTATCATCTCAGATCTGCAATTAGCCAAAGTCTATTCAAATCCGATCGCTACAGCAGTAGAAGCATTTACAACATTCTACAAAGCAGATATAAGCCACCAAGACTATTACGCCAACAACAAAGACAATGCGTATTGTCAAATGGTGATACAGCCAAAAATGGAAAAGTTTGAAAAGGTATTTAAAGACCGTTTAAAATAATTAATCTGTTTTGCTGCGCTGCAGTTTTGGCTTTTGGTAAATGAGCTCGCCAGCTTCATTGTATTTCTCAAGAAGCACCAATTTATCGTCTTCATTAAAGTACTGCCACTCTCCTACCATAATTCCCATTGAATAGGTTCCTTCTGCGCGGGCCTCTCGGTTGTATAAACCAGTCTTAAATTCTCCATCAAGTTTACCATCCACATAGGTGCCATATTCATCCAAAACGCGCACATAAACTTTACTTGACTTTGATCGGTCGAACTTTTCATTTTTACCATTCATTTTATCTCCCTGCTCAACCACACCAGAATAATACTTCTTGAAATGGCCATTTAACAGGTCGTTTTTATAGTTGTAAACCGTTAAAGTGTCGCCACCTTCATTAAAGGTAATCCAAGTGCCATCCTTTTTGCCAAGCTTGTAGTATTCTTCTTTAAGCATGGTGCCAAAAACATTGTCCCAATACTTTGAAACACTATCTAAGTAGCCATTTTTATAATACGATTCTTCAGCCATTAAACCGGTAAGGTGGTAACGGATAAATTGACCTTCGCTCACTCCTTCATTGTAATTTGCCACTTGCCTGATATTACCCGCTTCATAAAACGTTTGCATAAGACCATGAGGCTTTTCATTTTTCAAATTGGTTTTTTGCTCAAGATTTCCATTTTTAAAATAGGACAAAGATTCACCTACACGAACACCATTGTTGTAGTTGTGCACGTATTTAAGATTGCCTGTTTCATAATAACAATTAATGGTGCTGTCCAATTGGTCAAATAAGTACTTGCCTTCCAATTTAACTTTGGTGTTTTCGTGGTAATACACAAAATAACCGTTGCGCTTGCCTTCATAAAAATTCATGGTGGATCTAATAACACGACCACCTGGAAAGTATTCGGTTTTTAAACCATGAAGTAAACCATCTTTCCAGTTAATTTCTTGCTGTTTGGTTTTGTTTTCAAACAAATCAATGCTAATGCCTGTGTAAGGTTTGCCATTGAAGTAATAAACTTCATTGTTGTTTTGAAGCTCTTGGGTATTCACTTTCCTCTGATACGTTTGGGTAAGAGGTTTGCTTCCAGCATTCTGAGCGGAACTTAATCCAACAATTAGAAAAAGGGAGACAACAAAAAGACATTTCTTTAGCATTCCACAAATTTAAAGGATTGCAAATAGAAAATAAACTTAAGACACAAACAGTGTCTTAAAAATTATTCAGAGAAAATTTAGGGTTTGATGAGCTTTTTGATTTGCTCTTCCAATTCAATTTCACTGCCTTCAGTGTAGCCATTGTGCACATAAACGATATTGCCACTTTGATCTATTAAAATGGTTTGAGGCGGGTTGTTAACATTCATTGCTCTTGCCAAGTCTTTATTCTCGTCCAATAAAATCAAATACGACCATCCCAATGAATTGGCTACTGGTTGAACTTTACTTGAAGTTCTTGCATCGTCCATAGACACTGCCACCAATTCTAGTCCGTATTTCTTTTGCCAATCTTGGTAAATTTCATCTATGTTGTTCAACTCTTTAATACATGGCGTACACCAAGTGGCCCAAAAGGAAATAACCATGATTTTACCTGTTTTACCATAGTCTTGGATGTTCACAGATGAACCATCCATTTTCTTCACCACCACGGAAGGCAATTGTTGTTTTTGCTTGGTGCTGTCGTTGGCTTGAACCAAAGTCACCGCAAAGAACATCATTAAAATTAGTACTATTGAACGCATACTTACAAATAAACAATGATTGTGCCAAAATTACAAGAGGTATTTAAAGCCTTAACAACCGCAGGGATTATACTTTTTAATTTTACCTTTTCTGTTTTTAGTTTCGACCATTTGGCCTTTCTCATTGAATAAAATGTAAGAAGTAAGAACACCATTTTTATAGTGTTCTTTCTTGCGCACTATTTTGCCAGATCGACAAACCCAAATACCATTTTTTAGCGTGTCATGGCTGTATTTACCTTGACAAACTAAAGAATCGTTTGCCCAAGCCTCTAGTGCTAGAAACAAAAAACCAATGAAGATTATTTGTTTAAGACTTACCACTATTCAGATTTTGGTTCCTCTGTAGTTGATTCAGGAGCACTTGTCTTGTCTGCAATAGCATCTTGTTCAGTAGCATCTTGCAATGTGTTTTCTTGAACAGTGGTATCAACTGTAACACTCTCAACAATTTCGGGTGTTTCAATTGCTTTCTCTTCAACGCTTGAATCGCTTTCCATGTAATTCTCGTAATTTGTTTTATGGTCAAACGGGCGCTTGCCAATTAAATTTTCAAGATCGTATTGGAACAAAATTTCTTTTCTAAGCAACTCAAGAGCTAAGTTCTCCAATTCTTTGCGTTTGTCGCTCAACATCGCTTTGGTTCTATCGTATGCTTTTTGAATAATTAAACGAACCTCTTCGTCAATCAGCTCAGCTGTTTTTTCACTGTACGGTTTGCTGTAAGCGTATTCTCCGGTTGAATCGTTGAAACTTACATGACCAATCTTAGCATTCATACCGTAGATAGTTACCATAGCATATGCCATGCGTGTAACACGTTCAAGGTCATTTTGAGCACCAGTACTTATTTTACCAAAGATTAAATCCTCGGCGGCTCTTCCACCCAGAGTCATACACATTTCATCCAACAACTGTTCGGTGCGGTAAATGTATTGTTCTTTTGGCAGGTATTGCGCGTATCCAAGTGCTGCAACACCTCTAGGAATAATAGATACCTTCACCAAAGGATCTGCAAATTCTAAGAACCAACCAGCAACAGCATGACCAGCTTCGTGGTAGGCCACAATATTTTTCTCCTCAGGAGAGATTAATTTATTTTTCTTTTCAAGCCCCCCTATAACACGGTCAATCGCATCTTGAAAATCTTGCATATCAATTTTATCCTTGTTGTTTCTTGCTGCAATTAATGCAGCTTCGTTACAAACGTTTGCTATTTCAGCGCCAGCAAAACCTGGAGTTTGTGCTGATAATTTTTTAGGATCAATTTCACTAGAAAGCTCTTTGCCTTGCAAATGAACTTTGAATATTTGCTCTCTACCTACTAAATCTGGCTTATCAATTGAAATCTGTCTATCAAAACGTCCTGGTCTCAATAAGGCAGAGTCAAGAATATCTGGTCGGTTGGTAGCTGCTAAAATAATAACACCGCTGTCGGTACCAAAGCCATCCATTTCGGTTAACAATTGGTTAAGTGTGTTTTCACGTTCATCGTTAGAACCACTCATTAAGTTTTTACCCCTTGCACGTCCAATGGCGTCTATCTCATCAATAAAAATGATACAAGGCGCTTTTTCTTTTGCTTGTCTGAAAAGGTCGCGCACCCTAGAAGCACCGACACCCACAAACATTTCAACAAAATCAGAACCTGACAGCGAGAAGAAAGGCACATTGGCTTCGCCAGCAACGGCTTTTGCTAATAAGGTTTTACCCGTTCCTGGAGAACCAATTAGCAAGGCCCCTTTTGGTATTTTACCACCCAGTTTGGTGTATTTCTTAGGGTTTTTAAGGAAATCTACGATTTCCATGATTTCTACTTTGGCCTCATCTAAGCCCGCAACATCTTTAAAGGTAATATTTACTTTTATGTTTTTATCAAACAAAGTGGCTTTGCTTCTGCCGATATTGAAAAGCTGACCTGGGCCACCTGCACCGCCGCCACCACCACCCATGCGTCGCATCATAAAACTCCAAATGAATACAAATATCCCAATCATGATTATCCAATACAAAATTGTACCCGATGAATCGTTCTCGTATTGCCAATCGCGCACAATAGCTTTCGCCTCCGGATGGGCAATAACTAAATTTTCATAATCTTTATTAAAGGCTTCTTTGTTGACTTCAAAATAGTATTGAGGTGGTTTTTGACCAAACATGCCATCGCCTTGGCTGCGCACATCTTTGTACTTTTCGTTTTCTAAGGATTCTTTTTTGAGAAATACTTTTACAACACGGTCGTTGATGATTTCTAAACGCTCAACATCATTGCTGATGATCATTTCGCTTAGCTCATTCCAATTGGTTTTTTTGCCAGGATTACTTGGAAAGAAACTGATGATTATAAATCCAAGAAGTAAAATCCCCCAAATCCAATACATATTAAATTTAGGTGCATTTGGCTTTTTTTCGCCGAAAGGATTTTCGTTCTTTTTGTTGTTGTTTTGATTGTCCATTAATGTTTGAAAAAGTGGTCTTTGTTTTGGTTCCCTGCAAATTTAATTAAATGTTTAAACTATTTTTAATGTTTTATAGGCAACTCATGTATTTTTGCAAAAAATATTCCATAAATATGTACGGCAATTTAGAACAACAACTAAAGGATGAATTGAAACAAATCCACGAAGCTGGTTTGTACAAAAAAGAACGCATCATTGTATCTCCACAGGGCGCAGACATTAAGCTTAACGATGGTAAAGAGGTTATCAATTTTTGCGCAAACAATTACCTTGGCTTATCCAGCCATCCGCGTATAATTGAGTCTGCCAAAAAGTCACTAGATACCCACGGTTTCGGCATGAGCAGTGTCCGTTTTATCTGTGGAACCCAAGACATTCACAAGACCTTAGAAGCAAGAATAGCAGAGTTCTACGGCACTGAAGATACCATTTTATACGCTGCTGCTTTTGATGCAAACGGTGGTGTATTCGAACCATTATTCAATGAGCAAGATGCCATAATTTCTGACTCTTTAAACCATGCATCGATTATTGATGGTGTGCGTTTGTGTAAAGCCGCTCGATACCGATACAACAACAACGATATGGTCGACTTAGAAACCCAGCTAGTGGCTGCAAATGCTAAGGGACATAGAAACAAAATCATTGTAACAGATGGTGTTTTTAGTATGGACGGTTATGTTGCGCAACTCGATAAAATTGTTGCTTTAGCCGACCAATACAATGCATTGGTAATGATAGACGAATGCCATGCGGCAGGTTTTATAGGTAAAACTGGCAGAGGTACTCCAGAATATTGCGGTGTACATGGCAAAATTGATATCGTTACAGGTACACTTGGAAAAGCTTTAGGTGGTGCAATGGGTGGCTACACCACGGGCAAAAAAGAAGTGATTGAAATGCTTCGTCAACGCTCTAGACCCTATTTGTTTTCAAATTCATTAGCCCCTGCCATTGTCGCAGCTAGTATTGAGGTATTCAATATTTTAAGTGAATCAACCGAATTGCGCGACAAATTAGAGAGCAATGTTAAATACTTTAAGGATGGGGTTCGAGCTGCCGGTTTTGATTTTAAAGACGGTGAAAGTGCAATTGTGCCAATTATGCTTTACGATGCAAAATTGAGCCAAGAAATGGCCGAAAAATTATTGGATGAAGGCATATACGTTATAGGATTTTTCTATCCAGTTGTTCCTAAAGACCAGGCCAGAATCAGAGTACAATTGTCTGCAGCTCACGAAAAACACCACTTAGACAAAGCCATTGCAGCTTTTACAAAAGTTGGCAAAGAGCTCGGGGTAATTTCTTAATCTTAAACAATTTTAAAAAAGGGTTTTACCATGAGGTTTAACCCTTTTTTTATTGAAAGGACTTTTTAAACTTTTCTTTTTTTAGGCGAAATCAAACTATCTGCCGGATACCAATTTTCCATTGAATCGCGCATGTTTTTAGACCACTGAATCAGCATTTCTTTCTGCGCCTCGGTCATTTTTGCATTGGTGTGAATGAGGGTATAAGAAGTCAAAGGCATTTCATCCTCGACAATCATTTCGTCAATTTCTTCTAATTTATGGTATTGACGGTGTAAGGGATAATTCAAAAACTCATCGAAATTTAAATGTTTTTTTCCGTCAATAACGTGGTTGCTCAAATACCATGCTATGGGTTGAACTTTTGAATACCAAGGGTATTCGGTCGTATTGCTGTGGCAATCATTGCAAGCTGTTTTTAAAACAGCTGCAAGCTCTTTGTTTACAGGAAATTTCTTATCTATTGATTGGGCTTTAAATCCACTGATGTTTTTATCTGAATGAATAAACTGAATGGCAAGAAGCACAAGGCCCAAAACAATAAAAGCATTTTTAACAAAGTTTCTGATTTTCATAGGTCAAAGTTAAATAATTTTGCATTAGAATAAACTGATAAGGATTACACTTAGTTTATTTCATCTTGTTTCAACAAATCACCTCTCAGAAAACGGTAGCGCTTCCTAGCCTCGTTGGCGAATAGACTGCCCGTATAATTCAAGACCAACATTTCGTATATTTTTTTAGCTTTAGCTGTATCATTCATTTTGAATTCATACAATTTAGCCAAATTAATTAGGGCATTATCGGCCAGGATATCGGTACTAAAATCACGAATTAAACCCAAATATAACACTTCCGCGATGGCATATTTTTCTTGTTTCTCCGCAATCAATGCTTTTGCAAAAATGATTTCATCAATTAAAGAATGGCCAGGAAATAAAATAGGTATTTGGTCTAATACCACATTGGCTTCATCCAACTTATTTTGAAAAATCAACAAATCAGCCTTGGCATACAATCCCAATGCTTCCTCGGTACTATCCATGCCCAAATTATCTTGAATAATTAACCAAAGCCTCATGGCATTGTTGCTGATCAATTGGGTTGTCGCCTCCTTCAAAACATCTAATTGGGTTTGGCTCCATGTAAATTCTGCCCTATAGTAACACAAACGGGCATATCTATATTTTGCCTCTTGGCCTAATGCATCATTGGCGAACGCCTTTTCAACTTGTTTGTACAAAAGATCGGCTTCCCAAGTTTCGCCAACAATTAATTGCGCATCGCCTAAAGCCAATTTACACTCTGCCAAAAGCTTCGGATTAACGCCCGGAATTCCCATTACTTGATTTAGCTGCGCAATGGCCCTTGGAGCTTCTTTCATGTAGTAAATATACAATTCAGACAGTTCTTTTATTTGTTCTGCAGTTTGCCAGTTTACTCCATTGTTTGCTATAAAACTCAAATATTCTTTTTCCATTGCCAGCAGCCGCTCAGGACTTGCTCCATTGCGCAATTTAACCTGCATTATTCCACAATTCAGAACCCCCTGCTGCGCTTGGTAATAATAACGTTTATCGGCGCCCAATGATTTCACATACTCGAAACATTTTATTGCGTACTCATATTCTTCGTTTAGAATTAAAAGCGGCGCTAGTTCTAGTAACTTTCTTCCTTCCTCTTTGAGTCTTTTGTCAACTGCTTTAGATTGAATAAGTGCACCATTCCAATCTTTTTGCTGGGTAAATGACCAAACCAAAAGATCATTGTAAGCATAGTTGTCTGGTTTTTTTTGCAATTGTACAAGCAAAGTGTTGCTGAGAATTTTATATTGGTTTGGGTTGTTGTATGCAATTACAAATTTATTTTTAACCTCTTCGATCATGTACTCGCTGTAACCAGCCATTTTTACCAATTCGAGGGTAGCTAAGTCGACATTTGAACTGTAAAAATACAAGTCCGTTAAATTGTATGCAAACAAGAATTCGTCTTTCAAACTTTTCCTAGCCTCTATATACACCTCAATTGCTTGGGTATAAAACCGGCGTTTCAAAAATGCATTGGCGAGCAAATCAGCTTGGTCGGAACTCAGAATTTGTATTTTCTGAAGCGACTTGAAAACGTCTTCCTTTTTATCATTTAAATTCTGAAGTTGAAATAGATAAGCTTTATCAACTCTGTAGGTATAGATTTCATTGAATTTTCTTATCCTTTTATCAACAAGTTTCTCAGCGCTTTTAAAATCATTCAATAAAACATAACATTGCAACAAATTGTCATAGTAATAAACAGACTCAAGTTGCTTAGAAGCTAGTTTTTCATATAGGTCTGCGGCCTCCTGGTACTTTTTATCATTAAAATATTGCGCTGCCAATTTCTCATCTGTGTTCTGAGAAAAAGACAAAAAACAATTAAAACAAAAGATAAAAAACAAGCACCTCATCCTCACAAATCTACTTATTAACGATAAAACAACAAGGAAAATTTCTGATTTTCCTAAAAAAAACTATTTTTGTTGCTTAAACTCGAAAATCAACCGCCCATGAAAACATATAAAGTTATTGGTATTATGTCAGGTTCATCAATGGATGGAATCGATTTGGCATTGTGCACAATACATTCCGACAACGGCCATTACACATACTCAATTGAGGAATCTGAGACCTTTGAGTATTCGGAAGTATGGCGCCTTCGATTGTCACAACTCAGAAAAGCAGATGCTTTATCATATGCCAAAACCGATGTGTTTTACGGACATTATTTAGGCCATTTGGTAAAAGAATTCATTAAGAAATACAATATCAAAGCGGATTTGGTTGCATCCCACGGACACACGGCATTTCACTATCCGGAAGAATTGATCACCAGGCAGGTTGGAGACGGCGCTTCGTTGTCTGCAATTTGTGGACTTCCTGTGGTAAGCGATTTCAGAAGCATGGATGTGGCTAAAAAAGGCCAAGGTGCTCCTTTGGTAGCCATAGGCGACGAAAAATTCTTTAATGAATATGATTATTGCCTTAACCTCGGCGGGTTCGCCAATATCTCTGGTAAAATTGGCCCCTACCGTGTATCGTATGACATTTGCCCGGCCAATATTTTATTAAACAGAGTTGCGCGCGACTTGAACAAAGAATTTGATAAAGATGGCCAAATAGCCGCAGAAGGCTCTATCCACTATCCACTTTTGGAAGAATTAAACAACATCGAGTACTATGCTATGCCTTTCCCAAAATCCCTTAATAGAGATTGGATCAACAATGACTTGTGGCAAATTATAAAAGATGGAGACAAATTAAGTTCCGAGGACAAAATGAAAACCTTTGTCGACCACATTGGCATACAAATATCAAAAAGCATTGACTATTTAAGCTCAAAAGAAGTTGCGGGCAAGAAAGTATTGGTTACTGGAGGCGGGGCATTTAATCCAGTGCTTATGGACCATTTACGTACCCATAGCGAAGCCGAATTTATTATCCCTGATGCCAAACTGGTAAAATTCAAAGAAGCATTGATATTCGCATTAATGGGGGTTATGCGAATTGAAAACCAAGTGAATATTATTAAGACATTCACAGGCGCTCAATCAGACAGTGTTAGTGGATCTTTGAATGGTGATTTTAGCCAATTGGTGTAAGTATCATTTAAATGAGGATAAACCTGTATTTTGGCAATGTCGCAATTTTTCAGTATTTTCGACACTAGATAAAGCAATAATTAACCATGAAAAGTATCTTCTATAAATTTCTTTTTATCTGCATGACAAGTATTTTGTTTTGCGACTGCAAGAAAGAAAAAAGTCCAAGTGAAATAATTATTGAATATCCAATATTATTTCCGCAAAACATGGAGATTGATACTTTAAATGTGGACAGTTTAATTGTTAGAGAGTCTTACGAATTCCCTGCCAATCTTGATGGTGAATTGGCCAAAAACAACACATCAAAATCAAAAATCAAGTCAGCCAAGCTTATTGCATTCAGAATTCAGGTTTTGGATTATGCTGTTTATGACAGTGTTAACTATTCCAATTTAAAAGACTTATCGGAAATTAGAGTAGACATTAAAAACAGCAATGTTGGTCAAATGGAAGTGGCACGCAAGCTCATACCAGATGTCCGGGTTAAGGCTGTGAACCTTGATTTACCTGACGTTGAAGGCAAAGAATACCTTAAGCAAGACAAGTTTAGCATGGTGTTTAAATACAGAAAACGCAGAGGCATGCCAGATGAAATGCCATTTATCATTTCTTTAAAATTCAAGATTACAGCAGACCCGCTGTAAAATTCATTTCGATTTATCGGCTCCATTGTCTTGTTATTTAAAAATAATTGAATATTATTGCCAATAATTATAAGGCAATATGAACGAAATTAACAAGACTTCAGGACACCCAAAAGGGTTGTATTTTCTATTCTTCACAGAAATGTGGGAGCGATTCAGTTATTATGGAATGAGGGCAATCTTCATTCTATTTATGACCAAAGTCCTTTTATTAAACGATGCATCAGCATCTGAAATTTACGGCAGTTACACAGGATTGGTTTATCTAACCCCATTGTTGGGTGGTTATTTGTGCGATAAATTTTTAGGAAACAGACGAAGTATTGTAATCGGTGGATTCTTGATGGCCTTAGGTCAATTCTTCATGTTCTTAAGCGCTTCATCTGGTGGCAACATGGGTGTTACCTTGATGTGGGCAGGATTAACTTCATTAATCATCGGAAATGGTTTTTTCAAACCAAACATCTCTACAATGGTTGGCCAACTATACCCTGCCAACGACCGAAGAATTGATAGTGCCTTTACTATATTTTATATGGGCATCAACTTAGGCGCTTTCTTCTCTCCTTTGGTTTGTGGTTCTATGGATTTTAAATGGGGATTCTTAGCTGCATGCTTGGGCATGGTGGTGAGTTTAATTTCGTTTATCGTTTACCAAAAGAAGTACTTGGTTTCTGAAGAAGGAAAAGAAATTGGTTTGCCCGTTAAACCATTGGATTTAAAAAACATTTTAGTTATAATCGGTTCTATTGGAATTATTTTCTTCATGTTGAACTTCAAACAAATGTTCAAAAGTGACCTAGATATTATTAGTTACTTCATCTATGGCGCTATGGTTATTATGCCAATTATTATTTTAAGTGATAAAAGCTTAAGTAAAATAGAAATGAAACGCATTGTGGTAATTTTTATCTTGGCATTCTTTGTTATCTTCTTCTGGGGTGCATTTGAGCAAGCTGGCGCTTCATTAACCTTATTTGCCGACAGACAAACAGACAGAACCATATTCGGCTGGGAGATGCCTGCTTCATATTTTCAATCGGTTAATCCATTAGCGGTTATTGCGCTTGCTCCAATATTTACTTTAATATGGGGATTCTTGTATGTTAGAAAAATGGAACCATCTTCTCCATACAAAATGGCATTTGGTTTGGCCTTAGTTGCCTTAGGATACGTCGTTATTGCAATCGCCGTTAAAGGCTTAGGTGTTGAAGACAAGGTATCTATGTGGTGGTTAATCGGATTGTACGTCATACATACCATGGGTGAATTGTGTTTATCCCCAATCGGTTTGTCAATGGTTTCTAAATTGGCTCCTTTAAGATTGTCCTCATTAATGATGGGCACTTGGTTCTTAGCCAATGCCGCGGCCAATAAATTTGCAGGCACCTTAAGTGCATTAATCCCGCCTACTGCCGGAGCAGAAGCAAGCAGCGCTCCAATTGTATACCCTTCAATACTTGGTTATGAAATCACCAACCTATATGAATTTTTTATGCTGTTTATTGTGATGACTGGTGTTGCTGCTGCAATACTGTTTGTATTGAGTTCATGGTTGCAAAAAATGATGGATGAAAAGAATACTGGAGCTGAAGCAGCATAAGGGATAAAATCTTTATAAATATTTTTCAATTTAGACAAACCTACAAAGTTATTTTGTAGGTTTGTTTTTTTATACCCAAACCTTATGTGGAAGAACCATCCTAAAGCCCTACCTTTTTTATTCTTATCTGAAATGTGGGAACGGTTCGGTTATTATTTAATGATTGGAATATTTACACTTTACCTAAAAGATGTAGAATCCGGTTTTGCAATGACTGAGAAAGAGGCTTCAGATTTATATGGAACTTTTATCGCCTTGGTGTTTTTAACCCCTTTTGTAGGCGGTTTGTTGGCCGATAGATACTTAGGTTACAAAAACTCAATTGTTGTAGGCGGCTTGTTAATGGGGGCTGGGTACTTGTTAATGGGCGTGCACAATATCACTATGCTTTATTTGGCGATGACATTGGTGATTGTTGGGAATGGTTTTTTCAAGCCGAATATTTCAACTTTGTTGGGAAATTTATATTCAACAGACAATTACAAAGAAAAGAAAGACGAAGGGTATAATATATTTTACATGGGCATCAACGTTGGCGCATTTATTTGCAACTTTTTTGGCGCAGCTTTGCAAATATTGTTGGGTTGGAAATTTGCCTTTATGGCCGCAGGTGTTGGTATGTTTATAGGTGTAATTGTTTTCTTGTTGGGCACCAAACATTATGCTGGATTTGATCACAAAAAAGGGGTACAAGATGGCGATATGCCGTTTTATAAAATCGTATTGTTTATTTTATTGCCATCTGTAATATTTGGTGTAATTGGTTGGTTGCTAAAAGGGGTTGCCTCTCCTATCAACACAGACAGTTATATTTTCGGCTCTGACAGCACAGATGCCTTTATTTTCGCCTGTATTCCTGTGGTGTTTTTTTATGGCAGTTTGTATTTCAAAGCCAAACAAGAAGACAAACGTCCAATTGGCGCCTTGCTTACCATATTTGCTGTCGTAATCTTGTTTTGGGCCGTATTTAAACTCAATGGCTCCGCCCTTACTACTTGGGCCGACCGGTACACAGATAGGCAAATTACTGGCAGTACTGAAACCGTATTTAATACCTTAAAACTATCCAAGGAAGTTGACTACAAGAAAGACTCTGTTGATTTGTACGATGCAAATTTCAAACTACAAAAAAACGAAGGCATCATTCAAAAAGAATTTAACTACCCTTTGTATTTTAGAAATGTAGCCAAAGATGAATTGCCAGCAGAAGGAAGCAAGGTTTCACTTTGGGCAACCAATTTAAGTCAATCCATTAACCCTGGTTGGGTAATCATTCTTACGCCACTTGTAGTGGCATTTTTTACCTTTTTACGCGGGCGCAAAAAAGAGCCAAGCACTCCGAGTAAAATTGCATTTGGACTGCTTATTTCAGCACTCTCGGTATTGGTGATGGTAGCTGCGGTGCAAATCGGCGCAAACGGCACTGAGAAAGTTTCTGTGTGGTGGCTGGTGGCCAATTATGGGGTAATAACAATTGGCGAACTGTTTTTAAGTCCCATGGGCTTGTCGGTGGTATCAAAGCTAAGCCCCACCAATATTACCTCATTAATGATGGGTGGTTGGTTTTTATCAACTTCCATTGGCAACAAACTAAGTGGTGTATTGGCTAGCATGTGGGATACTTATCCTGACAAGGCAAATTTCTTTTGGATAAACTTCGCTTTGCTCATGGCAGCAACCTTGCTGATGTTTGCCTTATTGAAGCAACTCAACAAAGTAATGAAAGAAAAGGGCATTAATTAGAACACCATCATGGAAGAAAAATACAGTTTAGAATCGATACAGAACTTTAAGGGTACCTACCCTAAACAAATTTGGATACTATTTTTGGTGGAAATGTGGGAACGCTTTTGTTTCTATGGCATGAGGGCTTTATTGGGCTTGTACATCTCCCATTTGATATTAAGTGCCAATTACAAACCATTGAGCTCTGAATTAGACGCTAGCGGCAATCAAGCAGTTAAAAGCGAATTGGTTCAAAAACAAGAAAAATTCTTGGCCGAGAACAAAGAAGAATTGAACATTGAACATCCCAGGTATTACATAGAGACCTCACAACAAATCGAACGCGATAAAGCTGAGAGCATTTCCAACAAAAGATACGGATTGATTCAAGCATTCATATACGCGATGGCCTTTATTGGCGGCATGTTTGCTGATAAATTATTTGGGTTTAGAAAATCAATTTTCTGGGGTGGTACCTTAATGGCCATTGGAACATTCTTGATGGCTTTGCCTGGTAGTTTTGCTTTTTATTTTGGTGTTAGCATTTTGATTGTTGGCAATGGATTTTTCAAACCCAATATTTCAACCATGATTGGCGATTTGTACAAACCTGGCGATCCGCGCAGAGATGCTGGATACGGGTTATTTTACGCAGGGATAAATATTGGCGCCTTGTTGAGTGGAATTACCATTGCTTACATCGGCACCTCGGTGAGCTGGTCGCTCGGTTTCGCCTTGGCGGGATTGTGTATGGTTCTAGGATTGTCTTTATTTATCTTCACACAAAAAACCTTGGGACCTATTGGCAAAACGCAAGACGAAGAAAAATTCAATTTTAAAATTTTAGGCATAAAAAGAGGTTGGATGATGATGGCCATGTCTTTATTGTTTATTCCGTTTTTCTTTTTATTGATTTATTATCCTTTTGAAATCGACCTAAGTTTTTTATTAGGTAAATTAGAAAACGGAAAAGCCAATACCGTGCAATTTTCCGACCTATTTATGATCAGTTTAGCTGTGGTAATTTTGGCCTATATGGTTGTTACTTTAATCAATTTGGCAAAAGAGGAAGTTGGAAAAATGTTGGCTGCATTGATTTTGATTCTATTCTCCGTTTTGTTTTGGTCGTTTTTCGAACAAGGTGGTGGATCATTGAATTTCTTTGCTGTTGGCAATGTCAATAGCCATGGATTTAATATGACCTCTGTAAATAATTCAATTAACGCCTTGTGGGTGGTTGCATTTAGCCCACTGGTTGGATTGCTATGGATATGGCTGGCCAAAAGAAATTTAGAACCCAATACAGTGGTTAAATTCGGTTTGGGATTCGTATTCTTGGGACTTGGTTTTTTGGTGTTTTATGTCAGCAAAAACTTTGCAGGTGCAGACGGAAAAACCCCATTGATGTTATTCTGTTTGGCATACTTGGTTATAACACTAGGTGAATTGTGCTTGTCGCCAATTGGTTTGTCAATGATTACAAAGTTGTCGCCGAAGCGCTTGGTGGGTATGATGATGGGGTCGTGGTTTTTAGCCAGTGCCTATGGCCAATATGGCGCAGGAATTATTGGTGCCTCTTTGGCAGAAAGCGGAAGCACAGAAAACCTAAGCAACCTTCAGAAATTGGAACAATACACACAAGGGTATTATACAATCGGGATCATTGCGGTTGTTGCAGGAGTGGTCTTAATTCTGATTAGTCCGCTAATCAAACGCTTGATGAGGGACGGTGAAATAGCCGCTTAATTTGCAAGTATTGCCAGCACCCATGGAAATAAAACCAGAGGTAAATTGTTTTGCTTTTGTTGTTTACTTAAACCGATTTTAATAAACTTAATGGCTATGCTTATTTGATTTTCAATGGTTTTTTCATTCAACTCCATAAGGCTTGCTATTTCTTTGTTTGAAAGAAATTCTTTGCGGCTAAGCACGAAGATTTGCTTGCAGCGCGGGGGAAGTTGTTCTATCAGTTTATTCACCAATTCCTCAGTTTGTTTGGCTTGAAGAATTTCAAGAGCAGAGTGGGTTTCAGAAGGAATATCGAAGCCCATATCGAGTTCGGAAACCTCAATTTTGCGTTTCTTAAGTAGATTTAAACTTTTGTTTCTAACAATGGTATATAAATAAGATTTGAGTGAATCGTCAAGAATCAATTCATTTTGCTTTTCCCAAGCCACCATAAAGGTGTCATTAACAATTTCGTTGGCATCATCCACAGAACGCACGTATTGCATACAAAACCAATGCAAAGCACCATGGTGCTGCTTGAAGAGTCGCTCTATTTGTTTTAGTTTAGTTTGCGTAATGATGCAAAGGTATTGTAGGCAAATACAAATAACATATTTAACTTATTCAACAATGTGGATAGCTAAAATACAGCCTTGTAAATAGGACTAGTTCGCCATATTGCTAATAAATTGCAAACGCATTAATTGAAGTTCTTCGTAGGTAAAGTCATTGTCAAAATCGACAACTGCCTTATTAACGTCATCTTCCTCCTGAGATTTAAAATACTCAAAAATTTCTTCCTGGTACTCCTCTTCTATTATTTCATCAATACAATAATGGAGATCCAAACTGGTACCCATGGTAACCATTTGCTCCAATTCCTGCATTAAATCTTGATAAGGTATGCCATTGCTTCTTGCAATATCCTCAAGGGCCATTTTTTTGTCGATGTTTAATATAATGGCGATTTTCTTTTTAGATTTTTCGCCAGAGGTTTTAACCACCACATCAGAAGGACGGTCAATATTATTGCGCAGAACATACTCCGCAATATATTCAATAAAGGCTTGTCCGTATTTTTGGGCTTTATTTTTACCTACTCCATGTGTCATTTCAAGTTCATCCATGGTAATTGGATACCTGGTAGCCATATCATCCAAAGAAGGATCTTGGAAAATTACATAGGGTGGCAAACCAAATTCCTTAGCCACCTTTTTACGCAAATCTTTCAAATCGCGCATCAACTCTTCATCAGCAATGCTCTCAAGAACTGCATTTTCAAAATCATCATCGCTAACGAATTCAAATTCAGTATCGAGTGCCATTTCAAAATGTTTAGGCTTTTGAATGGCATTTTGTCCATCCTCGCTAACACTCAATAAACCATATTTTTCAATGTTTTTGTTGATGTAATTATTAAGTAAACACAATCTTATAATGCCCTTCCAAAAGAGTTTATCTTTATCTTTTCCTATTCCAAAGAATGCGAAAGCATCATGGCCATGGTCTTTAACCGAATCCGATTTTTTACCAATAATGTAATTTACTAAGTGGGAAATTTCAGTTTCTGACTTTAGAGAATCTAAAGATTTCAAAGCATTTACAACATCATTACTAACGTCCGATTTAGGCTTAGGGTGTCGACAATTGTCGCACATCTTGTTGCAATTTTCATCTTCAAAACTTTCGCCAAAATAATTCAGCAAAGTTCGGCGACGGCATTGCGAACTTTCAGAGAAAGCAGAGGTTTCATCCAAGAGCAAGGTACCAATCTCCCTTTCAGCAACTGGCTTGTCCTTCATAAACTTCTCAAGCTTTTCTATATCGCTTGGGTTGTAGAACAAAATACAATCGCCTTCAAAGCCATCGCGACCAGCCCTTCCGGTTTCTTGGTAATACCCTTCTAAACTCTTTGGCACATCAAAATGGATAACGAAGCGAACGTCTGGTTTATCGATACCCATACCAAATGCTATGGTAGCAACAATAACGTGGCATTCTTCCATCAAGAATGCATCTTGATTGTGCACGCGGGTTTTAGCGTCTAATCCAGCATGGTAAGGAAGTGCCTTAACACCATTTAAAGTCAACATTTCAGCTAGCTCCTCTACCCTTTTACGGCTAAGGCAATATATGATTCCAGATTTGCCTGAACGGGCTTTAATTACAGATATAATATCTTTAAACACCCTTTCTTTGCTTCCCTTAGGTTTAACCTCATAAAACAGATTGGTTCTATTAAATGAAGATTTAAACAATTTGGCATCACTCATTCCAAGGTTTTTCTGAATATCACTTTGAACTTTAGGCGTTGCGGTAGCAGTCAAAGCAATCATAGGAACATCATTTATGTCCTTGATCATTTGTTTTATTCTGCGGTACTCAGGTCTAAAATCGTGACCCCATTCACTAATACAATGGGCTTCATCAATTGCAACAAAAGAAATCTCTATACTTTTAAGAAATTCTATGGTTTCTTCTTTTTTGAGTGTTTCAGGTGCTACATATAACAATTTGGTATTGCCTGTGCCCATATCATCTTTCACCTTGGTGATCTCACTTTTTGAAAGAGAAGAATTCAAGAAATGTGCAATGTTATCGTTTTCTCCGAAACCCCTAATGCTATCAACCTGATTCTTCATCAAGGCAATGAGTGGGGAAATAATGATGGCGGTACCGGGCATCATTAAAGCAGGCAATTGGTAACATAAAGACTTGCCTGCGCCAGTTGGCATAATGACAAAACAATCTTCGTGGTTCAACACACTTTCTATAATTACTTCTTGGTTACCTTTAAATCCGTCAAAACCGAAAAAATCTTTGAGGGCTTTTTTCGCGTTCAATGGTCTCTGCGCTAATGTCATATCACTATATTTAAGGTTAAATTTACGTTATTATTTGAGTACACTAAATTAATATTGTTTCGACCATAAAACCAAACGAATTTAAAAAAATTTTTCTTGTCAAAATTTGGCCTTATTTTGCAGAACTTTTCACCCATAATGGCATGAGCAGCCAATCAAATTTAGAAATCATACAATACGGCAAAACCTGCATAGAAGTTGAGTTAAATAGCCTTAACAATCTTGTGCATGTTATTGACAACAGCTTTGCAGATGCGGTGCGATTAATTCTGAACAGCAAGGGCCGCGTTGTAATCACTGGAATAGGAAAGAGTGCAATCATTGCACAAAAGATTGTTGCAACCATGAACTCAACAGGAACTCCTTCAATTTTCATGCATGCAGCGGATGCCATACACGGCGATTTGGGTATTATTCAAACGGATGATGTGGTGATCGCAATTTCAAAAAGCGGCACTACCCCTGAAATCAAAGCGCTTGCACCTTTACTAAAGCAATTTGGAAATCAATTGATCGCCATTGTAAGCAATCTTGATTCTGCACTTGCAAAAGCAGCAGATATTGTATTAAATACACCTATTGAAAAGGAAGCCTGCCCCAATAATTTAGCACCTACAAGCAGCACAACGGCTCAATTAATGATGGGCGATGCCTTGTCCGTGGCGCTTCTTCAATGCAAAAACTTCAGTTCAAATGATTTCTCGAAATACCACCCCGGCGGTGCCTTGGGAAAACGTTTGTATTTAACGGTAAAGGAAATTGCAAGCAACAACCTAAAACCAATGGTTGCTCCAAATACGAGCATACAAGAGGTCATTTTTGACATATCAAAAAACAGAATGGGGGCGACGGTGGTTGCAGATAATGGGAAAGTAATTGGAATCATTACTGATGGAGACATTAGAAGAATGATTGAGCAAACAAGAAATTTAGAAGGCATTAACGCATCGGATATAATGAATACCAATGCCAAAACAATAGATGCAAATGAATTGGCTGCAAATGCCGTTTCATTTATGAGAGAATTAAAAGTTAGCCAATTAATAGTTATGGAAACCGATGAATATATTGGCATGGTGCATATACACGATTTAAATAAAGAAGGATTAATTTAAGATGAGAAAGAATACGAATAATTATGTAGTCATAATGGCTGGAGGCATTGGAAGTAGATTTTGGCCTCTTAGCAAACGCAGCTACCCAAAACAATTTCACGACATATTGGGTGTTGGCAAATCATTACTAAGACTAACATTCGACCGATTTGCGCAATTCATCGAAGTAGAGAACATTTTTGTCATTACCAATGCGAGTTACACAACATTGGTTAATGAGCAATTACCGGAGATGCCAGTTTCCAATATCATTGACGAACCCGCAGCTATGAATACAGCCCCTTGTGTTGCCTATGCTAGCTTTAAAATATTTGCACAAAACCCGAATGCCAACTTAATCTTCGCTCCGAGTGATCATCTAATTACCGATGAAAAAACATTTGAAGAGAGTTTATTGAAAGCTTTACACTTCACAGAATCAAATAAGATGCTCCTCACATTGGGCATTAAACCAAACCGCCCGGATACCGGGTATGGCTATATTCAGCACCATGAAAAAGTAGTAAGTGACGGTGTCTTTATGGTTAAAACTTTTACTGAAAAACCCACATTGGAAATCGCACAAACCTTTATAGACAGTGGCGACTTTTCATGGAACAGTGGAATATTCATATGGAAAGCATCCGATATCCTTGAAGAGTTCAATTTACATCAAAACGATATGTATGAATTGTTCCATAAAGGCATGAAGAAATACAACACATCTGAAGAACAAGCTTTCATCAACAAGCAATATCCGCTTTGCAAGAGCATCTCAATAGACTATGCCATAATGGAAAAAACTAAAATTGCTGGGATTGTTCCTGTTGATTTTGGTTGGAGTGATCTAGGTACTTGGAAATCACTCTTTGTGCTTAGGGAAAAGGACGAAAACAACAACTTGAAACATGGCAACAACATTGAAGTTTATAATTCTAAAAATTGCTTAATCGTTGAAGAATCAAATCCGAACAAACTTGTTGTTGTTGAAGGCTACGAAGACGCCATCATTGTAGACACCGACGACATTCTATTTATAAGCCATTTAAGCAAGGAACAGGAAGTCAGAGACATTACCAGTGACATCAAAGAAAAATACAAGGGGAAATTTTCATAAATCAACCATTTATACCTAAAAAAAGCCAAGAATAATTCTTGGCTTTTTTTGTAACACAAAGATTTGATTAACTAATTGAACCGCGCACCCTTTGGCTATACAGGCGGATTGCTTGGTTGATGTTGATGTCTGGTTTCTGCATTTCTTCAAGGCAAAAAACAGCCGCTAGAATGTGGGTCAATTGCTCACCTTCATCTTTGCCTTCTATTTCAATACCCAATGGCTTTTCATCTAAAAGGTTTTCTTCAGCCATTTTGAGTTGCTCGATTGAGTAAGACTCAATTATTTTCTTTATGACTTGTATGTTCATAGCTTTGACAACATGTCTAAAAATACATCTTCTTTAGATGTGCTCTTTGCTTCTACTAATTTACCGTGGCTAAAGGTTGCAAAAAATGGCAAGTTGTCTACCCCTGCTAATTTTCTTGCTTCTGGGTTTTGCTCGGCATTTACATCCAAGAAAACGATGTCTTTAAAACGCTCATCTTCACTTAATCTCTTGAATTTGGGTGAAAACAATTTGCAGCTTCCGCACCAATCTGCATGGTACTTAACCACCACTTTATCGTGCGCTAAATCGTTTGCGAAATTTGAATCTTCAGTTTTTATAACAGCCATAATTATTTGTTTTTATCTATTAGTTCATTTATTTTGGATTCTTCTAGCAAGCCTTCAGATCGGTGCAATATTTTACCATTCTTGAACAACAAGACCAAGGGAATGCTTTGAATTTGGTATTTCTCATTGTACTGAGGAAATTGGTCAACATCAATGCTGTAAACGATTACCTCGCTTGAACGCGTATCGTGCACCTTATCAATACTCGGTTGCATCATTTTACAAGGCTTGCACCAAGTAGCATTAAAATCGACCATTACCAACTTATCGCCTAAAATTGCATCATCAAATGCAATGGTATCATTAGGGTATATTTTTTTAGGTTCTGTTTTTAAGATTGGCAGGTTTGCATTTTGCCAAGAAAGCATTCCGCCGTCCAATTCATTTATGCTTTTAAACCCTTTGGATTTTAATAACCCAATTAACTTTGCATTATCTTCTTCATTTGCGCCTATTATACAAACTGGAATGTCTTTGTATAATAGATCTGTGTATGCATCCAACTCTACACTATTGGGGGCAAACGAGGCAGCATTTGCAATATGGCCTGAATCAAACTCCGCTTTTGACCTTAGATCAATTATTTGTGCATTGTTGTTTGATGCAACTTCGTTAAATGCCTGCACAGCCAATTTACCACTTCCTAAGTTGTTTTTACAAGATGTAAATACAAGGAGTAACGCTAAAAATGACAAGGGTTTCAACATGCTTGCAAAGGTATTTCTTTTTATATTATAAATAAAATTGATTTGAATCATAAAGATATAAGAAAAAACTATTTACCAAACAATGCGCTTAAACCTTGCAAGCCACCCGCCATGTTTGCAATGTCTCCTATTGAGGCTTTTTCAGCTGAGGCCAAGGCATTATTTACTGCTTCGCAAAGGTCTTCTTCAAGTTGTATTTTATTGTACAACTTTGACTCTTCAATGTGAATGGCAAGAATTTTGCGGTTACCATTACAATCAACTGTAATACCATTGGTGGTTTCTGTAACGGTGATGGCTTCCATTTTAGCTTTGAGCTCATCCGCCTTTTTTTTCATTTCTAACAACTGCGAAATATTACCTAACATAATACGGCAAAGTTAATACAATCTGAAAGGAAAACACAGCTGCTACTTTCAAAGAAATAACAGAAAATCAAAAGCGCCTAAACCAAGTTATCATTGGCAATGGGATGGTAGCATTAGCTCCTTCTGGAACAAAATAATTCAACATTGCCAAACAAACTTGTATGGATTGAAAATCAGTCTTTTTAAAACGCATTCCAGCCATAATAAGCATATAAGATGAGGTTCTAGTGTTGTTTTTTATTATTGTTGACACATTATTTGGGTTGAGTGGGTATATATATTTTACCTCAGAGAAAGTACCTTGTGGCAAGAGCAACATGTTGTCAAAAACAAAACTGGTTTTACTCCCAATTTGGACGATTCCTGAGGCTGAAAAAAGTGGTCCACTAAGCATTGATGCTTTAATGGTTGGAATAGATCCGCTGACGTATTCACCGGGAACGTACAACGTTCTTTGACTGCTCATGTATCCCCAGCCTCCGGAAATTGTAATGTTATTTTTACGGTTTCCTTTTGTTAAGGAAAGCCAGTGTAAACCGCCAAAACCTTTGCTATTGATCCAACCTGAAGTACCCAGCAATGTGCCCGCAGACGCGTATACCTTGGCGCCCTCTTTGCTAAAGGTATATTTAGCAGCCACAGCGATTGGACTGAACAACCAAGTAGACATCACCCCTAAATTCAACTTTGAGGTCACCGCAAAATGCACTTCAGGACCAAACAAATTCCACATAGCATAATTTTGTCCTTTCTTTATCGGAAGGGCATTGTTGGTAAAGGCATAACGTGTGGTAAATGGACTTTCTTCAACATATTCATTGTTGACAATTTCGGCATCTGTAACTTTTACAATTTTCTTTACATTTTCTTTTTTAATAAATATCTTTCCTGTCAAATCGGTTAGCATCAGTATTTCTCTCCCATCGTCTGAAAGTATTTTACCAATGAACTCTTTCCCATCATACGTCACAACAACAACCTTATTGCTGTCTTGTTTTGACAATGAATCTGTTTGAGCAAATCCCTTGCATGCACATGCAATTAGGAAGAAGAATAGAATAATTTTATGTTTCATAATATTTTAAAATTAAACTGCAATATACAGATAAATTATTATAAACGTATTTTAATCCAAATTCATCAAACCAATATTATAAGTTGAATTAAAAATTTAAGACAAACCACTAATTACACCATTGGCATCAATGTGCATGCCCTCAGAGGCTGGAACACTTGGCAAACCAGGCATGCGCATCATATTTCCCAATATTGGAATTAAAAACCCAGCTCCAGCGGCTATTTCAAACTCACGTACGGTGACTGTAAATCCAATTGGTCGGCCAATTTTCTTCTCATTATCGCTGAACGACTTTTGCGTCTTGGCCATACAGATTGGCAATGCTGATAAGCCTATTTTTTCAATGCGTTTTAACCCCTCCAAAGCCTTAGCGCTGTATTCAACGCTTACGGCTCCATATATTGTTTTGGCTATGGTTTCTATTTTTTCTTTTGGCGATTTGGCATGGTCATATAAAGGTTTAAAATTGCTGTTTCCTGATTCTATTTCAGCTATAACCGCTCTTGCCAAATCTTGTGTTCCATTACCGCCCAATTCCCAAGCTTTTGCCAAAACAGCTTTGACATTCATTTCACCGCACATTTTTTGCAGCAATTCTATTTCCTCTTGGCTATCTTTTACAAAATGATTGATTGCTATGATTGGATTAAACCCAAATGTCACGGCATTTTCAATGTGTTTTTGAAGGTTTACAAAACCCTTTTCAACTCTGTCTAATGAAGGTGTGTTTAGTTCTTCGGGACTTGCGCCGCCATGGTGCCTTAAAGCCCTTATCGTGGCAACAATAACCATGGCCTTGGGTTTTAAATTTCCGTAAACACATTTAATGTCCAAGAATTTTTCAGCGCCTAAGTCAGCACCAAAGCCAGCTTCTGTCACTACATAATCAGCTAAGGAAAGCCCCATGCGGGTTGCAATCAGTGAATTGGTACCTTGTGCGATATTGGCAAACGGTCCACCGTGCAAAATTGCAGGATTGCCTTCTAGCGTTTGGACAAGATTAGGCTTAATCGCATCTTTTAACAAAATGGCCATAGCCTCTTGGACTTTCAAATCGCGGGCAAAAACAGGTTCATTGCTGTAAGTAAAACCTACTAATATATTTCCTATCTTTTCTTTGAGACTTTCCAAATCGCTTGACAGACAAAGTATAGCCATGATTTCGGAAGCTGCGGTGATGTTGAATCCATCGCTGCGCATTACACCATTTGCTTTACCACCTATACCTATGATAATATCTCTTAAGCTGCGGTCATTCATATCAATAACCCTTTTCCATAAAACAGTGCGGGGATCAATTTTTACTTCATGTTTAGGATTCTGAATCACATTGTCAATGATGGCAGCTAAAAAATTATTGGCCTTTTCGATGGCCGAAAAATCGCCGGTAAAATGCAAATTGATGTCTTCCATTGGCACCACTTGAGAATATCCACCACCGGCCGCGCCGCCTTTAATACCAAACACTGGCCCCAATGAAGGTTCGCGCAAAACAGCAAGTGATTTCTTGCCAATTTTATTTAAGCCTTCATTTAACCCTATTGAAATGGTGGTCTTGCCCTCTCCTGCTGGCGTTGGTGTCATTGCCGTTACGAGAACCAAGTTTGATTTTTCGATTTTCTCAAAGTCAATTAAAGACAGAGGAAGCTTTGATTTAAAGCGCCCATAATACTCAAGTAATTCTTCTGGAATATTTAATTTTTCAGCTATCTGAGCGATAGGTTTTAAGGCAATCGATTGGGCTATTTCAATATCATTCATAGGAAGTTCAAACCTAATGAATAAAAAGGAAAAAAATAAAAACCCTGGTATATTTTATAAACTGACTTTAAACAGCCTTATCGCATTTTGTTGCGTTTGGCGAAAAACGGCAAAAGTATTTGATCGAAAGATTTGCGCGCATCAGCATCAACAAAATCAATCCGGTATTGGTTGCATTTAAGTTTCAATTCATTGGTAAATTTTGCCATTCTTTTCAAGTAGATATCTCGAACATCATCGGGATACAATTTTAATTCGTCTCCAGATTCAGAATCTACAAACTTATAGGGTCTGTTGTCAAAATTAAATTTACCTTCAGTTTCTCCATCGGTAATATGAAAAACGATGACTTCGTGTTTGCGAAATTTCAAATGTTGCAAAGCGCTGAACAAAGCATCGTTGTTCTCAGTATTCTCAAACATATCGCTTAACACAACCACCAAACTTCTTCTATGGATTTGTTCTGCAATTCCATTGATGACAATAGACACATCGGTGCTGGAACTTTTCGGCGATTCCATCAACACTTTTTGCAATTGCATGATGATTGTTCTATAATGGGAAGTGGATGATTTAACATCCGTTTGCGACACCACTTGGTCGTTAAAACAGCTTAAGGAAACGGCATCCCGCTGATGGCGCATTAAGTTGGCCAAAACAGCAGCTGCCAGGGCCGCAAATTTAATTTTACTGTTAGATTCTGCTGGATAATACATGCTGCTGGAAACATCCATTAATATATGGCAACGCAAATTGGTTTCCTCGTCAAAACGCTTTACAAATAATTTGTCTGTACGCCCATACAATTTCCAATCGATATTTTTTGTTGATTCACCCGTATTGTACAAACGGTGTTCAGCAAACTCAACCGAAAAACCATGAAAAGGACTTTTGTGCAAACCTGTTATAAATCCTTCAACTACTTGAGAAGCCAAAAGGTCTAGATTCTCGTAGCTTACAGCAAGTTCTTGAAGATTCATGGTTTTAACAAAATTACAAACTATTGGCCAAATATTTTTATTTTGGAAGCACGCATAATAGGCGATAAATATTGATCACCTTGCACTGTCGGTATTACAGAAGTATAATCTGCAACATAAGATTCGATTTCAGGCGATGATTTCAAAGGTCTTCTATAGCCAAAGGCTTTCGAGGCCAATAGCATTTCAATAGCCAATACCTGTTGCACATTTTGTATCACTTTATAAAGCTTGGTCGCTGCATTGGCACCCATGCTCACATGGTCTTCTTGTCCGTTGCTGCTTACAATACTGTCAACACTTGCTGGGGTGCACAACTGTTTGTTTTGGCTCACAATCCCAGCAGCGGTATATTGGGCAATCATAAAACCACTTTCCAGCCCTGGGTTATCGGCTAAAAACGGCGGCAATCCGGACTCCCCAGAAATTAATTTATAAATCCGTCTTTCTGAAATGGATGCCAATTCAGCTAAGGCCATTGCGGCAAAATCTAAACTCAAAGCGAGGGTTTGTCCATGGAAATTACCTCCGCTTATAACCATATCTTCATCTGGAAAAATATTAGGGTTGTCGGTTACTGCATTTAACTCATTCTCGAATATCCCGCTGGTGTATGCTAATGCATCCATACTGGCGCCATGCACTTGTGGAATACATCTAAATGAATAAGGATCTTGAACCCTTGGCTTATCAGACTTAATCATTTCACTGTTGTCCAAAAGTGACTTAATTTTTTCGGCAATGGCAATTTGACCATTTTGTTTTCTGATTCTGTGGGTATGTGGTAAAAAGGGCTCAATGCGGGCATTAAACGACTCTATGCTACAAGCAGCAATCAAAGTGGAATGGTGTAAAATATTATCAGCTTGAATTTGACACCAAATGCCATAGGCCAACATAAATTGGGTACCATTAATCAAAGCCAATCCCTCTTTTGGGCCTAAAGCCACAGGATTTAAATTATTGGCTTTTAAAACCGGCAAAGCATCTACAATCTGACCATTTTGCCATACTTCACCTTCTCCAATCAAAGGCAAACTCATGTGCGACAATGGGGCTAAATCGCCCGAAGCGCCTAATGAACCTTGTTGGTAAATAACAGGTAAAATATTTAAATTGTATAAATCCAATAGCAATTGAACCGTTTCCAATTGCACGCCAGAGTAGCCGTATGACAAAGACTTTACCTTTAAAAGTAAAATCAATTTGACGATTTTCTCGGGCACAAAATCACCTGTTCCACAGGCATGTGAGCGCAGCAAATTGTATTGAAGTTGTTGCAATTCACTGTGAGGAACTGTTGTGTTGCAAAGTGAGCCAAAACCAGTATTGATGCCGTATATCACCGCATCAGTTGAATCCATTTTGTTCTTAATGTAAGCAAATGACTTTAATATTGCCGCTTTACTGCCCTCTCCAATGCTGATTTTTGCATTTGAATTGAGCGCTTTAGCAACCTGCTCAATGGTCTGTATATCTTCTATGAACATTTATCTATTTGATCACTTTAAAAATCCTATTCCACCGCACTTTTACAAACTCATCTTCTTTGCGTTTACCAGGTTGAGACGGGTCTATTTCAGCGTGTTTGTATTGAATGCTAAAGAAAACAAATAAAGGCTTGCCTACAATGTGATTTTCTGGCACATAGCCCCAGAAACGCGAATCCAATGAATTGTCGCGGTTGTCACCCATCATCCAATAGTAGTCCATTTTAAACTGGTATTCAACAATTGGTTTACCATCGATGTATGGCGTACTTCCTACCAATTCAAAACTGCTGTTGCCTTCATAGATCTTAATGGCGCGCTCATAAAAATAGAAGTTATTTTTATCGATTTTTATTTTATCACCGGCCTTAGGCAAATATATTGGACCATAAAAATCTTTGTTCCAAGGATAAATTGCCATGTTATCAGGGAAAACATTGGTTAAAGGCGAAGTCAATTGGGTTTTAACCTTTATAGAATCGATTTTAGGAATTTCAGCATATTTACTAGGATTAAGATAATTCTCATCCATTAACACATGCAGATATTTTAAGTCAGCAGATAGAGGTTCACTGTATGAGATTCCAAGTTTTTTAGTCTCTTCATAATTTAGTTTTTGGCCATCTTTCATTTTAATAATGGCGTTAAACTCTACCACACCATCTGGAGAATAATAATTTCCTTTTGCCGGACAAACTTGCTGTCTCACCAAATCAACTTGAAAATCAGATTTGATTTTTTCTAAATCTTCTAAATTCAAAGCCATACGGTAGGTGCGTTCGTTTAACAATAAGAAATCGTAAATATCGTATTCTTTGGTCAAGGTTTCAGCTGTTGGTACAGCCGACATTGGCTTGAAAGTTACATAGTAATTGTGCAACATTTTTGGCGGCGCATAGGCTTTTGTGCCGTTAATGAACAGGATACCATTTTTTAATTCCAATTTATCGCCTGGAAGACCAACACAACGCTTTACATAGTTTTGCATTTTATCTACAGGGCGCGGCGTTTGGTCATATTGATCCCAAGGCACATTAAATACAATTGGGTCATTGCGTTTCACCGATTGGAAACCAGGCAAGCGCATATAGGGCAATTCGATTGCATCGGTATAGGCTTGGGCACCAAATAAATCTTGGTGTACCAAAGGAAAAGCAATTGGTGTAATTGGGAAACGAGGTCCGTAGTTCATTTTGCTTACAAATAAGAAATCGCCCACCAACATACTATCTTCCATCGAAGCCGTTGGGATTTTATAAGGCTCCAATTGGAACACTCTTATTAGGTAAGCAACGACGAAGGCAAAAAACAAAGCATCAGCCCATTCTCTGGTGGTGCCGCGTTTTTCAGGAATATATTTTTTTCTAAATTCAGGCGTTCTTGAGGCGCCTAAAAAAACCACTTTTTTATCTAAAGCAATTTGATTGTAAAAATAGAATGGGAAAATTACCCCTAAGACCTGTTCCCAAAACTTAAATTTGCCATAGCTTTCCATTAGATCAATAACCAAAGAAAACCAGATAATGACATCTGCAGCGGGCAAAAGGGCCCAAATCATCCATGTTTTCGGTCTTCCGGTAATTTTTATCCAAGGCCAGTAGCAAATTATAGGGAAGAAGGCCATCCAAGCCAATTTGGAGTTTGCTTTTCTGAAGAGTAAGAACAAACCTATATGGGTTAAAACATACAATGGAATGTAAATCAGTAAAAATGTATTTAGGTTACTTGGGTTCATTATTTTTTTTATTAAAATCCGATGATGTCACTCATATTAAAAGTGCCTTTTTTATCTGAAAGCCATTCAGCGGCAACGACTGCACCTGTAGCAAATCCAGATCGGTTGTGGGCGATGTGTTTAATTTCAATATCATCGATAGAAGAAGAATATTTAACTGTGTGGGTTCCAGGAACATCGTCGGTGCGTATTGACTTAATAGACAAATCGGCAGCAGAAGTCATTTCTGTATCGAGTTTCCAATTTATCTTGCGGCGCAATTCAGACAGTATACCCTCGGCAATGGTTATGGCCGTTCCACTGGGTGCATCTAGTTTTTGGGTATGGTGAATTTCTTCGATTTCAACATTGTACTCTGGTAAATTTTCCATGGCTTGAGCCAAAATTCTATTGACATGAAAAAACAAATTGACACCAATGCTAAAATTCGAAGCGGTCAAAAGGGCTTGTTTATCCCTCAAACAAATTGATTTTATTTCATCCAACTTTTCATACCAACCTGTTGTTCCGACAACCACAGGTATATTGAGTGCAAAACATTTCTTAATATTTTCTATGGCTGAATCTGGTTTGGTAAATTCTATAGCCACGTCTGCCTTTGAAATTGCTTTCCAATCTTTGGCAATGGATTCATGGTTTAGTTTACACACCACCTCATGACCACGCAAGACCGCAATCTGTTCAATCATTTTACCCATTTTCCCGTAGCCTATTAATGCAATCTTAAGCTTTTTTGCCATACTACTGCAAACTTACATGATTTTCCGATTACAAAAAACACACAATTAAGACTATAGACCAATCCAATTAAATTGTCGACGTTAAAATATGAAACTTAAAAAGGTCCAATAAGACCTTTTGGGAAACTTGCTTAATCAATCATTTAGTTTCGCTAAAAGGGCAATTGCATGCTAATGGACAGTTTATCGACTTTTATGACAAAACAGGCAGCTAAAGAACCCAATTAAATAATAAATCGATGCATAAGCGTCAAAAAGACAGTAAATTAGACATTTTTACATGCTCTAAGCAATTGGAAAACATTTTGAATAAACATGAACAAGAACCTATGAATATTAATAAATTCACAATCAAAGCTCAAGCTTGTATTCAAAGTGCCCAACAAAGTGCATTTGAATCGCAAAACCCAAGTATAGAAAATGCCCATATTTTAAAAGGTATTTTTGAAAACGATGAAGAAATTATATCGTTTGTGTTTAGCAAAATTGGGGCTAACCTTCAAAGGGTTATTCAAGCAAATGATGCCATCATCAATGGCTTCCCGAAAATAACTTCAGGAAATCCTTCTCTTAACCTCTCTAATGTTGCCAACAACACACTTATGCAAGCCGAAAAACTCATGAAGGAAATGGGTGATGAATATGTGTCTGTTGAACATCTTCTGCTTGCACTTATTCAAAACAATGATGCGGTTGGTAACTTAATGAAAGACGCTGGCGTTAAATCCAATGATGCTAAAAAAGCCATACAAGAACTAAGAGGCGATTCTAAAGTGCAATCGCAATCTGGAGGGGAGCAATACAATGCACTGAAGAAATACGGACTCAACCTCAATGAAATGGCTGCCAAAGGCAAATTGGATCCAGTTATTGGAAGAGACGAGGAAATAAGAAGGGTTCTTCAAATTCTTAGCCGTAGAACCAAAAACAATCCTGTTCTAATTGGAGAACCCGGCGTTGGCAAAACAGCAATAGCTGAAGGCTTAGCAAGACGTATCGTACAAGGCGATGTGCCTGAAAACTTGAAATCAAAAACAATATTCTCTTTAGACATGGGCGCCCTAATAGCCGGTGCTAAATACAAAGGGGAATTTGAGGAAAGGCTCAAAGCCGTTGTTAATGAAGTCATCAAAAGCAATGGTGAAATTGTCTTATTTATTGATGAAATTCACACCCTTGTTGGTGCCGGAAAAAGCGAAGGCGCTATGGATGCAGCAAATATTTTAAAACCTGCCTTGGCCAGAGGTGAACTTAAAGCCATAGGTGCCACCACACTTGCTGAATACCAAAAATATATTGAAAATGACAAAGCACTTGAAAGACGTTTTCAAAAAGTAATGGTTGAAGAACCTGATATCCAAGATGCAATCTCAATTTTACGCGGACTCAAAGAACGCTATGAAATGCACCACAAAGTGCGCATTAAAGACGAGGCCATCATAAATGCTGTTGAGCTTTCTAGCCGTTACATCAGCGACCGTTTTTTACCAGACAAAGCCATAGACTTATTGGATGAGGCGGCTGCAAAACTGAGAATAGAAATCGATTCATTACCAGAGGAGCTGGATGAAATGAACCGTAAAATCATGCAACTTGAAATTGAGCGTGAGGCCATTAAAAAAGAAAACGATGCAAGTAAGTTGGACAAACTCAAGCAGGAGCTTGCCAATTTATCGAAAACAAGAAATACAATTAGTGCCCGATGGAGAAGTGAAAAAGAAGTTGTTGAGCAAATACAAGCGGCTAAAGCAGACATTGACAATTTTAAAAATGAAGCCGACCAAGCGGAGCGGAATGGCGATTTTGGAAAAGTTGCAGAGCTTCGATACGGAAAAATCAAAGAGGTTGAAGCCAAGGTAATCGAGCTGCAGAAAAAACTTATCGAAGTGCAGGGCGACAAGCCAATGGTTAAAGAGGAAGTGGACGCTGAGGACATCGCTGAGGTGGTTAGCAAATGGACTGGAATCCCTGTAAACCGCATGCTGCAAAGTGAACGCGAAAAGCTCATTCATTTGGAACCCGAATTACATAAGCGTGTGGTTGGCCAAGATGAAGCAATTGCCGCAATATCTGATGCAGTGAGAAGAAGCAGGGCTGGATTGCAAGACCCCAAAAGACCAATTGGCTCTTTTATATTCTTAGGAACTACTGGTGTTGGCAAAACAGAATTGGCAAAAGCCCTAGCCGCTTTCCTCTTCAATGATGAAAACGCTTTGGTGAGAATAGACATGAGTGAATACCAAGAAAAACATACAGTCAGTCGATTAATTGGAGCACCTCCAGGATACGTTGGTTACGATGAAGGTGGTCAATTAACAGAAGCCGTTAGACGCAGACCCTATTCAGTTATCCTATTGGATGAAATAGAAAAAGCACATCCTGATGTTTTCAATTTACTTCTTCAGGTATTAGACGATGGCCGTTTAACTGACAACAAAGGTAGAACAGCCAACTTCAAAAATACCATTGTGATAATGACCAGCAACATTGGTTCACAAATTATTCAAGACAATTTTGAAGACCTCAACGACGAAAACAAAGAAGCTGTTCTTGCAAAAACAAAAAGCGAAGTTTACACCGTGCTTAAAAACACGATTAGACCTGAATTTTTGAACCGCATCGATGAAGTAATCATGTTTGAGCCATTGAGCAGAGAAAACATCCATGAAATTGTAAAAATCCAAATGAATGGAATGATCAAACAACTTGAAGACGCAGGCTTTAAACTTGAAATCACTGATGAAGCGGTCGATTGGTTGGCTCAATTGGGTTACGACCCACAATTTGGGGCTAGACCATTAAAACGGGTGCTTCAGAAAAAGGTATTAAACGAACTATCCAAACAAATATTGGGTGGTGAAATCAACAAAGAAAATACCATAATAGTGGATGCCATTGAAAATCAAATTGTTTTTAGAGAAGGCAAGTAAAAGTTCGCATTCATAAAAAAGGGATTAGCATGCTAATCCCTTTTTTATTTCAATTCTTATTGAATCAGTATTTTCTTAACGCTCGTTTTATCCCCTGATTTCAAATGAATAAAATAGATTCCTTTTGACCAAGCCTCGGTGTCTATTGTTTTAACATCATTACCATTTAGTATTGTTTGTCCCATTGCATCATACACTTGAATGGTATAAGCCTCAAGATTAGATAAATTTATTGTTTTGTTGCTCGGATTTGGATACACCAAGAATTCGCTTTCTTGTGCACTCTCTATTGATGATTTATCATTAGACACACAATTTAAATGGTGAATGCCGTGGTCCAAATCTTCGACAACAATATTCTCATCTCCATTTTGGTACAACAAAAAGGAAAAATAAAAAAGCATCATTTCGTCGGTTGTTGCCTCTCCTACTGAAACATCTTTTGGTGGGGTATTGGGATTGTGGGGATTGTTTGTTGTATTGTCGTAAACACCTTCCCCAATGAGCTTTGTGCCTACTGGTATCTTAATCGGCTTTTTGAAATTATAAAAACCTTGCCAATGGAAATCCCATTCAGGAATATCAATTATAGGAATGGTATCACCTGCTAAAGTAATTCCATATGATTTCAAACTCTTGCACAACAAATGTGCATGAGGACCTACACTTATAATGGTGACATTGGCAGGGGCAATAAACTCTTCCCTAAATGCCTTAACGGTATTTTTAGGAATAAACAAAGGTCCATTAACCATATTTGAATTGTGGTTTAAAACCGCTGCATCGTTAATATTCCTGACGTTATTTGAGGTGAATACAAAATTAAATTTACTGGAGTCCACCTGCCCAGAAGCATACTCAGGGTAATGAATTTGAACCACTATTTTGGCATTTGAAGGCAAACGCTTCCCCATACCATTGGGCACAAAAATCGGACTTGAGCCCGGCACCCAAGTACCCAATAAAACGGCACTATTTACACCGATACCCCCGGCTGAGGTATATCCAGGGTTGGGATCTGCCGCATCAAGAATACTGCTGTTTCCAGTGGTATCATAAAAAACCTGGGCATGGTGAACAATGTTTCTATTTCCAGGTACAATTTCAATCCTAGTAATAAATTTTTGAACATTCAAACCCGTTGGCAACACAAAGCAACGGTACAAATCTTCGGTAATATTCGGAATGGTATAAGTAGGGATTTTGAGTTTTAAATCGGGGAAGGGGATTTGCAAAGAGGTGTTATAAACCGGCGGAGCAGGTGCATTGGCACTATTGCCTTCTAGCGAGCCATTGTTTACCCATTTTACGATTGTTGAGATTTCTTGATCAGTTAAACTTCTGTCGTGGGCAAACTTTCTGTAGGCATTGTTTACTGGCCATGGTGGCATTTCTTTGCTTTTTACTTTATACTGAATTGAAGATGCATGGCTAAGAGCATCAGAATAAGTCAGCAAAGAAAAAGGACCTGAACCATTTGGATTGTGACAGCTGGTGCAATGCGAATAAACAATACAAGCAACATCATCAGACCAAGTGGGGTTTTGTGCTTTTAAACCCAATAAAACAAATAAAGAAAATACAGTGAATAGGTGTTTCATAAAAATATTCAATTAAATGCAATTTAAAATTTTCTCCTTTCTTATTAATATTTTTTTTTCAACAAACCTTATTTTTTGTAATAAAATCATGTTTTAAAACCATTTTAATAGAAAATAAATTAAATGCTAGAAATTTACATTTATTGAACTGTGATTTTTTTACTAAATTTGTATCAATTAAAAAACACATGAAGTATTTTACAAAACTCCTTAGTAAATCCATTTTTGTCTTTTTGCTTTTTAGCAGCTCAGCCTTAATGGGTGCATGCGTGGTTAGCGGGCCTATCGATGTCTGTGAAAACCAAACTTACACATACAGCACACCTTCTAATCCGGGTGAGACCTATGTTTGGAATGCCACAGGTGGCGGAACCATTTTGGGTAGTGGAAATTCAATTTCTGTAGCTTGGACCAATACTGGAACGGGCGCTGTAACTTTGGCAGTCAAAAACAACTTAAATGTTGTAATCTGTACCTTTGCCATAAATGTAACGATACACGGCAAACCCAACCCCGTAATTACACCCTCATTCCTCTCTGGCTGCGGCGGACGGAAAGACGTCAGTGGACAAAGTGATAAAGCTGGTTGCTTAGTGGCTTGCGATTCAACACCAATAGCCTACACAACGCCATTTCATGCTGGCAGCACGTATACTTGGACTGTTGTTGGTTCTGCCAATTATTCAAACAGCAGCAATACCCTTAATGTTTATTGGACTGGTGTTGGCACAGGTTCTATTAAAGTTATTGAAACCAATGTTTGGGGCTGTTCTAAAGAAACGGAAATTTGTATTGAAATAGTAGGAAAACCCAAAGCTGCTTTTTACACACTTCCAGGATTAACAGGCGGAGTTGTTAACGCTTGCTTGGGTCAAACCATTCAGTTTATCGACCAATCATCGCCGGGCTTTGGCTCTCCCATCAATTCATGGTCGTGGTACTTCGGCGATGGAGGTAACGCATTTTACAATGCACCTGGCAACGGCAATACTTCACATGCGTATAGCTCGCCTGGCACCTACAATGTTATGTTGGTAGTAGAAAACCAATGTAAATGTAAAGACACTGCTTATGTTACTGTCGTGGTAGCCAATACCGTAGGCCCGAAAATATTTTGTATTAGCACGGTTTGCCCCGATGCTACAGTTACTTATTCGACAGATGCCCAAGCTTGCAACAACTATTTATGGACCGTTACCAACGGCCTAATTATTGGTTCCAATACCGATTCAATTGTTACCGTTCAATGGGGCAGTGTTGGACCAGGCTCTATTACCTTAAGTGTTAATTGCCCCGGATTTTGCAATGCACCAACAACGGTATTTGTCCCTATCATAACGCCAAATGCGACCATTAATGGACCATCGCAAGTGTGTCTAGGTTCTTGCTATACCTACCATATCAGTTGCGACATCCCTATCGACAGCATTCAATGGCATTTCCCTGCAGGTGTAACAGTAAATATGGATTCAGTTAATGTCCATGAAGTTGAAGTTTGTTTTTACACCAATGTAACTGGAATTATAACAGCAGACTACTGGCACAACACGCCTGGTAGTGTTCCTCCGCTAAATTGCGGTGGCAGCTCGAGCATTCCGGTGTCTGTAAAACCTCAAATGTTTATGGTTGGACCATCTCAAATATGCGCCAACCAAACCTACAATTACAACATTTCACCTAGTCCAACGGGATCTATTTACTGGACCATTACCAACATGAGTGGCAATGCGGTGTATACCTCTAGCACCATTACTGGTCCTTCTCCATTCACTGGAACATGGACTTGGGGACCGGGACAATTTATTGTCACCGCCAATGATGTGTCTGGCAATTATTGCAATGGACCGCTTAAAAAATATTTAACGGTTAATCCAATTCCTCCCATTATTGATTCATTGTATGGACCAAGCCCTATTTGCCCAAACAATTCATACGCTTACTTTTCAATCCCTACTTCTTCTAATTATTTTGTAGGATGGCAAGTGAGCAATGGCAGTCCTAGCACTGGCATAGGAAATACACTGAGCATTACTTGGGGACCAAGTGGACCATACAACATCAATGCCTTCCAAATTGATCCTGTTACCGGTTGCAAATCGGCTGCCGTTTCAATGTCTGTACTGAGTGCCTTACCACTAACTCCAACACCTATTTTTGGAAACGACACGGTTTGTGCCAATGGCATTGAATCTTATAGCACCACCGCGCCGGGCGACGATTATGTATGGAGCATTAACCCTTCCATAGCAGGAAGTGTGGCAACAGGACAACATTCTGCCAACGTCAATGTTCAATGGAACAATTACAATGGCAATGCCTATTTGGTGGTTCAAAGAAAAATTTGTGGTTCTTCTAGAAAGGACTCAATTTTAATTCTTGTTAAAGGCCCAGCCATTCCAACAATAACAAGCCCTTCAGGTTTGTGTCAAGGCTTAACCCTAGCAGCTTTTAGCTCTACAGCGAGCACCTATTTATGGGATTTTGGTGATGGCGGAACATCAACAAGCAATCCAGGCACACACGTATACAACAGCCCTGGAAACTACACAATCAAATTAACTGTAACATACGGCAGTACTTGTCCAGGAACTGCAATAAGAACCAAAACTATCTCTATTTGGCCAAAACCGAACATCAATATCTCAACACCAGACCCTAATTTATATTGTAACCCGCCTATTTCGACGACAATGACCATTGCAGCTCCTCCATCGGGCATTAGCTTCCAATGGTATAACCCATCTTCAATCCCTTTAGCAACTAATACTTCTTACACAGCAACAACAACAGGCAATTTCTTTGTTGTGGGCATCAATAGTTTTGGTTGCAAAGACACCAGCAACTTCATTCCAATATCCACAGGAAATTGCCCGAGCTCTTGTAAAGCAGCACCTTATACTTTGACTTGGAATAAGTATAGAAAAGGTTGCAATACTGACAGTTTCAAAGCCATTGTCTCTGCAGGGGTTATCAATTTAAGTTGGAATTTCGACGACCCATACAACCCTAGTTCTGGCAGTGGAACACCTGTGATGCATACGTTTATCGAGCCTGGTTACTACAGAGTTAAATTATGCGCAGACGTTCCAAATGCAAACGGAACGGGCTATTGCAATGTGTGCATGTATAAAATCGATACAATTAAATATGTACCTAGCTTTTTTGACTCAGCCTATTGCAGAAATTTCTCCGATTCTGTAAAAGTAAAACTGGTAAATACCACCAAAGTATTGAGTGGCTATCCTGCCCCAAGCTATTCTTGGGTCGTTACTCCAGGTGCTTACACCAGTTCAATAAAAAATCCATTATTCACTTTAGCTCCAGGCGTTTATACTATCAGCTTAACCGTTGCAGGTGTTTGCACTTACACCAAAACCATAACGATAAACTCCTTGACCAATGCATCCTTTACCGTGGTCGACTCTGTGTGCAAAGGCACACCTGTCTTGTTCAACAACACAAGTACGGGAGCGGCGTTGAGTTTCAATTGGGCCTTTGGCGATGCAGCGACTTCCCTCATTTGGAGTCCTGTTAGAAGTTATTCCAATGCAGGCACCTACACCGCCACATTAACAATCATAAACGTTTATGGTTGTACCGACACCGCTAAGAGAAAAGTGGTGGTATTGCCTCACACTTTACTTGGATTGATATTGGCTTCTGGTCCATTAAAATTCTGTGAGGGCGACAGTGTTAAACTGAATGCCATTGCAAGCGGTGGCTACCCTGCTTATAACTATTTCTGGTCAAATCTCGCTACCACACAATTTGTGTGGGCAAAACAAACCGGCAACTACAATGTCGAATTTACAGACACAAAAGGCTGTTACTATTTAACGGGCAACACCAATGTATTGGCCAAAACCAGCCCGCATCCTAACATCATAGGCCCTAAGGATGTGTGCAAAAACCAACAATATTCCTTTGTAGCAAATTACCCTAATTTACCTGGCGCAAGCTTCTCATGGTTAATGGATGGTGCGCCACTATTCGTTAACAACAATACTTTAAACATCGGCATGTACTCATTGTCTCCTGGCCCTCACCAATTAGTGGTTAGCGTTATGAGCCCTGATACTTGTTACGGTTCAGACACCTTGAACTTTACCTTACATCCAAATCCAAATGTCAATATTGTTGCTTCTCCTGTATTGTGCGCTGGCCAAAGCAATTTGCTAATTGCCAATAGCACTTCAACAAATTTAATGGGATTTTACTGGAGCAATGGTCAAGTGAACGACAGTATTTATGTAGGCGCAGCGAATATTTATACGGTAACTGCAATTGATACTTTTGGCTGCAAAGCTCAAGCAAGTACGGTTGTAAATCCGCTTCCTGATCTATGTGGCATGGTGGTAGGATGTTATGATATATGCGACACCGTTAGCCAATTGGTATGGTATGCGCCTCCTGGATACGCAAGCTACCAATGGCTGTACAATGGCAATCCGATTCCAGGTGCCACCAGCGACACCATTCACATTCCTTTGTATCAATCAGGTGTGTATACTGTTGAAATTATTTCAGCAGCTGGTTGTAGCGTCGTATCAGAAGACATTAAAATAGACTTTGTGAAATGCGGCGGTTGCAAGTTTAATGTTAGCGGAGAAATTAAATGTGGACCGGTTAATGAATTAGGATATCAAACTTACAGTTTAACTTTAAACATCAACAACAGTTTGGGCGCTGGGGCAAATTTAAGTATTACCTCTCCAAATGGAACTGTTTCATCAATCAGTCCTTCGATTCTAGCGGCTGGCATGAACACTGTAACGGCAACGTTTACCGATGTGCCACCAATTGACAACTTAGCGTGTTTTAACATTATAATTAGCAATCAGAATCAAATTTGTGATACCACGTATTGTATAAAAGTTCCACCATGTGGAAACAAAAACTGTAAATTAAGTTCTAAAATTACCAAGTTTGATTGCGCAGGAACCGATGCAAATGGCAACCCACAATACTATGTTTGCATGGATGTGGTTTGGGGCGGCAGCAGTGGCTCAACACTTACTTTGAGTTCTAGTACTGGAAGTTTTGTTAGCAATCCTGTAACAATAAATAGCGGTACCCAAACAATATGCTATTCTTACACCGACCTACCACCGTTGAATACATTTACCACCATATACTTGTATGCCTTCGACCCTGTAACTGGCCTGGTGTGTAAGGATTCTATCAAACGCGAATACAAACCTTGTCCTAAAGACAGCTGTAAAGTTGGCGTATACGGATTGTGTGCTCACTGTCACATGGAAGAAATGGGCAGTTGGACTTACGATGTTGACTTAACGGTAATGAACCCATTCGCTGGCAATGCGACGGTTACAATATTGCCAATCGCCGCAGGCACATTCAGCGCTATAACCCCTAACCCTGTAGCGCCTGGTTTGCAAGCCATAAGCACCCAATTTACCGACCTTGCACCGAGCAATTCGATTATCTGCTTTAAAGTCTTGTTAACTGAAGTGTCTTCGGGAAGATCGTGCTGGTCGACTGTTTGCTTGGCCTTACCTCCATGCGATTCCATGAGCAATATTTTGGTAAACATAGCAGAAAATTACACACTCATGTTGTACCCTAATCCTGCTGCTGATTATGCTAAAATTAATTACGATTTCAATGGCAGTGCAGAGAATATAAGTTTTGTGGTTCGCGATGTTAACGGCAGAGAAATCGAACATTTTGACAGCCAAATAAACAGCGGCGAAATCCATGTCAACACCAGCGACTATGCTGCAGGACTATACTTCATCGATGTATTGAAAGACGGCAGACATGTTGGAAACACCAAGTTAATCGTACTTCGAAACTAAAAATCAATTAATCATATTTAAGAAACCGGATTTTCGAATCCGGTTTTTTTGTGCTTTATAATTTGGGCGTTCCCGTTTGCTTAGGCAACGGGCGGGCTATTCGCTGCTATCTTCTGTTTTTAAAAACAGAAGGATATCCGCTGCTATCCCTAACGCTCGGTGTTAACGAGGGGTTAGGGGTTAGGTCCCGAAAGCTTTCGGGATAGGTTATGGTTTTTTATTCGAGAATGTAAGAACATTTGTTTTATGAAGAACATCCATGGATTTGTTAGACGAGATAAAAGCTTCGGAGAAGCGACATTATGCTTCGCTTCGGAGAAGCGATATTATTATAGCTTAAAATATAACGAGATCTGGAGCTCCGTAGGTGCGATATTATAAAATGATGGTATTAACGATATGTAGATATAAATCAAATTCTCATTATTTAAGTATCGTCAACAACTACCACAAGATTTCTTTTATGGCGTTGTTGGCAAGAATACCAACAACATGTTTCATGTTTTAAGGATGACAGCTCCAGAGGAGAATCCCTACACAATATTTACCTCAGGTTCGAGATGAATAGAAAATTTGTCTGAAACGCTTTTGATAATGTCTTGGGCTAATTGGTATATTTCGGTACCAGTAGCGCCGCCGTAGTTTACCAAAACCAAGGCTTGTTTGGCGTGCGAACCGGTATTGCCAACACGCTTACCCTTCCAGCCACATTGTTCAATCAACCAGCCTGCTGGAACCTTAATTCCATCGTTTTGGGGATAGCCTTTAATGTCTGGAAATTGAAGTTTTAAAGCCTCAAAATGTTCTTTGGTAATTTGTGGATTTTTGAAAAAACTTCCGCTATTGCCCAGCACTTTTGGGTCGGGCAATTTGCTTTGTCGTATGTGAATGACAGCGTCTGAAACATCTTTAATTCCAGCTGTTTCGGCACTTAAGCCCTTTTCATTTAATATGGCTTGAATATCACCATAATCGGCATGTATAATCGGCTTCTTACTTAGTTTAAATGTTACTGAATAAATAAAATATTGTCCTTTTAATTGACGTTTAAATACACTCTCGCGGTAGCCAAAAGCACATTGGGTTTTATTAAAAGTTTCAAGTTCTAAGGTGTTTAAATTCAAGGCTTCTAGCTGATCAAACACCTGTTCTAATTCCACACCGTAAGCACCAATATTTTGCATAGGTGCGGCGCCAACAGTGCCTGGAATAAGGGATAAATTTTCTATACCACCCCAATTTCTCTCAACACAATACATAACGGTTTCGTGCCAAGATTCGCCGCTGTATACTCTAAGTAAAACATGGTCATCGTCTTCATGAACTATTTGTAGTCCTTTAATGGCATTTCGAATTAAAAGTCCGGGATAATCGTTGCACAACAGCACATTGCTGCCACCTCCAAGAAACATAAATTGTTCGTGGCTGGTTTCTGTAATGGCTTGCTTTAAATCTGCAAGCGACTTTACCTCACAAAACAATTCCGCTTTGGTGTCTAGACCAAAGGTGTTGTAAGGTTGAAGCGTTATATTGGATAAAAAATCGATGGGTAATTAAACTTTATTTAAACGGGCTTTGAGGTCAAGTCTGTGCTCGCGGGCAGTGTCTTTAGCAATGTCGTATCCCGCATCTGCGTGGCGGATAACACCCATAGCAGGGTCGTTGTGCAAGACACGTTTTAAACGCACTGCAGCATCGTCTGTACCATCGGCAACAATGACCATACCTGCGTGTATGCTGTAACCTATACCTACGCCGCCACCGTGGTGAAGACTTACCCATGAAGCACCACCAGCGGTGTTAATCAAGGCATTTAATACTGGCCAATCTGCAATGGCATCACTACCGTCTAGCATGGCTTCAGTTTCGCGGTTAGGACTGGCAACACTGCCTGTATCTAGGTGGTCGCGACCAATAACTATCGGTGCGCTTACTTCACCATTTTTAACCATTTCGTTGAAAGCCAAACCAGCTTTTTCACGTTGACCTTGACCCAACCAGCAAATGCGGGCAGGAAGTCCTTGGAATTCGATGCGGTCTTGGGCCATGGTAATCCAGCGTCTCAAGCCTTCATCTTCAGGAAATAATTCCAATATTTTTTTATCGGTTGCGTAAATATCTTCTGGTTTACCACTCAATGCCACCCATCGGAATGGTCCGCGGCCTGCACAAAACTGTGGACGTATAAACGCAGGTACGAAACCAGGGAAATCGAAGGCATTGGTCAAACCTTTTTCTAAGGCACGTCCGCGTAAATTGTTTCCATAATCGAAGACCACACTGCCTTTGGTTTGAAACTCAATCATTAATTTAACATGGTGCACCATGGTGCAATAACTTTCGTTGGTGTAACGAGAAGGATCAGTTTTGCGTAAACGGTCGGCACTTTCCACATCATAACCTTCGGGGAAATATCCCACCAAAGGATCGTGGGCAGAAGTTTGGTCGGTTAAAGTATCAGGCACTACACCTCTTGCTTTTAATCGTTCTAACAAATCGACTGCATTACAATTTACTCCTATAGAAACAGCCAAGCCTTCAGCCTTCGCTTTAAGCGCCATGTCAATACCTTGGTCTATGTCTTTGGTCATCACGTCTAAGTAACGGGTATCCAAACGCTTTTTAATGCGCCATTCTTCCATTTCGGCAGCCAAACAAACACCTTCATTCATAGTGATTGCCAGTGGTTGAGCCCCACCCATTCCACCTAAACCAGCAGTAACATTTAAAGTACCTTTAAGGGTGCCTTTAAAATGTTGACGGGCACATTCAGCATAGGTTTCATAGGTACCTTGAACGATACCTTGAGAACCAATGTATATCCAAGATCCAGCGGTCATTTGACCATACATGATTAATCCTTTGGCTTCTAAGTCTCTAAAGTAATCGAGGTTGGCCCAATGAGGCACCAATTGAGAATTTGAAATAATTACACGGGGAGCATCTTTGTGGGTTGGCAAAATTCCAACCGGCTTACCCGATTGAACCAATAAGGTTTCATCTTCGTTAAGATCTTCCAAAGCCTTCACAATTAAATGGTAGCTTTCCCAGTTGCGGGCCGCTTTACCGGTTCCACCGTATACCACTAAGTTTTCTGGTTTCTCAGCCACATCAGGGTCTAGATTGTTCATCAGCATGCGGTAAGCAGCTTCAGTAACCCAGTTTTTACAGTGAAGGGTATTGCCGATAGGCGATTTAATAATGTTATGCGAAGAATCTGTCAAGCTCATAAAGTTGCAAAAATAATATTTTTTTAGGCATGCAAATGCATGGAATGTGAATTAAACATAAAACCTTAAAAAAGGTTTGTAAGCATTTAATAGAAATATACGCTTTTATTCATCGATACTCGCCTTCAAGTCACGAAGATCTTTGGCAAAATCGAATTGAATGTCTTCGTGCAATTTGCCCATAGACTTTTCAATTTTATCTACTTGCCTTGCATATATATTTTCTAGTGCGGTAATGGGATGCTTGCCTACTATGAGTTTTTGTAGATGTTGACAAAAATGAACCAGCAATTCAACCTCAGTTGAAGGTGTTGAAGAATATTTAATGTGCTTGGCAACAAGTCTTAAAATTTTTCGAATTTGCTTGGTGTAATGGTAAGCGCCGAAAAACTTGAGTTCATCGAAGAAGGCATCGATTTCTAATTTCAGATCCTCAATATATTGTGCTTCATCTTTGCTTTCAAAAAGCAAATAAGCCAAGAGTTCTTTGTTTTCTTTTTTGTATTTAGCCAAACGCAAACAGAGCGCCGTTAACTCATGTGGTTCCAAGGTGAGCAATGATTTCTTTATGTCATTCAACGGATGCGTTTGCATGGAGCGAAGATACTTAAATTTTACAGATTGAAAAAAAAGGCTTAAAGCGATGGGCAAAAATTTATTAATCCATATTAACAAAAGTGAAACTTTATTTTATCAATATTGTAATGTTATTTAAAACCCAATAATATGTCAAAAAACGTATACCATTCCGCAGACAGCCGAGGCAATGCCAACCATGGATGGTTGCAAAGTTTTCATACTTTTAGTTTTGCCAATTACTACAACCCAGAGCGCATGCATTTCGGGGTTTTAAGGGTGCTTAACGATGATACCGTGTCTGCAGGCATGGGTTTTGGCACCCATCCGCACGAGAACATGGAGATCATTTCCATTCCATTGAAGGGCGATTTGGAGCACCAAGACAGCATGGGCAATACCACGGTTATCAGCGATGGTGACATTCAGGTGATGAGCGCAGGAACAGGCATTAGGCACAGCGAGTACAACAAGAATAAAGACAAAGAAGTTAAATTCCTGCAAATTTGGATATTTCCAAACAAGAAAGATGTTACACCGAGGTATGATCAAATAACGCTAAACCTAGAAGACCGCAAAAACAAATTACAACAAATCTTATCGCCCAATGCAGATGATGCTGGCGTTTGGATACAGCAAGACGCTTGGTTTCATATTGCACAACTAGACAAAGGCAATGCACAAACTTACGCCCTTAAAAAAGAAGGCAATGGGGTTTATGTATTTGTGTTAAGTGGCGAATTAAGTGTTAACGGACAAAAGCTAGGCCGAAGAGATGGGCTGGGACTTTGGGAACTTTCAGAAATAGAGATACTAGCCGACAGCGACTCGGAAGTTTTGCTGATGGAAGTACCAATGTAAAGCAGTTTAATACCAAGCCAGAACTTCATCGCTCAGCACTGGACCGAGCGCCACACCCATACCGCTCATGCGCACGCAGATGCCCAAATGGTCGTCAACTTTCTTGACTATCGGCAACTTCTCCTTCCCCATGCCCATAATACCACTCCAGTGCATATCGATTTCGAAAGGGGTATTGGGTAGTATCCATTCCTTAATGTAATTGGACAAGAAATCTTTAAGGTTATCCGTGCCTTGCATATCAAAGGTATTTTCTTGATCATAGAAATGGTTTCTTCCGCCACCAATAAGAATACGGTCGTCAATTCGTCGGAAATAGATGTAGCCTTTATCGGCGTGGAAGATGGCATCAAAAGGAAGATTGTCTATTGGTTTGGTGATTACAATTTGCCCTCTTGCAGGTTCAACGTCTTCGCTAGGCAATAGATCTTTGGCAAACGCATTGTTAGCAATTATCAGTTGATTGGTTTCTATTTCCATGCCACTATCGGATATCAAAGTATAGCCATTTTGAGAAGCGTGGTAAGACATAATGTTCAAACCATATAGAGGAATAATATCTAGAGTATGCGCAATGCTGTTAACGGTTTGGTTGAGCAAGCCAGAATTGAGCATGCCTTCATAAGGATTATAAATAGCGCTTGGACCAAAATTCATTTTAAGATTATCGGCACTTTGAAGATTAAAGACCTGTTTGTATCCGAAGCGCGCATTCAATTCAGAGTTTATTTCTTGGTATTGGGATTCTGCAATTTGAAAATCAGCCTCCGATTGAAAAACCTCGAAACTCCCTGTTGCTTCAAAACCGATACTGGCTTCACCAAATTCCTGTTTCAACTGTTGAATACCTGTAAAACGTTTTTGAATGAGATTATAAACTTCATTTTGTGGACTTCTTTTAAAGTCATCGACGATTTCTGAGACACTTCCAAAGCAGGCAAAACCCGCATTTCGGGTAGAGGCACCATACGAAATTGGCATTTTATCGACCATTGCAACCCTTGCTGAAGGAAATTTTTTCTTGATTTTTATGGCAATTTGTTTACCTATCAAACCAGCGCCAAGTATAGTAAAATCAAAGGTCTTGAGCAGTACCGACTTTTCCCAATAAGAGATAAAATGTTGCATAAATAAAAATATTTAAAAAATTTCTTGGAGCAAATTTAATTTTTTTTCTATATTTGCACCCCTAAACGGAAAGAAAAGTTCTTTAAAAATTGCGAGAATAGCTCAGTTGGTAGAGCGCAACCTTGCCAAGGTTGAGGTCGCGAGTTCGAGCCTCGTTTCTCGCTCCAAAAAGCCCAAACCATGGGCTTTTTTTATTTCCTTCATTCAACAGAATGGGACGGAAATATGCCCAGGTGGTGGAATCGGTAGACACGCAGGACTTAAAATCCTGTGGCTTCACGGCTGTGCGGGTTCAAGTCCCGCCCTGGGTACAGAAGAATAAAAAAGTCAAAGCGAAAGCTTTGACTTTTTTTGTTTTACGAAGAATTTAAAAACCCCAAGTTTTTATAATTCGGAGTAAAACAAAAAAGAGGACAAAAATGCCCCGCTTTTTGGACTTTTTTATTTCCCGAATGACTAATAGGGACTCGCCGAAGGCAACACCGCAAAGAAAGCAAGAGCAACAGGGCTGAGTGGAGCCGGCATTCTCAATACGACAATTATTCGTTTTTAATAAAGCAGCTCTGCTTTTTGGACTTTTTATTTCCCGAATGACTAATAGGGACTCGCCGAAGGCAACACCGTCGGAACGTAAAGCCCTTAGTATAGCACTCCACTTTGTTCCATGCATACCAAGGGCTTTAGCAAGGGCAAGAGGCAAGTGCGAGGCAATCGGAAATTCTTGAACATTTCGAAATCTAAAAAGATTTCAGTTAAACATTTAACTGAAACAGCAAGAGTCCCGATAGCTATCGGGATGAGTGGAGCTGGCATTCGTAATACAACAATTATTCATTTTTAAAACATAGGCCCTACTTTTTGGACATTTTTATTTCCCATAAAAACAATTTCAAACTGTCTATATAAATCTAAAATCATATCATGTAAAAGAAGTGAAATGTTTTTTAAATTACGAACTATAATATAAATTGCAGAATTATTGAAAAACATGAAAATCACTTTTTACTTATTCCTCATTTCTCTTTGTTTATTTTCTAATGAAATTAATGCAGCAAATAAAGACACATTATTTCTCAAAGATGTATATGAAAATCCATCCAGTTACCTTGTTTCTGAAAGAATCTTAAAATTTGATTCTATTAAATTAGTTGATCTAATGACCAAATTTGAAAATTGGGGAGGTCAAAATTTTGTAAATTACAATGAAGTAAAAACAGGCATGACTAATGAACAGATAACTCTCACTTATATAACTTCACCATCTGGGATTCTTAAGTTCTATGTTAATTTGATAATTGAATTTAAAGACAATAAAATTAGGATTAGGGCTTTTGATGATGGTAATGTCTTTAGACCTGGCGACTATGCAGGAGGTGTATCCATACCCGCCATTCAGTCGAGGTCATCCCATATTAAATCATATTTTGAAGATGATATGATTATCTATAAACCAACTCCAAACTCTTTTAATTATAAAGAGAAATGGGTTAGTGGAATTATACAATACAAGCAAGATATTGAAAATACCATAACTTCAATTAATACTTACATTAAGTCAAATTTAAATACAGAAACTAAATCTGACTGGTAAATAAATTCGGCATTTTCGTCAAAATTTCAAAATTCATAACCCAAGAATGAACAATAAATATACTAAAGTTGATGGGTATGAAATAGACTCAAGAACTATTTCATCCAATGGATCGGAGGAAGTTATTTCTCTATTATTAAAATCTAACGTGAATACATCTGTGAGCGTTAATGAAATCCTTGAAATTGTAAATAAAAACAAACGCAGAAAACTAAACAGAACTAATATCGACAGAACAATTAAGAATCTCAAAAAACATGAGCCAGAAATTTTAAAATCAAAGAAAATTTCAAATACAACATTTTATTGGTTGTCAAAAAAAGAAACAAAAAACCAAGAGAGAACTTTAATTAACAAATTGAGTCAAGAGAAAAATTATAGTGTAGATAATTCTAAAAATAATAAATCTTTGAAGAAATACCCTTTAAATGCAAAAAATTTAAATACAGAAAAGGAAAAAGATTTATATAATGAAGTTAACGATTGGTTAACGAAATATATTATTGATGGAAATAAATTTAAATATCAAATATCAGGTGAGAGATTCTTGGATAGTAAATCTAAGTTTTCTAACCCGGATTTGGTTGGTATTAACCAGCCGCAAGGCTACGATGAATTTCAAGTGGTTTCTGTCGAAGTAAAAAAAGATTTAGATAACAACGCAGAACTCATTGGGTTTGCTCAATGTTGCAGTTATTTGTTATTCTCACATTATGTTCTATTTGTTTGCAAGAAACCTAAAATGCCGGAATTTGAAGAACGTGTTCTTAGGTTAACTAACCTTTGTTCTCATTTTGGAATTGGATTAAGATTTATTGGAGAAATTCAATTAAGAGTCAAACCAAGACTCAATGAGCCTAAAGAAACAAAAATCAAAAACAGAATTATTGAACGTTTTCATAAATAAAAACACCAAAGACTTAGTTAAAAAAATGAAACTAATTTATTACGTAGATTTATTAAAATTAAATCAAACAATGAAGATAAAATTTTTATCAAAATAAAGAATAATGTTTTACTATCGTAAACAATTACAAGATCATCGCACTTTAGGCGTTGTTGGCAGGGATTCCAACAACATGTTTCATTAATAGCAAAAAATTTAGATTTCAAGATTCGACAATCCTATGACTAAAAAAAACGAAATTTAAACGCATTTCCGAAGGCTTTGCTCAAACCTCTTGCTCTTGCTACTCCCCCCTACTCGCCAAGCTAGCAGTTTTACCCGTTAAACACCTTCCCTTATTCCATTAAATTGATTATCTTCGCATCTTTATTATCATGGACGCATTGATTATGGCAAGTCAGATTATTCTGGCACTAGCAATTTTGGTTACCTTACACGAATTAGGACATTTTGTAGCAGCGAGAATGTTTGGAATTAAAGTAGAAAAATTCTATCTTTTCTTTGATGCTTGGGGATTTAAACTGTTTAGCTTCAAACGCGGAGACACCGAATATGGCATTGGTTGGTTGCCGCTTGGTGGCTATGTAAAAATAGCAGGAATGGTAGACGAAAGCATGGATACCGAGCAACTTAAAAAAGCGGCTGAACCATGGGAGTTCAGAAGCAAACCAGCTTGGCAAAGACTAATTGTTATGATAGGCGGTGTGACCGTGAATTTTGTATTAGGTTTTCTTATTTTTATACTCGCAACTTGGTATTATGGCGAATCAAAACTTCCACTAAGTGAAGTAAAATATGGCATACACGCACAAGAAGTTGGACGCAATATCGGCTTAAAAGACGGTGATGTAATTTTAGGTGTAAATGGCGTTCCTGCTAAATATATCGACGAAATTAAAAAACCATCTGTGTTTTTAAACTCAGGCAATTATTACGATGTAATGCGCGACGGACAGTCCATTAAACTGACTTTACCAGACAATATCATTGACCAAATTTCAGATAAGAAAAATTCACTCTTCGATTTGCGAATGCCGTGCATTGTTGACAGTGTTGCTCCTGGATTTGAAGCAGAAAAAGCTGGTTTAAAAAAGAACGACCAAGTAATTGGTTTAAACGATACTGCTGTAGCATGGTACCATGAATACAAAGAACGCATTGTTAATTATGCAGGAAAGAAAACAAATTTAAGTGTATTAAGAGGCGCTGACACCTTAAGCATTGCTGTTACTGTAAGCAAAGACGGTACACTTGGATTCTTCCAACAAGTATACTATTTCAACAATTTAGAAAACATCGACTACTCATTTGCCGCTGCGATTCCAGCAGGTTCTAGCAAAGCTAGTGAGGCATTGAGCGATAACATCACAGGATTAAAGAAATTGGTAAGTGGTAAAATCGATCCCCGCAAATCTGTGCAAGGTCCAATTGGTATTGCAACCATGTTTGGTTCAACTTGGGTTTGGGAAAGATTTTGGGCATTAACCGGTTTACTAAGTTTGATCTTGGCCTTTATGAACTTATTGCCAATTCCGGCTCTTGATGGCGGACACGTGGTATTCCTTTTAGTCGAAATGCTTATAAGAAGACCTTTAAGTGAAAAATTCATGCAAGTGATGCAAGTAATTGGCATGGTGCTATTGCTTGGATTAATGGTCTTTGCCTTCGGTAACGACATCTATAAAATATTCGCTAAATGACGCTTCCCGTTTTAGAGAGACCAAACACCAACAACTATTTCCTTTTTTATGGATTGGGTGAGGTGTTTGATATCGATAAAGCGGTGCTAAAAAATTGTTATTTAGACAAGAGTAAGCTCTACCATCCTGACTTTTACGGTGATGATCCGCAAGCGCAAAACATAGCGGTAGCAAGTTCGTCATTCAATAACATTGCTTATAAAACCTTGAGCAATGACATTCGCCGCGCGCAATACTTGGTGGAATTAAAGCTAAGCCATAGCGAAGAGGCAATTAAACTGCCTCAAGAATTTTTAATGGACATGATGGAGCTGAATGAAATCATTGACGAAACAGATGCTGAATCAAACACGCTTATTGGCGCTCAAATTGAAAAATTAAAAACCGAGGTACTTGAGACCATAAAATCAAATGCCACCCAAGCGCTTTGGCTTGAAACGCAAATTGCGGTTTTAAAATGGAAATACATCGAACGTCTAGAGACTAGAATGCAGCTGTAAATACCCTATTGGCCTGGTTTAGCTTCGCATCAAAATGCAGGACATGCATATTCTACGGCCAATTGGTTTTAATCAAAGGAACAAACGAATAAACTCTATTTTTTAACTTTTCTAACTTCACGCAAACGCAAAAAGTTAATTGGATTTGCATTCAAACCCTGAATCCATGTTTGTGTCATTCTTATACTTTCGTCGTAATAGAGCACAACGCAAGGCTGCTCAGCCTTCATCACCCCCTCAGCCTTAGACAGCATTTGCATGCGGACAGAATCGTTGGTAAAAGCATTACTCTCTTGCACCATTTGGTCGTAAGTGGCATTGGAATAGTGGAAATAATTGGGTCCATTGGGGCTGAAGTTCCTGGTTTCAAAACAAACCAAATAATTCTCCGGATCAGGATAATCGGCTATCCAACTGCCACGCCAGCAACTAATTTCTTGGTCTTTTCGCAATTGCCGTAGAAAACTAGAAGGATGCACACTTATTTTCACAGGAACACCAATTTTTGCCCACTCTTTTTGTACAAAAACCATAAGTTCTAAATAGTCTTGGGTGGTATTGAGTTCAATGGGTTTCATGGTTTTTACGTTAATTTTAGAGGCTTTTAAATAGAATAAAGCGCTGTCCAAATCAAACAAAGTCTTTTGAATATTGGCGTATTGATAATTGGGCAACCCAAGGGGTGTAAAACCGTAATACGCAGGAATTCCAACGCCATTGCGCAAGAAACCAATTAATTTTTCACGGTCAATGGCAAAATTTAAGGCTTTTCTAAAATACAGATTGCTTGTAGCCTCATTGTTAAATTTAGGGTTCAAATTGAATCCGATATATTCTGTATTTAAGAAAGGCGATTTCAAGAGGTTAAATTGATTCTTGTATTTGGGTTTCAAATCCCCAGAGTGGTTTAACAATTCGTCTTTAATAGTGGCATCGATGCCATTGAAAAAATCGTATTCCCCTTGAACAAACTTCATGAAAGCAGTTTGCTTGTTTTTTACATTATCAATTAAGATACCGTCTAAATAAGGCAAACGCACGCTATCTTGAATTCTGTAGTATAAAACATTTCTCCCCAAGAGCACACTCACCTCCTCTTCCCATTTGCGAAAAACGAATGGGCCTGTGCCTATTGGATGGTTTCTGAAATCATTTCCAACCATTTCTTTAGGCACAATAAAACAATATGGCATGGCCAATATCCCAAGAAATGGACTAAAAGCATGGGTTAACGCCATTTGTATGGTGCTGTCATTGACAACCCGAATTGGCATTTTAAAGGAGTCAGCATTCTCAAAAAAGCGAAGGTCCATTTTGTCGTTAAAAATCCATGCACCTGGAGAGGCCGTTTTTGGATCGGCTATTCTAGACAAACTAAAAACAACATCTTCTGCCGACATTTTTCTAATTGAATCTTTAAACAAAGGACTCTTGTGGAAATAAACATCCGTTCTTAAATGAAAGGTATAGATTTTCCCATCTTCACTAATGTTCCAAGATTTGGCTAAGCAAGGCTTAAGATTCAAACTGTCATCGTACTCTACAAGACCTTCAAAGATTTGAGATACAGCCCATATCTCACTCTGCGCTTTCACAAAGGCAGGGTCTAAAGTGGTGATATTTTGATCTTCATTATAGAAAAAGTAATTCGAAAATTTCGATTTATCCACAATTTGACAACTATTTATCCAAATTGCAATGGGGAAAAATAGCCACGTTTTAAGAAAATATCTAGATTGCTTCATCCTATTTTTGAAAGTTCAAATTTAAGTGCAAATGAAGGTAAAATATTACGGACATTCTTGTTTCAGTATTCACACAGGTGGAAAAGCCTTGTTATTTGACCCTTTCATTTCAGAAAACCCATTGGCCAAAGATATAGATATCAGCTCAATAGAAGCCGATTACATTTTTTTAAGCCACGCACACCACGACCATACAGCAGATGCGATTGCAATTGCTGAACGCACGGGCGCAAAAATTATTGGCATTTGGGAGATTTCAGAATGGGCAAAGCGCCAAGGCCATGAAAACACGCATCCAATGAACATTGGCGGCTTTTTTACCTTTGATTTCGGTACTGTTCAAATGGTAAAAGCAGTTCATTCAAGCTCGTTTTCAGACGGAAGCTATGGTGGAAATGCAGCTGGTTTTGTAATCAGCTCAGAGGGAAAATCGTTTTATTACAGTGGTGACACCGCCTTAACTTTCGACATGCAGCTAATAGCTGAGAGACACAATTTGAATTTTGCCTTTTTGCCAATTGGCAATAATTTTACCATGGATATTACAGATGCAATTAGCGCTTCCAAATTCATTAAATGCAACCACATTATTGGCATGCATTATGACACTTTTGGGTATATTTTAGTGGACCACCAAGAAGCAGTTAACCAATTCAACTTATCAGGCAAACTGCTCACCTTAATGAATATCGGACAAACCTTAGATTTATAACAGACACAAATACAAACAATGGGAAAAATAATCACAATAGCCAATCAAAAAGGTGGAGTAGGCAAAACCACTACTGCCATTAACTTAGCAGCCAGTCTTGCTGTTCTTGAATTCAAGACACTCTTAGTTGATGCAGACCCTCAAGCAAACTCCTCATCTGGAATTGGATTTGATCCACAAAACATCAAAATTGGTTTGTACGATTGCTTAATCAACGACACGGCACCGAAAGATGTCATCTTAAGTACTGACCTAAAATATTTAGATCTATTGCCTTCGAACATCAACTTGGTTGGTGCCGAGTTGGAAATGATAGATTTACCAAACCGCGAACGCGTTATGAAACGTGTTTTCGAGCCACTAAAAAAAGAATATGATTTTATCATTGTAGACTGCTCGCCGTCATTGGGTTTAATCACCACCAATTCATTGTGCGCGGCCGATTCAATTATAATACCAGTTCAATGCGAATACTTTGCCTTGGAAGGTTTGGGCAAATTGTTAAACACCATCCGTATTGTTCAAAAAGAATTGAATAAAAGCCTAAGCATTGAAGGCATCTTGCTAACGATGTACGATTCGCGTTTGAGACTAAGCAACCATGTGGTTGAAGATGTAAAAACACACTTTCAAGACTTGGTATTCGACACCATTATTCCAAGAAATACAAAATTGAGTGAAGCGCCTAGCTTTGGTGTGCCTGTGATTGCACATGATGTTTCAAGTAAAGGTTCTACAACCTATTTGAACCTTGCAAGAGAAATCTTACAAAGAAATGGCATGACAAGAATGGATAAGACAGACAAAATATTGGAATAAGGCACAAATATGAGTGAAATGAGCAAAGAAAAAGAAAACCCGTTTAAACAAAAAAAAGGTGGTTTAGGCAGAGGCTTATCAGCCCTTCTTAACAACGCAGACACCGATATTACTGTAAGCGACGAATACCGTGCTGGTGGTGGCGTGCAATTAATCGATGTCAACAACATTGAAGCCAATCCTTTCCAACCAAGAACAGAATTTGAAGTAAAAGCTTTAAATGAATTGTCAGAATCCATAAAAGTGCACGGTTTGATACAACCAGTTACTGTGCGTAAAATGGGTTATGACAAATACCAACTTATAAGTGGTGAGCGCAGAACCAGAGCCTCCATCATGGCTGGCTTAGAGCGCATTCCTGCCTATATTAGAATAGCGAATGACCAAGAAATGCTAGAAATGGCATTGATTGAAAACATCCAGCGTGAAAATTTAAACGCCATTGAGGTTGCCTTGAGTTATAAGCGTTTATTGGAAGAATGCAATTTGAATCAAGAAGAATTGGGCGATCGTGTGGGCAAGGAAAGAAGCACAGTGACCAACTATTTGCGTTTGTTGAAATTGCCGGATGAAGTACAAATTGGTTTGCAACAAAACAAAATTAGCATGGGGCATGCGAAAGTTATTTTAAGTGTTGAAGACGAAGATGAGCAAATTATATTGTTTAAACGCATTGAAAACGAAAGTTTAAGCGTAAGAGCTGCTGAAGAAATTGTCAAGCAAGCTAAAACAAACAAAACCAGCCCTTCTTCAACGCCGAGTAAAGCAGCGCCTGTAATATTCGAAATAGATGATTCATTAAAATTAAAGATTGAAAAAATACATCAAAACCTAGACAGCAATGTCTCCATAAAATCAAAGGGCAATAAAGGTGAAATTGTCATCAGCTTTAAAGACTACGAAGATTTGGAACGAATTTTGAGCAGCTTAGCTGACAATGGGTAAGTGGATTTTATTTGGTTTATTCATCGCTTTTCAAAGCGCAACATTCGCTGGCACATTTGAACCTACGTTTGTGTTTTCTGGTGTTTCAATTAAAAAAGACAGTCTGAAAATACCGGCTAAACACTCGCCGCACAAGGCAAGCTTGTACAGTGCATTATTGCCTGGCTTAGGTCAAGCCTACAACGAAAAGTATTGGAAAATTCCGATTGTATATGCTGGTATTGGCATATCAACTTATTTTATGTTCAAGAACCGCGATTCGCTGAGAAAAACACAAGATGCGTTAAACTTATTGTCCGACAACGACAGCAATACCAATCCGGCAAAATACTATTCCAGCATCCCACTGGCATCACTAAAAGCCCAGAGGTCTTATTACAGAACCAACAGAGATTACAGCATCATCGCGATGGCGGCATTTTATATTATCAATATTGTAGATGCCACGGTCGATGCTCATTTTTATAAATTCAACATCGACAAGCCCTTGGCGGAGCGCAAAGAAAAAAGATGGAATATCTACTCATCAAGAGTGGGCCTCACCAATACAGTGGGACTTGCCTGGCGGTTTTAGGATAGTCAAGCAAAGCTTAGAAATTCTTTTTATTATTTTCAGGCAATTAGCAATTGTTTAAAATGCTATTATTTGAGCTTTTCTATTCAAATATTTTGAGTAAAACGTATTATATTTGCAATCCTTTTTATGTCGGAAATTCAAATCACATTACCAGACGGAAGTGTCAGAAACTATCCCCAAGGTGTAACAGCCCATCAAGTTGCGCAAAGCATAAGCGAAGGCTTAGCGCGTAACATTATCGCAGCAAAAGTTAACGGAGTAGTCGTGGAAACGGGAAGACCGATAACAGCAGATGCCAATTTGGTTTTGTTGAAATGGGACGACAAAGAAGGCAAGCAAACCTTTTGGCATTCGTCTGCCCACCTATTGGCAGAGGCTTTAGAAGCTTTGTATCCAGGAGTAAAATTTGGTATCGGACCAGCCATTGACAATGGTTTTTACTACGACATCGATTTGGGTGACCACAAATTCAGCAGCGATGATTTTGCCAAACTAGAAGCGAAAATGTTGGAATTGGCCAGGCAAGAAAATGCTTATGTGCGTAAGGAAGTTTCAAAAGCAGAAGCCCTTGCGTATTTTACCGAAAAAGGCGACCAATACAAATTGGAATTGATTCAAGATTTGACAGATGGTGAAATTACATTTTACGAACAAGGCAATTTTACAGATTTGTGCAAAGGACCTCATTTGCCAAACACAGGCTTTATCAAAGCGGTTAAGTTGTTAAATTTGGCCGGTGCTTATTGGAGAGGTGATGAGAAGAACAAACAACTAACAAGAATTTACGGAATCACTTTCCCTAAAAAATCTGAATTGGATGCGCACATGTTGATGCTTGAAGAAGCAAAGAAACGCGACCACAGGTTATTGGGTAAAGAACTAGAGATATTTGCATTTGATGATGACATCGGACCAGGATTGCCACTTTGGTTACCTAAAGGCGCTGCCATTATTGAATTGTTAGAAGGATTTGCAAAGAAGACCGAGAAAGACGCTGGTTACATGCGTGTAAAGTCTCCGCACATTGCAAAAGAGAGCTTGTACATTAAGAGTGGTCACCTACCCTACTACAAAGACAGCATGTTCCCGCCAATGGAATTGGATGGAGTTAATTACTATCTAAAGGCGATGAACTGCCCGCACCACCATAAAATATTTGCGGCAACACCTAAATCATACAGAGACCTACCTGTTCGTTATGCTGAATATGGAACATGTTACAGATATGAGCAAACGGGCGAATTATTTGGTTTGATGCGCGTGCGTTCTTTACAAATGAACGATGCCCATATTTATTGCACCAAAGCTCAGTTTGAAGCTGAGTTCAAAGCCGTAAATGAATTGTATTTAAAATATTTCAAGGTATTTGGCATCGACAAATATGTGATGCGCTTTAGCAAACACGACCCTAAGAAACTTGGTCAGAAGTACATCAATTCACCCGAATTATGGAAAGAGACAGAAGATATGGTGCGCAGTGTTTTGGTTAATGCGAATATTCCCTTTGTTGAAGTTGAGGATGAGGCTGCATTTTACGGTCCAAAAATTGACATTCAAGTTTACAGTGCAATTGGCAGAGAGTTTACATTAGCCACCAATCAGGTTGACTTTGCGCAAGCAGAGCGTTTCGATTTATACTTTATCAATGAGAAAAGCGAAAAGGAAAGACCATTGATCATTCACAGGGCGCCATTGAGTACCCACGAGCGATTCATCGGATTCTTGCTAGAGCATTACGCTGGTAAATTCCCATTGTGGTTGAATCCGGAACAAGTGATTGTTCTTCCGATTAGCGAGAAATTTCAAGAATATTCAGAAAAACTTTTAAATGTCCTAAAAAAGCATGATATTCGCGCCCTCATTGACGACAGGTCGGAAAAAACTGGCAAGAAAATACGCGATGCAGAATTGAAGCGCGTTCCCTTAATGCTGATTATTGGCGAGAAGGAACAAACGGACAACACTGTAACAGTTAGAAAGCAAGGTGGCGAAGATTTGGGGTCAATGTCAGTTGAAGCATTTGTAGCCTATGTGAATGCGGAAATTGAAAAACAATTGAATTAAAAACTTAATATAATATTGCAAAAGAAACCGTTTAAACCAACCGTAAAGCCAAAAAAGCCTAGTGGACCTCGCCCAAACCGTGGAAGAAGGGAAGCATTACACCGTATCAATAAATTTATTACGGCGCCTGAGGTCAGAGTAGTTGGTGACGATATTGAAAGCGCTGTGCTAAGTTTATCCGCAGCGATGAAATTGGCCGAGCAAGTTGGATTGGATTTGATCGAAATTTCACCAAATGCAGAACCGCCAGTTTGTAAAATTGCAGATTATAATAAGTTCTTATACGAACAAAAAAAGAAACAAAAAGAACTTAAAGCGAATGCTGTAGTTAATGAAGTTAAAGAAATCAGATTCGGACCAAACACCGATGAACATGATGTTGACTTTAAATTAAAGCATGCAAGTAAGTTTTTAAATGAAGGTGCTAAAGTGAGAGCCTATGTGTTCTTCAAAGGACGTACCATCATTTATAAAGAAAGAGGAGAAGAATTGTTAATGCGTTTTGCCAACAAGCTGATTGAAGAAGGCGTAGCCAAATTGGAATCAACACCAAAGCAAGAGGGCAAGAAAATGATTATCCTATTAGGACCAACGAAGAAAAAATAAAAGTTAATAAATAGTACAGTTATGCCAAAGATGAAGACCAACAGTAGTGCAAAAAAAAGAGTAAGCATTACAGGCTCAGGAAAAATAAAACGTAAAAAAGCGTTTAAAAACCACATCCTAACCAAGAAAGCAACAAAACGCAAACGCGGATTGACCCAAAGTGGACTTGTTAGTGAAGTGGATATGCCGAATATGAGATTTATGCTCACCATCGGTAAATAAATAGAGAAACAAACATTGTCAGGCCTAAGTTATTACCTGTGTAATACGCCTGCCATAACTCAAATAACTTAAAAAGTAACAAAGTAAAAAAATGCCTCGTTCAGTTAATCACGTCGCCAGTAAAGCACGTAGGAAAAAGGTTCTTAAAATGGCCAAAGGCTATTTCGGAAGAAGGAAAAACGTTTGGACTGTAGCTAAAAATGCTGTAGAAAAAGGTTTAACCTATGCTTACCGCGACCGCAAACAAAAGAAAAGAAACGTTCGTTCTGTATGGATCGTTCGTATTAATGCTGCCGTAAGAGAATACGGTATGTCTTATTCTGAATTCATCGGAAAATGCAATGCCACCAACATCACTCTAAGCCGCAAAGCTTTAGCTGATTTAGCATTGAACCACCCAGAAGCTTTCAAAGCAATTATCAATGAAGTTAAAGATGCTACGCCAGTATCTAGACCAGATAATGCACCAAAAGTAAAAAACACTGCTGCTGCGGTTGTTGAAGCGCCTAAAGCAAAAGCTAAGGCTGCTCCAAAAGCACCTAAAGCTGAAGTAGTTGAAGTAACTGAAACACCTGCAGTTGATGCAAGTGCTGAAGAAGCTCCAGTGAAGAAAGCAAGAGCAAGCAAAGCTAAAAAAGAAAACGAACCTACTGCTGAGTAATCAGCAGTCATCATACCAAAAAAGGGAAGCTTTTGCTTCCCTTTTTTTATGCCTTCATTTTATTCTTGAATTTTCGCCAAGCCAAGAAAATCGAACCACCTAGACCAATGATTCCCCCAATGATCCAAGGTCCCCATTTGAAACCTTGTTTTTTAGGGATTCCCATATTTCCCATGACCACTTGTTTGTTGGTGTCGGGTTTCGCCTCTGCTTGAGACAAAACAGTGTCACCATATGTAAAGACTATTGACGTATCTATTGGATTGGCAACAAAAACACTTGGCATAATTGGCGGACCCCAAACATATGGTGAAGGTATTCCCATATAAGAGATTACAGGATAATCAGGAATAGTCCATTCATACTTAAATGGAAACGAGTAAGTCCACCTTCCATTGGCCAAAGGAGTAAATATAAGGTCACCCATACCCAAATTAACGGAATCTAAACGAAAGATAGCGCCTTTGGCATCGAATAGTTCTACATCTACCCTTTCACCACTTAATGTCTGAGGTATTGTGACACTGGCCTTGCGGCTGCTGTCAATGTCTACATCAATTGCAAAGCTATCAATTTTGATTCTCATTTTCGAAATGCAAGCCTCACGGGTACTGGCTTCACTAAATGTCGCATTGAACACCCGCGTCAAATGAACTGAAATCTGTGATACGGTCTGTTGACTGCTATCAAGTGCTAATGTATTGTTATTTTGCGCATTTAAAGCTCCTGAGGACATCAACAACAAACCACAAGCGGCGATTGCCCATGAAGGCGATAAGATTGTTTTAGGGCTTAAATCGCGGCCCAATTGGGTGCCTGTAAATCGCCCACAAACTTCCGGACCGGCTTTAAAGAAATCAATTATT
>CAMDAF010000009.1 GCA_945888525.1 Chitinophaga pinensis
TCAATTATTGAAGTTGCAAAATATTCATTGTTTTTACCAGGAATTTGAACGTTGATATTGTCACCTGCTTTAACAGGATTAGGATATACTTTAAAACCAATAAGTGGAGCGGCAGGTTCTGCAATGGTGTCGTATTTTACAATTCTATACGGCAGTCCGGTCCTAAGTTTGTTTAGCACAAATTGCATCATGTAGGCTTGTTGCTGGGTATACATGGCAGCGCAGCCATCAAGGGCATAATCCATATAGTTTTCAGTTTGATCGGGTTTGTCGTTGCTGGCATCTGTGCATGAGTTTATGCCCGTGCAAGTTGCATTTTGAGCCTTGCAATTTGGGGTATCAAAAATGCCGTCGTCAACATTACAGCCGGTGGTATTTGTTCCATCGCCCCAAACGTGTCTTAGTCCAAGATAATGTCCTACTTCGTGTATAGCTGCTTTGCCTTCAATATATTTTGCTGGTGCAAGAGGATTGCTTCTTCCGACAATTTTATAGTGCAAAACCACCCCAGATTCCATGCTGCTGGTGTCTTTGGTGGCACCTGTTCCATTCCAATTTGGTGCATTGGTAGGGGGCGTTGCAAAACCGTATACGATACCTATATAATTTGGAAACTCCATATTACAAATCCAGAAATTCAAATAGGAAGTAGGATCCCAAGCATCTTTACCACCATTGGCGCTGTATTTCATGTTGGTGGTATAGGTTCCAAATTGGTTGGCGGCAAAGGTTGTTTTGTTTGTATAAGTTCTAGTTATACCACTGCTGGCATTGCCTTGTGGGTCAGTTGTTGCCAATACAAATTGTATTTTAACGTCGGCTGCAATTGGTTTGAAAATAGCACGGATTCTTGTTGTGTCTTTGTTCCGTTTTCTGAAAGCATTGTTTAGCTCCCTTAATTGGCTGTAGATGCAGGTGTCGTTTAGGTTTTCTGCAGTTTTATTGTACAATACATGAAATACAACAGGTATTTCAAAATAAAGGGTATCAGCTTCAATTCTTCTTTTAGAATTGCTCAATACCTTAAATTCTTGCATGGCTTGCTCGAACAATGCATTTTGGTAAATCAAATAATTGGGTTGTCTTTTGACAACGCGGTCCAATTCGGTCTTGTAACCGCAAATGTCTTGCACTTGATTTTGTGCATTTGTGTGGGAAACAAAAATTAAAAAGCTAAAAAGTAATACAATTGATTTCATCTTATTTGCCGGTAAAGTTTGGTTTGCGTTTTTCGTTAAATGCGGTAACACCTTCTTTATTATCAGCACTGCTACCGGCAATTTCTTGACTAAATGTTTCTGTCTCCAGCATGGTTTCCAAACTGCTGTTAAATGATTTATTGAGCATTTTTTTCATCAAACCAATTGCTTTTGTCGGCGCATTGGCATAGTATTCGGCTACAATTCTGGTTTCTTCATCCAATTGTTCTGCCGGCACACATCGGTTAACCATTCCCCATTCAAAAGCTTGTTTGGCGCTTATTTTACTGCCCATGGTGCTCATTTCAAAAGCCCTTGCACTACCAACCAGTCTTGGTAAAAAGAAGGAAGATCCGCTGTCTAAAACCAAGCCAACATTGATAAAAACTTCAATTAAACTTGCATTTTCAGAGGCAATGATAAAATCGGATGCCAAAGCCAATGAGCAGCCTGCTCCAGCAGCAACCCCATTTAATCTGCAGATAATTGGTTTTGGCATATTGCGCATTTCGCGTATAATTGGATTGTAGCGTTTGTTTAAAGAGTCTATAAAGGATCTTTTTTCCGCACCTGCTATTGCTTTCAGGTCTTGACCACTGCAAAAAGCTTTACCGGCACCGGTTAAAACAACCACTCTTGTTTCTTCATCTTTGCGGGCAGCCTTTAACGCATCTTGTAGTTCAAAACTTTGTTCGTCGTTAAATGCATTGAAAACGTCAGGTCTGTTTAAGGTAATCGTTGTGATGCTGCCTTGTTTGTCGAAAAGTAAGCTGTTATAGGCCATATAAAGGACAAATATAATTCATTTTTAATACATAAAAAAGAGACCACTATGAAAATCAGGGGCTTAAAAATAGGGCTGTAAGGATAAAAAAGCTTTATCATAATTGCCGTAATTTGGCTTAAAAAAAAGCCATCAGAATTATCCTGATGGCTTTGCCTGTATTTTAATTTGGTTTATTCGCCAGATTTTGCAACCATTTCCATTACATCGCTGCTAATTCCTGTGAAGCTAAAGCCTCCGTCGTGGTATAGGTTCTGCATGGTTACATAGCGGGTGTAATCGCTGAATAAAGAAACGCAATATTGAGCACATGCCTCTGCACTTGCATTGCCAAGTGGACTCATTTTGTCTGCATAGGTATAGAAAGCATCAAAACCACCGACGCCGCTACCTGCAGTTGTCATAGTTGGGCTTTGACTTATGGTGTTAACACGCACTTTTTTAGATACCCCGTAGTGGTATCCAAAACTGCGCGCAAAACTTTCTAACAATGCTTTTGCCTCTGCCATTTCATTGTAATCTGGGAATACACGTTGAGACGCAATATAGGTTAGTCCCAATATGCTGCCCCACTCATTCATTGCATCTTTTTTCATCAATGTCTGCATCAATCTGTGAAATGAAATAGCAGAAATATCAAAAGTCTTGTGCATAAAGTCGTAGTTCAAATCGGTGTATGGATTTTTCTTTCTAACATTCAAACTCATGCCAATGCTGTGCAATACAAAATCAAGTTTACCATATTTTGCAACCGCAGCATCTATAAGATTGTTCATGTCTTCGTCTTGGCTTACATCGCAAGCTACAACCTCAGAATTTGTTTTTGCAGCCAATTCATTGATTGTGCCCATGCGGAGCGCAATAGGCGCATTGCTTAAAATGAATTCAGCGCCTTCGGCATGGGCAAGTTCTGCAACTTTCCATGCAATCGATTTGGTGTCTAGTGCACCAAATATAATTCCTTTTTTTCCTTTTAAAATCATAATTCTTGGTGCAAAAATAAGTGCTTTTATTGAATAATTAATTTTTCTGTTTTAGACACCCCGCCATTGCTACAATTTACGATGTAAATACCCTTTGCCCAATTGCTCGTGTTTATTTGGATGTTTGTGTTTTTGTTAAGTCCAGTAAACATTAATCGTCCTTGTAAATCGAAGATGTTAATTAGGCTGTTGATTTCTGTTTCAATAGTGAATTGGGTACTCGCAGGGTTTGGGTAGATGCTTAAACTCAATGTTTTGTTTTCCTCAAGCATGGTGTTCGTTCCAACAACACCACTAACAATTGCCATAACACCCAAACTGCTGTTGTAATAGGTGCCGGTATTCGATGTTTCTAATTTAATAGCTTTAACCACATAATAATTGGTTCCATTGTATGGGTTAAGATCTGTAAATGTTAATGCATTTAATGGCGCTGTGGTGATAGGGTAGTACACGCCGCCATTTCTGCTGGTTCTATAAACATGGTATCCAACAACACCTGGCTCTGAAGAAGCCGTCCATGTTAAAACAACATTTTTATTGCTGTTTGTTTTGTTGCTGTTTAAATTTTTAGCACCATCAAAATAATGCATGCGCAAGGTTGGATCACCCATCAAATTCATACTAATGCGACGGTCCAAATAATTTCCGCCAAAGCTACCGATGTATCCATATTTTAAGCTAAAATCAGTTAAATTGTTTTGAGCAATAATTACTGAGTGCCCAATCTGCATACCCATGGCCATTTGGTGAAAATACCAATGTGGTCTATGCGCCCATACATTGGTCAGAGTTAGTCCTTTACTGGCCAAACAGCTTCTCAAGAAATTGTCTTGGGTATTCCAATCGCCGAAATAACTGCCAAACATGACATTGAATACCGCGCGAATACTGTCTGTGAATTGGTTGGATGCTCCAACGCCACTGCAATTTGTAAAACTGCCTCCACCCATAACGTTTGCATATAAATAGGAGTTTGCTTTGCAGCTGTCGAAATAATTGCCTGTTGAGGTGATATTGTTCTTGCCTACCATACAAGAGGCATTGTTCCATCCACTTCTCATTGGCATTTCACCGCCTAAGTAGTTGAAGTTGTCTGAAATAAAAGCTTTGTTCGGCACCTTAACGGCAGCAATTTTAAATTGATGCAGTTTTCTTAAGTAGTTTTCAACCATTTTGAAGTCAGATATACCTTGCGCTGGAAGCATTCTGAAATCTATTCTTCCAATCTGAATATCGATGTTATCAGGAATAAAATGCGGGTCAAATTTACCGTCGCCAGGGTTGTTGAGATTGGCTGCACGGGTTATATTGGTGGTCATGGTTAGAAAGTCGGTCCAAGCACCATCAAACTCAGCATAATATAAGTCAGTTGGCCACGCACCGCCATGGTCAGGGTGCGCATCTGGTGGCAAGTCTGTGGTATTGGTTAACATTGTTCCTGAATAGGCTACAGGCACTCTTCCAATTAATAAACATTGGTTGTTAAGGTTTCTATTTACATTAGACCAAGTCGATATTTTAGTTTTTATTGCAGGTGGTTTTGAGTACTCTGACACCAACATTAAAGTAACACCATAGCCATCCATGTAATAATCGTTTTTTAAGGTTTTCCATGCGTTTGAATCTATATTGTTGTAAGTGCTGGAATCAACCAAAATTAAAATGTTCTTTCTGTAATGGTTGAGAGCAACTTCAATTCCTGAGGCCACATAACCTATAGCACGAATGGAGTTGCCTTTTACTTTGGCCACTCGGTATTCGTATACCAAACCTTTTAAAGCGGTAGAGTCTAAATAAAATGAGTTTGCAGCAGAGATAGTTGCGAGTGGAGTTCCCCAATTGTCTGTTTCTGTTGTTTTTCTGCTAATTTGATAGCCAGTAGCATCTGTGGTGGTCCAAGAAATCAAAATGGTGTTTTTAAGCGAATTGCTTGTTGCGCTTAAGAGGAATGAAGAATCCTTGATGTTTTGTGCTTTAGATACCGTGGTACTGATTAAAATGAAGGATAATAAGAGGTAAATTTTTTGCATGTTATGATTTGCTTATTTGTGTATAAAAGGCTTGGTTTTGATAATTAACAACTATGGTATAGGTACCTGCGCTTAGGGTTTTAATGCTAATGCTTAGGTTGTTGTCGATACTTGAAGTTTGAATTAATTTGCCATTTAAGTCAAATATTCTACATTCTAAGTTGACGAATTCAGCTTTGTTGAAATACAATAAATCATTGCTTGGAATTGGGTAAACAGATAATATGCTGTTGTGTGTTGAATTCAATGACTGCAAATTGTTCTTGCTTATAACGATCATATTCACTGCTGTGCTGTCTTTAGATCCGGCAAGATTGGTGGCTCGTAGTTTTACAGTATAAATACCGGCGCTGTCAAAAACCAATTTTGGTGTTTTTGAACTTGCGCTGCTGCCTGAGACATAGCGAACACCTAGGCTCGGTGTAATGGTCCATTGGTAGGTTAAGCCGAAGTTAGGGCTGCTTAAGTTGTTTAAAGTAAAGGTGTCTTTAACTGTTTTGCCTGAATAGGCATTGGCTGTAAACTTAACTTTTGGCAATAAAGGTGATCCACTTAGGGCTTTGTAAGTGTCCCTATACCGAATATTGTTTGGAACAAATACGCCATTGACAAGGGTTCCTGTTACTTCTAGAACAGGTATTTTTTCTGTGGTACTTAGCCAACGGTATTCAACCCTATTGGCTTGGAAACCTATATTTGTAGCAGGAGTAGTTATTTTTAAGCTATCGGTTTCAACGATTCTTGATTTGATTTTTAAGCAAGAAATATTGTTGCCGTATGGGGTTTTAATGGTTCCCCAACCTTCTACAGTGTTGATTCTGTATCCTTTTTGTTTAAAGGTGCCCAATTTAAACAATGCATTTCCCAATGGGGTGCTCACTTCGAAAGTAGTAGAATCTTTGTCGTTGTAATTTAGAGGAAAGGTGTATATTTCATCTTTATCTTTGTATACACCACCTGCGGGAAACGGCAAAGCAGAAAGGGTAAATCCTGTACCTACAGCGCTCCAACCCGTGCTTTTCTTTTCGTAAAAATTATAAAGGTTTTTAAATGATGCCTGGCCTGCTCCAATGCTGTCGGCAATTTTATAGCCAATAGCACCAGCCGGCATTCCTGTAAAGGCTAAAGTGGCATAAGGTGTGCTCAATAGCGCTTGAAAACGGTATAAATCTTGGCTAGTCCTGTTCAAGGTGCTGTAATCCCAAGCGTAATTTGCCCCTGTTTGAATAAAGTTCAAACTGTTGCTATTGCTCACACTGTAGCGAATGGTGTCGTTTATTGACGGCATGTTCGCTTGTGTTATTTGGATTTGTGCTTGTGAAATGTACCCTGCAATTAGGCAGATTAATAAGATTAAGTTCTTCATCAATTGAATGTAGTTAAGGTGTAAAAATAATATTAATTTTGTATTTTTCAATATCTATGCAAATCGTTAGAATTGGTGTCTGTTTTATTTTGATCTTTCTTACTCAAGAAATTTCGGCCATGCGTGTCGATTCATTTTCAATATCTAAAACGGTTTTGACCTTAAAAATTAAAAATTTTGCAGGCAAATCAATTTCAGGAAATGCCCAACACCACATTAAATTTAAAGTTAAAACAAATAAGTTAAGTTTAGACTTGAAGCAATTGCTAGTCGATTCTATTCAATTAGGTTCAAGTAAAATTTTATACAGTCAAGTGGGCGAAAGAGTTAATATTACCTTAGATAAAATTTACAATATTTCTGATTCCATAGACTTGAAAGTATATTACCATGGCACTCCGGCTGCTGATCCTGGAGGTTGGGGTGGTTTTTATTTTTCTGGCGATTATGCCTTTAATTTAGGGGTAGGGTTTTCAGTGAACCCGCATAGTTTTGCTCGCGCTTGGTTTCCTTGTGTCGATGAATTTCCAATGAAATCGTCTTACGGGTTTTTTATTGAAACGGACAGCAATTATACCGCTGCTTGTAATGGTTTGTTGATTGGAGTGTCTGGTATTCCCGGAGCTAAAATTTGGCATTATTATGAACCGGTGCCTATGAGTGCTTATTTGGCTGCAGTGAGTGTCAGTAAATATTCAATTGTTGGCTCGAGTTTTTCTGGAATAAATAAAAGTTTTCCTGTCGAATTGTTTTGTAAATCTTCCGATTCCAATAAGGTGAAAGCCAGTTTTGTGCACTTGCCTGATGCCATAGAAGCATTTGAAAATGCTTTTGGACCACAAGTTTACAGTAAGGTTGGGTATAATTTTGTGCCCTTCAATGCTGGTGCAATGGAACATGCCGGAAACATTACCTTTCCGGCAGGATTTGCCGATGGGACTTTTAAATATGAAGAAATGATGGCGCATGAATTGTCACACCACTGGTGGGGCGATAATGTTACTTGCAAAACCGAGGGAGACATGTGGTTGAATGAAGGTTGGGCAAGTTACTGCGAGCATTTTTTTAATGAAAGTGTCTACGGAAAATTGGCCTATAAACAGTCTATATTGGAAAACCATTTATTCGTTTTGCGTTTTGCGCATATTAACGATGGTCAAATTTTTTCAATGGTTAATATCCCTAAAGAATACACCTACGGCAACCATGTTTATAAAAAAGGGGCGGATGTGGTGCACAGCTTGCGCGGTGTGCTTGGCGATTCACTGTTTTTTAAAGGGGCTAAAATGTACCAGTCGAATTATAGGTTGGGCAATGCCAGTACCCAAGATATGGAGTCGGTTTTTGCTTGGGTATCGGGTGCGAAGGCTAATTCATTTTTCACCCATTGGGTGTATGAAAAGGGTAGTCCACATGTCAGCATTAGCAAGCAAACCCATTGGGGAAATGGGCCTTACAAGGTGCGTATTCATACCAGTCAAAAACCTCGTTTTTCCAACAATGTTTCTTCGAATCTACCAATAGAAATTTTCTTTTTTAAAGACCGAACCCATTTCGAAAAACGAACAATTGTGGCAATGACAGCGCTCGATTCATTCGATTTTGATTTCGATTTTAAACCGGTTTATGTATGTCTTGATCTTGATGAGAAATTGAGCGATGCTATTACCGATAGAGCCTTAAGTGTTGCAGGCAGCAAAGCCTATGATTTGCCGGAAACAATGTCTAAATTATATTGTAAATCATTTAAAGACAGTGCATTTTTGAGGGTAGAACACCATTGGGTTGGGCCTGAAAAATTCAGAGTTAAAGCACCATATATGAGCGACTACAGGTATTATACTTTGGATGGTGTTTGGGATGAGAAAGACAGTTTAGATTTTGAATTAACCTACGACGGTAGACGTGGGGGAGCAAATGCCAATATGGGTTACCTTGACCATACCTTGATCCTAAAAACTGAAGACAGTTTAACCGTTTTGTACCGCGCATTTCCGGGCGATTATTGGAAGGTATGGAAAGATTTGCAATTTGCTGCTGGGAGCAAAAACGATAAACAAGGCAAGGTAACGATAAAGAATGCAAGAAAAGGTGATTATGTTTTGGCTATGTACGACCAGAGTTTAGCTTATAAAGACTTAGAATCCGAAAGAAAAAGTTCGTGGACTTTATTTCCTAATCCAGTTCACAATACACTTGAACTGAGCTTTAACGATAAGTTTATATTAGCGAATAACTCGAGATATATTGTTATTGATGCTGCAGGTAGAACCGTTTTAGAGGGAAAGCCTAAGAGCAATGATAAATTAAATATCGATGTTAGTGCATTGCCTGAGGGTACTTACCAATTCGTTTTATTGTTAGAGGGCACTCAAGAAAAAATGTCTAAGACATTTGTTTTGGCCCGTAAATAAAAAAAGCCCATTTTGATATTCAAAATGGGCTTTCATATAAAAATAAGCTTTAAGCTTTTTCTGTTTCTGTCTTTTCTTCCGCTTTAAAAGCTTCAAAGATTTAATTCTTTAATGGTTTAGTTGATTAAGGGTAAAAAACCATAGTTCTTGCTATACCTCAACATTTGTTCTGCAAATGATTCTGTATAATCAATTTTTACATCGGTAATTAAACCATTTACAACAACAGGCGTTAAGCGCGGTTGAATAAAACCTCTATAAGCGGCAATATCCAATACTTTTGTTCTTTTCAAAACTTCGGTATGCAAATTTACATTAACCTTTACGCCATAGGTTTCAACCAAACGTTTACCCTCCGCTTCATTGCCAGTCGATTTAACCGTTTGGATAATGTTTAACAAACGGCCAAACAAGCTGCGCAGTTTTTCATAATCTCTGATCACAAAGAAGGTTTTGCCATCTCTTATTTTCTTTTCAATAACGTTCTCTTTCTTGCCTTCTTCATACACCCATTGGGCAATCATTTGTCGATTGCGCATATGGTCTTCTTCGATGTTTTCTCCAGCTTGCAAACGTCTCAACTGCACCATCAATCCATTGCGTATGTAGTCGTCGTATTCGGCCATGCCAACTTCCAAGCTGGGGATGATGCCTATGTCAACGAGTTTTTTGTCGTATATGTAATAAAGCGCAACCAAGTCAGCACGGGCCTCTTCGAGTGTAGAACCATACTGGCCGAGATTGTCTTTGGTAACCCCTTTGTTCATTTTACCACTTGCGTGACCTATAACTTCGTGCAAAGCTGTATGTAGTTTTGCTGCCAATTGCGCATGCGTTTTTGACCGTTGAACTTGAGCATCATCCCAACAAAATTCTTCTAACATTCCACCCGAATTGTCTTTGTTGTAGGCGTCAACAATATTGCCTAAACTAACCGATTTTGATCCATGTATTTCACGAATCCACTCGGCATTTGGTAGGTTAACACCAATGGCAGTAGATGGCGACATGTCGCCACCTTCCATTACCACATTAACGACTTTGTAGGTAATGCCAACAACATTGGCCTTTTTATACAATGCTTCAATAGGAGAATTGTCTTCAAACCATTGTGCATTTTGAGCGATAATGGCCATTCTTTTTGAAGCTTCAGGGTCGTTTATTTCTACAGCACTTTCAAAGCCAGCACGCATTCCTATTGGATCGTGGTATACTTCAATAAATCCATTGATCACATCAATGCTGCTGTTGACATCTTTAACCCAAGCAATGTTGTAGGCATCCCATGTTTTTAAATCTCCATCTCTGTAAAATTCAACTAATAATTTCAATGCAGTAGCTTGCTCTGGCGTTTCAGAAACTTCAATTGCTTTTTCTAGCCATTCAACAATTTTAACAATTGAAGCGCCATACATGCCGCCAACTTTCCATGTCTTTTCGATAATTTTTCCATCTTGTTTAATGAGCTTTGAATTGCCACCCCAGCTAATAGGATTAATGCTGTCGTTCTTTTTCTTGCTCGCATAAAAATCCATGACTTCTTTTTTTGTCAAACCTTCATAGAAATTATTTGCTGAAGCTGCAATTGGGTCAATACCTTCTGCTTTGTTTACACGTTTGGTCTCTGTTTCAGGGTTAAAAATCAAATCGATTAGCCATTGATCAAAACCAGCTTGATCATTTGCATTGATTAAAGGAAGTTTTGCCTTCGGTGATTTGCTGATCATTTCTTTTAGAAAGGCAGATGAGAATTCGGCGTTAATTTTATTTTCCGCATAGTGATGGTGAATGCCATTGCTCATCCAAATGCGTTTAAGATAAACTTCAAAACGTTTGAAATCTTCACTGCTTTTATCACCTGTATAATTTACATACAATTCTTCAAGTGTATTTCTAAGTCTTAGGTTGTTTTTGTTGTTTTGGTCGTATATAATATCTCTTCCGCACAAAGCAGCCTCACTTAAGAAGTATACCAATTGTTTTTGTTTTAATGTTAATTGATCGAATCCACCAACTTCATATCTCAAAATGGCTATGTCAGCAAATCGGTTGGGGTCATCGTACAATTTAAAAACAGGTTTTGATGGGTATTCGTTTTTGGCACTCTCTGTCTTTTTTGAGTTGCTGTTGCAGGCTGATAGCAAAGTAATTATGCTACAGAAGCTAAGTAGTTTGTTTAAGTTCATAAAATAGTATTAAAAAGGATGGTCAAGGTGGTATTTTTCAGCAATTTCTTTGAGATCTGCAAGCACTTTTTCTACAATTGGAATACCAGATTGACTGCGTTGTTTGTGCGCATGAAACTCAGGTTCACCGGGTATGATGACAGGATAATTTGGGTCAATTGGCGTAGCTGATTTAAATCGATTTATCCAAATATCCATTCGTTTTCCAAAATCGTTTTTATCAATAAAGCCATCAACATCCATTGCGCCAAGAAAATGTCCTAAGCCTTTTCCTGGAAGTTCTGGAAGAACTGGCAAGAAAGCCACGAATGGCGGAACCCAGGGCCCAAAATTAGCGCCTGATAATACGCCGCTTAAAATGTCCACAAGTGCGCCCATACCATAGCCTTTGTGGCTTCCATGGTCTTTGTCGCTGCCAAGAGGCAACAAATATCCACCCGCTTTGAGGTCGCGCGGATCATTGCTTGCTTGCCCATCTTTTGTTTCTAGCCAACCCTCAGGGATGGCTTTGTTTTTGCGCTCAGCTATTTCGAGTTTTCCATTTGCCGCCGCGCTGCTGGCCATATCGATTACAAAAGGCAATGAATCGCCCGCGGGTATGGCATAGCATATTGGATTGGTGCCTAGCATGCGCTCTTTACTGTTTGTTGGAGCAACTAAGGGACTTGCATTGGTCATGGCCATGCCTATGTAGGTGTGCTCAAGTGCTTTCATGGCATGGTATGCAGCAATGCCAAAATGGTTGCTATTCGAAACTGAGGCAAATCCACTGCCAAAATGATGGGTCTTTTCTATGGCAATATCCATGGCTCTTGGAGCAACTACAAGACCTAATCCAGCATCACCATCTATTGTGAAAACCGACTTCTTATCACGGATTATTTTAATATTGGGCTTTGTATTGATGCGCTGAGCTTCATATAGTCTGACATAGCCACTCAGCCTTGCCACACCATGGGAATCAATGCCCCGCAAATCGGCTTGAATTAGAACATCAGAAGCCAAGTTGGCGTCAATATCAGAACAACCAATCGCTTTAAACATATTGACTGCAAATATTTTTAGCTCATTGCTTTTAATGTTGGCGAATTCGTTCATTGGTGTTTTTGGTTTTGCATCAAAAGGTCAATTAAGTTCATTGTCTTAACCGGAATTCCAGAAACATTGGCTGCAATATCGACTTGTTTGCGGCAAATATCATCTTCGAAAACCATTGCAATTGCTCCAGATTTTTCGAATTCGGATATTAGGGTTTTTCCCAATTGTCTTGACAATTCAGTGTTTTCAGAGGCCATTGACGCAGCAGCTCCGCAACAAGTATTTTTAAGGATTGGGTATGTCCATGAGCAATTTTTCATTTTACCACTCAATTCACCCAGCCATTCTGCATTGCAGCAGTCTTTTACTAAAAAGTAATGTCCAGAAATTGTTTCAAGTGTATTCATACTGATTTGTTGCAATAGGCTGTTAATGCCTGTGCTGTTTTTGGCTAAATGGGTTGCATGGTTATGCGAAACCGTATTGTTAAATACTTTAGGGTATTGAATTTGATAGCAATTCAGACATTTTGAACTGTTGCAAACCAAATTATTTTGACCAAAAACTTGCAGATTGTATTCTGCTATGGTTTTTGCTGCTTTTAATTCTCCTCGGTCAAAATAAGGCAAACCGCAACAAGTTGCTTCGTTGGTTTCAGTGTATTTGATATTTAAAATACTGCAAAGTTTTTTGAAATTATCCAAAGTCTCTGGGTAATAGTGTTTGGTAATGCAGGATATTTGAAGCACGCTTGGCATAATGCAATATTAATTCAGGGAAAATAGAATTTTATCAATTAAATTCGTAGCTTTTCAACAAGTTTTGAAAATTTAAATTAAATTTCAAAAACCTCATGCCACGAAATTGACACTTATTGTGTCTTGGATGTAAATTGAGCAGATTGTGGAGCAATATACAGTATTCAATGAAGGAAGAAGACCTTATAAGGGGCTGTGTCAAAGAAGACAGAGTAAGTCAGAAGGAGCTTTACAAACGCTTTGCTGGTAAAATGATGGCTGTATGTTTAAGATATTCGAACAGCAGCATGGACGCTGAGGATATACTCCAAGATGGATTCATTAAAGTATTTGACAACATATCTAAATTTAAAATGGAAGGGTCTCTAGAAGGTTGGGTGCGTCGAATAATGGTCAATACAGCAATCAATAAAATTAGAGCCAACAAGATTAAATTTGAAGACATATCTGCTGGTCACAATGAATGGGATCAGCACGATAATTCCGCTCTTGAAAAAATGTCCGAGCAAGATTTATTAAACTTAATTGCTCAAATGCCTCAGGGTTATAAATACGTATTCAGTATGTACGCCATTGAAGGATATAGTCACAAAGAAATCGCAGACAACTTGGGTATAGAAGAAGCCAGCTCAAGAAGTCAATATGCGAAAGCAAAAAAATATTTACAACAACAAATCATCAATTTAGAAAAGATAAACTTATGATGGAAAATTCATTTGAAAAGCGAATTGCAGATAAGCTGAAAAATACAGAAGTTCAGCCTAGTGAGCATTTGCTTGATTCAATATTCGAAAAAAGAGCAGCCAAGCCCAAGCGTTTTGCTGTTAATCCCTTTGCTGGGGCAGTTTTAGGGATAGCCATACTCGCTGCAATTAGCTGTTTGTTTTGGTTCGGTAACGCCAAGAGCAAAGAAGCACAGGTTAGTGTTTCGGCAGAAGTGCAAGATCCTAAGACAGTAAAAGAGTCAAAAGTAATAGGAAAGTTTGAAGACATTGTTCCAAACAAAGCGGAAAATTCAGTTCTTCCGGACGACAATTTATCTAGCATTGCCCAGAAGACAAACAAAATTCCTTCTGGAAATAAACGAAGTCAATCAAAATCTATAGTAAAAGAACCTTTTGAGAACAAGGAGGCTTCTAAGCCGGTAATGGTTCAAAACAATGCTGAAATAGAAAACCAATATTTTAATTTAGGAAAAGGGGAAAGGCCAGTTCTACAGAAAGTTGAACACCAAGGAAACAGTCATTTGTATGTTTTCCAAACTATTGGTGATGAGGCTCTGATTAACCGTGATTTTTTGTTTAGCCGTATTGTTAGATTGCATAAAATGGCCATTAAGAAAAATATTGAATCGATTGAAATGGTTGAAACCAAACCTGTAAAAAGAAACGGCCCAGGGAAAAACAAACGGCCAATTTATGTAGATTTTATGTTTAATCCAAGTATTAACATGGTGCAATTAAGTGGTGAAAATGCTTTGGTTGAAGCCGGACAAGCCTTGTCTAAATCGTCTTTGAACCAGAGTTTTGGGCTTAGAGTCTCTATCCCAATAAAAGCAAAATGGAATGTTTATGCTGGATTAAATTATAGAGAACAATCGAATCAGTACAAAGGCCGTTTGCTATACAACAATGAGCAAACTCAAATTAATCAGCAAATAAAATACATCAACGACCCAATCAAAGGTGTTGTGAAAATAGTGACTTATGATACAGTTAAATTTCAGGCTTCAAACAGCCAAAGTGTAAATTTCAAAAATCAATATAAAATTTTCCAGTTGCCTTTGGGTTTCAGTTACAATTTTGGATACAAACAACTTGATTTTTCAATCAATGGATCCGCACTTTTCAATTACATAAAAAGCAGCCAAGGACAAAATATACATTTAGATCAACACATCGTTTTGCCATATAGTTCAAACAAAGGGACTATAGGATTTGGCGCTGGTTTAAGTGTTATGGGGGCTTTTAAATTAAACAATAGAATACGTTTGATTGCTGAGCCAGGTTTGCAGTATTTTGGATTAAAATCTATCCATTTCGGAAACTCTTTAAAAGAGAATGTTATAAGCACACAATTAACTATTGGTTTAAGGTATACTTTATTTTGAAAAGACTTGCGTCATATCTAATTCTGTTGTGCTCGCTGGCAGCGTATTCACAAACTTCCACCGGGCTAATTCAAACTAGCAATTTAGTGCTTCGTTTGGGTTCTGATGGTTTTTTGAAAGACAGTTCTGTTTTTCCTGCCATCGCGAATACGAATGGATTGGCCTTGTTGCAAAATGCCACAGTTTGGATGTCGGCAACAGACAGCGCGGGGAAAAGCCGCATCGCTGTGCAAAATTTATTAAATGGCCAAGGCGAATTTTGGCCAGGACCCATGAGTTTGTCTGGCGAACAAGCTGCAAATTCATTGCAATGGAATAAACTCTATCCTTTGTCAAAAGGAAATATAAATGACCACAAGCAGAATTATAAAAACCAATCGTATGTGCCTAGTTTGGCCATAAGCAATTGGCCTGGATCGCTTGGTTTTCCTTATGCACAAGTGATTGCGCCTTTTGTGGATTTAGAAAACAACGATATGCTTTACGAGCCTATGAAAGGCGATTATCCTTACATTGAATCCGATGCCATATTGTTTTCAATTTCTAATGACGTGGCAAATACGCACAAGGTGAGCAATGGTTTGCCATTGGGTATTGAGTTGCACACATCTGTAATGTCATTTCAAGACTCTATTTTGAAGAATTGTTTTATGGTTCGTTACGCCGTTTTTAACCGTTCGCCAAGGACCTACAAAAATTTTCGGTTCAGTCCGGTACTAAATTTTAAAATTGGTACCTTGGAAAATGAGTATATGGGCACTGAAATTGGGGCTCAAGCAATTTATTCAATAAATGACACCAGTGAAGCAACGTTTTCAAAAAAGCTTGTGTCTTTAGGTTGTATGGCACTTAATAAACATATTGAATCAAGCATGTATTTTGAAAACAATGCAGATCCAATTAATGGCCTACCTGTTACAGCGGAGCATTTTATGAATCTAATGCAAGGCAAATGGAAGAATGGAAAAACATTGAACTATGGCAGCAATGGAGTTGACGGGACTGGTTATGCGCGGTATGTTTATCCAGACACCACAGATTTTACCCATTCAAACATGAGATGGATAGACCAAGTTCCAAGTAAAAAGATCGGCTTACTAAACTTCGATTCAATGGAATTAAAAAGTGGACAGGCAACTTATTACGATGTGGTGTTTTTTTCTGTTGATGAAAATTTTAGTTCTTTTAAACAAATTGGTCAAAACTGTTTAAAGATTAAGCAAGCGTTAAACACTAAAAATCTGCTTAAAATCGATCGAAATTCACACATAAAAGAACCGATTTTGACTTGGTTTCCCAATCCTGTAAAAATTGGGGATAAATTGAACTTGCAAACTCTCCTTGAAAGCCCTCAGTGTATAAGACTTGTGGATTTGAACGGGGTGGAAATATGCAAATTGAATTTGGATGATAACGGTAAAAGCATTATATTACCACCTGATTTAAATGCAGGGGTGTATATAGTAGAATATAAAACATTAAACATTGTACACATACAAAAACTAATTTTAACTCATTAACAAGCAACAACACGATATGAATAGAATATACAAAATTTTTCTTTTACTGATTATAATCCTTGGATTTCAATACGAGGCTTCTGCTTCCCACATGATGGGCGGAGACATAGCTTACGAGTGTATTTCTCCGGGGAAATACAAACTGGTAGTTAAGATTTACCGCGATTGCCGTGGTATTCCTTTCAACAGTCCAGACATCAAACTCTTTTGTAAAGATGGTACCAATCAGAATTCTGTTAACTATACCAGAACAGCAATCAACGATTTGACGCCAACTTGCTCCGGTGGAACAGCGCCTTGTAATCCACAAAATCAAACTTCTAGCGAAGGTATTGAGGAGCACGTTTTCGAAGCTATTGTGGATTTCAACACAAGTCCATTCAAAGCGATGAAGGATGCTGGGTGTTGCGAAATTTTAATCAAAGTAGAACAATGTTGCCGTAACGGTGCAATTACAACCATTAGCCCGGGTAACTTTTACACCGATGCGATGATAAACATATGCAATATCGGAACCAAATGCAACACCTCTCCGCAGTTGTCAATTCCTCCAGTTGCTTATGTTTGTTGCAACCAACCTTTCACCTACAACAACGGCGTTCGTGAAGTGATTGACGGAGACAGTTTGGCATATGAATTGGGAACGCCTTTGAATGCAAACAATTCAAATGAAACGTATACTGGAAGTTTTACCCAAACCATTCCAATGACGCCATATTGCCCGCCAAATCCTGGTGTTATCAATTGCAGAGCTTTGCCAAACGCAAAACCACCAAGGGGTTTTTATTTTGATAAAGAAACTGGGGATATCGTGTTTACCCCAACAAAATGTGATGAGGTTGGTGTAATCGTAATTAAAATTACAGAGTGGAGAAGAGATTCTGCTACCCGTAAAATGCGAATTATTGGTTTTACAAGACGTGACATGCAGGTTGTTGTAAAACAATGTCCTGATAACAATCCACCATATTTCACAGGTAACAACAAGTATTCCGTTTGTGAAGGAAATAAAATCTGTTTTTCAATATTTGCCAAAGACGACCCGTATTTGCCTAAACAGACCCGCCTAGACACCGTTGCATTAACTTGGAATTATGGAATTCCTGGGGCTACATTCACCATAGTGGATCCAACTGCCCGCGAAAAAGAAGCCATGTTCTGTTGGCAGACAAAAATTGGAGATGCAAGGTCAAACGTTTATGCGTTCACTGCTACCGCTAAAGATGACAACTGTCCAAGACCATCCTCTGCAAACAAAGGTTATACTGTAACAGTTAAACCTAAGGCTAGAGCAAAACGTAAATATGATATTTTAGATTGTGGTAAATTAAGATTCACTGCCTTCCCAATTGATACGGTTAACTACAACCAAAAGAATTACAGACATAAATTCACCATTCGTGATTCCACAAACTCAGGAACACCATACTATTTCGGTTTCGTGGCTAAAGACAGTGTTAAATTTAAACGCGGTGGTAAGTACATCATCGAATATGAAATTAACAATCCTCCGTACAACTGCCCAAGTATATATTCTGATACGGTCATTATTCCTCCGGTATTGGATGTGCAATTGAAATTTGGAAGAGATACTTTTGTTTGTGCCGGTAACAGCATCACCTTGGAACCAGTTGTGGCGAATGGTGTGCCAGCTTACAAATACAAATGGCAAGTGCCGATTGGATTCTTTGATCCTAAAGACACCAATTCAACTTACACATTGGTTAAGCCAACCGCAACAACCAAGTTGCTTTTAGTTTTAACAGATAAAAACAAATGTGTTGACAGCGATACAGTTACGGTTCATTACCAACCAAACCCAATCGTAGATATTGGCCCTGACCAAAGAATTTGTACCTACAACAATGTAACATTGGATGCACAGAATGCAGATACCATGCGTTATTTCTGGCAGCCAAATGGTGACAGCACCCGTCAAATTACCGTTAATATTGCCGGTAAATACATTGCAAAAGTGATAGACCATTTAGGTTGTAACACAAGCGATACCATGGAGCTGTTTGTAAATGATACGGTTGTAGCAATAGCAAAACCAGACCGTGAAATTTGTATTTTTGATACCTTAAAGGTAAAAGGTCAGCGCCGACCAAAAGGATATACAAGAACAATTTCATGGAGAGACATTGCTTCTGGAACCAACTTGGCAACAGACAGTTCATTCAAATTAAAAATCACCACCATGGTGCCTAAAGACTATGAAATGTACTTAAAGGTAACCCAAGGTGGTGTAGAGTGTGAAGATAAAGATACCTTTAACTTGGTAGTCAATGCTTTGCCAACCTTTAAATTCTTAGGATTACCACCTAGATGTTATGCCGATGGTGCCATCAATTTGACACAATCGAATATCACCAAAGCATTCTCTGGAGACAATTCCGAAAGCACCAATGATGTGAGATACTTCCAACAATTTAAAAAACCAAGTTGGGTAACTGGTGGTCCTGTAGGTGTGAATGTGTTTGTTTATGATTTTCCTAAGTTTATCAAAAATTCTCAAGTTCCAAAAGCTGGATTGAGAGATACCATTTGCTACGATTTCCGAGATTATAAAGGTTGCTACAATAAAGAATGTAAACCAACCAGATTGAATCCTAATCCTGACGTTTATGTTAGAGATAGTACCTATTGCCAAAAAGCTGGTTTGATTACTTTAGATAGACAAATTGTTCGCCCATTCTCTAAAATTGGTGGAATTGAATCATGGAGAGTGATTGATGTGCCAGTTGGTTCAGGTGTTGATCCTATGGCTATCTTGGCGCCAGACATGACTGTTACACCAAACACAATGCAAATGGATCCAGGTCAAGAAGGCGAAAACGAAAAAACAGGTACCTACACAATTGAATATTGTTTTGCCGATGCCATTACCAGTTGTAAAACTTGTGATACGGCTTTTGTGAGGGTAATTAAGTTGCCGGAAATTGAATTTACTGGCATGCCTAAATTGTGTATCAATGATCCTTTAGCTATTTTGGATAGTTTCGTAATTGATAAAGTTAACGGCGGTAGATTCCCTTCAGGTACTTGGGAAACCATTGAATATGGTGGATCAAGAGACTTAAGCAATCCGAACATTGCACCTAAAATTCAAAAATCTATGGTGAATAAGAAATTATTCGATCCAAAGTATGGCGCAGGTCAATACATTGTTAAATTAACGGATGTATCAAGTGGTTGCCCTGTTACAGATAGTACCGAGATTTTGGTAAATGGTTTGCCAATTATACAAATTGACGTTCCTGATACAGTTTGTTCTAGTTCTCCAGCATTCACTTTGAATAATATTTTGCCAAGTGGCAATGTTGGTAAATGGACAGGTGTTGGTGTAACTGGACGTGATTTCAATCCAAGTGTTAGTGCCAAAACAAAACAATACGAAGGGCCTATCAGAGTTAAGTTCGCATACACCAATCCATTGACTGGTTGTACTTCATCAGACTCTCAAACCTTATTGGTGCAATCTCAACCAGAGGTTAATATTACAACACCGAAGCCTTACCAACAATGTGAGGGTAAAGATTTCGATTTAACTTCTGCCAAAAATTGGGCAAGTAGAACAAAATGGTCTACCAACGGTGATGGTAATTTTAATAAGCCAGATTCATTGCCAAGTAAATATTTCCATGGATTTAATGATACTGCAATAAATGGAATGTCAGGAAAAGTAAGATTGACGCTCTCAACCTTAAAAGAAGGTGTTTGTCCAATTGCAAAAGACTATATTGATTTAATCATTGAAGCGTATCCTCAGTTTGATTTTATGGGTGATCCTGAAGTTCAATGTGAACCTGCAATCGTTAACTTTACTGCCATGGTAGCAAAGCCAGCGGGTTCTCCAAACTTAAGATACAATTGGTGGTATGGCAATGGTGATTCATTGATGCAAAGCACTACCTTTAATCCTCCAAACATCAAATACGATACTGCAAAACGCACATGGTATGACGTCACATTGATTGTAGACAACCAGTGGGGTGTTGGTCCAGCTCAAGCCTGTTCAATAAGAAAAGATTCTATAGGATACATCAAAGTATTGCCTCAACCTAAAGTTGGTTTCAGCAGTGATCCTGGATTCTTTACCACTGTAGCTTTCCCTAAATTTAAGTTCTTTGATGAAACCAAAGTTAGATGGCAAAGACCTGATGTTAAAATGGATTACGAGTGGAATTTTGGCAGCGGAGATGTAGATGATACCAGCACAAAAATGAATCCGATACATTCGTATACTGCTGATACCATGAAGTATTATGTACACTTAACATCTACAATCAGGTATCAATATAAAAACCAGGAGTATATCTGCTGGGATTCTATTAGCCAATTGCGTAAAATTGGGCCAGATGTTACCGTATTCGTTCCAACAGCTTTCAGTCCTGAAAAAACAGGTCCTGGCGCAAACAACGTATTCAAAGCAGTTGTAAATGGAGAAAAAACCTTCCACATTGAATTGTTCAACCGTTGGGGCGAAATGCTTTGGAAGACTGACGACAAAAATGCAAGTTGGGATGGCTTCTACAGAGGCATCGAAGCTCAGCAAGATGTTTATATGTGGGTCATCAAAGTTACTGCATACGACGGTGAAGAGTATCAATACGAGGGTACTGTTACACTGTTAAGATAAGAACTATCATGGAATGACAGGTTAAGTAAATACTTAGCCTGTCATTATGTGTTTTTACAAATGAGGATAAACGCTAAAATATGGATTGTACTTTTGCTCTCTTTCAGTGCGATAGAAATCTATGCCTCACATATTTCAGGCGCAGAGATTAGCTATAAACATTTATTTGGGTCGAATTACAGATTTAAATTAAAAGTTTACCGTGATTGTAATGAATGTAAATTCAATGGAATTGGCGGTGGAAATAACAACAGTTCTTGCAACGAAGTGCCTGCTCTGATAATAAAAGGAGCGCAGGGTACAAACAATTCAACGTCTGTTTTAGGCAATATTGAAATCTCTAGGAAATACATACAAGATATTACCCAAGGGTGTAATTCGACGGTAAGCAAATGCAGACCAGGTTCTAATTTGAACTTAGGGTACGAAGTGCATGTTTTTGAAGGCGATTTTGATTTTTCTAAATTGATGGGCGATGGCCACTGTAAATTGGATATTTCAATAAATATGTCTTCACGCAGTGTTAATATTAATCCTCAGCAATCGGAGCAGAATTTTTTCAATTATGCAATGCTTAATCTTTGTGAGGCTTTGCCAAATGAATCAGTTGAATTTACGGCCATTCCTCAGTTTATACATTTCCTAAACCAATCCAATTACAATGCACTAAATGTATTGAATGCCGATAAGGATTCACTGGTCTTTAGTTTGAAGCCTGCTTTGGTGAACAGAAATGCTTCTATTAGCTATGAAATCGGTCGCAATAGCGATATGCCATTCACCTATTTTTGCCAATCTGCTGGAACACCGCCGTGTCCTGTTAATTTATTGGGTGCTTTGGTTGAAGGATTCTATTGTTCAAAATCCAATGGTGATATTGCATTTACCCCAACCCAGTCAAACCAGGGAGGAGTCGTGGTTGTTGAATGTGAAGAATGGAAACGAAATTCTTTAGGTGTTTATTATTTAGCTGGTGTTGTAAGGAGGGATGTTTATTCTGAGGTCATTAGTGCCAATAACAATCTGCCTAATATTAAAACCAAACTTGGTCTATACACGATTTGTGAGGGTGATAATTTTTCACTTGAATTAAATGCTGAGGATTTGCCATTTGGGCTAAGTTCAACTGACACTGTTTCACTTGATTTGTATACAGCTCTTCCAGGTGCCTCTATAGAAAAGATTGCGGTTAATTATGCGCCATATTTTAAATACGTATTTAAAGTAGAGCCCGCATTGGGTCAGGTTGGTGAATATACCGTCACTTTAAATGCCCGCGACAACCACTGTCCATTAATTGGCCAAATTTCTAAAAGTTTTACATTTGCCATTCTTCAAAAACGCCAAATAAAAACACAAACAGAAGTTAAAAATTGTGGAGCTTTGTCCTCAAATTCAATAAATTTCCCCAATAAAAATCTTGTTTGGACTTTAAAAGATGAGCAATCAAAGGTTGTTAAGCAGCAAACCTCTAGAAAATTCAATTTTCAATTGCTCAATTCAGGGGTATATTATCTTGAAACCGTTTTACCTGCTGAGAGGGGATTTTGTGAATCAAGAAAAATAGACACAATAATTGTATCAAGTTTGCAAACGCCAATCCTAAATATGGGGCCTGATTACAGTGTTTGTAAAGGAATGGAATTAAACATCGCATCAAAATATTTAGAAACCTTTGATCAATACGATTTAAGTGTGAATGGCTTAATTGTTTCGGGATTCCCATACAAATTGCAAGCAAATAATTTGAATAGTTTAACATTTAAAATAACTCAAAAAAATGGATGTTCCTATGAAGATAAATTGACAATTAGTTTGTACAGCGATTTGAAATATAAAGTGTCAAATGATACTTTTTGCAGTAATGGTGTTTTTCCTATCGCAGCAACAACGATCGACGTAGATACGAATAACATACAAAAAATTGACTACTCATACAATAGTATTGGATCAATTTTGACCAAAATAAATGCCAAAGAATGGTTTTTTGATTTTATTAATAAAAGCAATCCTACAGCCCATAAAATGGTTCTATATAGTGTAATTAGCGATTTGAATGCTTGTCAGTATTTTGACACAAGTGTTATTCAAATCATTGATCCAAGTCCAATTTTAGTAAGTGCACCTGAGAAGCTTTGTGTGAATGCCGAGACGGTAGATCTTGAAACAAAACCAGGCGGTCAATGGGCTTGTGTTAATTACCCGAGTTTGGTTAAAAACAATCAATTAAAATTGAATGGTGCGAAATTGAATCAATTGGTTTTAAAATATGTTGAGACTAAATTATGCAGCAATGCCAACACCTATTTTGTTGATTTGATGGATACGTCTGAAATTACTTTTTTACATTCTAAGGACTTGCTTTTTTGCGAGAATAATCTCTTGTATGAATTAAAGGCATTGCCTGCAGGAGGTTTGTGGAAAGGCGTTGGGGTTCAAAATGGATTCTTTAATCCTTCGACATCTGGAGGTAAAAAGTTTAATGTTCAATATCAATTCAGCAATCAAAATACATGTAAATCGACTTCACATGTTGGTGTTGAAGTTGAAAAGCTTCCATTGTTAAAAGTGACAGCGGCCCAAGAAAGTATTTGTGTTGGTGAAATTCTGTCTTTGCAAGCCTTGAGTTCTATCTCAGGAAATGGTTATTGGTATAGCGACGGCGCTGGTCGATTTGACAATGCTACAAGTCAATTAACCAATTACCAACCCAATGCAGATGATGTGTTAAAATCAGCGCTTAAGTTTGTTTACACACTTCAAACCAATGGCATTTGTGGAAACGTAAGTTCTGAGGTTTTTGTAAAGGTTAAAAATGGTCCAAGTGGTGACATCATTGACGATTACACGACAAATATATGCGAGCCCGCTAAATTTGTTTTCAAATCCAATTATAAGAATATAGAAAAACAATATTGGTTTGTCAACGACAGTTTGATTGAAGAATTTGATTATGATTTTAATTTTAATGTTGAATTAAAATCAGGCGAATATGTAATTAAAACAAGCGTTTCTGATGGCACTTGCGAGGCTTTGTCTATTTCGAAAACGATATCGGTTCTTCCGACGCCTCAAATTGAACTATTAAGCAATCCCAATTCAAGGCTATCGCACGAATATCCGCGCTTGTTTTTGAAAGATAAAACGACTTGTAAGAATGGACACTCTGTAAATTGGTATTTTAACCAAACATGGATTGGCAATAGCAGAGAGTTTTATTACACCGTTGACGACAGTAAAGACACATTCAACATTAAATTGGTAGCAGAAAGTGGTATAGGCGGATGTAAAGATTCAAGTACACAAATGTTTGTGTTCACGCCAATTAATCAACTTTACATTCCAGATGCTTTTTCTCCTGACACAAAAGGACCCGATGAAAACAATAAGTTTAAAGTTAAAGGTCCTGCAATGCGTGAATTTGAAATTGAGATTTTTAACAAATATGGAGAAAAGGTTTTTATTTCAAACAATATGAATGAAGCCTGGGATGGCACTTACAAATCGATAGACTGTATGATGGGTGTGTATTTTTACAAGATTATAACTACAGACTATGATGGTATAAATCGCGATTATTCTGGCACACTAACTCTTGTGCGGTAATCCAACTGTTTGGCTGATTTATCTCACCCAAATTATTGCCTATTTTTTTTACTCAAGCCCCTTGCAGTTTGTTTTTTAAGTAATATCTTCGCGTCACTTAATTAACAATTTAAATTAATCTCAATTCTGCAATCAATGCCTGATACTAACGCACAAAACTGTACAATTACTCTTGAAGGTAAAAATTACGAGTTCCCAGTAATCACCGGAACCGAAGGAGAAAAAGCCATTGACATCTCCAAACTAAGGGATACAACAGGCTATGTAACCCTTGATATTGGTTATAAAAATACAGGCGCAACCAAAAGTGCTATTACGTTTCTTGATGGTGAAGAAGGTATTTTAAGACACAGAGGTTATTCAATTGAAGACCTAGCTGAAAAAGCAAACTTTTTGGAAGTATCTTATTTATTGCTAAAAGGTGAATTGCCAAATAAAGAACAATTTGAAGACTTTGATAACTCTGTAAGACACCATACTTTGGTTAATGAAGACTTACAAAATATATTTAGAACTTTCCCAACAGGATCTCATCCAATGGGCCAATTAATTGCAATGATTTCTTCATTGTCTGCATATTACCCAAAAGCATTAGATCCTCACAGAAGTCCTGAGGCAAAAAACAGAACGACTTTGCGTTTGATGGCAAAAATGCCAACCATTTGCGCAATGATTTATAAAAAGAGATTGGGTCACCCGGTTGTTTACCCAAATAACAACTTGGATTATGTGAGCAATTTCTTGTCAATGACATTCAAGCACGTAAGTGATGCCGATTACCAGCCAGACCCTGTTATTGTAGATGCAATGAATAAGTTATTGATTTTGCACGCTGACCATGAACAAAACTGTTCGGCAAGTACAGTTCGTCTGGTAGGTTCATCTCAATCAAACTTATATGCTACCACTGCCGCAGGTATCGCTGCATTGTGGGGGCCATTGCACGGTGGTGCAAACCAAGAAGTTTTGGAAATGCTCGAGCAAATTAAAGGGGATGGCGGAAATGTCCAAAAGTGGGTTGACAAAGCCAAAGATAAAAATGATCCTTTCCGTTTAATGGGCTTTGGACACAGGGTATACAAAAACTTTGACCCTAGAGCGAAAATTATTAAGAAGACCTGTGATGATGTTTTAAATAAATTGGGTATCAATGATCCTGTTTTGGAAATTGCTAAAAAATTAGAAGAAGCTGCCTTAACGGATCCATACTTTGCAGAAAGAAAACTATACCCTAACGTAGATTTCTATTCTGGAATCATATACAGAGCAATGGGTTTCCCAACTGAAATGTTCACTGCTTTGTTTGCTGTGGGAAGATTACCAGGTTGGATTGCACAATGGCAAGAAATGGTTCAAGAGAATCAACCAATTGGAAGACCAAGACAAATCTACACTGGCCATATGCCAAGGACATTTATCCCTAGAGGAGAAAGACAATAAACCTTTAACAATATTAATTGAAAAATGGAGCTCTAGGGTTCCATTTTCCATTTACCCACCTGGTTGGCTGGTCGTTTAGCGTTTACAAGTTCAATAAAATTTCGAATCAATGGCACCTCAACACCTGATGGGTCTAGTTTTTCAATTTGTTCATAATGGTATACCATATCATCGATTTGCCAAGCAAATAATCCCTCCCTGCGCAACAAACGTTCATAGCATTGCCCAACAGAACGGTAAGCCTGAGTTACACTGTGCTCTCGAAACTTTTCAATTTGAATAAATTTCTTGTACAATACAATGGCGATGCTGTCTTGCTTAAGGGCAATGTGGTTCATTGCTTTATACCAATATGTCTTGCTGTTGCTGCTGTCGTTGTTTAATGATATGCGGAACAATGAATCAGCCTCTCTAAAACGTTTTTGTTTGTGAATTGAAAAGGCCAACATTGTGTAGATAGTCCAATTTTGAGGATCCTTTTGCAGTGCGGCTTGATAGTATTCAGACGCTTCTCTATAGGCACCATTGTTCATCGATTGATTTCCTAGGGCAACTAAATTTAATCCTTCCTGAGCTGCGGCATAAAAACCAAGGATCAAAAAGTAAATCAAAAACTTGTATTTCATTGTTGTTTTAAAAACAAAAACCATGCCTAGAAGACATGGTTTTTGTGGTATTTGTCTTTTAAAATATGATTATCTCAGGATTGAGACATTTCCTTTTTCTGTGTGTCTGAGCTCATCACCCCCAATAAATTCTAAACGGTAGAAGTAAAGATCCTGAGGCACCAATTCATTCTCAAATCGGCCATCCCAGCCCAATTGTGGGTTGTTTGTTTTGAACATGATATTTCCCCAACGGTCAAAGATGATAAATTTATAGTTAAGCGCATACGATAATCCAATTGGTTTAAATGTCTCATTGATGTTGTCATCGTTTGGTGTAAACGCATTTGGCATGTAGTAAACAACATCAGGAGCAATAAACAGAATTTTTGTAGCCGTATCTCTGCAACCAAAAGAATTGGCAACAATTAAAGTTGTCTTTTGGGTCAAAGTATCTGTGTAGAATAGTTTAGGGTTTTGATCGGTACTTGTTCCCATTGAAGAAAAATTCCATTTCCAACTGATCGCGCCAATAGAGGTGTCCGTGTATTGAATGTCTACTTCGTTTTCCCATGACCTTAATTTTTGGAACACAAAACCAGCCTTAGGGTTTGGATTTACAACAGCAGTTCCAAGTTTCTTTAGGGTGTCTATGCAACCTTTGTCGGTGCCAGCGATAAGTGTTATATCATAGGACCCAACGTTCTTATATTTGAATTTAGGTGCTTGTGCAATTGACGTTTTCCCATTACCAAATATCCATTTCCAGGAGGTGATATTGCCAGTTGGTATGCTGCTCAAATTTATAAATACGGATGAATCTTTTAAACAAACAGGATCAACGGTGAAGTCAAGTACCGGGTTTGGATTAACGGTAATAGGTTTGCTAATGGTGTCCCAACAGCCTTTGTCTGTAATTACTTTCAACGACACGATATAGTCGCCATTCACAGGGTAAGAGTATGGAAGGGGAGCTGTCAAATTGCTTGAATCGTTGTTGCCGTATTGGAAGCTGTAGGAACTAATAACACCTCCGATAACGTTAGATTTGTTTACGATATTAAAGACATTCTTTTTAAAACAGCTGCTTGGCGGTGCAATATTGAATGCGGCAACAGGCATAGGGAAAACATAGACTTTTTTGGCAATAGAGTCGATGCAACCGTAGTTTGTGGCAACAATTAAACTGACTCTAAAGGAATCTACTTTTGCGTAGGCTTTACTTGGTGCTGTAATTGCAGATGTTGTGTTGTCTCCAAAATTCCAATCGTTAAAATCAACCGTTCCGTTGCTAACTGCCGAAGTTGAAGCGAAGCCAAATTGATTGCCTTTGAAACATTGTTTGTTGTTGTCTATTGTAAAACTTGCCACAGGCATTGGAAAAACATTGACTGTTTTCTCTAGCGTATCTTTACATCCACCTATATTGGTGCTGGAAATTAAACGCACGACGAAAGGACCATCGGTTTTATAGGTGTGTTGTCCAAATATAGAATTAATGGTTGAATCGTTGTCGCCATAAAACCAATTGTGGTTCATTGGCGTTCCATTGCTTACAGTGCTGTTGGTACTAAATTGGAAGTCGTTGCCCTTTAAACATTTTTTATCATAGTTATAGGTAAAACTTGCATTCGGCATCGGCAATGTTTTGATTTGCTTTGCAACGGTATCTAGGCAGCCAAAATTACTGCTGCTAAACAATCTAACAGTGTAGGTTTGAACATTGTTGTAGCTATGGTTTGTTGTGTTTAAGTTGCCAGCTGTATTCCCGTCGCCAAATTGCCAGTTTAAAGTATAGGTTCCTGATTTAATGGTGGTGCTTGAAACGTAGTTGAATTTGTTGCCCAAAATACATTGTGGGGTACTTCCAATTGTAAAATTGGTTTTAGCCTTTGGATAAACGGTTACTTTCTTCTCTGCGGTATCGGTACAACCTTGGTCGCTTATTGAAACCACACGAACGGTAAAGGTGCTGTCTTTGGTGTATTTTTTTGTTGCACTTAATGCGGTAACAAAAGCACTTCCATCTCCAAAATACCAGCGGTTGGTAAATCCTCCCTCAGCAATAAAGGTGTTGTTGTTAAAGGTAAAATTGTTGTTGTTTACACATTGGCCTGTTCCAGGAGCGCCAATGGTAAAATCAGATCCTGGGTGAGGATAAACTTTAGCGTTTTGAAAACTGGTATCAAAACAACCATTGCTGCCGTATACAATTAAACCAGGGATATAGCCGTTGTCTGCCAAATAAGAATGAGAAACAATGTTTTTGTTGTTGTCAAATGAGCCATCATCGAACAACCATTTATTTCCCGTGATAGCACCTGCGCTAAAAGTTGAAAGATCTGTAAATGTGAAAATATTTCCTTCCAAACATTGGTCTTGGTCGTTGATGCTAAAATCTGAAACCGGCATGGTTAATAAAAATACTGAATCACTGACAGTGTCTTTGCAATTGTAATTTGAGTTCAACTCCAATTGTATTTTATAATTGCCAACATTTGCAAATCCATGAGAAATGCTATCTACATCTGTAAAGAAACTGCCATCACTTAATTTCCATAATTCAGTAAATGTGCCGCTGTTAATGCTTGAAGTCGAATATGCTTTTACATTGTTATACTTTAGACATTGGATATTGTTGTTGATGGTAAAAGACGGACTTGGTGTTGGCCTAACAGTAACAATTGTTTGGGTCGAATCTTTACAACCTTTATTAGACGTTGAATACATTTTGACCGTATAATTACCGTCACCTGCATACGAGTGCTTGACGGTATCCTTCAAATTAATGGTGTCGAGATCGCCGAAGTTCCAATTATGGGTAGTTGTACCACTGCTTATGGTAGACTTAGAATTGAATCTAAAGCTGTTGTATTTACGGCATTTTTCAACATCAACATTGTTAATGATTGCCACGGGCATTGGATTCACCAATATGCTTTGGAATGCAGTGTCAGAGCATCCGTCAACACCATCATCACTGATGGTAATTAAACGCACATTGCGCGAACCTGATGTTGTGTAAGAATGGTGAACTGAATCTTGTTGGTCTTTGCTTATTCCATTGCCAATATTCCAATAGTTTATCAAGGGCAATCCGTTGGTGATGCTTGATTGAGACTCATAAATATAGGCATTGCCAGACAGACATTGGTCGGTTAGATTGGTTTTGATTTTGGCCTTTGGATGGGTGTTTACCAAGATAGCCAAATAGTTGGTATCTAAGCAGCCACTGAGATGGGTGTTGATCTGTCTTACTTGGTAAGTTCCAGCTGCAGCGTATTTGTGTCCTGTGGAGTCAACACCACTAATTGTTGGACTTCCATCCCCAAAATCCCAGCTGATTCCAGTAATCATGCCTGAGTAAATCATAGACACAGAAATAATGCTGTATTCATTCCCTCTAAAACATTGTATGGTGTCATTAAACCAAGTTCTAACGATTGGGGTTTCTTTGATGTTGACGATTTTAGTTACAGAATCTCGGCAGCCCAAATTACTCACAACAGTAAGTCTTGGATAGTAATACGGATAAAATACTTTGAAAGTATGGCTTGAATTTCCTGTGGTAAAAGTGTCTTTTTTGCTGTTGTCATCCCAATTCCAAATATAAGTTGAAATACTGCCAGAGCTTATGCTTGAGGTTGAGGTGAAATTGTATTTGTTGTATTTAGAACATTGGTTGTTGTTTAATACATTAAATGAGGCAGTAGGTTTTGGATTAATGGTTAAAGGTCCACTGGGAGAGAAACAAGAATATGATGGGTTGGTAGAAGTCAATCTTAATTTGTAACCAGATCCTGGGATTATCAAAGCAGGAATATCAACTACCATGCTGCTGATGGTGGTGTCAGTTTTTGTTGCTAAGGTAATAGGCGAACCAAAGTTTCCAGACGCATCAGAAAGTTGCAGTCTGAAAATATTGCCAGAATTGAAAAACACCCCTTTTTTAGTAAAATTCACTGTTAGTCTACCGCCAGGGCAAACTGGGTTTGGCGAGAATGTATAAGTTATCCCTTGGGTAAGTTCTGTGTTTACCACTGATGTCATTTCAACTGGGGCATAGGCTCTTAACCGGCACCAATCGTAACTCACACTGCCAATACTAGAACACAATAAACCAATTGCTGCTTGCAGACTTCCTGATATTGCAGGCGTTGAAACCAATGTCTGTTGAACGCCTCCTGGAAAAGTTGCGGTGGCAGAGTTTGTGGCTGGCCAAGCTAGACTCCAAATGCCATTTCCTCTAGCTGTTGCCGATGCGTTAGGCGTTGTTTGGTAACTGACGCAAGATGAAGTAGCTGTTTGGATGTGAAAGAAATTGGAGTAGGTGCCAGTTCCAGTTGTTAATGTAACGCCTGAAAATGTTCCTGAGTTTAACTGTGCAATACTTGGGTAGCTTCCTGAATTTAATTTAATTTTAGCTTCTATTCTATGTGGGGCAGTGAATGATGAAACCGAACGGATAACATTGTCTGTACTTGCCGTGTTGTTAAATGTGGCCATTCCACTGGAAATGCTTAATGTACCGTTTAATGTGGTTTGTTTGTAGGCCGTCCACTTTGTGGTGTTGAGCGTTGAACCCAAGAAATCATCAAACAAAATAAATGTACTGTCTCCATTTTGTGCTGCTGTGGCACAAAGGTTTCCATAATACATATTAATGCTTGTAGATCCAGAAGAAGGTATGGTTTTGAGTTTTACCCAGATGACGGTGCTCGTGGTATTGATGTTGCTGTCAATCCAATAATTTAATTTTGCACAAGAAGCATCCGTAAAGCGAATGTCATCACCATTGATGTTCATCTTCCCTGCGGAAATCAGTGCTTGGGTGTTTACAATAACTTTGACTTGGAAATTGGTGTACACAGATGCATTCGCATTGGTAACCGCAATAGGTCTTTGGTACTTCCATTCAGGTAAGCATACCACAGCAGCAGCTTCTTGAGCAATGGTTAATAGAAAAAAATAAATTAGTAAGCGTTTCATCATATTTTTTGGCGGTCTCGGTAAAACTTAAGTTTACGAAAATAGGGAAAAAAAATGAATTCATAAAACCCATAAATTTACCACATTTTCGCATTGTCAAAGTTCCCTGAACTCATAAGCAATAAGACATAGGGTTTGCCCAAAACGTTGCTTTTAATTTCTTCGATTTTTGCAAGTAATTCCTTGCTGTCTTCAATGGCCCAAACGCTCTGTCCGAAGTTTTTTATAATATCTTCTTTATCAATTGCTTGCATTTTTTTGTGCGCGAAAACATCTGGGTTGTAATACACCAGAGCATCGTCTGCCAAGTCCATGCAATGTTGATAATTGGGTAAAAAATCTTTGTTTAAGCTGCTAAACGTATGCAGTTCAAAAACAGCTATAAAATGATGGCTACTAAATTGTTTTCTTACCGCATCAATACTTGCTTTTAGTTTGCTTGGCGAATGTGCAAAATCTCTAAAAACAATAAGATTGGCTTCTTCATGTACTTTTTCTAAGCGCTTTGCAGTGCCAGTAAAACTCGATAAAGCATCATAAAACTCATCTTCGCTTATACCCAATTCTTTGCACACCAAACAAGCGCCTTCGGCATTTTGTAAATTGTGTTCTCCGAATATTTCGAGGGTATGTCTTTCTCCTTTACTTACAACAACTTTATTGTTTCTGATGTGAAAATTCGGGGTCTTGTATGCTTGTTTGTTAAGTGTCGATTTTTCGCAGACTTTTTTCAAAGTTTCATCCCCATCGAAATAGATTAAACTGCCACCGGTTTCTATTGAATTTACAAACAATTCAAATTGTTCAACATAGTTTTCCCAAGTAGGAAAAACATTGATATGGTCCCAAGCTATGCCCGTAATCATGGCAATTTGCGGCTTGTATTTTAAAAATTTTGGAATAGGGTCTAAGGTGCTGGTGAGGTATTCATCGCCCTCTATAACCATAAGCGGGGCATCAGAAAAACGCACCATGGTGTCAAATCCTTCCAATTGAGAACCCACCAAATAATCGAAATCTTTTTTCAAGGTCTTTAAAACATGCATAACCATTGCTGTTGTGGTTGTTTTGCCGTGACTGCCTCCAATTACCACCCTGGTTTTGTTTTTGGCATGTTCGTAGACATATTCAGGAAAACTGTATATTTTTATGCCTAGTTCTTTTGCTTTTAACAATTCAGGATTGTCCGAACGGGCGTGCATACCCAAGACAATGAAGTCTAAATCTTTACTGATTTTTTCGGGAAACCACCCAAATGTTTCTGGACAAATATTTGCTTTTTTTAAGCGCGACAATGCTGGCTCGAAAATCTCATCATCGCTGCCCGTTATTTGATGACCCAATTGGTGCAAAGCCAAGGCAATATTGTGCATTACTGCACCGCCACATGCTAAAATATGTATATTCATCTTCAATGCAAATAGACGTTAAAATTTTGATAGAACAAAAAAATCTTCTCTTCTTCCTGTCTTGATTTCAGGTCTATAACTGCACACTATAAAACCTTTATCCAATAAAAAAGGTAACCCACCAATTCTTTGACCAGTAATTCCGTGTTGGATAAAGCTGCTGCTGTAGGGACCAATAAATTGCTGGGTGAATAATCGCGTTTTTTATCTGAAAGGAAATCACAGGCAAAAAGGTCTGCTTGCATGCTGTTTTTTAAGCACAACCTTACCCTTGGAAGTTGCCAAGCACTGCTAAAGATAAGCACTTTGCTTTTTATGCCAAGTGAATCCAGTTTTTTCTGACTGAATTTTATGTTCTCATGGGTATTTCGGCTTTGATTTTCAATGATTATATTCGAATCAGGAATTCCAATTTCTTTTAAGTACTCAGAGACTGCATCCGCTTCTTTTAATTCTTGGTGCAATACCGAAGCACTGCCGCTGCTGATCATTATTTTTTTTATTTGACCCTGTTTATATGCTTTGATGGCTTGCATCAAGCGGTCGTTGGCATCGTAAAATATGGCTCGGTTTAAATTGGTGTCTTTTTCAGAAAAACCGCCCAAGACCAAGCCAACTTCATAGCTTGAATCTAATGCTGTTTTAGAAGGGTCTTCGTACACCAAAAGTGCTTCATTTACAATAAAATTATTAGAGACTATAAATAAGACTAGAAAGCCAATAAATACCCTTTTTTTGATCTTGTTTTCTTCTTTGCTAAACAGAGCTGCTAACAAGAAAAGAAAAACCCAAACAAGGGGCTTGATGAGAAACAACAATATTTTTGACAGATAAAAAAACATTTTTGTCTGCAAATATGACAAAATTACTTGACTTTTTCCTAGGTATGGAATTTGACTCTTGTAATTTATCAAACACATTTTTGTAATATGAGTAAAACAGGTTCAATTTCAGTAAATACGGAAAATATTTTCCCTATCATTAAAAAGTTTTTATACAGCGACCATGAGATTTTTATCAGGGAACTTGTTTCAAACGCCACAGATGCTTGTCAGAAGTTAAAAACATTGTCAAGTTTGGGCGAAGTCAAAGGCGAAACTGGAGATTTTAAAATTACCGTCACTTTAAATGAAGAAAATAAAACACTAACAATTAGTGACAATGGTATCGGAATGACCGAAGATGAGATTGAAAAATACATCAACCAATTGGCCTTTTCTGGTGCCGAGGAATTTGTGCAAAAATACAAAGACAAAGCCGATGCCAATGTTATTGGGCATTTCGGTTTAGGTTTTTACAGTGCCTTTATGGTGGCTGCTCAAGTTGAAATTCAAACTTTATCTTACAAAGAAAATTCCGTTTCAAGTTCTTGGATTTGCGATGGAAGCACACAATTCACCATTGGCGAAGGCAACAGAACAGAGCGCGGTACAGATATAATATTGCATTTGGCTGAGGATAGTTTGGAATTTAACAGCAAGTATAAAATTTCAAGTCTGCTAACTAAATATTGCAAATTTTTACCTGTGCCCATTGAGTTTGATGGCAAAATTATCAATTCTGAAAAGCCATTGTGGTTGAGCAAGCCTGGGGATCTTAAAGACGAAGATTACACTGCATTCTATCAAACCTTGTATCCAAATGCAGAAGCTCCATTGTTTTGGATACACATCAATGTCGATTATCCTTTTAACTTAACGGGCATATTGTATTTCCCGAAAGTTGACAGTGCTATTGAAGCTGAAAAACACAAGGTTCAATTGTACAGCAACCAGGTATTTGTTACCGATAATGTAAAAGAAATTCTACCTGAATTTTTAATGTTGCTTCACGGTGTAATCGATTCACCAGACATTCCTTTAAATGTTTCTAGAAGTAGCTTGCAAAGTGATTCAAACGTTAAAAAGATTACCACCCACATTAGCAAAAAGGTAGCCGATAAATTGGCGGAATTGTTCAAAACAGACCGTGCCGATTTTCAAGCCAAGTGGCCTAACATCGACTTGTTTGTTAAGTATGGTATTTTGAGTGATGAGAAATTTGCTGAAAAGGCAAAAGATTATTGCTTATTGGAAAGCACCAACGGAGCTTATTACACCATGTCTGAACATTTAGAAAAAATCAAAGCAATTCAAACAGACAGTGATTCAAAATTGGTCGTTTTATACACCAACAATTCCGAAGAACAATACGCGTATGTAAGCGCTGCTAATAGCCGCGACTATGAAGTGCTTAAACTTGAAGGCCCATTGGATAGTCATTTTACAGGGTACTTAGAACAGCACAATGAGAATGTTCAATGCAAGCGTGTGGATGCCGATGCCTTGGATAAACTGATTAAATCGGACCGTTCAGAGATTTCATTGTTAAATGAAGAAGAATCTAAACTGTTGTTAAGCGTTTTTGAATCGGCCAACCGCCGCTCAGACATTAAATTTAGTACAGAAGCCCTTTCTCCATCAGAGGCTTTGTTAACCATAACAGAAAGTGAATACGACAGACGTATGCGTGAAATGAGCAAGATGAACGGGTTTAATATGTTTGGTAATTTACCTATAAATTATCAGACGGTTTTAAATACCAACCACCCCAAAGCTAAAATTCTAGTTTCCGAAAATGCAGAACAGGCAAAATCGGTGGCAGAAAAAGCGCTTAATCTGGCCATGTTGTCAAAGGGATTGTTAAAAGGAGAGGACTTAAGTCACTTTATTCAATCTGAATTTGAAAAATTATAAACATCAGAAAACCTATAGCTCAATCAGTAAAATTGATGTTGAACACTCGGTTGTGGATTTTAAATTTGCAACATCAAATAAAAAGATTGTTTTTTTGAACATCAATTCATTCGTAAATTATAAATAACATGGCAAAACATTTCACAGATTCAAGTTGGGAGACAGAAGTACTAGGTTCGGACAAACCCGTATTGGTAGATTTTTGGGCAGAATGGTGCGGCCCCTGCCGTATGATTGGTCCATTGGTTGAAGAACTCTCTGCAGAATATGAAGGCAAAGCATTGGTAGGTAAACTAAATGTAGATGAGAACCCTGGCGTGGCAACTAAATATGGTATCCGCAGCATCCCAACCTTGTTGGTATTCAAAGGTGGTGAAGTCGTTGACAAAATTGTAGGCGCTGTGCCTAAAACAATGTTGGCGTCTAAAATTGATGCGCAATTGGTATAGTTCTAGTTAATAATGTATTCTAAAGGGAGCAATTTTTTGTTCCCTTTTTTTATTGGGAATGTTTTTCTCGATTTTTTTTAACTACAATACTTTACTTTTGTTTCACTTTATATTAAATGAAATTTAGTAGCACAATATTTTTAATTTCTCTCATATTTAATCTTCAAGCACAGGTTAGCAACACAGGCATGGTGAATGTATACGACTCTGCAGCCAAAGGGAAGATAACAGTTGGTGCTTATGTCGATGTGTATTATGGGTTTGACTTTAATCGACCAATTGAATCAGACCGTCTATACTGTGTTTCTTCTCCGCGACACAACGAGGTGAACATAAATCTAGCTTACGCAGATTTTAAATACATCAACGACAATGTGCGTGCGCACTTTGTTCCTGGCTTTGGAAATTATATCAATTCCAATTATGCGGCCGAGAAGGGATCGCTTAAAAACATAGTTGAAGCCAATGCAGGGGTGAAATTGTTCAAGAAAAAAGATGTTTGGTTGGATGCGGGTGTTTTGCCCTCTCCGTATACCAATGAGTCGGCCATTTCTAAAGACCATTTAATGTATACCCGTTCTTTCGCCCCAGAATATGTGCCTTATTTTTTAACTGGAGTCAAATTGTCGACACCAATAAATAAGAAAGTAAGTGCGTATTGGTATCTGTTAAACGGCTGGCAGTCGATTCAAGACGCCAACAAGCAATTGTCGATTGGAACTCAAATTGAATACCGCCCAAACAATAAACTTTTGCTTAACTGGAATACCTATGTGGGCAATGAAGGTTCGAAAATAAACCCTGATTTCGGTGTGCGGTATTTTACCGATTTGTATGCAATCTACAACCCAGATGGGAAGTTTTCTTTAACTTCATGTGTATATGCAGGGCTTCAAGAGCGCAAAGATACATTTGGTATAAAATCGCAAGGACAATGGTGGCAAGCCAATGTAATTGGGCGGTATAGCTTTAATAAAAAGTCATCGCTTTCTGCACGCCTAGAGTATTTTGAAGATGCATCGTCCATTCAAATTAAACCAATTACTAAAGTTGCTGGATTTAGCACTTTTAGTGGCGGACTCTGTTACAATTTAAAAATAAGTGCCAATGCGTTGTTTCGATTCGAGGGCAGAACCTACTATTCAGAGAAAAATGTATATGAAAGTCCGAGCAAAAAATCTATTCCTTTTAGCAATTTACTCATCACCAATCTGACGGTTTGGTTCTAATGTTAAAAGTCATTTCTCAGAAGTATAAACTCGGTCTGTTAATGGGCATATTTGCCCTTATTTACGGACTCATTGCCTTTGTTAACCATTATTGCTTTAGAACTTTTGCCTTAGACTTGGGCGTCTACACCAATGCCTTATACGACTATGCCCATGGCCAATGGAACGACGCAACACTATTTAAAGAAATTCCAAGGAACTTGCTTTCCGACCACCTCGATTTTACTCTAATTTTGTTGGGTCCTATATCTCGCGTTTTTGGCCAATACACGCTTCAGTTGGCGCAAATTATTTTTGTTTTATTTGGGGGGCTTGGCGTCTATAAATTTTTGTTAGAAAGCAATCTTAAATCCTCTGTGGCTTTGATTGCAGTTTTGCACTTCTTCCTATTCTTTGGTATTTATTCAGCTCTGTCTTTCGACTACCACAGCAATGTTCTTGCGGCTATGTTATTGCCTTGGTTTTTATTGTTTTTGCAACGCAAAAACTTTGTAAAAGCATCTGTTTTTTTCTTTTTGATGCTTATGTGTAAAGAGTCGATTGCGCTTTGGATGGCCTCAGTTTGTTTTGCCCTTTTAATTGAATACCGAAAAGATAAAAAACGAATTTTATTTTTAAGCGGAGCCTTATTCTTTTCCTTGGTTTATTTTTTCGCCGCCATTAAATATATCATGCCGGCATTGTCGACTGATCAAGTATATGGGAATTTCAAATACCATATTTTAGGCACAGATTTTTTTGACGCTTTCTTGAATATTTGTAGGCACCCAATTGAATTTTTAACTCATTTATTTACCAACCACTCAGGAAATGTAAAATTCGATTGGGTGAAAACAGAGTTTTATTTATTTATTGCATTTTCAGGCGCCATTGTTTTGATCTTTAAGCCAAGCTATTTATTGATGTTGCTAGTGCCAATCGTGTCAAAAATGTGTTACGACGATCCTGCCATTTGGAGTATTGATTGCCACTATTCCATAGAGTTTGCACCCATAATCACCTTAGGCTTGTTTTTGGTGTTAGGTAAATTTAAATCTTTAAAATTGCAAAGAACTTTAGCCATTGTCGCTTGTGTTTTTTCTTTGGCAGTCAGCATTCGTTTAATGGACCATACAATTTATTTACACGATTACAACCGTTTGCGCATTTATCAAAAAGGCCACTATTCAAGAGGACACAATATACAAATAATTCATCAATATTTAAGGCAAATTCCGACGAATGCTCGTGTTAGTGCACAATCCCCTCTGCTGCCGCATCTTGCTTACCGCAACAAAGCCTACATGTATCCCATTGTTAAGGACGCAGAATATATTGTTTTGTCGCGTATTGAACCCGAGACATATCCTATTGAAAAACAAGTTTTAATACAAGGACTTAACGACTCAATAGCCTCGGGAAGGTGGTTGCTTATTATTGATCTTCAGGAGATTTCTGTGTTAAAGAAAAAATAGCCATTGCGTTGAATTGTATTCTTGCCTAAATTGGTTTGTATTGCGTCTAAATGTTCTATTTTTGCAAGACTAAATTATGTCTGACAAAATCGATATCGAATTTAACAAAAACGAAGACCACAACAAACAGTTGGTATTTGAGCTAAAGACCAAACACAAAAAAGTGAGTTTGGGCGGAGGCGAGAAAGCGGCTGCAAAGCAAAAAGAAAAGGGTAAATTATTGGCCCGCGAGCGTATTGATTATTTAAGGGACAACGATAGCCCTTTTACAGAAGTTGCGGCCTTTGCTGGCGATGGCATGTATCCTGAACACGGTGGATGCCCGGGTGCTGGCGTTGTTTGCGGAATTGGATATGTGAGTGGACGTCAATGTATGATTGTTGCCAATGATGCAACGGTAAAAGCTGGAGCTTGGTTCCCAATCAGCGGAAAGAAAAATTTACGTGCCCAAGAAATAGCCATGGAAAACCGGTTGCCAATTATTTATTTGGTCGACTCAGCAGGGGTGTTTTTGCCCATGCAAGATGAGATATTTCCAGACAAAGAACATTTCGGACGAATATTCAGAAACAATGCAGTAATGAGCAGTATGGGGATTACCCAAATTGCAGCGGTTATGGGCAGCTGTGTGGCAGGTGGTGCTTATTTGCCAATAATGAGTGATGAAGCTTTGATTGTAGATAAAACAGGCTCCATATTTTTAGCCGGTTCCTATTTGGTGAAAGCTGCAGTGGGAGAGGACATAGACAATGAGACCTTGGGTGGAAGTATTTCTCAATCTGAAATTTCGGGGGTAATAGACGACCGTTTTCCAGATGACAAGTCTTGCCTCGACCGAATCAAATACATCATGGATAAGATTGGTAAATTTGAGGAAGCCGGTTTCGACCGTGTGGCCACAATAGCACCCTTGCATGACATTAAAAATATATATGGAATCTTGCCGATGGACAGGGCCAAGCCTTATGACAGCAAGTTTTTAATTCAACACTTGGTTGATAACAGTGAGTTTGAAGAATACAAAGAAGCTTATGGCAAAACCATATTGTGCGGCTATGCCCGCATTGAAGGTTGGGCTGTTGGTATTGTAGCCAATAACCGCATGACGACAAAAAACAAAAAAGGAGAAATGCAATTTGGGGGTGTTATTTACAACGATAGTGCCGATAAAGCTGCTAGGTTTATCATGAACTGCAACCAAAAGAAAATTCCTTTGGTGTTTTTACAAGACGTTACTGGTTTTATGGTGGGTAGCAGAAGCGAGCACGCCGGGATTATTAAAGACGGCGCTAAAATGGTAAATGCCATGAGCAATAGCACGGTGCCTAAGTTTACCATCATACTTGGCAACAGCTATGGCGCAGGAAACTACGCCATGTGTGGAAAGGCCTACGATCCGCGTCTTATTTATGCTTGGCCAAGTGCACGCATAGCGGTAATGGGCGGAGAGCAAGCGGCCAAAGTGATGTTGCAAATAGAGAAAGCAAGTTTGGAAGCCAAAGGCGAAAAAATCACACCAGAAGCTGAAAAAGAATTGTTGGATAAAATCATCGCTCGTTATGAAAAACAACTGTCTCCATACTATGCCGCTTCGCGCATTTGGGTGGATGGGATAATTGATCCAATAGAAACCAGAAAGGTAATTAGCGAAGGCATAGCAATGGCAAACCACGCGCCTGTGAAGCCGTTTAACGTGGGTGTTTTGCAAACGTAGTTTTTGAGTTGTTTTTTTATCTCAGCAAATTAAGGGTCCCTGATAACTCGATTAACTTGCCTTCTTTTGATCCAATTTTAGCTTTATAAATATAAACATCTGCTTGGCAATCGCTGTCTTTATAGGTTCCATCCCAGGCGGCATTGTTAGATGTTTCAAATAGTTTTTCACCCCAGCGGTTAAAGACTTCATAACTTGCAGATTCATCAGATACGCCATAGATGTGAAACGATTCGTTTTTGCCATTTTGGTCTGGTGAAAAGGCATTGGGAATATAATATTGTAGATACTTGAAAAACTTAATGTTTTGTGAAAATGTATCAAAACAATTGTATTCATTCTCTGCATAGAGTTTAACAGTATAGACACTTTTCTTGGCATAAATATGTGTTGGTTCGAAATCTTCACTGCTTTCCTGGTCACCCCAATACCATGTGTAATAATTGGCTCCAATGCTTCTGTTTTTTGTTTTGATTTCGTTTTTTATAACACCATCTTTTAGATCACTCACTTGTATTGTAAACAAGGGTTTAGGAACAGGGTTTACAATTAAATCAAAGTGAGCGGTGTCGCTTTTGCAACCAAGATATTCTGCCTGGTTAATGATTTTAAAATGACGTATTTTTTGCGACTTATAAGTTTGGATACTTGGGATATTCTGAGTGCCCGACTTAAATTCACCATAGATGCTGTCTCCATAAATCCACGAAATACTTGATGCTTGTGGATGACATCTAAGTTCAATTTCTTCGCTGCGTTCACCTGCGCAAATTTTCGAAATTTTCGAATTGGTCATGCGAGGTTTTGCAATACTTTGAATGGTAAAGTTCATTGGATCTGAACTGCATAGGCCATTTTTTGCTTCAACCATAATATTTGAAACTTGATTTTCTTCTAGAATAGTTAGTTTTTGAGAAGGGATAAAGTTTATTCCAGTGGACGCTATTCCAACAACTGAATTGTCGTTTTGCCAATTGATTTCATCAAATTGATTCTTAATGGTAAAATTGATTTTTGGTAAACCATCTCCGCTGCAAAACTTCTTAGGGTTGATTTGCTCAATAATAGGTTTACTTTTGATGTCAATATTGAATTGCATGGCCTGAGATTTGCATTTGCCGTTGTTTGAAAAAACGGTAATTCTAGCGTGCTGATTGGTGCTAGCGTTCAATGTGTATAGAGCTTGAATCAATGTGCTTCCAGAGTCTGGTATACCAATACTATTATTGTTGTTAAACCATTTAAACTTTGCGCCGTTTGTGGAACTTTTAAATACAATGGCATTTAGTTTTTCGCCAGCACAAAATTCCAAGTTTTTTTCTTGTATAATTATTGGAAGCCCTAAAACATTGATTGCGAAATTAAGGGTATCTGCAGGGCAAAAGTTGTTAGACCCTATTACTTGTATTTGCGCTGTTTGGTCGTTCTCAATTCCTTGGCTTTTAAAAGCAGGGATGTGTGCATTGCCCCATGCATTCAAGCCGAAAGTAGGGTTGCTGTTGTACCAATCTATCTTGCAATCGCTGAGGTTAGATTTGAAAATGATTTTTGTAAGACTATCCCCAGCACATATTGTATATGAATTTACAGATTCAAGTTTAACTTTTGATTTTATAGAAAGTTTAAAAATTTGTGGTTTTCCCCTTGCCGTATCGGCCTTTGGGTATATTACAATTTTTGCATTTTCAATAGTTGTAACATTAGGTGCTTTGAAATCTGCAATTTGTCCCCAACCAGATTTTGCCAATCCTACATTCGGATTGTCATTGGTCCAATAGTAGCGAATATTTGGACTGTCGCTTTCAAATTTTGGGAATCTTACAGTATCGCCTGCGCACACTGATAATGAATCAAAAGCCAAAGCCTTCATTTCTGCCCCATAGCGCAACAAGTTTATTTCAATTGTGTCACGAATTAAAATGCATTTATTAAAGTCTGTAATGGTAATCCAATACTTGCCACTTCTATCTATAACAATACTTTCAGTGGTTTGGCCTGTCGACCACAAATATTGAGCGTTTTTGTAGTTTGCGCTTAACGTTTTCTTGTGGTAATCGATGATGCTGTCTTTGCCTAAGCTGAAGTAATTGTCCAAACTTTCTACATAAGTTGGCAATCCGATATGGCTTTTGGCATTTAGTTTTAAATAATTTAGAATGGGTTGACATTTCAATCCCAACTCCTCAGGAAATAAAATACAGTTTAGTGATTTAGAGCTGTATGAATTACTGGTGTATAATTTATTGTCTTTTCCTAGCTGAAGGGCGCCAATTCTTGAAGGACTTTTTAATACTAAAATGCCATTTTCGAAAATTTGTTTTGGATTTTGATTTAGATTGAATTGAAAAACCTCACCTCTGTCTACTAAGGATGTGTATAAAAAACCGTTGTTTGGCGAAAATGAAAGGCCGTAAAATGTTTGGTCGTCTCCCATGGGTAAAGTTTCATGTGCCAAGTATGTTATTCGACCAGTTTGTTTGTCGAATTTATACAATTCAATGGTTCTGCCATGGCATTGCGCATTAGCCAAATAATTGCCATCAGTAGAAAATTTCAAATAGCCAAGTTCAATGTTCTTAGAGACACTTATGTTTTGAAAACTACTAACCGGGCTAATATTAATTCCGCTCGAATCTATAGAAAAACTTAAATATTCATTGCTTAAGGCTTTATGCATAACAAGCCAAAACCCATCGCTAGAACAGTTTTTTGTTACTGCAATTTTTTCATCTGAATTTTCAACAAGTATTGCATTTTTTTTGATGATTTTTCCCAGTCCTTCGTTTGCATTAATATCTAAAATGTTATAAGTTAATAAATGGGTGTTTGTCATATTAGACTGAACACAAAATAAATAATATAAATTCGGACTTTTAGGAAATGGAACCACCACACAAGATGAAGTAGAAGATGGGTCGCCTTTTAAGCCAGTTCCATTTTGCATAACAACATGGTTCTTGTTCCAAACAGTAATACCGTCTGAATAAAACAAAAGATTGCCGTATTTATCGCTCACCGAACTACAACCTTCAAGTGTTTTTAAAGTGTTTAATGGGGCTAAAACCTGAGGTGTTCCATTCTTAAAAGATACATGACATGAATTACCGAAAATCCAATGGTCGTTTTCACCTTGCGCCTTAATTGTGCTGATGCTGATGAAGTGAAAAATGATTAGAATTGTTAGAGAGTAGATTGACTTCATAGGCGCTGAATTTATTTGAAGACAAGTTCAATTTTAAATTCGTGGCTTATAAAAAGAAAATATTTTTTAATCTTGCAAAAAGGGCATTCGTAATACTTTGATTTACTCGTGTACGAATAAAGTTCTTACTTTATCTGCCAATTTGCGAACTTTAAGCGCATTTAAATTCAACATCACACCTGATAATACCACCGCCATACCTAATAAAACGCTTGCTGGGTAAGTGTCATTGAAAAGAAATTTACCCATTATTACACCCCAAAATATTCCAATGTAACTCACGCTAGAAATTCTAGCAGCGGTGTCCATTTGATAAGCCCGTGTGATGTAGTATTGGCCAATTTGAGTGAATATACCTGTTCCAATGAGGTAAAACCAATCCCAACCCTTTGGGATAACAAATTCTTGAGGGAAAATTAAAAAATAAATTAAAACTAAGGGCAAAGCGATCATCGGTTGATAAAAGATAATGACATCCGCGTCTTCTTTGTCTTTCATATTGCGAATGGCATTGTAAGCCAAGCCAGAAAATACAGCCCCAGCCACACCCATTAAAAAATCGAAGGTGTCTACATTGGCAAAACCTTTAACCATAACGACACCAGAAAATGAAATGGCAAATGCAATCCATTGCATGTAGCGCACACGTTCTTTAAGGAAAACCATGGCGATTAAGGTGGTGCAAATTGGACTGAGGTAATGGATGACAATGGCATTGGCCAACTGCATGTGTTGTAAGGTGTAGAAATAGCAAATTAAACCACCTGCTCCGAACAAGCCTCTGGCCAAAAGAAATTTGTGGTGCGTTCCCCAAGGGTAAACTTTTCTTTTCCTCAAAATGGCATAACTGATTATGAGCGTTATTCCAGCTCTAAATAAAATAACTTCAAAAACAGGAATATGACCAATGCTTTTCACACTGAAGTTCATCCATGCAAAAGCAAAACTTGCTATTAACATGAGCTTAACTCCTGGAGAGAAAAGTTTGTTGAATTGCATTTAAGCTAGATTAATCCAGCCCTGGTTGTGGGCATACCTTTGTAATTGGGTTAAGTGGTGTTTTCCATGCCATGCATATAAACCAATTACTTCACCTAGGGAATATTCTTTCTTGTATTCTGGATGAAAGTATTTTTTGTCAAATTCACTTAGCTCCATTTTTTTAAGTAGATGCAACCATCGCTCATGCAAAGGAATGATTAAAGCACAAGAAATGAGGGCATCAACTTCTAGGCTGTCAGAAGTATTGGCCCAAGTATTTTGATTGTAGGGTTTGATGGTGGGGATGTCTTCAGTTAAAGCAAGTTTAAAACGGCTATAGGCTTGCATGTGGCTGTCGGCGATATGGTGCACCGTTTGTCTGAAACTCCATCCGTCTGGTCTGTAACAGTGGAATTGATGCTCTGCTTGCAAAGACATCATAAATGAGGTTAAGGCTTTGGGGAATTTTGCAATTTCTTCTATGCAAACGGCGAGGTATTCATCTGTTATTTGCTCTGGAGCTATAAAAGGACCGTTGGCTTTTACGATTTCTTCTTGTGTGTATGTCATTATCCGAAATTTATTTCTGCGCTATCGCCTAGGTTAAGGCTGTGAACTGTTCCTTGCAAGGAAGCGTCGTTGCCGATTAGTGAATTGTTCAAAACCGCGTAATTGAGTTCTGCAAAGGGGCCGATTATGGTTTCTTTAATGATTGATGATTCGATTAATACATGTTCACCTATACTCACATTTGGACCAATGATGCTGTTGCTAATTCGGCATCCTTTGTCTATAAAAACAGGAGGGATGATGATGGAGTTTTGAACCGATTCAGGATCTACCGCTTCAAAGTTTCCACGTTTTAATAGCAATTGATTGGTCTGCAAAAGGATTTCCTTTTTGCCACAATCAAACCATGACGTTACATTGTAGGTGTAAAAGTTAATGCCCATAGAAACCATACACATTAAGGCATCTGTAAGGTGAAACTCATTTTGGGTTTTGATGTTGCTGTCTATGATGTTGTCAAGGCAATGCATCAAATCTTTTGTTTCGTTTATTTTATAAATTCCAACCAGGGCCAAATTCGATTTTGGAATAGCAGGTTTTTCTATAAGTCTTGTGATTTTATTGTCTTCAGAAACTTCTGCAACGCCAAATTGTCTTGGATCCTCCACTTTTTTCACTCCCAGTAAAGAATTGGGGTCATCGATAATTTCTTTCCAATCAACTTCGCAGATGGTATCACCAAAAACAATCAGTATTGGGTCGTTGTTGATTTGTTCTTTGGCCAGCCAAATTGCATGTCCTGTGCCCTTTCCAGTTGTTTGAATAACAAAAGAAGCGTTGATGTTTGGATAAGATTTTGAAATATATTCTTCGATTTTATCGCCTAAATAGCCGATAATAAACACAAAGTCATTGACACCAACATCCACCAATTGGTCGATGATATGGGCTAAAATGGGTTTTCCAGCAACTGGAATCAAAGATTTTGGTTGGGTATGGGTATGGGGTCTAAGTCGAGTCCCAATGCCTGCAACAGGTATCACTGCTTTCATGTGCTGATGTTTCTTAGAATTTGAATTCAAAATTAAGAGGTTTAACATGAATTACAAAGCATAATGGCTTTTAATATTCTAAATCTGCAATCCAATTTTTTGTGTAAATTTGCAAGATTCATCATGGAAAAAGTAGTAAGTGGTATTAGGCCTACTGGGAAACTGCATCTTGGAAATTATTTCGGAGCGGTTAAGAATTTTATTCGTATGCAAAACGAATTTGATGCATTTTTCTTTATTGCAGATTACCATTCTTTAACCACCCATCCAACGCCGGCCGATTTGCATAGCTCAGTTAAGCGTGTTTTGGCGGAATACATTGCCTTGGGTTTAGATCCTGAAAAATGCACCTTGTATTTGCAAAGTGACCTTCCGCAAACGGCCGAATTGTATATGTTTTTAAACATGAATGCTTATTTGGGTGAATTGCAGCGCTTAACTTCTTTTAAAGATAAAATACGAGACCAAGCAGACAATGTAAATGCGGGTTTATTAACCTATCCTGTTTTAATGGCTGCTGATATTTTATTGCACAAAGGATTGAAAGTGCCAGTTGGGAAAGACCAAGAGCAACACCTTGAGATGGCCAGAACATTTGGAAACCGATTTAACCGCTTATACAATGTTGAATACTTCCCTGAGCCGCAAGCCTTTAATTACAACCAAAATTTGGTTAAAGTTCCTGGTTTAACTGGGCAAGGAAAAATGAGCAAAAGTGCTGGAGAAGCTGATTCTATATACATGAGCGATTCAGAAGAAGTAATGCGAAAAAAAGTCATGAAGGCCGTTACAGCTAGCGTTGATGGTCCTACAGAGCCAGGTTCTCCGAAACCTTTGCCCATTCAGAATTTATTCGATTTGATGGATTTGGTTTGCTCAAGTGATGTAATAGCTAAGTTTGAAGCCGATTATTATGAAGGAAGTATACGTTTTGGCGATTTGAAAAAACAACTGGCCGATGATATGAATAATTTTTTGGATCCCTTTAGGAGCAGAATCAATGATGTTTTAGCTGACGAAGCATTGTTGAGTAAGGTTGCAAAATTAGGCGCGGAAAAAGCCTCAGAAAGCGCCAATAAAACCATCTCTGAGGTCAGGGAAATTATTGGTTTTAAACGGTTTTATTAAACGCTAGATGCTGCTGCTACACTACTTAAGACAGTGCCGTAAATCCAGTTTTGGTTTTTTCGTGTTTGTGCTTATTGTTTTTGTGGTTTATGCCGTTCAATTGGTTTTAAAAACTGAAATAACGCCACTTGGCTATTTTTCTTTGTACAGCAATTCAACCCCTAAGTTGGATGCCTATACCCAAATACTTCCTAGTGTAGGAGAAGATAATATTCCTGTAGACATTTATCAGTTGCCGGGTACTGGTTTTATTATGATGGAGATTTTGCCAACGCGTTACCAAATATTAAAAGGTTCAGAGCATTGCAATCAAATGAACCATAAGTTAAAGCGCATTGGTTTGAGCGACAACAATGCCTGCGATTGTGAAAAATTAAAACAGTTTACCACTTGGTATAAACTGTATGCCAAACGCCAAGGCATCGAGTTGTCGGAACAATATAAAATTAAAGAGTTTGGCTTCTTAAATGGAAAAATTATAAGCGTCCATGATGTTCAATAACCTGCAGAATTTATGGTTTTGGAAACGCTTGGTTTTAGCGTCAGTGTTTTTCTATTTTATATGGTTGTGGTACTCGGGTTTGATGCTGCAAAATATTTATGATTCTCCATTTCAATACAAAGGTGCTGATATTACATTTTGGCTTTTACATTGGTCGCATTTGCCAAAATTGATTTTGTACAATGGCATCAGTTCAATGTTGTTTTCCTGTGCTTTGATTGGGTTTTTGTTGGCATCATTTTTTTTTATTGAAAAGAGATTTTTAACGGTCATTGCAGGTGTGTTTTTGTTGCTGTATCAATTGTTGTTCAATTATAAACTGGGCTATCACACGCACCATTTGTATGGCTTGCATTTTGCCCTTTTGCCTTTTTATTTTAAAAAAGAGAACTTTTATTTAAGTGCAAACTTTGCAAGAATTATGGTTTGTGTCACCTATTTCTTTGCAGGATTTTTTAAGCTAATTGGCAAAGGGTATTTATCATTAGACAGTTTTTCAAATACATTGCAAAACCAGCATTCTGCATATTTTTATTTTCATTCTGATGCCTTGAGGTCACAATTTGCATTTTGGATGATTAGGCATCCAAACATTGCTTGGAGTTTCTTTTTTCTGGCAATGCTTATGCAATTGAGTTTTGTTTTGGGTCTAATGAGCAAAAGGTTTGACCACCTTTTGTTTTTGTTTTTATTGCTTTTTCATGTAATGGATTGGTTTTTAATGAATTTGGGGATATTCATGGGCATGTGCATTATGTCTTATTTGTTGCTTTTGCCAAAATCATTTTTTAAAGACTTAAATCATTGAAGTACAAATTTTTTTCATTCCTATTAATCCATTTTTTTTAAGTTTTAATAATGGAATGATGCTGAATTTTTGTATTCTTTCCACATTTTGCAAAAATCCTAAGTACTTATAGAATAATTTCAATATGTTTGCACTCAAATGAGCAAAACAAAAAATAAAGTAATGCACATTGCTGTGGCAGGAAACATTGGCAGTGGTAAAACAACGCTGGCAAATATGCTATCAAAGCACTATGGTTGGGAAATTCAATTAGAGGACAATGATGACAATCCCTACATTAGCGATTTTTACGAAGACATGCAAAGATGGAGCTTCAACCTACAAGTGTATTTTTTAAATGTACGTTACAAAAACATTAAAAAAATAAGAGAGAACGGCAAGCCAGTGATCCAAGACAGAACCATTTATGAAGATGCAAATATTTTTGCACCCAACCTGCATGCCATGGGTTTGATGAGTACTAGAGATTTTGAAAATTACACTTCTTTGTTTACTTCATTAAACGATATGATACAGCCACCTGATTTGTTGATCTATTTAAGAGGAACAATTCCTACACTGGTAAAACAAATTCAGCAAAGGGGCAGAGATTATGAAGACAGCATCCGTTTGGATTATTTGAAACGTTTGAATGAACGCTATGAAGCATGGATTTCAACCTACAATTTAGGAAAATTGGTTATTTTGAATATCGATGAATTGGACTTTGAGAATGACCCTAACGATGCCAATTTTGTGATCAATAAAATTGAAGCTGAGTTAAACGGTCTGTTCTAAACAAAGATCGAAAATACTTTTAAAGCCTAGATTTTTCTAGGCTTTTTTATTTCGCTTCCTTTTTTGTCAACTGCTCCGACGTTATCCGCAGACCAAAAAATAAACATTAAGCGTCGTAACTTAGTTTTTTGTGATTCCTTTTTAAATACGTACATAGAATCTGCTGTATGTCGCGGTTGTGCGGGTAGCTTTTGATTTGCTCGCGCAATTGCAATGGTTCTGGCTCTGAAATAGAAATATCGGTGTATCCAAATCCTTTGTATTGGCCTTTTTCAATGCATATTATTGAACGCTCCTCCACAGCCCGTCCTTTGCCAACTATAAAGAAACTTTCTAAATGAAAACTATAGCGCTTTATGGCTTCAATGGCCCTTTCATTGTATAATTCAGGTGCTTCAGAGCCACTGCAGGCACCTTTACATTTGTGTAAATGAAAATGAAAACAAGGGCCAGGCATTTGGTGTAAATCGCATTTAGATTGGCAGAGTTGATGGTGTTCAACCATGCGGTGTAAAACATCTTTGGCGGCCGACATGCTGTCTGCGGTGCTCAATGGTTCGTCACCTTCTTTTAATTTCCGTATGCTGAATTGTATGTAACCATATTGGTCGTATTGGTTAAATATTCCAAAAAAAGGCACTGCACGCGCTTTTTTCTGTAAAACATTGTAAATAGGTTTTAGATTTTTAATTTCATCGGATTCCAACAAAAGGGCTACCAATTCATCGCCTGTTACTTCATAACTGATATCGGCAATTTCTGTTTTCATTTGCAAAGACTTTTTGCTGTCTTTGGTACTAAGCATAAAATGTTGCAATAGACGTTTTTTGATATCCAATGCTTTACCAACATAAATGACATGGCCACCTGAATTGTGAAAATAATACACACCGGTTAAGCCCTCTGGAATGGTTTCTAGGGTTGATTCTTTGAGAAGAGGAGGTATAGACGTTTTTTTGCTTTCATCAGCCACCCAGTCTTGCTCAGGTATGCCTTTTTTAACGATTATTCTACTCAATAAAATGGCGGTGGCTTCGGCATCTCCCAAGGCTCTATGTCTGTCTTTTATTTGTATGTCTAGTGTTTCGCATAAACGGCCAAGACTATAGGACGGCAAGCCTTTAAAAGCAGCTCTAGCCATTCGCACCGTGCACAAAGTTTTACGTTGGTATAAAAACCCTAGGTCTCTGAATGCTGCTTTGACAAAACCATAATCAAATCGGACGTTATGCGCAACAAAGACTGCGTTTTCGGTAAATTGAATAATTTGTTTTGCTACTTCATAAAATTTTGGCGCATTGGCCACCATCTCATTGTCTATGCCAGTTATGCGCTGAATTTCTAGAGGTATTCTGCATTCAGGATTAATCAAAGTGCTAAAGCGGTCTACCACTTTTTCTCCATCGTGCAAGAGTATTGCAATTTCGGTAATGCGGTCTCTTTCTGGCCTTCCTCCTGTGGTTTCAATGTCAATAACCGCAAACATAAATTGGATGGGAAAACTACGAATTTTTTTTCTGTTTTTGTCCATAAAAATCTTAAACGCTTATTGTCGGTTATATACGGGTTTTAAATGCTTAATATTTGCTGTGTAATTTTTCTCGTTGCATCTTTGAATTACATTTTTATAAAACATAAAATTTATGAATTCATTACGCAATCGTGTGGTCCTTATTGGCCACCTAGGATCAAGTCCAGAATCTAAAACCTTAGAAAGTGGCAAATCGTTAACCCGTTTTTCTTTAGCAACAACGGAGTCTTACAAAAACGAAAAAGGCGAAAAAATCAGTGAAACCCAATGGCACAATCTTGTGGCTTGGGGCAAAGTTGCTGAAATTGCTTCCAAGTTTTTAGACAAAGGTAAAGAAGTTGCTGTCGAAGGTAAATTGGTTAGCCGCAACTACAGCGACAAAGAAGGCATTAAGCGTTACATCACTGAAATTGTGGTGAACGACTTGTTGCTTATTGGCTCTAGAAGCAAAGACTAATTATTGGTCTTAGGCTTTTTGTTGATTGAAAAATCCCGGTTTTTGCCGGGATTTTTTTGTTTTGCACAGTCTATTCTCTTTAAGTAATTTTAAATTTAAAAGGTTAATTTTGTTGCTTAATATTTTATGATTTCACGCCAATCCGTAGACGCAGTTATTCACGCCGCCCAAATTGATGAAGTGGTTGGCGATTATATTGCGCTTAAAAAACGTGGATCTAACCTGCTCGGTCGCTGTCCTTTCCACGACGAAAAAACTCCTTCTTTTACCGTTTCCCCTACCAAAGGAATTTATAAATGTTTTGGCTGTGGCAAAGCGGGTAACTCGGTTTCGTTTTTAATGGAACACGACAGCCTTTCATTTTCTGATGCCATTCGCAAATTGGCCGTCAAATACAACATCGTGCTCGAGGAGGATACCATTGTTAACCGCGAAGAATACAACGAACAACAGAAAAAAAGAGAGAGCTTGCTTGTTGCTCTTGAGTTTGCTAAAAATTATTTTAAAGACCAATTGCTCTCCGATGAGGGAAAAAGGGTAGGCGATTCATACTTCAGAGAACGTGGTTTTACCAAACAAACCATGGATGAGTTTGAACTCGGATACTCACCGCAGGGATGGGAAAGTTTGGTCGACGAAGCCAAGAGGAACCAATTCAACCTCGATTATTTCGTTGAAGCGGGTCTGATCAAAAAGAAGGAAGATGGAAACTATTTTGACATGTTCCGTCACCGTGTTATTTTCCCAATCCACGACCTAACGGGAAAAGTGATTGCCTTCGGTGGAAGACAATTGGTGAAGGATGACCGATCACCTAAATACCTCAATTCTCCAGAAACAGAAGTTTACCACAAAAGCAATGTTTTATACGGTGTTTTTCAATCGAAGAAACACATTAAAAATCTGAACAATTGTTACCTGGTAGAAGGCTATACCGATGTTACCACCCTGCACCAAGGAGACGTTAAAAATGTTGTGGCCTCCTCTGGAACCTCTCTTACTGAGGGTCAAATAAAATTAATCAAACGATTCACCGACAACGTTACCGTTTTGTACGATGGAGATGCTGCTGGTATCAAAGCTTCATTAAGGGGTATTGACCTTTTGTTAGAGCAAGGTCTTAATGTTCGCTGCGTTAGTTTTCCAGAGGGCGAAGACCCTGATTCTTACTGCAAGAAACTCGGCTCAGTTGACTTTAAAGTCTATATTGAAAAAGAGCAAAAGGATTTTATCTTATTCAAAACCGATTTGTTGATGCAAGGTGTGGGCAACGACCCAATCCGAAAAACCGAAGTGGTAAAGAATCTTCTGCATAGTATTGCCCTAATTCCCGATGCGCTCAAACGTTCGGCCTATGCGCGAGAATGTAGCCGATTGATGGATGCAGATGAAAAATTGCTATTGGTAGAAATCAATAGGTTTCGCAAAGGCAAATCGGCCGTCGACAAGCAAGTGATTTCAGCCGAAATTCAAGAAATCTTGCACACCCAAACCGAATTGCCAAAGCAAGAGGTATACAGCAGCAGCAATGAACAAGAACTAAACTTGGTGCGCTTGTTGATGCAAAGCGGGCACAAAAAATTTATGGAAGATGCCACCGTCGCCGATTTTATTTTCAAAGAATTAAAAGACGACGATGCCCTTCAAATTGAAAATCCTTTGTACCAAAAAGTGCTCAATGAGGTAACCATTCAAATGGAAAAGGAACTGGTCTTTGATGAACAGTTTTTTATCAACCACGAGGATGGGGATATACGCAAAATGGCCGCTGATTTTATGACCGAACGCCACGAGCTCAGTGAAACATGGCTCAACAATGGCCTATTGATTAAAACGGAAAAGGAAAACTATGTCAACGACCTGCAATCGCTGTTTTTATTCTTAAAAAAACACAAATTGGAAAAACTCATTAAAGCCAATTTGGATGAATTGGGCTCTGCCACTGAAGACCATCAAAAACAATCTTTGCTGCATTACCACATGCAACTCATAGAGGTGCGCAATGCCATTGCCGAGATATTGGGTACCATAATGAATTAACTCCCCGACTTTTTTCTCAAGGCTTTTTCACATTGCCTTTCCCATATCAAAACTGATAAGCATTTTGCGATTTCTCGGTTCTGTTTGCCAAAACATTCTTTTGCCTTGCTTTCATACACATCTATGCGGTAAAGCAAGTTGACCAATTTGTCGAAGTCGTGGTTTAAAAGCTCAAAGACCTTCTCTTCCAACCATTCTTTAAGGCTGTAAACATCCATGTGCTCTGGCTCTGCGCCAAAGAGCTGCAGGGTGTGTTCAATGGCAAAATTTTCCAATTCATTGTTCATAGCTACACAAAGGTAAAGGCTTTCATACGCAAAATCATTGTTTGTAGAATTGATATAAATCACTGAAATTGCAATCTTTCATCAGGCTTATGAACAAACGCGAATTTATTAAAACCATTGGTCTAGCAGGCGCGGGCCTGCCTTTTGCTTCGTTTGCCCAACTCAATCATTTTTTAAATTTCAATATGAGCGAAACCCACATGCAGGGCAAGGATTTTTGGCTTGAAATGCGCAAAGCCTATAGCCTAAAATCAGACTACATCAACCTCGAAAATGGGTATTACAATATTCTGCCTCAGGCTACGCTGAATGTCCAATGGCAGCAAATGCAAGCCCTTAATCTTGAAGGTTCTCATTACATGCGCACCCGTATGGCCGACGACAAACAAAATACCCGTCAAGCGCTAGCCAATTTTTTACAATGCCCCCTTGACGAAATCATTATTACCCGCAACACAACCGAATCTTTGGATACAGTGATTTGTGGATACGATTGGAAGCCTGGCGATGAAGCTATAATGGCCGAGCAAGAGTATGGCTCAATGCTCGATATGTTTAAGCAACAAGCCAGACGCTATGGCATGCTCAATCAATACCTCAACTTGCCTCTAAACCCAGGAAGCGATGAAGAAATTGTTGAGTTTTACCAAAAAGCCATTACCCCTAAAACCCGTTTAATCCTTGTTAGCCATATGGTTAATATCACTGGACAAATATTGCCCATTCGGAAAATCTGTGATATGGCCCATGCCCATGGGGTAAAGGTTTTGGTGGACGGTGCCCATGCCATAGCCCACCTCGATTTTAAAATCAGCGATTTGAATTGCGACTATTACGGCGCAAGTTTGCACAAATGGTTGGCCGTTCCTCTAGGCGCTGGACTCTTATTCGTTAAAAAAGAGAACATCAAAGCGCTATGGCCTCTTTTTGGAGAAGCCGGATACAGCGATACCGATATTCGCAAACTCAACCACACAGGAACTTACCCCATTCATTCAGAATTGAGCATTCCAGCAGCCATTCAATTCCATCAAGCCATTGGCAGCAAGCGCAAAGAAGAACGATTGCGTTTTTTGCAACGCTATTGGTCAGACCAGGTCCGCGGATACAAGAACATCATTCTGAATACCCCTGCGGCTATTGAACGCTCTTGTGGTATTGCCAATGTTGGCGTTCTGGGTTATCAGCCGGCTGAATTGGCTAAATATTTAATGGAAACTTGGAAGATTTGGACCGTGGCTATAGACAATGTCGGTGTGCATGGTTGCCGCATAACACCCAATGTATTTACGAGCACCGACGAATTGGATGTTTTGGTAAAAGCCTTGAAAGCGGCCGCAGAGGCCAAAGGCTAAAATCATGATATTGTTTGCTTTTCAGACCTATCGCGCTTATTTTTGTAGCACTATGCGCAAAGCCCTATCAATTTTGTTTTTAAGTTTTTGTATAAATACTCTGTTTGCGCAGGAGGTGTTTTATCCTGTGGAGTCATGGCAATACTCGCAGGCCTACCGCAACAATTTTACAGCTTGGCGCCCTGTGAAATCAGATGGGCAATTGAACCGATTTGCCCGCACTCTTTACCTTATTGAAAGGGACACCGATAGAATAATTGAGATAATAGACGAGCAGCAATTCGTCGATAGGCCTTTGTTTAAATATTTTTATAAAATGCAGGATGCTTTTTACAAGGTGCAGGAACCTGGAAAGTATGCTTTGATTGTCAATCCTGTTTTTCAATTTTCCTCGGGCCGCAGCGATACCGCTATGGTATACCGAAATACCCGTGGGGGAGAGATTTTAGGCAATGTAGGCGGATTAGAACGCGGCATTGGTTTTTATTCTTATTTTACTGAAAACCAGGAGCAATACCCCATTCAATACCGTCCATTAACCGATTCTTTGAACTTTGTGCCCAATGAATTTGTCTATAAAACATTTAAGAAGAAAGGCGCAGTCGATTACTTTCAAGCCCGCGGCTACGTGACCTTCAGTGCGGCTAATAATTTGGTTAAATTTCAATTTGGCCACGACAAACACAAAATAGGCAGTGGCTACCGTTCGCTCATTTTAAGCGATTACGCCCCTCAATTTTTGTTTTTTAAAATCAATACCGATTTAGGGAAGTTCCACTATCAAAACTTATTCACCCAGTTTACAGACAACGGCCCCTTTCTCGGCGGTAGCTCCTTTACAAAGAAATATGCAGCCTTTCACCGCTTAAGTTTTGATGTTACCAAGAATATCAACATTGGCGTCAACGAAATGGTGGTGTTCGACCGCATGGACAGTACCCAGGCCAACCAATTTGATTTTAATTACCTAAACCCAGTAATATTTTACCGTTCCATCGAACACAATTTGGGCAGCCCCGACAACAGTTTGATGGCAGTCGATTTTTCATGGAAAATTAGAAGCCGCTACGTTGTTTATGGCCAATTTTTACTCGATGAATTCAATTTAAAATTCTTAAAAACAGAACCAAATTGGTGGGCCAATAAATACGGTTACCAATTAGGCGCCCGTGCCATCAACGCCTTCAAAATAAAAAACCTCGACCTTTTGGCCGAATACAACCACGTGCGACCTTATACCTACAGCCACAGACGTTCAACCCAAAGCTATTCGCATTTCAACCAAGCCTTGGCCCATCCATTGGGTGCTAATTTTAGTGAAGCAATACTTGAAGTGAAATACAGCTTGGGAAAAAAATGGCATTTGCAAAGCAGTCTTATTTTTGCGCGCACGGGCAGAGATAGCTTCTTAAATGGGCGGAATTATGGAGGCAATATTTTGCGATCCTATGATAGCCGTGCAACAGAATTTAATTCGGTAATGTATATGGGCAAACGCAGCGATTTGTTTTTGTACGATCTAAGCATTAGCTACATGCCACGTTACAATTGGTTTATTGACGCACGTGTCAATTACCGCCAATTTGCAGGAAATAGCAATCTGTTTTTTAGTCTTGGTTTGCGCATAAATGCCAATTTGCGCAAATTCGATTACTAAGGCTTGAGCCTACCTAAACCTTAAATTCCTTATCTTTGCAGCCATGTTACAGATTGGTAAATACCATACACTTGAGATTCTTAGACACGTTTCACCAGGCTTGTTTTTAGGAGATGGCGACGAAAATGAAGTGTTGTTGCCAAACAAATACATGCCTGCGCATTACGAAATAGGCGACAAAATTACCGTTTTTGTTTACCTCGATTTTGATGAAAGGGAAGTGGCTACCACCATTAAACCGCCAATTACTTTAAATGGTTTTGCCATGTTAAAAGTGAAGGATGCCAACAGTGTTGGAGCCTTTTTAGATTGGGGACTTGAAAAAGACTTGTTCGTTCCTTTCAAAGAACAAATGAGCAAAATGCGTGTAGGTGCCTACTACTTGGTGCATTTGTACGAAGATGTAGAAACTGGTCGTTTGGTGGCATCACAAAAAGTTAGAAAGTTTTTAGACAACCGCGAATTGGACATTGAAGAAGGAGCGGAGGTAGATATTATAGTAGCCAACGATTCTGAATTGGGCGTTAACGTTATTGTCAACCAAAAATATGCAGGTTTAATTTACCACGACGAAGTATTCCAAGAACTGCGCAGTGGCGACCAATTGAAGGGTTACTTGAAAAAGATCAGAGAAAACAACAAATTGGACATCTCCTTGCAAGCCAGCGGCTACCAGCACGTAGAGCCCAACGCCAACAAAATCCTAGAAGAAATGCGCAAGCACAATGGCTATTTGGCCTTGCACGATGGCAGCGATCCCCAAGACATTTACCAACAAATAGGGATGAGCAAAAAGACCTTCAAAAAAGCCATCGGTTTGCTTTATAAGCAAAAGTTAATTGTGATGGAAGAGGCGGGGATTAGGTTAATTTAGGGGCTAGGGTCTGGGGTTTAGGGGCTAGTTTTTAGGTAATTTTTTGGCGCCTATCCGTGCCCTTTGTCTTCGCTTCGCTGCGGCTTTGTGGCCGAAGCGCCACAAGAGCTCCACGTCGGTCATCTGGGCGCGCATTTCGTTAAAACAATCCAAATCCTAGTATTGCTGAGTAACTCAAATTGGACCAAAGACCATCTTTTATTATGATAGTATAATTTTCTTATTTGCAAATAATCATAAACATGTGCCACATCATCGAACTGTTGGCGTTGTTGGCGGGGACTCCAACAACATGTATATCATTAAAAAAGAGGACCAAAGGTCCTCCTTTTTTAAAAGTCAAATTTTCTTAAAACCACGAAACAAAGAAGCATTACCTATTGCCTCGCTCAGCTCCCTTGCTCTTGCGTCTCCGCCTAATTGTTCTTCGACGGCCTGAACGGTCTCAAGAAACTCAAAAGCGGATAGATTTTTCTGGTTTGTATCCACACCTTGCCTTCACCACTGAAGCGGCAAACAAATCCCTCGCCACTAAAGAATAAAGATTTGTAACCCCCAACTTTTGAAACGCGGTAATCGAGTCCTTCTGTAAACGCTACAATGTGCCCAGTGTCTACAACATAAGCATCTTTAACGTCAATGGCCATGATGCCTCCGTAGCTGTTAAACCATAAGTCGCCTGTGCCAGAAACTTTGATTAAAAACAAGTTCTCGCCTGAGAAAAAACCTTTGGTAAGTCCTTGCCATTTGGTTTCAATTTTTAGGGCTGGATCAGCAGCTACAAAAGCGCTGTTTTGCAAGTAAATGGTTTGGTTGTCTAGGTATACATGGTCCATGTCGCCGGGCGCAGATGGTGCAATAGTCATTTCACCACTTCCATTTTGTGCAGTAAATTCGTTGATAAACAAAGATTCTCCGGTAATAAAACGGCCTAAGCCTCCTTTGAATTTTGTCTTCATTTGAATATTGGTATCCATAGTAGCCATAGCTGAGGCTTCTACTTTAAGTGTTTCACCAGCCGGAATTCTAACGGTTAGAAAACTATAGTCTGGTTTATGATCGATGTTGTGTTTGAATTTTTCTTCCATAATTGTGTTGATTAACGGGGTTTTAAACTAGGACCTAAAGACGAGCCAAAACTTTTAGGATTATGCGATTGGCACCACACGGTTCCTTTCCCTTTGAAGCGGCATACAAAACCTTCTCCTCCAAGGAACGACGATAACCACGACTCGCCAACTTTGCTGATATTGAATTTTAAACTTGGCTCAAATGCCACAATGTGTCCGGTGTCTACAATGTATTCGCCATCTACTTCAATTGGATAAATCATGCCATAGCTGTTGACAATGACTTTGCCGGTGCCATTTAAGTTTAACCAAAACAAGCTCTCGCCAGAAAACAGCGATTTCATACCCTGCCAGTTAAAGTCTATTTCTATGCCTGGTTCTGAGGCTAAGTAAGAACCTGCTTGTACGATTAAAGATTCGTTGTCCAAGGTTTTGGCAATCATGTCGCCTTGCATTGCTGGTGCTAAATAAACCTCACCACCATTGGCACTTGCTGTGTAGTGGTTGATAAAGAAATTCTCTCCACTCAACATGCGTTTTAATCCTTTCATAATGCCTCCGCCATTTTTTTTGTGCGTGGTGGTTTGCATGTCGATATCATTGCTCATGGCAATCATTGCACCGCCTTCAGCGGTTATTTGTTCGTTAGGACCCAACTGTACTTTCGCTACAGAACTACCTGGTCTCATTTGTATGTCAATTTCCATGTACTTTGTATTAAATGTTTCTGTTTACCCATTTTGCCAAGCCAGAAAAACTTCTGGTTTGTATAATTATTTTTCCTTGTCCTTTGATGCGCATCACAAAACCTTCGCCGCTGGTAATACTCGAAATGATGTTGCCAGACAATTGGGTTTTGATGTTAAAGCCTTGCGGATACGCCACCAAGTGGTCGGTATCGACAATCAGTTCGCCGTTCACTTCTTTTTCCATAAGTCCACCATAGGCACCAATTAAGAACTTTCCGTTTCCTGACATTGACAATCTGAACAAGCCTTCGCCACCAATCCATGAATTGATGCCGGCCCATTCTAAGCCCATTCTAACGCTAGGTTCGCAGCAAATAAACGAACCGCCTTGAAGGTAAAATTTCTCTCCATCTTTAACTTCCATTAAACGCACATCGCCCGGAAAGGCTTGGGTAATGGTCAGTCTAAGTCTGCTGGATGTGTTGTTGCTAAACTCGTTAATGAATAGCGATTCTCCACCTAAAAATTTGCGGATTAAACCTTTGAATAGTCCCCCGTTGAGGCGAGGCTTCATGTCGATTTCGGAGTTCATGCTTGCCATGGCATCCGATTCGGTGATAATTTTGTCGCCGGGCTCCAGATCCACATGCATGAATCCGAATGCTGGGGCGCCTTGAATTGTAAATTCCATAAAGTGATACTGTTGTTATTTTTTAAAGTAAGCGCTCACATTGTTTTTAAATTCTGTAAAATTCAATGGTATTGCTTGGGTTTTCAAACCCTTTTTTTGTTTCTTTTTTAAACGCGCTATGCGTTCGCCGGTGGCAGGGTGGGTGCTTATAAAATCGGCCATACCCAAGTCGGGTCCTTCCTTGCTCATGGTTTCGAAAAACTTCACCATGCCATTGGTGCTGATATGGGCTTTTTCCAACAACATAAATCCGTTGTCGTCGGCCTCACGTTCAAAGTCGCGGCTGTATTTTAAAGAACCCAAGGTAGCACCCGCTGTTGCTATTTCACCCGAGATGCCAGCAATATCGCCTAATAGAGCACGGATCACCATAAAGATGCCCATATTGCCAATAATACCTCGCAAGTGGTGGCGACGGCTCACATGTGATATTTCGTGAGCCAAAACACCCGCAACTTCTTCTGCGCTCTTGGCTTTTTCTATCAACCCAGAGTGTATCACCACAGCACCACCTGGCAAAGCAAAGGCATTCAGGCTTTCGTCTTTTATGATGGTAAAACTAAATTTAAAGGCGGTATCATCTAGGGCTTTTATAAGGGGCTTGGTTATGGCATCCAATTGGGCCATAATTAGTGAATCTTTTAAAACGGTTTTGTCGGCAATTGCCGCTTTGCGCATGCTTTCTGAAATAGCGGTTTCTTGAGAAGGAGGAACCAAATTGGCGATGTGTTCAACAATGGCACCACGGAATGCAAACAAACTGCCGATGCCTATTACAAACAAAGCAATGATAATGGCAATAATGCTGTAATTGCTGCGGCTTTTCATTTTCAGTTTGCCCAAAACCTTTTTCAATTCTGGGTCAAAACGGATTTCGTCGGCATTCAAAATGCTGCGGTCGTCGGTATAAAAGGTAAGCCCAGGACATTGGGGATGGGTAAAGAAAACAAAACGGTTTCCTGCCCCACCAATGCGCATCTCAACCCCATTAAGCGGCATTTTATGCACCTTGTTATTGAGGTCGGTAAAACTTAAGCCACCAAAATTAGTCTCCAATATCCCAGCACTGCGGCCGTTGTCAAAACCCTCCGATAAAGCAATTGCGTTGTAATGCATGTTGTGGATTCAAAAATAGGAATTTATTGCAGTTTAAAAATGGTGTTAAGGTTAAATGTTGGTAAAATTAGGGGTTAGGGTACCCACTTTCGTTTCACTCCAGCGGGCAAAGTAGGGGATAGGGTCTAGTTTTATTTTGGAGCAGCTTGTAAATCTCGAAATCTCTATATTTCTCCATTTCTCCATCCCGCAGCGTGACGCAGCATAGCGAAGTCTCTGCTACTGGGATCATTCCCCACATTCCCCTTGCTCGTCTCAACGAATACCTATATTTTTGAACGAAGTCGTTTTTTAACCGAAGAACTTCCTCAACTACATGATAAAAAGCTTTTTAACCATATTTACCGCTTTGTTTTTTTGCGCTAAGGCAACTGCTCAAGTGCCTTCTTCAGAAATTCTGCAATCGCTACAAGAACTCAATACCCTTGGAAGTGTCTTGTATGTTGCGGCGCATCCCGACGATGAAAATACACGTTTGCTGGCTTATTTGGCCAAAGAACGCCACATGCGCACCGCTTATCTTTCGATTACCCGTGGCGATGGAGGGCAAAATTTAATTGGCAGCGAGCAAGGTGAAATTTTGGGACTTATTCGCACCGAAGAACTCTTAGCTGCCCGTCGTGTTGATGGCGCTGAACAATGGTTTACCCGCGCCAACGATTTTGGTTACTCTAAAAACCCTGAGGAAACCTTTCGTTTTTGGAACAAAGACAGTGTCTTGGCTGATGTGGTTTATGCCATTCGAAAATTCAGACCCGATGTCATCATTTGCCGTTTCCCAACAACGGGTGAAGGTGGGCATGGACACCATACTGCTTCGGCAATTTTGGCCCTCGAAGCTTTTTCTCTGGCGGCCGATCCAAGCAAGTTCCCTGAACAACTCAAATATGTTCAAGTATGGCAAGCCAAAAGGGTGTTTTGGAATACCTTTAATTTTGGAGGCACCAATACCACAGCGCCTAATCAGTTAAAAATTGATGTCGGTGTATACAATGCCTTATTGGGTAAAAGCTATGGCGAAATTGCAGCCCGTAGCCGCAGCATGCACAAAAGCCAAGGCTTTGGCTCTGCCATGCAAAGGGGTTCCCAATTGGAATATTTCAAATTGTTAAAAGGAGACAGCGTGCAAAACGATTTGTTTGATGGCATCATTACGAGCTGGAACCGCTTGCCCAATGTGTCAAAAATTGGCAAGCAATTACAAGCCTGTATAAACACCTTCGATGCCATGTATCCGGAAAATAGTTTAAAGGCCTTGGCGAAATTGTACAATGAAATTTCTGCTCTACCCGAAAACGATGAAAACACAGCTTGGTGGAAAAAACAAAAATTGAAAGCACTGCAAAATATCATGCTACAAGCTGCAGGTGTTTTTGCAGAAACAGTGAGCAAGGACTTCGCGCTTATTCCAGGTCGCAACATCGATTTGAGTACCCAAATACTCATGCGCAATAAAACCAATGTGGTTTTAGAATCAATTAATTTGCTCAATATGGCAGATACCTCAGCCGCCATGGCTTTGAAGCAAAATCAAAATTTTTATTTCAAACGTTCGTTTATACTACCCTCAACTTATACCTATTCAAACCCTTATTGGTTAGATGTTCCCCACAGCAATGGTTTGTACTCTGTAGCCAATCAGTCTGATAGAGGAAAACCCCAAAACGATGGTCTGCCAGTTTACATCACTTGGATCATTGAAGGGATTAAGTTTACCCAAACTACAGACATCAAATACAAGTCGACCGACCCCGTAAAGGGCGAGGTGTACCGTCCGGTAGAGGTATTGCCTTTGGTAACAGTTACCCCTGTTGAAAATATTTTAATGGTGAATAATCAAGACCCAAAACATGTGTTTTTTATGGTAAAAGCCAATGCCGACAATGTAAAAGGCAAACTCGAATTGTCTGTTGAAGGCAATGCCATTTCAGGTTGGCAATGGGCCTATTCTTGGGTGAATTCAGGAGATTTTAATTTGGCAAAAAAAGGTGATGAGCAAATCATGGAAGCGGTTTTGAACCCGCCTGCAACTTCCGATAGCCATCGGGATGTTAAAGCAACTGCCATTGCTGACAATGCACGTTTTTCTCAAGGTATAAAGCGCATCAGTTACGACCATATCCCTTACCGTTTTGTCTTAAATGATGCCAAAATAAAGGTTCAGACAGTCGATGTGAAATTGGTTGGTAAAAACATTGGCTATATTCCGGGGGCTGGCGACAATGTTGCAGCCTGCTTGAAACAGTTGGGTTATCAAGTAACTGAATTGAGCAACGAGCAATTAAAGAATTCCAATCTTTCGGTGTATGATGCCATTATCACTGGCGTTAGGGCATACAACACCAACGAGCAATTGCCTTTGGCGCAAAAGCAGTTGATGGACTATGTTAAAAATGGTGGCCGTTTATTGGTACAATACAACACCAACTCGCGTGTTGGACCTTTGCAAGCAGGCATTGGGCCGTATAAATTTACCATCTCGCGCAACCGTGTTACAGATGAACAAGCTGAAGTTTTGTTTGTCAACGACACTGCCAAGGTTTTGAATTACCCCAACCATATTGTGCAGGCTGATTTTAAACATTGGGTGCAAGAACGTGGAATTTATTTTGCCACCGACTTGGATTCTAATTACCAAACCGTATTTAAAATGAAAGACCCGAATGAAGAGTTGCAAAATGGAAGTCTCATAATGGCAAACTATGGCAAGGGTTACTTTGTGTACACTGGTTTGGCGTTTTTTAGACAATTGCCAGCGGGTGTGCCTGGGGCGTATAAACTTTTTGTCAACCTTATTTCACAGCCTTTAAAACCATAAGCCATGCACAAAGACGAATCGCCAGAGAGCTTGCGCACTTGGAATAAAATCTACCTAGGTTTGATTCTCTCGCTTATAGTTTTTATTACCTTGTTGTACTTTTTTACCCAACATTTCAAATGAATTGGATCGATTGGTTGGTCTTGGTATTTACCCTAGTTGGGATTATAGGATTTGGCGTTTGGAAAAGCCGCCACACTAAAAACATTGAGGGGTATTTGTTGGCAGACCGTCAGATGCCTTGGTACCATATCGGTTTGTCTGTAATGGCAACCCAGGCCTCGGCTATTACGTTTCTTTCGGGGCCTGGACAAGGGTTTACAGACGGTATGCGTTTTATACAAATGTACTTTGGCTTGCCTTTGGTTACCGTTGTTTTATGTGTCACCTTTGTGCCCAAGTTTCAAAAACTGAATGTCTACACGGCATACGAGTATTTAGAAAAACGCTTCGACAATAAAACCCGAACCTTTACCGCCTTGTTGTTTCTTATCCAAAGGGGGATTTCAACGGGTATAACCATATACGCACCAGCCATTATCTTGTCAACCATCTTGGGTATAGACATCAAGTTTACTGTTTTTTTTATGGGTGTATTGGTAATTGCTTATACCGTTTATGGCGGTAGTAAGGCAATTTCATTCACCCAAGTTTTGCAAATGGGCATTATCTTTTCAGGATTGTTTATTGCCGCCTATATGGTGGTGCATCTAATGCCCGAGGATGTCAGCTTTGTTGATGCCATGCATGTGGCAGGTAAAATGGACAAACTAAATGCAGTAGACACGAAGTTCGATTTAAACAACAAATACAATTTGTGGTCGGGCATTATCGGCGGATTCTTTTTGCACCTTTCATATTTTGGCACCGACCAATCGCAGGTAGGGCGTTACCTCACGGGTAGCACGGTTAACCAAAGCCGTTTGGGCTTGTTGATGAATGGCTTGGTGAAAATCCCCATGCAGTTTATCATCTTGTTAATCGGCACCATGGTGTTTGCCTTTTACCAGTTTAATCCCATGCCAATGTTCTTCAACAAGGTGGAGGTAAACCGTATTGAAAACAGCATTTACAAGGACGAATACAAGGCCCTGAATTCAGAATTTATTGCGGCCAATGAGGCTAAAAAAATAGAAGTACATGATTTGGTGACGGCCATACATGCCAAAGATGAAGCGAAAATAGATCAGGCCAGAATACGTGTTAAAGCCGCAGAGGCTAAGAGTATGGCGATTAAGAAAAAGGCCACCGAATTGATGAGTAAAAACAATGTCGATGCCGATGTCAACGATAGCAACTATGTGTTTTTAATCTTTGTAACCGAGAATTTGCCAGTAGGGGTGGTGGGCTTATTAATTGCCGTTATCTTTTTGGCCAGTATGGGCGCAACCGCCAGTGGCATCAATGCTTTGGCATCTACAACCGTGGTCGATTTTTACAAACGGATTTTTAATAAAACGGGCAGCGATCAAACGTATTTGAATGCCTCACGTTGGTCTAGCTTTGTGTGGGGTGTGTTTTGCATCATCGTGGCATTGTATGCCAGTAAAATTGGAAACTTAATTGAAGCCGTGAACATACTAGGATCTTTGTTTTACGGAACCATTTTAGGCGTTTTTATTGTGGCGTTTTATATGAAAAAGGTAGGCGGCAGGGCTGTGTTTATATCCGCCATAATTGGCGAAGCCTTTTTAATTTTCGCATGGGTAACTGAGCTAACGGCCTTTTTATGGCTAAACGTAATGGGCTGTTTGTTGGTCTTGATTTTGGCTTATTGCATAGAAAAAATCTGGCCTGAGAAGATAGCAGTGAATTAATAAAAAAAGCCCACCCAAAAATATTGGGCGGGCTTTTTAATGTGAAGTAGATTTCTATTTTAATTTGTTGATTTCAATCAAAAGGTTTTCACCGTTTTTAATGTAAGCATCATCTTTGTCTGCTTTAGCCATTTCGATTACTTTTTCAGCAGATGCTTTTGCCGCTGCCTTGTCTTTTAATTTCAATTCAATTTTTGCTTTTAACAATACCACCCAGTATGCTTTTGGATTTTGCTCTACCGCTTTGTTTACCCATTCCAAAGCCAATTTCATGTCTTTGTTGTTGTCGTAGTAATAAGAAGCTGCTTGGTAGTATGGTTTGTTGTCTTTGTTAATCGCTTTGTCAATTGCTGCCATAATGCTGGCGTCAATATCAGCCGTTACGTTGAATGCTGCACGGGTGTTTTCCCAGGTCAATTCAATGTTGGCACTTGTTGCAGCAATGTCAGCCACATTCATGGTAAAGGTTTCAACTTTCTCAGTCACTTTGCTCGATTTAACTGCGAAACGAATCAATTCGTTTTCCGCGCTGTAATTGGCAACATCGCCACCCAATTTCAAGTCTTTGTACAACATAAATGTAAAGCTGTCTTTTCCAGGAATGCTGTATAAAGCGTAAGTACCTGCTTTAACTGCTTTGCCTTCTACTTTAACATCTTCACCAAAGGTGATTTTTGTTGAACCGTTTGCGCCTGTTCTCCATACTTTGCCAAATGGCACCACATCGCCATAAACCGCTCTGCCGCGGGCACTGGGACGTGAATATTCAATGGTGATTTCTGATAATGCGAAATTTTGTTTTAAGGTTTGTAAAGGACTCGGCGCCGGTACTTTTACTGTTTGTGCCTGAGAAATGAAAGCCATGGCTAAGGCCATTAAACTTAAGCTGAATTTTTTGATGGTTTGTTTCATGTTGGATATGTTTTCTAACAGTTTTAGATGAATTATGTTTTTTAAAATAATGTTTTTTGTCCGTCTAATTCGTCAATAACGATGGTGTCTGCAGGGCTTATGCTGTTTTCTTCTTTAATTGGCTCTTCTTGCACCCAAGCGCCTACTTTGTCACTAATTAGCTTCGCCGATTTGAAAGTGTCGTAAGTGATTTTATTGCCAATGGCCTTCCAGCCTTTTACTTCAATAAAGTCTGCCAATTTTAACATTTCGGTTTTCTTCTCGCCCTTAGCACCTAAGGTTTTAATTTCCACTTCAGGATTTTCGTGGGTTGAAGCCAAGATCAATTTGCTGCTTGGACGTTCGTTGATGAATAAGAACTTCTTGCCAGTGGTGGTGGTTTCTACCAAGAAACGTTTGGCGTAATAATTCTTAGATGACACATCGTAGTGTATGCAATTTATCGGCTGCTTCTCGTGGAATTTTTGAATCAAGAAGATGTCGTTGTTTTCGTAACGGTTGGTTAACTCGTTGTCGGTTAACTCATAGCTGCCGTCGTTTAGTATCAGCAATATCTTGTCTTCGCTCGTAAAGTTGCCTAGGTATTGCCCACGGTTGTCTACGTTCAATCTTCCAATATCAGAGTCGTACCAGATATCCCTGCCCTTAAAGGTCGATTTGCCTTTTTCTTTCAATTCGATTTTGCGAATTGGATGTTTGGTTAGAGTGTTTCCTTTTGACGCACGGCCTTTGATTTCCAAACTGGTAAAATCGTAGTCAAAATATTTAATCTTGGCACTGGCCATATTGCTCAGGTGAATGCCGATTTTCTCTGCTTCACTGTTGTTGTTGGCCGAGAAATACAACATTTTACTGCCAGTAGTTCCCAATGAAACATCGTAATCTTTGTCGCGGATTACCCCCAAAACATTGAAACGTTTCACATAACTCACCCCGGTTTTCCCATCGTAGTAGGCCACGTTGTATACCTTGCGCTCGTCGTTTTTACGGTACACATCAACATACAAGAGGTCTTTGCCCATGAATTGTTTTTCAGAAACCTTACTCACCAAATAGGTGCCATCTTTTCTGAATGCTATCACATCGTCGATGTCAGAACAATCGCAGATATAGGCATCTTTTTTCAATCCGTAACCCACAAAACCTTCGGCGTAATTGGCGTATAGTTTTTCGTTTGCCACCGCCACCACATTGGTTTCAATTTTGTCGAACAACCTAACCTCTGTTTTACGTTCGCGGCCTTTACCGTATTTCTTTATTAAGTTTTTGAAATAGTCTATGGCAAAATCGGTTAAGTTGTCGAGGTGGTGCTGAACTTGTTTGATTTGATCCACTAGGCCGCTAATGTATTCATCGGCCTTGAATGCATCGTATTTAGAAATGCGTTTGATCCTGATTTCAGGCAAGCGGGCAATGTCTTCCATGGTCACTTCACGGCGCAACAGTTTTTTAAACGGCCTGATTTTCTTGTCTATCATTTGCAAAATCTCATCCCAAGTTTCGCATTCTTCAATGCTTAGGTAGATTTTGTTTTCTATAAAAATTTTCTCTAATGAACTGAAATGCCATTTGTTTTCCAAATGTTTCAATTCATTTTCAAGTTCTGTTTTTAATAAGTGAAGGGTATTGTCGGTAGACAATTTTAACATGTCGTTAACCCCTAAGAACAAAGGCTTATCTTCAACAATCACGCAGGCATTTGGAGAAATACTGACTTCGCAATCGGTAAAGGCATACAAGGCATCGATGGTCATATCGGTGCTCACTCCCGGTGTTAACTGCACTTCAATTTCCACATCGCGCGCTGTGTTGTCAATAACCTTTTTAACCTTTATTTTGCCATTGTCATTTGCCTTTAAAATGCTGTCGATTAAGCTTTCAGTGGTGGTCCCAAAAGGAATTTCTTTAATTAAGACTTTCTTTCCATCGGCTGATTCTATTTTTGCTCGGCAACGGATTTTTCCGCCTCTTCGGCCTTCATTGTAGTTTGTAAAATCGGCCATACCTCCGGTTAAAAAGTCGGGGTACAAATTGGTGCGTTTGCCTTTTAATACATCAATACTGGCTTCACACAATTCAATAAAGTTGTGCGGCATAATTTTAGTGGCCAAACCAACCGCAATGCCTTCAACCCCTTGGGCCAAAATAAGTGGAAACTTAACAGGTAAATTTACTGGTTCACGTTTTCTGCCGTCATAGCTTATTTGCCAAGTGGTGGTTTCCTCGTTAAAAGTGACCTCCAAAGCGAATTTTGACAAACGTGCTTCAATGTAACGCGATGCAGCTGCTCTGTCGCCAGTTCTTACATCACCCCAATTACCTTGAGTTTCTATCATTAAGTCTTTCTGACCGAGGTTAACAATGGCCTCGCCAATTGCCGCATCACCATGGGGGTGGTATTGCATGGCGGAACCGATAATGTTTGCAACCTTATTAAATCGCCCATCGTCCATTTCCTTCATCACATGAAGGATACGGCGTTGAACGGGTTTTAAACCGTCGTATAGGTTTGGAACTGCACGCTCTAAAATAACGTAACTGGCATATTCTAAAAACCAGTTTTCGTACAAGCCCGATACTGGCAATACTTCATTGCCATCACGGTGACCGTGGTGCACTATCCCGTCGTTTATTTCTTCTTCGTTTTCCATCATTAAACTGCTTCTTCTTCTTCAGGTTCTAACTCAACCACTTTTTCTTCGGTGGTGATGTCTTTTTCTATGTATAAATTATCGATAATAAACTCTTGTCTTTCGGGGGTATTTTTGCCCATGTAGTATTTCAAAAGTTTTTCGATGCTGGTTTCCTTGGTTAAGATAATAGGCTCTAATCGCATTTCTTCACCAATAAAGGCTTCGAATTCGCCTGGAGATATTTCACCCAATCCTTTAAATCGGGTAATCTCTGGTTTGTTGCCCAATTTCATAATGGCCCTTTGGCGCTCTTCGTCGCTGTAACAATAAATGGTTTCTTTTTTGTTTCTCACCCTAAACAAAGGCGTTTGTAAAATGTACACGTGTCCATTTCTTACCAAGTCTGGGAAAAACTGTAAAAAGAAAGTCATCAACAACAAACGGATGTGCATACCATCTACGTCGGCATCGGTGGCAATTACCACTTTGTTGAATCTCAAATTGTCCAAGCCTTCTTCAATGTCTAAAGCGTGTTGCAGCAAGTTGAACTCTTCATTCTCATACACAACTTTCTTTTTTAGACCATAGCAGTTAAGCGGTTTACCACGCAAACTAAACACCGCTTGGTACTCGACGTTTCTACTTTTGGTTATACTTCCACTTGCAGAGTCTCCCTCAGTGATAAATATGGTGGTGTCAAACTTTTCGTCTTTGTTGTCGCCAAAATGTGTACGGCAATCGCGCAGCTTTTTGTTGTGCAGATTTGCTTTCTTAGCCCTTTGCTGCGCCAGTTTACGCACGCCTGCCATATCTTTGCGTTCGCGCTCGTTTTGAAGAATTTTCTTTAAAATGGCATCTGCGGTGGCTGGGTTTTTGTGCAAGAAATTGTCCATTACCTTCATGAGGTTTTCACTCACAAAAGAACGCATGCCTTGTCCACCTGGAGCCATCTCGGTACTACCAAGTTTGGTTTTGGTCTGCGATTCAAACACCGGCTCTTGCACCCTAACCGCTATGGCTGCGGAAATGGAGGTTCGAACATCTGAGGCATCAAAATCTTTTTTATAAAATTCGCGAATGGTTTTTACCACCGCTTCTTTAAAAGCACTTAAGTGGGTTCCACCTTGTGTGGTGTATTGTCCGTTAACGAAAGAATAGTATTCTTCACCGTATTGGTGTCCGTGGGTTAAAGCCACTTCAAAATCGTTTTCTCTGAAGTGCATTATAGGATACAAAACCGTTTCTGTATCTACCTTGCGCTCCAAAAGATCTTTTAATCCATTCTTGGAAAAATAAGCTTGACCGTTGAATTGTAAGGTAAGACCAGAGTTCAAGAACGCATAGTTCCACATTTGTTCGATTAGGAACTCGGGTATATAACGGTAGTTTTTAAAAATTGAATTGTCTGGTTCAAACACCATCATGGTTCCATCCTTTTGAGATGTTGTGGTTTCAGGATAATCTTTTAGCAATTCACCTTTTGCAAATTCAGCTTTTTTGGTTTTGCCATCGCGGAACGATTGCACACAGAAATAAGAGGAGAGGGCGTTTACAGCCTTAGTACCCACACCATTCAAGCCAACCGATTTTTGGAAGGCGCCAGAATCGTATTTTCCCCCGGTGTTGATCTTGCTCACGCAATCAATTACCTTACCCAATGGAATGCCACGGCCATAATCTCGAACTTCCACTTTGTTGTCAGAAATGTTAATTTCGATTTTTTTACCATGTCCCATCATGTGCTCGTCAATACTGTTGTCGAGTATTTCTTTTACCAGTACATATATACCGTCATCTGCCGATGCGCCGTCGCCCAGCTTGCCGATATACATCCCTGGACGCATCCGAATATGCTCTTTCCAATCAAGCGACCGAATGCTGTCTTCGGAATATGTTGTGTCCTTAATTGCCATAAAACTTTAAAGAGCGAAAATAAGTCCACATCCAATACTGTTATTTACAACCTCAAGGTTTTTATAAACAATTAAAGCAGATTTTGGTTTAATTTTTTATCGAGGCGTCATTTATTCAAATAAATATTCAAAACAATTTTTTAGATAAATTGGCTTGTTTATGCTTGTATTTGTTGGTGTTAAGCTGCTGTAATTGGCCCATTAGCAAACAAATATCAAAGATTGTTCAATATTTTTTTGTAAGAACAATATTTATTCTTATTTTTGCACTCCCAAAAAGAAATATAATGAAAGAAGGTATACATCCATCGAACTATCGTTTTGTCATTTTCAAAGACCTAAGCAGTGATTACTCATTTTTAACACGTAGTTGTGTTGATACAAAAGAAACTGCTAAATGGGAAGACGGAACCGAATATCCTATTTATAAGTTGGAGATATCAGATAAAAGCCATCCTTTCTTCACCGGAAAACAAACCTTGGTGGATACAGCTGGTAGAATCGATAAATTCCGTCAACGTTACGTTAAAAAATAATTTAAATAAACGCTTTAGAAAGTCCCGATTCGTCGGGATTTTTTTTATGTCTATTTTTTTACCTTATTTTGATGACTGAAACATGAATACAATTCTATTTGACGACCAAGAAGTTTCCCATCTTTATCCTTTTACGTTAACAAGACCAGCAGCAGAAATACGCTGCGGAATTTTAACCATTGCGGAGAAATGGAACCTATGTCTCGCTGCCGATATTTCTTATATCTGTGCCAAGCATCTTTCTGGCAAATTTCCTGTAAAGCCGGACGCTGAAAATTTATTCATCAACAGCCGTTTGCTGCCCGATACCGCTTTGTTGTCGGCCATTCAAGCCCTGGCTAATGGCGAGTGTTTGAAAAGCAACAGCACCATACTTGCTTATCGTGGTGCTCAATTGGCCGAAGCTGAGCAAGCCAAGTCTGTACAATACAAGGGCGAATTTTATCAAATATCCCACATCCACAATATCTTTTCGTTCAACCACCATCAAATCAATCTCGATTTTGAACGCATAACGAACACTAGGGCTTCGCAAACTTTAAGTTCCACCAATACCGTTATTGGCAAACATCCTATCTTCCTTGAAGAGGGTGCCAAGGCGGAAGCTTCTGTGTTTAATGCCACTGACGGACCAATTTATTTGGGTAAAAATTCGGAGGTTATGGAAGGTGCTTTAATCCGTGGTCCTTTTGCGCTTTGCGAATCAGCTGGCATTAAAATGGGTGCGAAGATTTACAATGGCACCACTGTTGGTCCACACAGCAAAGTTGGAGGAGAGGTGAGCAATTCGGTGATATTTGGGTATTCAAACAAGGGGCATGACGGTTTTTTAGGCAATTCTGTTTTGGGTGAATGGTGCAACCTTGGTGCCGATACCAACAACAGCAATTTAAAAAACAATTATGAGATTGTGAAATTATGGAATTATCAAACCGAGCGTTTTGAGAAAACAGGTTTGCAGTTTTGCGGCCTCTTTATGGGCGACCACAGCAAATGTGGCATCAATACCATGTTCAATACCGGAACCGTGGTTGGTGTATCTGCCAATATCTTCGGTTCGGGCTTTCCGCGCAATTTCGTTCCTTCCTTCAGTTGGGGCGGTGCACAAGGCTTCGAAACATATACGCCTGCTAAGGCCTTTCAAACGGCCGAATTGGTGATGCAAAGACGACATATTGAATTATCAGAAGACGATAAAAACATATTAAATTACATTTATACACTAGAATCTAAGTTTAGAAATTGGGAAAAATCATGAAAAGACAAAAAATTGCCGCTGGCAACTGGAAAATGCATAAAACCTTTGAAGAAGGTCAAGGCTTAGCTCAAGAAATTAGAACCATGGCAGCCACTGAAGTAATGCCAGAAGCGAAATTGTTAATATTCCCGCCTTACATCCACCTGCAAGCCATTGCCAAACAATTGGCGGGTTCAGGTATTGGTGTAGGTGCTCAAAACATCAACCAAAACGAACAAGGTGCTTTTACAGGTGAAGTTTCAGCTGCTATGTTAAAGTCTATCGACATCCACTACACCCTTGTTGGGCATAGTGAGAGAAGACAATACTACAACGAAATCAATGCGTCTTGTGCGACTAAAATCGAAACATCTATAAAGCACAACATTGTACCGGTATATTGTATCGGCGAGACTTTGGCAGAGCGCGAAGCCAATGCACATTTTGACATTGTTAAGCAACAACTTTCGGCTATGAATGGCTTGAGCAACGATGATGCTGCTAAATGTATTTTGGCTTACGAACCCGTTTGGGCTATTGGCACAGGCGTTACGGCTTCTGCGGAGCAAGCAAACGAAATGCACATACACATCCGCAAAGCTGTGGCCAGCATGTTTAACGAAGAGATTGCTTCAGGCATTTCTATCCTATACGGAGGAAGTGTTAAACCAGACAATGCCAAGTCATTGTTTGCGATGTCTGACATCGATGGTGCTTTAATCGGAGGCGCTGCTTTGGCTTCTCGCGATTTTATCGACATCGCTAAATCGTTCTAATAAAAATATTCAATAGTAAAAAAGTCCCGACCATTATTGTCGGGACTTTTTTGTTTTTAGGTATTTGGAAAGTGAGAATTAGAATACTACTCCAAAATCAACCTGGCCAATAGATTCAAGCAAAGCGATACTGCTTAAACCCTACCTTGGACATGCTTAGTTCAAATTGGCAGGAAAGTTATTCTGTATATATAATCTGAAAGATTCTTTAAACTTCTTTGTGTTTTCAGGGTTATCAAACCATTTTCTGTGTAAAGAATTTTCTACCTCAATAACAACTGACCAAGTTTTCATTAGTTCATCATCTCCCTTATCAAAAATAGTTTCACAGAAATTCCAACTTATAAATGCATAAATTTCGTATTTAATTTTTTCGTTTTCTAAAAATGAATTTAAATAATCATTGGTTAAAATAGGATTTCGAAAAGATGGGTTTTCCATTCCTGTTTTTAAAATATCTAAATAGGTTGCATCAAAAATATCATATGAATTACTGGATTTATCCTTATACCACATAATTATGTACAGTAAAATTGCGATTCCAGCTAAAATTGTTGCAGTAGAACTAACTATTAAGTTCCAAAATTCGATTGTTGTCATAAAATGATTTTATTGCTAAATGTAATTTGATTAGGTGTATTTTTTAAGATTGAAATCAATAAATTGTTGTTTTCTGTTTTCCCATACAAATCTAAATAAAGTCGCTTAATTAATGGTTCTATTTTATCAAATTCAATCATGTCTTTTTCATATTTAGGCGATATCATAAGCAACATTTCGGTTGTTTCAGTGTCATCTAAAGAGGGCAGTATATATGGGACTTCGTTTAAAACGTAGGCCCCGTTTTTTATATAAAAGTTAATTCTTTTTTTCCTTAGATCTTTGTTGTCTCCGAATAGATGATTTTCAACTTCAATGACCATGTATTTTTTGCTGGTATTTATCGTATGAGTTAGGTGTTTAAATAACTCAGTGCCGAATTGATTGTTTCTATATTCTTTGGCAACCGCTAGATAATCCAAAAGCACAAATTCCAAGTCTTTAAAGTCCCACAACAAAGCCATACACGTAACATCTTCATTCAGAAGGCCAACAAATAATCTAGATTTCGATTCAATTATTCTTTTTTTAATTAATGATAATGGCTGTTTTTCGTTAGAAGGGAAAGCTTCATCATAGATATTCATTGCATTTGCAAAATGAATGTCTTTAATGTCTAATATTTCATGAAACGATGGTTTTGTGTTGTTTTTTAATTTATCATTTGTCATTTGTGAAATATTTTAAACTTTTCATAACGTTTTGTGTCCTAAAGATGCTGGGGTTTCGTTAAATCCGAAACCATTCTTAAAAAACAAAGTGTCAAAAGTACAAAACTTTATATGAAGTCCAAAACCAGCAATGAAGCCTTAAACGGTATCTGCCATGGCTGCACCCATTTATGTAACAAAGCCAGAAAGACGGCCTTCTGCCATGCCACTACCTCAACAACGTCACCGTTCCCTCATAGGTGTATTCTTCGCCATCAAATGCAGCTACTTTAATCACCCATAGGTAAACGTCCTGTTGTACATCTTCGCCACGCGACTTGCCATCCCAAGAGGCATGCTTGTCGCTGCTTTCCCATAACTTCTCGCCCCAACGGTTTAAGATTTGTATGTGGAACGATTTCTCGCCGTTTACAACCGCTTTAAATACGTTGTTGTCCTTCGGTCCTGTACCCTCGGGGCTAAACGCGGTTGGAACAAACACCGTTACGTCTGGATCAATTTCACGCACCTGGCCTAAGCTGTCTGAACAAGTCAAACCACCATAAGAAATCGTTGAGGTTAACACCACTCTGTATTTCATGGTGTCGGCAGGGTAGCTGTGTATCGGGTTTTTTGCTGTGCTGGTATCGTCAGGGTCGCTGCTTCCAAAATGCCAATTGTAGTCTATAGCAGCAGGGCTGATCCAACGTGTTTTGGTTTCGTTAAAGAATCTGAATTTAGGGAAGGCCACCGTGGTGTAATATCCAGGGTCGCTGCTAAAGCCTGCTTTTGGCATTGGCAATACTTTGATAAAGTCTAAGGAGTCTCTGGTAATCGGACAAGTCTCATTTGAGCCCACACCCCATTGGTTGTCTATCCTTAAAGTAACATCATACCAATTGCGGTTTGCTGTATCATAACGGATGCCAAGTGGTGCCGCATTCAACGATTGGTTTAAGGTCTGTCCATTGCCAAAATCCCAGGTATAGGTTAGTTTGCTAGACCCTAATGGTTTTCTCACCAAGCTTTGGAAGTTGACCACGGCTGGTTCGCATTGTAAGGTCGGATCGGCGGTAAAGTCAAACTGAGGATAAGGTTCTATAATCAAATTGATTTCGTCCTTGGCTTGCGGACAAACGCCAAGCTTATCGGTCTTGATGGTCAAAATAACTTTACCCGCCAAATCATTGATGCCGGTATCTTTCAATCCGTGCTTGTAGATGCTGATTAAGTTTTTATCGTCGCTAAATTGTCCATCACCATTATGGCTCCATGTAATAGAGTTGGCCCAGTTTTTTGTTGCCGTTAAGTTAAAATCTATGCCCTCACATTGTTGGTAAGGCTTTTTATTGCCAATAAGCACTTCGGGTTGCGACTGTATCAATATTTTTTGAGAGTCAGATGCGGTGCAAGTGGTTAAAGGATTTGAGTATTCAAACTTAACGCTTATCGGTCCTTCGTATAATTTGGTTTTGCTGCTAATGCTTGGGTCAAATTTTCGCATGCTCACGCCTTTGCCTGACCATGTGCCAACATTTCCAACTGGTAATATATTGTTCAACGTAAATGCTGCGGCGCTCGAACATACGGTATCAGGAACATCAATTTGTATAATCGGCAAGCCGTTTACCATTATCTCAGTGCTGTCCGTTACCGGGCATCCACTCGATACATCAGTGAGTTTTAATAGGTATTGTCCTGCGCCATATTTAGGGTCAAAGTACTTTTTACTCTTTACAGAATTTAAAATCTTAGGTGCAACGTTCGGATTGCTTAAATCTCTAGAACCTGCATATTCAATGGTTTCCCAAGTGCCATAAGGGAATCTGTTGCCGGTGTTTTTATCGACAACAAAACTGTCCAAAGCCAACAATGGGTAATTGATACATTGTTTGTTGAATTCAGTGAATTGTATTTCTGGCAAGCGAATCACAAAAACATTGGCCGTATCGCAAGTTTGGCAACCGGTTATGGCATCTTTGAAACAGTATTCAATAACATACTTACCTGTCTTTTCGTTTTCACCCTCTTTACCTGGATCCATTTCAGTTGTAGGAGGGGTGTTGCTGGAATTCGTACTAATAATGGACACTGGGTCAACATTCGAACCTTGGGGTACTTCAAGAACTCTGAAGGTTTCTATGCCTCCAATTTTAGAAAACGGTCTTACCACTTGCTTATCCAAGGTTATCTGACCAACACGTTGGCAATAGGTGCTGTCTTTCACAAACACATCAGGGTTCGGATTCAGTTTTGTAGGTTTACAATCTTTATTGTAGCAACCTTTGTAATCTCTAAAATCGTAACAAATCGTATCGCGCAAGCCCACTTTCGGAACTTGATAGTTTTTTATAAAATTAGGGTAGTTGTAAGTAAATACATTTACGCCCACTGGTCCACCAGTAATCCATGACGGTTTTTTGTTTTGGTAGTAACGGACATCAAAGGTGCTTTGGGTTTTGTCGCCAGAACTTGCTTTGGCAATTTTTGATTGGCTTAAGTTAATGGCTCCATCTGAGTAACAACGAGGGGGTAAACCAGCAAACACGAATGAGGGTAAAGCATTTACTTGAACCTCGAGGGTGTCTTTGTCTTGGCACAAAACACCACCTTGGGTTACTTTTAAATCCAGTTCATAGCGTTTAGGCACCATTGTGCTTATTTTTTGAGCAAATGAGCTGTCGTTTGAAATGGTAACACCTGTATTTAAATCGCGCCATGCCATGCTTCTAATATGGCCCAATGGTCTGCGTCTGGCTTTGAATTTCAGAGTGTCATTGATGCATATTTCTAAGTTAGGTTTTGCGATTGCAACTACTGTATCGTTCACAAATAAACGCATGGTGTCGCTGGTATGACAGCCAAGTTTGTCGATAACCTTAGCAATGTAACGGTCAGCGATATTGACTACTATCGATTGGGTGCTGTCTCCATTTGGCAACCAGAAATAACGCATGGTATCAGCGTTTTGAGCAGACAATATGGTCATTTCATAAGTGCAGATCCGTTGGTCTGGCCCAATTTCAACGATAGGGTTAGGCTGGTATTTAACCAATATGGTGTCGCGGTCTACACATTTTTTTGCGTCGGTTAATTTCAATACCACTTTGGTGGTAGCGCTTGGTTTGATTAATGTAAACTTGCTAAATGTATCTTTAGGATCAATAGTTCCGAAAGGCGATTCCCAGAGGTATTTGTATGAAGGAACACCGTTTTCGATTTTAGGCTCAAGGGTAATGTTGTCGCCAGCGCATACAAAAGTATCTTTGCCAAAGGCAAGGTCTACTGATAAAACCGGTGGTATTATAACAGTATCCGAATAAATGGTGATACAATTAAACGGCGGGTTGTTTATTTCATGTTCGATGATGTACTTGCCCCCACGCTTAAATTTAATGCTGTCTCTTTTCACATATCCTCTATAAACTGGAACGCCACTATTTGAACTGTCGCGAATAGTGAATTTGTAAGTGTAATTCTTTTGGTTGTAGTTAACAGTGTCTCCGGCCCATGAGGTGAATCTAAATTTGCCGCAATCTAAAATTTCGTATTGGCGTTTTGATCTTGCTTTTGGATTTACTTTGATGTTGAAACCTTTGATGGTGTATGCAGGACGAGGGCATGCATCGTCTTTGGCTGTTGCCGCAAATGAATAGGCTTGGTTGCGTGCGTCACCAATTTTTGGGGTCCAGCAGAATTGAGCTTCTTTTTCGCGCGCTGTTGGATCTATTATGGTGAATGTGGCATCAGGAATACCATAGTTCCATGTCAGGTCAACGGTGTCTGGAACGGTCTGCTTTGGCAAGTACGGATCGTCTTTGGCTTTGATTGTGAAGCATATTTTCTTTCCTTCACAAACATTGTACTTATTGAGTCCTTCGATGTAAGGTGGATTGTTGTCTGAGCAGGTTACCACCGTCACATAGATGTCACGTCGAGTATATCCAATCATAACCATCTTTTTAGTTATGGAATCTTTTCGGAATTCGCTTACACGAATGGCCACAGGGCCTGATTCATCGCATTTGGTCGGAGTGAAAACCATGTCGCCAGTTTCTTTGTCAAAATAGAAACCCCTGGGTGGTTTTGCATTTGGCAATGCGCGGCAATTAACGACTCCAGGATTTGGCGGACAGTATGGGGTTAACGGAATGTCTTTGTTGAGTGGGCTGTTCCATGAAACAGGATTAAAGGTAGCACTTAATGGTTCATCAAGGGAAAAAGCCAAGGAGTCGCTGTCCAAATTGTCGAACACCCCATTGTTAAATGTGAATGGTTGGTTGCAACACATAAACGACATTGGAATGGTCGATAGGGTCGGGGTGTTGTTCCCTTTGGTTTTAATAAGGCAAATATTCATCATTGCCTCTCCACCGTAGGTGGTTGTAGAAGTGGTGGTGCCAACCAATCCCCAAGGTTGGGATACTCTAAATTTTATTTCACAACAGTTGTTGTTTAAGAAGGTATTGTAAGGGCTTTTGGCAAAATCTATGGTGTCTTCAAACGTGTGTTCTTCAATGCCATAACGGGTTCCACTGTATCCACCATTGGTGCAAGGCGGCTGGCCGTTGCTGCATACCGGTGTAATGTCTCTAATCTTTGTCCTTGGTGGAACTATGCTTAAGCTTGCTTTGTCGCACGACATGGTAAACTTTGGCATAATACCAAGTTTACAAACACATTGGTGGTATAAAACAAATTTTACGTGGTATTTATAGCCTCCTAGGTGTCTGAAGATAATGTCAGATCCATTGATTACGTCACAGGCATTAAGCATGCTCAAACGCATTAGCAGGATAAAGAGAATCGACGGTTT
>CAMDAF010000010.1 GCA_945888525.1 Chitinophaga pinensis
TACAACAATGAAAGCACCACCACTTGTGGTCCTATCACTGCTGGTGAATACGAAGACTACGGCATTGTATTATTCAATGACAATAACCCTCCAGTAATTACTTTGAAAGGTAATGATACTGTAAGAATTGAAGTTGGTTCATCTTATACTGATGCTGGTGCAACTGCATATGATGCCTCAGAAGGTGATATCACTTCAGCTATGACAAGTGCAAATGACCTTGATGCTGCTGTTACAGGTTTATATACTTATGAATATAACGTTACAGATAAATCAGGTAACAAAGCTGCTCCAGCTATTCGTACAATCATTGTAGTTAACGATTTAACCAAGCCAGTTTTAACCTTAAACCCGGGGAATGCTGGTTGTATTGAAGCAAGAAGAGACAACGCTCCTTATGTTGATCCAGGCGCTACGGCAACTGACAACAAAGCTCCTTTCAACTTAACTTCATCAATTCTTACAAGTGGATCTGTTGATTCACGTACTATTGGAAGCTATGTTATTACCTACTCTGTTAAAGATGTAGCTGGTAATATGATTAGCAAAACTAGAACAGTTTGTGTTGAAGATACAAAAGCTCCTGCTATTGATACTTTAGGTGACAATAGAATTCAAATTGGAAGTGTTTGGTTTGACCAAACAACTGCAATAGATGCTTATGATAATTCTCCAGTATTGGTTAAAACATGGGGCTTCAATGGCTCAGTTAATACTTTATTAAGAAGAACGTATCCAGTAGTTTATACTGCATACGATCAAAGCTCTAACCAATCGACTGCGGTTGCTAGAAATTACAGAGTAGACGACTTTATCGCCCCAGTAATTAGCTTAAATACATTTGATGTTGTTTACCATGAAGTAAGAACTTCTTACAACTCAGTATCTGCATCTGTATCTGATAACTATTATGGACCAGGTCAAGTAAGTTTGGTTAAAATCTTCAGTGATGTTGATGCAACAAAACTTGGTACCTATACAGAAGTATATGAAGCTGTAGATGGTTCTGGAAACAAAACTCAAAAAATCAGAACTGTAAAAGTGGTTGACACTCAAGCTCCAAGAATTTGGGGAGAAATCATCCATGGTTGTGTAGGCGAAAATATATGGCCAATGTTCGGTATTTCAACTACCGACAACTACTATAGTCCTGCTGATTTGAAGCCATTGGTTGAGATCGTTAATCAAAATGTTAACATTTGGGAAGAAGGTATTTATTCAATTACTTACAGAGTAACTGATCCAAGTAACAATACTTCTAATGAGTTTACTAGATTGGTTTACTTCACCTACTGGCCAAAATGCTTTAACAGCACTGTTTCAGTAAATGATGTTAAATCTATTGAAGAGACAGTTAGCGTTTACCCTAATCCAAGCAATGGTATTGTAAATGTTGATTTACAAGGTTTAATTGCTCAAAATGCAAGTATCGAAGTATACAATGCGATGGGTCAATTAATATTGGTAAACAACTATACTGAGTCAAACAGCAAATTTGAAATCAACTTAAGCGGCAATGCAAGTGGTATCTATACCATCAAATTAATTGCAGACGGTCAAGTGATTACCAAACGCGTTGTTTTACAATAAGATATAAATAATTATTCTAAAAAGGGGTGCATTTGATGCACCCCTTTTTTTATGTTAAGACAATTCCACCCATATTTTGGGAAATAAGTTCCAGTCATTTTTTTATCATTTTTTTTGCCCAATTGGTAATTCTTTAATTTCTTTAATTTCTTTAATTTTAATTCATATATCTTTAAATAACAGTTATTTAACATTAAATATATTTCTTTTTATTTCATTGTAATAGTTAAAAAATTAACAATTATCTTCTATTATATATTCCATAATATTAAAATATTGCTAAAAACACATTAAATTGCAAGCCAATTATTATTTATATGGATAACTTTACTAACAAAATCAACGGAAGAAAAGAACTAAATAGACTAATCGGTCTATTGTGTTTATTTATTCTTGGAATTAATTCTGTGTCTGCACAGTATTGTTCTTCAAACGCAGTCTCAACTGCAGACGAAGATATTGCTTCGGTATACCTAAAAGGTAATACTGTTACATTAAACAATGTATCTTCAACTCCGACATGTCAACTCTATACAGATTGGACAGGTTTAACGCCTGTGGACTTATCTGCTGGCCGTTCTTATACGATCACTATTGTTGAAAGCACATGCAATGGTCACTACACCTATGCATGTAATGCCTGGATTGATTACAACAGAGATGGTACTTTTCAGAAAGCTGAGGCAGTTGCTGCAACCTCTCAAAGTAAGAATGGCGCAGGTGCTACATTTACTTATACGTGGTCTGTGCCATGTAACATCACACCTGGTAACACCAGAATGCGTGTTGTAATGATCGAAGGTGCTGTTAACAATCCAGGTTCTGCATGTGGAACCTACACTTGGGGTGAAACAGAAGATTACACAGTTAATCTTCAATTGCCTTCATCTGTAAGCTCTAACTTTATAGCACCTTCAAGTGCTTGGATTAAAACGGTTGTAAAATTTTTAAATAGCAATCCTAGTGGTTATATATCTCACGAATGGGATGCTAATAATGATGGTTCTATAGAGGCACCCAACAGTGTTAATTTTAATTACACTTGGAACTCTGGCGGAACCCAGTGTGTTAAATTGAAAAGCACCAATTGTTTGGGTAGCGATTCAATCGTTAAATGTTTGACTTTAAATACGCCAACTGCTATACCTGTAGGCGATTTCGTTGCCAATAGGTTGACTGTTGAACAATATGAAATTACACAATTGTTTGATTTATCTTCAAACGGACCATATGAGTGGACTTGGGACGTATACGATTCAACCACTTATGCGTCATCTGGATTTTATCCTTGTTTAGCAACAGGGGAGGTTTATTCTGATCCAAATGGTAATGGAAATAATGAGTTTACTCAAAATCCTCAATTTGCTTTCGATATCCCAGGTTGTTATACAGTGACCTTAACTTCTAAGAATGATATTGGGCCTTCTGCGCCTCTTAGAAAGACTTGTTACGTCACCGTTACCCTACCAACTCAATATAACTTAGGATACGGCACCTATGGGCCTAACAGCGACAACGTTGTTGGAAGTACAGGAGGAACTATCTTTGATGACGGCGGTCCAAACCTAAACTATGCTAACAGTCAAGGTTTAGGCTCTCGCTCTTACCTTCAGATTACTCCTTGTAATGCTAAGAAAATTACTTTAACCATGACCCGCCTCAAGTTTAAAGATGTTGCAGATAAATTAAGCGTTTGGGACGGTAAAACTCCAGGCGGATCAGGATCTACGCTTTTGGCTTCATGGACAAAAGGAGCAAAGGTGCCAGCTACAGTTGTTGCAAAGAGTGGAAGCATGTATATTTTGTTTGAATCAGACGGTGCGGGAGTAGATTCTGGCTATGCTGGTTCTTATGTCTCAGAGCTTGGCCCTGCTACTTTGCCAACGCCTTCATTTAGCTCAAATTCAGTTCCTAATTACAATGCCACTCCAGCAATGTTCACCAATAAGACTCAAAATATCGTTGGTGTTCCTACATGGGAGTGGACTATTGATGATAATCAAGTTTCTAACAATGCCAAAAAGGATTTTAGATATACCTTCTATACCGACGGTCAGTACAAAGTGTGTCTTGAAATGAAATCTTGTGTTGGCAACAATAAAACATGTACCACAATTGATGTAGTTACGCCAAGTACTTCAACTGAACTTGACGCTGTTGTGTCTAACCGTAGACCAAGAGTAAGCAATGATTTAGTTACCTTCAAGGCAATTAGCGACAAAGCCAATAGATTTGAATGGGGTATTTTCCCAACGACTTATACTTTAATGAATGCCCCTGCTAGTCCTTCAACTTACGGACCAGGCTTCATTAAATACAATGCTACGCCTGGCGATAGCATTCCAATGCCAATCATTAAGTTTACTTCTCCTGGTTGTTATACAATTAGCTTGAAGGGCTATAACTCACTAGATCCAACAAATACCTCTAAAACAATTGTTAAAAATAAATTCGTTTGTGCTTTAGACTATTGTTCTCCGTCATCATACATACTGTCTACTGACGTTGGTATCAACAGGGTTAAATTAACTGACAATGGCGTTGATTTAATTAACAACTACACCACTTCAGGCATAAATCCTTATACTGATTACAGTGATCAAATCAGCGCTAACTTAACTTATGGTAAAAAATACACGCTTGAAGTTTCTAGAAATAGCAATGTTGACCCTGCCAATAGAAAAGCTTGGATTGACTGGAACATAGATGGTGATTTTGATGATGCAGGTGAAGAATTATTCTATGAAACCAGCACTTACAATCAAACAAAATCTCTTGTAATTACCGTTCCTGCTTTGTCTCAGTCATTTGAAGGTAAAACCAAGTTGCGTGTTGCTATTAATTACAACAATGAATCTACCACACCTTGCGGTCCAATTACTGCAGGAGAATATGAAGACTATAGCATTGTCTTAGCTAATGATAACCAACGCCCGGTTATTACCCTTAAAGGTAGTGATACCGTAAGAATGGAAGTTGGTGCTTCTTATACCGATGCTCTAGCAACTGCTTATGATGCTTCGGAAGGTGATATCACATCTGATATTGTAATGACTACAGATTTGGATGCGAATGTTACAGGTATGTACACTTCTGAATTTAATGTAACAGATAAATCTGGCAATAAAGCTCAACCAGTATCAAGGGTTATAATTGTTGTCAATGATTTAACGAAGCCAATTTTAACTTTAAATCCAGGCAGCACGAAATGTTTACAAGCAGATAGAACCAATGCGCCTTATGTTGATCCAGGTGCAACGGCAACCGACAACAAAGCGCCATTTAATTTAACTTCAGCAATTGTTACTACAGGTTTTGTTGATTCAAAAGTGGTTGGCAATTATGTATTGACCTATACAGTTAAAGATGTTTCTGGAAATATGGTAATGAAAACTAGAGACATTTGCGTAGTTGATACAATTGCTCCATTCTTTACTGCTGGCGGTGATGACAAAATTCAAATTGCAAGTGTTTGGTTCGACCAAACAACAGTTGAAGATGGCTATGATAACAATCCAATGTTGATCAAAAATTGGGGCTTTAATGGTCCTGTAAATACGCTATTGAAAAGGACTTACCCAGTTGTTTATACCGCAAAAGATTCTACAGGTAATTCAGCAACGTTAAGCCGTAATTATGTTGTTGATGACTATATAGCTCCAACAATTATTTTAAATACTTTTGAAGTTGTAAACCATAAAGTAAGAACACCATACTATTCTATTGCTCCATCTGTAACAGATAACTATTATGGCCCTGGTCAAGTTAGTTTGGTTAAAATATTCGACAATGTAAATGAAAATATTGTTGGTGTTTATACTGAAGTTTATGAAGCTATAGATGGTTCTGGTAATACTTCTCAAAGAACGCGCACCGTTAAGGTAGAAGATAAAGTAGCGCCAAGTATTTGGGGAGAAATCATCCACGGTTGTGTAGGAGAAAACATATGGCCAATGTGGGGATTATCTACTGCTGATAACTATTATAGTCCTAATGATTTAAAACCTTTGATTGAGATAGTTAGTCAAAATGTAAATATTTGGGAAGAGGGTGTATATAATATTACCTATAGAGTTACAGACCCAAGCAACAATACTTCAGATGATTATACTAGATATGTTTACATGACCTACTGGCCAAGATGCTTCAACAGCACAATATCAGTAAACGATGTTAAATCTATTGAAGAAACAGTTAGTGTATACCCTAACCCAAGTAATGGTATTGTAAATATTGACTTGCAAGGCTTAGTAGCTAAAAATGCAAGTATCGAAGTATACAATGCGATGGGTCAATTAATATTGGTAAACAACTACACTGAGTCAAACAGCAAATTTGAAATCAACTTAAGTGGCAATGCAAGTGGTATTTATACCATCAAATTGATTGCAGACGGTCAAGTGATTACCAAACGCGTTGTTTTACAATAAGATATAAATAATTATTCTAAAAAAGGGGTGCATTTAATGCACCCCTTTTTTTATGTTGTTTTTCCTTTTTTAATACCATCACAGGTATCAAAATTAGTTTTGGATTTATTGCCTAATATTTATTAAGAATACTGATTATATAGCCATTAATCCAATTACAATAAGCGAACCGGCGAACTAAATATCCTAATTGGCTGAAGCGCCCATTTGGGTATTTCAGATGCAATTATGATCAAGGATTGCTTAAAAAGAGTGAAAGTATGACCCAGCCCAATAAAAAAGAATTGGCGTAAGCCTAAAAATGAAACACCAAAGGATATTTTCTTGAATCCCTATCCAATATTGTTAAATGAGTAAAATAAAGGCCAAGCAAAGTAAACGGTTTTGAACTGGCGCAAAATCTTAACTATACAATGGAAATTGTTTCATCCAGTTATTTACCTCAAGCTTGATATCCATTAAAACATCTGGATTGTCATGATTCATAAGTGCTTTATCTATTAAGCTTGCTATTTTAGACATATCTTCTTCTTTCATGCCGCGTGATGTTATTGCCGGCGTGCCTAAGCGTATTCCTGAGGTAACAAATGGAGACCTGGTTTCGAAAGGCACAGTATTTTTATTGATGGTAATATCACATTTAACCAATGTGTTTTCTGCCAATTTACCAGTAATCATGTCGCCTTTTGGGCGCAAATCAATTAGCATTAGATGGTTATCTGTTCCACCAGAAATTATTTTATAGCCCAGTTCTACCATACTTTTGGCCAATGCGTTGGCGTTGGACTTTACTTGCTTCATATATGTTCTATATTCTTCAGTTAAAGCTTCTCCAAATGCTACTGCCTTTGATGCAATGACATGTTCTAACGGACCGCCTTGGGTACCAGGAAAAACAGCACCATCGAGAATTGCACTCATCATTTTGATTTCACCTTTTGGGGTCTTTATACCCCAAGGATTTTCAAAGTCTTTACCCATCATAATGATACCCCCCCTTGGCCCTCTCAAAGTTTTATGGGTGGTAGAGGTAACTATATGGCAATATGGAAGCGGGTTGTTTAATAAACCAGCCGCAATTAATCCTGCAGGATGTGAAATGTCTGCCAACAAAAGGGCTCCAACACTATCAGCGATTTCACGCAATGTTTTATAATCCCAATCTCTACTGTAAGAAGAAGCCCCACATATAATTAATTTTGGTTGCTCCCTTTTTGCAATTTCTGCAATTTTATTGAAGTCTATTAACCCCGTTTCTTCTTCAACACCATAAAAACTTGGCACATATAATTTACCAGAAAAATTAACTGGCGATCCATGGGTTAAGTGACCACCATGGCTCAAATCAAAACCTAAAATCTTATCTCCCGCATTTAGGCATCCAAGCATTACAGCTGCATTGGCTTGGGCCCCGCTGTGAGGCTGAACGTTTGCCCACTCAGCGCCAAATAATTGCTTAAGTCTATCAATAGCAATTTGTTCAACTTGGTCTACAATTTCACAGCCTCCATAATATCTTTTGCCAGGTAAACCTTCGGCATATTTATTTGTCAAAACACTTCCCATGGCTTCCATGACCTGTCTAGAAACAAAATTTTCTGAAGCGATTAATTCAATGCCATGTTCTTGGCGTTCTTGTTCTAAATTGATTAGATCGAATATTTGTGTATCTCTTTGCATGATATAAGCACAAAGATATTTAAAGTTTTTAAATTCCAATTATTTTGTAATGCCCATATATTATTAATATATTTGCTATATTGATAAAATTATACCGTCATAGCATTCGTGTAGTATTTTTTCTATTTATGCTCTTGGCGCAAAATACATTTGCGCAAGGGAATCGTTTGTCAATTCAGTCTACCGGGCCTTCTAAACTAAGCATATGCGGGGTAAATGATACTTCATATTTTGAAATTTACAATATATCCTCAGGAACCGTTACCTCCATTATTGTTAAACTAAATCTACCAAGCGGTATTAAATATGTCAAAAATACGCTTATTGGCGCAGGGATGAGTGAAAGCAATGTTTCAAATTTAAACCAACCTGAATTTTCGGCTCCTAATCTGGCAATTGCTAAGAATTTTAAATTTAAATTATTGCTTACGGCAGACTGTGATTTATTGTCTTATTTATCTAGTAATATTCCCTCACTACAAGTAAGAGCCAATTATACAGGCAATTATGATGTTGGATCTTCAATACCTTTTCAGGTTCGTGTGCCCTCGGCTCAGATTGCATCAATAGCTAACCTATCGTTTGTTGGTGATATAGGCACAAAATTTACAAGAACAATTACTGTTGGAAATTATGGAAAAGGTCCTTTAAGAGAATTGAAATTTAAGAGAATCAATGGCAAGGATGTTCAAACATTTTTTGTAAACAAGGGTAACAATTCCTTTACAGCAGATACGGTTACCAGCACTTTTGGAACCTCATTTTTTAAGACAATTGGTAATTTAGACACCTTTTTAGACCAAAATGAAACCTTTACAATTATAGATTCAAATGTTATAAAAGGGTGTAAGCAGCTTAATACTGCTTTTGAACTAACTTGGGGTTGCAATAAAAAATTCTGTCAGACAGCCAAAACCAGTGGATCTGCTTCCATTAGCAACAAGAGTCCCGTCCTAAAAGCTATACCATATCCGGTGACGCCAACATGTTACAATAAAAATATTTTTAAATCTGAAATTCGATTTGTTAATACTGGTAATATGCTTGCAGTAAGCCCACGGGTTTCAATATCATTAAATTACCCTTATGTGATGTCAACTTTTGACACCTCATCTATTAGGATTAAGGTTGGCTATAAAGGCACGTATAGTAAAGTAGCTAAAGACAGTACAACTGCAACTTATAATTTGGGATATTACGGATGTATTGGCTTATATCCGATCGGATTTTTCAGACTAAAATCTCCAGATTTAAAACCCAATGACACACTTTTTGTAACCTGGAGTACCGAAACTTGCACGGTACCTGTTTGTTCAAATGCTTATATGCTTGTTAATTGTTGGGCATATTATGCGGATTATCAGGACCAATGTAAAAATTTAAAAAATGTTCCATGGGCTTGGGGAAAAGTATATGATCAGCACTACATGACTTCTAGTTCCTTTTCTCCAACCGATCTTATCAATGGACAGAAAGGAGAATTCAGGACTTTAATAAGCTCTGCTAGTTTGTTTCCTACCAGTTCAAGCGCTCGTTATTATGTAGATTTAATATTGCCCCCTGGTTTAGTTCATAGCAAACAAAAAAAAGATTTATATTTTATAAATTCTGATTTAACCGCAAATTGGAACCCTGATAGCATTGCACAAATAGGAGATACAATAAGAGGGTATTTTCCGCATCCAATTCCGATTTCACTGACCAATGCTGAATTGGTTTATTATCTAACTGCAGATTGTTCTAAAACAGGCGCCAATGGCAATAAATCAATTAAATTGCAGATTAGGTATAACCCAGATAAAAATTGTAATCCCAAAGAGTGGCTGTATTTGACTTGTCAAACGATGTCAGTTAAAATCCATTGCGTTAGCAATTGTGGAGGCGGTTTAAAATTTAGAAATTTCTCAGTGCAGAGAGTCAATTTTGGTAAACCTGATAATAATAATGATGGCAAACCTGATAATACAGGTTCAATAGACACCCTTAAAGTTCGTGAAGAAAGATGCTTTGTTGGCGATACCATTATGGCTGTATATACTGGCACAGTTAAGAGAACATCTTCTATAATATCTTGGCGTTATAATTACATTGAATCAGATATTACCGGCGGTAAATTTTTAGATATTGTTGGAATACAATTATTGGTTTGGCGAAGAGGGATTACCCTATCGACCAATTGCACCCAAATTCGCAGTTACAAAACCATATCAGGGAACAATGCTACGTTTAAAATTCATCTTAGCACAGATTCTTTGTTGTCGTGTGTTTCGAATTCTTATAGATACAATAACGATGACAGCATAATTGTGAGAGTAAAATATAAGGTAAGCTCCAATATTGGCGCGTCTACCATGAATATTAATTTCACAAACAGGTTTTATACCAGCAATGTTGTTAATCCTACCAGCAATGCGAACAAGTTTCAGTGCGATACATTTAGTGGCCAGATGATTATGGCAGGTTATTATTTTTACACTTGTTGCGCCGATAATTATCAGTTAAACTCATGTGCTCAAGTGGCGGTGAATAATTACTATTATATGGTCATTGGTTCATGCTGTTCTAATTATGGCGGCAATAATTATTTTCCATATGAATATAGAAATTTTGCCAGATTAAAAGCGGTAAGATTTTATATGCCAAGTGGCTTTACAATGAAGAAATCAATATTTGCCCAGTATCGAACTGCAGGGTCAAATAAAACAGCTTACGAGTTAAAAGATACAATTAGGCCAGTCAATGTTAACGCATATCCAATTTCATATGATGTTAGAAAGTATTTTGTTGATTCGGCCAAAGGAATGGTCAATTATAGTGACGATGCATTTCATGGGTATTTTCAAGCATTTATAGAGCCTTCTTGTTCAATTCAATCTCAAGGCAATATTCCAATTAAGTACGATTTTATTTTTGAAAGACTTAATACATTAGGCTCCGGATATGATACGGTCTCAAGTGGCAATACCGATAATATTATTTACAATAAACCTGTAACGACAATAAAGTCTATTTTTCCTACAATTTACGCCTCAAAAGACACCGCCGAATGGGAATTAGAGTACACAAATTATTCGGCAACTTTTAGCAATATCAATGCATGGTTTGCGCCGGATAATAGTGGAGCTGTTAAAATAGTGCAGATTAAAGATGCAGCAAGTGATACTTCCATGCCCTCAAAAAATTTGATTTTTAAATTGGGCACTATTCCGTCTAATAAATCAAGAAAATTTAAGGTTAGAGCAATCTACAACAGCTGTAATAAAGACAGTGTAATTTTATATTCTGGTTGGAATTGTCAATCATATCCAAATGATTTGGCATCATTTAATTGTTTGAAAGATAAAATAACATTATACATTGAACCTCAAAATACCCAGTTTCAAAGCTCCATTACCGACTCGGTAAATGTTGTGGATTTATGTGCAAATTCACCCTATACTTTAACGATAGAAAATGCAGGGATAACAAATGGTTATAACCCTAAGGCTTTTATTAGTTTACCAATTGGAATGAGCGTAGTTCCTGGTTCTTGTTATTTAAAATATCCGCACAAAGGAAGTAAGACATCGATCCCATTACCAACACTAAAAAGCGGAACAACTTATGAGTGGAATTTAGGCGCTTATAATACCGCCCTAAGTTCTGGGCTGAAAGGCATTAATGATACCAATAAAAATAAGATCATTGTATATTTCAGGGTTAAGACGGATTGCAATTATTCAAGCGGAAATTATATAAGGGCAGGTGGATCAGGAAACATTAAATGCGGGGATCCTATTTTAAGTTATTCATGTATCAGCAATCCATTAAACATTAAAGGCGTTACAAGACCATATTATACCCTCTTAAAAACGGAATCAGACTCAATATTTCCTTGTGAAAAAGGCAGTAAATTAAAAGTAAAAATTATCAATCTTGGCCCTTCAAAAACCGGGATAGAAGATAAATATCAAGTTGTTTTACTTCCAGGAATGGTGTTCGACTCGGCATCTTTTAACAACATTAACAATGGCCCAAACAATACATTGACAAAGAGTAGAAATATTAATGGTGCTACAGAGGTGGAATTTAGTTTGCCAAGCAATGTAATACCTGGCGATAGTATGGCATTTGAATTTAATTATACTACCGATGGCAAAAAGGTGAATTGCGGCAATTTGGATTTATACAGTCAAGCTGCCGTTAAGCAGGAAGTGGTTTGCGTTTCAGATAATTCAAAATGTAAAATAAATGTTGTAACCGGAAATAGCTTATTAAAAGTTCCAGTCTTTAAAGGCGCAATAAGCTTCTTTGGACTGAAAAGCAAGTTGGTGTTTACCAGTTCAGATTCTGAATCTTTAGATTTAACCTACAGCATTAGAAATACAGGAAATAAAATAATTTCATCCAATCCAATTGTTTTGAAATATGTTTATGATAGAAATAATTCTGGAACTGCTGATCCTAAAGACTTAGTGGCCTATATTGACACACAATATCTTAATTTAGCCAAGAACGGAGTTGTAAGCATAAACAAGAAAATTAAAGTAAAGGCAGGCCTTTCTTGTGCTTTGTTTGTGCTATTAGATTCTGCTTCCTGTAGCTGTAATTTTGTGTACAGCAAGTTTCCAATTCCATCATTAAAAAACGCAGGCGTTTCAAAATCCGTTTGTAGTGGAGACACCATGAAAATTGGAATTGGAAAGGTTAATGGTTATAGATATTTGTGGAGCCCGGGAATAGAATTAAACGATGATACTATTTCAAATCCTTTCGGAGTTTTCAATAATTCAGACACAGGTAAAATACGAAAACAATTTATATTGACAACCTACAGAGGTCAATGCAACAGCAAGGACACGACTTTTATTGATATTTATAAATTACCTCAAATAAGTATATTACAAAATGATACGACTGTTTGCAGCGGACAAAAAGTACTTTTAAAAACCTTGGTTAAAAGCAGCAATGGCGGATTGAGAATTTCATGGACACCAAACTATAAAATAACAGATACAACAAGTTATAATCCTACCGTTCAAGCCCAAAAAGATACAAAATACAAAGCCACCTTGATCGACAGCAAAAATTGTTACGCTATGGATTCTATTTCAATTTTTACCAAAGAATATCCAAAGGCTAACTTTGGTTTTTCCAAAGCATGTGATGGCAATTTAATTACCATTTCAGATTCATCAAAAGTCTTAAACGATAGTATTGCTTATCTAAGATGGATAGAAAACACATTGGATACCTTTAACGTCACTAACTTTAGTTTTGATTTAAAGGGGAAATTAAGCAGCAGCATAAAACTAACCGCAAAATCATCGTTTGGATGCACAGATACCATTCGAAAAACAATATTTGTGAACCCATTGCCTAGCGCTAAATTTTTAAGCAACAATGTGTGTTTTGGAGATTCAATTCAATTTAAAGACCTCTCTAAGGTTTTAACCGGTTTTATAAGTAATTATAAAATTGATATGGGAGATGGCATACAATATTTTAAATCAAATTTTAAACACCATTATGCTGTTGCCGATACTTATAACATTTCATTGTACATAGCATCCGATCAGAATTGCATGGATACATTTAGAAATGATGTTATTGTTTACCCAAGACCTCAAGCTGGTTTTAGTGTTTCAAATGTATGCAGTCAAGACAGCCTAAAACCAATTAATTTATCTAGTATTTTTAATGATTCAATTCTTGCGTACCAATGGGTAATACTAAGCGATACTTTTAATGTTAAGACTCCAGTATTTTATTACCTTAAAGATACAGTTTACAAAATAGAACTCAAGACCGTTTCAAGTATGGGTTGTCGTGACAGCATAAACAAATCTGTAGAAGTTTATACCAATCCAATAGCCGGCTTTAATGTATTGCCTGTATGCGAGGGAAAGAAAAGCTCAGTTTTTAGTAATTCGTCTTTAAATAAAGGAAACATTATTTCTCACAATTATAATATTAGCGATGGCAGTTTATATACAAATCCAAATTATGTTCATGCTTTTGCCAAAGGCGACACCTTTGATATTAGATTAATTGTAAGCTCTAATAAAGGCTGTAAAGACACAATAACTAAGCAAGCCATAGTGTATCCTCGAATTAATCCTGGTTTCACTACCACGGATACCTGTGTTACGGACTTGGTAATTGTCAAAGACAGATCACAGTTCATAAATACAGGGATACGCAATTGGATTTATGACTTCGGAAATGGGGATTCGGTATTTATTGCCAATCCGTATTATAAATATTCTAAGCCTGGCACCTATACCGTTAAACAAATAGTTATTAGCAATGAAGGCTGTATTTATGATACAAGTGGATTGCTCAACATTTATCCTCAACCTATTGCAGAATTCAGAGATACCAATAAGTGCGTTGATAATCAATTTAAATTTTTTACAAGATCAAACATTAGTTCGGGATCGATTAATACTTATAAATGGTTATTTAGCGATAATACCAGCTCTTTATTAAAAGACCCAAATCACATATTTCCAAGTTCGGGTAATTTTAAAATAAAGCATATAGTTTATAGCAATTTTGGATGTGTTGACTCAATAGAAAAGTCAGTGGTTAGTTACCCGCCTGTTGTTGTTAAATTTAGCGCTCAGAATGTTTGTCTAGGCGATCCAATTGAGTTTATAGACAAAAGTATAGTTCCAAGTTCGAGCATTAAAAAATACCTTTGGCAATTTGGGGACACTGATACGTCTATGTTGAAGCAACCAAAGCATACGTATCTTTTAAGTGATACATTTAACGTTAAGTTGAGGATTACAACAGGCTATAATTGTGATTATGATACAAGCGATAAAGTAGTGGTTTATCCTGTTCCGGTGGCAAGTTTTAAAACAGATCCTGATCAGGGCACCATTGTTAACCCAGAAATTCAAATTACAGATTTGAGTATGGGCGCAGATACATTAATTTATGATTTGGGTGATGGCAACTATTCAATGATGCGAAACTTGGTCAATAGCTATCCAGATAGCGGTGTGTTTACGCTGCGACAAACGGTTTGGAATATTTATGGTTGCAGAGACACTTTTATTAAAACAATCACTATAAGGTACCTCTATGTTTTCAATGCTCCTACTGCATTTTCTCCTAATGGTGATGGAATAAATGACTTTTATGCACCTGGTGGAATTGGAATTAAATATTATGAAATGAACATTTTTAACCGTTGGGGTGAGATGGTGTATAAAACAGATAATAGCATTCCATGGGATGGAAAATATATGGAAAATGATGTCATGGAAGGAATGTATGCAGTAACCTTTAAAGTGAGAGATTTTAAAGGCAGATGGCATTTCTTAAAAACAAGTTTTTTGTTGTTGCGTTAATTCAAATTTAAATACAATCAATTGGGTTATTTTTGCATATGCAAAACATTCCATTGGCAGAAAGGATGTGCCCCCATTCTTTAAAATTTTTTGTTGGCTTGCAGCCCTAAAAGCAACACTTCTTATGTGGCCATAGATGAAGCAATGGCATTTGTGAAAAAACAGGTGCATTAAAAGAGCCTTTACATTTAAGAAATGCCCCAACTGGCTTAATGAAAGACTTAGATTATGCAAAGAACTACGGGTATGCAAATGCGCATTCTGGAAATTTTATTGAACAGGAAGTTTACCAGACACAATACAAGGTGTAAAATTTTATGAGCCAGGGGGAAATGCCAGAGAAAATGAAATGCGTGCTTTTTTAAACAAGAGATGGAAACATAAATACAATTATTGAGCTTAATTATTCTCTATTTAGATTCGTTGTAAATCTTTATTTATTAGGCAATATTTATATGTACTAATCTAATTATCAATAGCTTATCTTTTTTTACACTATTCAAAAATCCATTTTTTTTGCTTACCTTTGCACATTTTAGAAAGTAAAGTATGTACCGCACCCTTAAACAAGTTAATTGGCCGGAGATAGAAGCTGAGGTTTTAAACCATTGGGAGAGTGACAAAACTTTTCAAAAGAGTATTGATACACGTTCGAAGCAAAAGCCTTTTGTTTTCTATGAGGGACCGCCAAGTGCGAATGGCATGCCGGGTATTCACCACGTAATGTCCCGTGCAATCAAAGATATATTTTGTCGATACAAAACATTACAAGGCTATAGAGTTGAACGAAAAGGTGGTTGGGATACCCACGGACTTCCTATTGAGTTGCAGGTTGAAAAGCGACTTGGCATTACAAAAGAAGATATTGGTAAGAAAATCTCGGTTCTTGAGTACAATGCAGAATGCAGAAAGGATGTCATGGAGTTTAAAGATAAGTGGGATGAGTTAACAGTTAAAATGGGTTATTGGGTTGATTTGGAGACTCCATATGTAACCTACGAAACAAGTTACATTGAAACACTTTGGTACCTGCTTAAACAAATTCATCAAAAAGGATATTTATACAAAGGCCACACAATTCAGCCATATAGCCCTGCTGCGGGAACAGGTTTGTCATCGCATGAACTTAACCAACCTGGAACGTATAAAAATGTTAAAGACACTACCGCTGTTGCTCAATTCAGATTAACAAGCGATTCTCTTGCTCTTGCATTAAAATTATTTAATCTTGATGCCTCTAATCTTGATGCTTTATGTTTTTTAGCTTGGACAACGACGCCATGGACCTTGCCAAGCAATACCGCTTTGGCTGTAGGTAAAAATATAAATTATGTTTGCATGCAAACGGTTAATGCCTATTCACACAAAACCATCAACATAGTTTTGGCCGAACCATTAATTGGCAAACATTTTAATCCAGCGGGGAAAGATCTTGCAATTGAAGATTATAAAGCCGGAGATAAGATCTTGCCTTATAAAATTCTTGGAACCGTTAAAGGTTCAGAATTAGCAGGTTTAACTTACGAGCAATTGTTGCCATTTGAAGCCAATACCAGGAATTTAATCGAGGGCGATGCATTTAAAGTTTTAATCGGTGATTTTGTAACTACCGAAGATGGTACTGGAATAGTACATATAGCACCTAGTTTTGGTGCTGATGACTATAGAGTTGCCAAACAAAATGGCGTAGGGTCATTAACCCTGGTAGATAAAAGAGGAAAATTTCTATCAGGCGTGAATGATGGGTTGTTTCTTTATGGTGAAGAGTATGTAAAAGAAGATTATCTAAACGAAGCAGAAAAGGCAATTGAATTGGAAATTCAAAAAGACAAATTACAAGGTTTTATAAAAGATACCAGCAAGTTAAGTTATTTGAATGTTGATGAGAGAATAGTTCTAAAGCTTCAAAATGAAGATAAGTTATTCAAAAAGGAGAAATATGAGCACACCTATCCTCATTGTTGGAGAACAGACAAACCAATTTTATACTATCCTTTAGAAAGTTGGTTTGTAAAAACAACTGCTGTTAAAGATAAATTGGTCGAGTTGAATAAAACAATAAACTGGAAGCCGCAGTCAACCGGCGAAGGGAGATTCGGAAATTGGTTGGAAAATTTAGTCGATTGGAATTTAAGCCGCAGCAGATATTGGGGAACCCCATTGCCAATATGGCGAACCGAAGAGGGGGATGAAGAAATTTGTATTGGTTCGGTAGAAGAATTTAGGGCTGAAATACAAAAAGCAAATGAGCAACTGAATTTAAATCAATCGATATCTGAAATACCTGATCTTCACAAGCCGTTTGTAGATGAAATTATTTTAGTTTCTGATTCTGGAAAACCAATGAAACGCGAGAGCGATTTAATTGATGTTTGGTTTGATAGTGGTGCAATGCCTTATGCGCAATGGGGATTGGCAAACAAAGATAAATGGTCCGAAAATTTTCCGGCAGATTTTATTGCTGAGGGCGTCGACCAGACGAGAGGTTGGTTCTTTACATTGCACACAATTGCCGCCATGTTGTTTGATTCGGTTGCTTACAAGAATGTTATTGCAAATGGCTTGGTATTAGATAAGAATGGCAATAAGATGAGCAAACGTCTTGGCAATGCCATTGATCCTTTTACCACGATCAATAAATATGGCTCAGACAGCACCCGATGGTATATGATTACCAATTCTGATCCATGGGATAATTTAAAATTTGATTTAGAAGGCATAGCTGAGACCCAAAGGAAGTTTTTTGGAACACTTTACAACACGTATTCATTCTTTGCCATATATGCCAATATTGACCAATATGAATACAATGCTGCACGTTCAGAGCAAATCAATAATTTAAGCGAATTGGATAATTGGATTTTATCAAAATCGAACACTTTGATAAAAACTGTTTCTGATTGTATGAATGCTTATGACCCTACACCTGCTGCAAGGGCAATAGAGGCTTTTGTGTGCGATGATTTAAGCAATTGGTATATTCGCTTATCCAGAAGGCGTTTTTGGAAAGGGGAGATGAATCAAGACAAACAATCGGCGTATGATACTTTATACACTTGTTTGGTTAGCGTAAACAAACTGATGAGTCCATTTGCTCCATTCTTCTCAGAATGGTTGCATAAGAGCCTAAAATCAGAAACTGAACTTTCATCGGTGCATTTAAGTTTGTTTCCGGAGTGCAATGATAAACGCATAGATATTGAACTGGAGAAAACAATGCAATTGGCTCAAGATTTAAGCAGCATGGTTTTAGGTTTGAGAAAGAAGCACAATATAAGGGTTAGACAACCGTTGCAGAAAATTATGGTTCCTGTGTTAGATGAGGCATTTAAAAAACGCTTAGATCACATTAAAGATCTAATACTGTCAGAAGTGAATGTTAAAGAATTAGAGTATTTAGGGGCTGAAAATGAAGTGATAGTTAAAGGTATAAAGTTGAATTTTAAAGCTTTAGGACCAAAAATTGGCAGCAATATGAAATTGCTAAGTGCCGCAGTTTCAAAAATGAATCAGGACGATATAAGAGCCATTGAAAAAGATGGCAAGATTGTATTGGATCTTGGGGCACTAAGCTTTGAGTTAATTATTGAAGATGTTGAAATAACCGCACAAGACATACCGGGTTGGTTGGTAAATACCAATGGCGCATTAACCGTTGCGTTAGAAATAACAATAAGCGATGAACTAAGAAAAGAAGGCATAGCTAGAGAATTTGTAAACCGCTTACAAAATTTAAGAAAGGATTCTGGATTAGACGTAACGGATAGGATATTGGTTAGCGTTGAAACAGATGAAACAACATGGGGTGCTATACTTGATTTTAAATTGTATATTTGCAGCGAAATTTTAGCAGATGATTTAATTCAATTAAAAGGTTTGCAAAATGGCACTGAAATTGGGATTGAAGGAGTAAATTGTATCATACAACTAGATAAAAATGGCTAAGAAAAAAATTGAAGGAAAGGAAAAAACACGCTACAGCGACGCTGATCTTCTTGAATTTAAACAATTAATTTTGTCTAAATTAGAAGTTGCGAAAAGTGAATTTGGAAAAATGCAAAGATCCTTGCAAAATCCAAATGAAAACGGGGATGAAAACACCTCAAACCAATACTTAACTCTAGATGATGGCGCCAGTACTTTTGAAAAAGAGAACTTAAACCAATTGGCCGCTAGACAAAAGAAGTTTATAGACAATTTGGAAGCTGCATTGATTAGAATTGAAAATAAAACTTATGGTGTTTGTAGGGTAACTGGTAAATTAATCCAAAAGGAAAGATTAATGGCAGTGCCTCATGCGACCTTAAGTATGGAAGCAAAATTAAATCAATACAAATAGCCAAGTATTTTGATGAGCGAGGGAATCGAAAATACTTCATTGGCTTCTGAGCAGGTTAAACCATCTGTTGTGAAATGGGCATTGCCATTTCTGGTATTGTTTTTTGTAATATTTATTGATCAATACTTCAAATATTGGGTAAAGAACAATATGATCTTGCATACAGAAAGAACAATGATTAAGGATTGGTTTTTCCTTCATTTTACAGAAAACGAAGGAATGGCTTTTGGCATGAAATTTTTTGGAGTAAAAGGAAAATATGCCCTATCAATATTAAGACTTGGTGTTGCTGTTTTTGGATTTTGGTATTTAATATCTCATATTAAAAAACAAGCCAACACATTTTTCTTAGTTTGTGTTGCTTTGATTTTAGGGGGCGCTCTGGGAAACATTATCGATTGTGTTTTTTATGGCGTTTGGTACCACAACATGAATGATTATCAGGGAGGCTATTTATTGGGTTGGGTGGTTGATATGTTATATTTCCCTATCGTAGAAACGCATTATCCATCTTGGTCGCCTATAAAACCTGGTCAAGAATTTGTGTTTTTCAGCCCTGTTTTTAATTTAGCAGACGCAGCAATTAGTGCCGGAGTTATAGCCATTATAATTTTTCAAAAACGTTTCTTTAATCTTCATGTAAGCAAGGAAAATCCTGCTGAAATTATGCATGAAGCCAATATTGAAGAATCTAACATTTCAAATGAAGCTTAGAGGATTATTTCTAGCGGTTTTTATTTTATTTTATTCATTACTTAGTGCACAAAGTGATGGAATATTATGGAAGATAAGCGGCAATGGATTGACAAAACCAAGCTACCTTTTTGGCACAATTCATGCGTATTGTGACAAGGATAAGATTTTTACGGACGATTTTATAAGCACTTTTAAGTCGGTAGATGTGGTGGCAATGGAGTTGAATCTAAATGATTTTTCGACCTTTGTTTATTTGATGAAGGCATCAATGAAGGCCAGCGAAAAACCTATATCTTCATTTTTAACGCAGAATGAAACTTACCTTTTAGACAGTATTTGTCATAAAATACTCGGTGATTCTTTGGTAAATCTTGACAAACGTTCTCCCATATCTTTGCTTAGTAAGATGTACTTATCTGATTCTATTATTGGATGTTCACCAATTCCATTAGATTTTATTGTAGCTGAACTTGCCAAACGCAACAACAAAGAATCTTATGGATTAGAATCACCTCAATTTCAAGACAGTCTTTTGAATAATATTCCTGACAGTATACAGGTAAAATGGTTGTTGGAATTTGCAATGAATATCGAACAAGCCAAATTAGATTTCAAAAACTTACTAAAGGCCTATGATTCCCAGCAATCAAAATCTATTTATGAAATATCCTTTAGAACATCACCTGAAATGTTGTTTTTAAAAGATGTACTTTTAGATAATAGAAATAAAAATTGGGTAAATTATTTGCTAAGAAATATTCACACTAAATCATATTTTGTTGCCGTTGGTGCCGCTCATATCGCTGGCGAATTTGGTATGGTAGAATTGTTGAGAAAAAATGGATTCCAATTAGATCCAATAATGATTAAATTTAATAAATAAATAGAATGAAACTTTTAAGATTATACATACTTTATAGATTGTTTTTTGCACTAGGTTTGCTAGTTGCAGGTATACTCTCTCACTTGTTTGCCGACGTTATATTGGCTTGGATTTTATACATTTTAGCGGTTGTATCTGTTGTGCTTCATTACATGATAGGAACCATGCGTTTGGTTAAGGATGCAGTTGAGGATGGCGATGTTGAGTTGGCTCAGGCATACATAAGGAAAATAAAATACCCCAATTTGCTGGTTAAACCAATTCGTTCAGCCTACTTTATGTTGCAAAGTACAATGTCTATGGCAACCAATGATTTGACAACTGCAGAATCGAATATCCGCAAAAGCATGAACACTAAGTCGTCTTTGGCTGGCGATATGCAAGGAACCAATCTGATGCAATTGGGATTTATACAAATGCGTCAAGGTAAAACCAAAGAAGGCAGGGCAAATTTACTAGCAGCTATTCAAGCGGGTATTCCAGATAAAGAAAGCTTAGCGGGTGTTTATTTACAATTGTGTTCTTTGGAAATTCAAAGACAGCAGAATAAGTCAGGTAAGGCTTATTTCAGAAAGGCTAAAGCATTAAATCCTAAATCAAAGGAGATTGTTGAGCAAATTAAAATTATGGAAAAGTCTATCAGTAGACTTCCTGGATAGTTTGGTTTAAAATTTATAGCAAAGGCAGATTGTAAAATCTGCCTTTTTTTGTGCTAAACTTATGTTCGATTCCATTGAAACGGGTTCCAATTGTATACAAACGCTTAATGCTGTTTAATTTATTTACAACGTTAATTTATTTCAAAACGAATCGTTATTAAACGATGAAATGGAACCTTTTAACTCATAATTTAAGCAACTCAACTAATTTTTTTAAATATATATTTTTCAAGGCTAACTTTGATAAAAAACATTTATGAAGAACAATTTTACCATTAAATTTATTTCAATCTTATTTTTCAGTTTAGTATTTTTCATCGCATCTTGTAGCAAGAAAACCGATGACTCAACTGGCGCCAATGTAATACCTGCCAAAACACTCAACAAAAGCATATTGACGCCCAAAAAATGGTATAGCCAAGGAAGCTCCTTTGTTCACGATTTAAAGGCTGGTGGAATGTATGGAACCATGGGTGGAACATGGCAATGGAAAAACAACTCTGACACATTGCAAATCGTTACCCAATCTGGTTATCCAGATACGTTTTGGAAAGTGTATTGGAATACCAGCAATGAAATGGAATGTGAAAAAGTTGGGACTTTTACAAAATTACTGTACAAAGACGTCGCTTGGTAGATATTTGTGTTAATTAATAATAGGCCTTAAATTTTTTTTGTTGTCATTGCAGCCTTATTTTTGGCGCTACAACAATTTAAATTTTAATGAAAAAGCAAACTTTCAAATCTCTATTATGGCTTTCATTGCCGTTAATTACTTTATTTATTAGCTCGTGTAAGAAGTCTTCAGACTCTAACCCTTCTAACACGCTTAACAAGGCAACATTAACCACCAAGGCTTGGTATAACCAAGGAGGGTCAATTATCCATGATTTCAGGGGCAATGGTATTTACGCAAATACTGGAACTTGGAAATGGAAAAACAATTCTGATACACTTGAGATAGTGCCGTCATCGGGTGGTTTCAAAACGTATTGGAAAATGTATTGGAACACAGACCGCGAAATGAACTGTCAACGCGTAGGAACACCTTCTGCAGAACTATACAAAGACCAACTTTGGTAGTTAAGAACTTGAATTTTAAAATGCCCCCAAAAGGGGCATTTTTTATTTACCATGTTTTGTATTAAAGGTTTAAAATCTGTGTATATGCATTCTATTAATTGTCTTACTTTTGTTTCATGCTTAATCAGTATGAGAATTTTCTAAAATACGTTTATGAAAATGGCACACTCAAAAGTGACCGCACAGGCACAGGTACCAAAAGTATTTTTGGTTATCAAATGAGATTTGATCTCAATGAAGGTTTTCCATTAATAACGACAAAGAAAGTTCATTTAAAATCAATTATACATGAGTTGCTTTGGTTTTTAAAGGGTGAAACCAACATTGCATATTTAAAAGAGAATGGGGTTCGGATTTGGGATGAATGGGCAGACGAGAAAGGAAATCTGGGCCCAGTTTATGGCAAGCAATGGAGAAGTTGGGCATGTCCTGATGGGCAAGTTATTGACCAAATTACGGATATAGTAAAAACATTAAAGACCAATCCAGATAGTAGGCGTATGATTGTTTCTGCATGGAACCCGGCCGATTTGCCTCAAATGGCTTTGGCTCCATGTCATTGTATGTTTCAATTCTATGTTGCTGATGGAAAGTTATCTTGTCAATTGTACCAAAGAAGTGCTGACATATTTTTAGGCGTGCCATTTAATATAGCTTCTTATGCATTATTAACCATGATGTTGGCTCAGGTATGTGGCTTAAAATATGGCGATTTTGTTCATACTTTTGGAGATGCACATATTTACACCAATCACTTTGAGCAGGTCGAATTGCAATTATCTAGAGCATCAAATGCGTATCCAACTATGAAATTGAATGCAAATGTTGACTCAATTTTTGACTTTAAATACGAAGACTTTACATTAGAAAATTATAACCCTCACCCAGCAATTAAAGCTCCAGTTGCGGTTTAAGCAATTCGATTTTTATTGCTAAATTTGACAAAGATTTTGAAACAAGAAAAAACATATAAAAAGCGCACTTCATTTTGGCCAACCATAATCAGTATGACATTGGTTTTATTTATTGTTGGCTTGCTAGGTGTGGTCTCCATTTATGCCAAGCATTTGGCAAAGTTTTATCAGCAAAATTTTGAGGTGTTTGTGTTTTATACGGATTCAACAGATGCAGATCAAGCAAAACAAATAGAATTACAAGTTAAGAAGTTATCGTTTGTAAATTCAACAGTTTTTATAGACCGTGAAATTGCAGCTAGAAAAGAAATTAAAAGACTTGGGAATGATTTCATTAAAACTTTGGGCTACAATCCAATACCACACACTTTGCAGTTAAACATCAAAGCAGATTTTGCAGACGAGGGTAAAATGGACCAAATTGAAAAGCAACTAAGACTTCTGCCCAATGTTGATGATGTAAAATATGCTAAGGATGATTTGGGAAAAAATCTATTAACTCAAATCAATAAAAACTTTAAAACGGTAGAATTTATCTTACTTGCCTTGGCCGTGATTTTTCTTATAATTGCTTTGGCTTTAATTAACAGCACAGTCAGAATAAACATGTTTGCTCGCCGCTTTATAATAAAGAGTATGCAGTATGTTGGTGCTTCGGATTGGTTTATTGTTAGACCTTTCTTAGGCATGTATTCAATTTATGCGCTTTTGTCAGTTTCTCTTGCCATTTCAATGCTATCGGGCATTGTATATTTAGTAGAAACGCATCTTCAGCAAAATAACTGGCAATTATTTATTGTACAGTATGCAAGTTTAGCCGGATTTTTATTAGTTTTGGCCCTACTTATTTCGTTGATTAGTGTGTTCTTCTCTACGAAGCGGTATTTAAAATTAAAAATAGACCAACTTTATTAAAATTATATGGCAGCTCCAAATAAATCAAAAATCGTAAAACAGCCAGAAAAGAAGGCAATACCAACTATGGTATTTAAAAAGGAAAATTACATTCTACTTATTGCAAGTGTTGCAGTAATTGTAATAGGTTTTATCGTTATGGGAAGCGGAAAAGATTTACCTTTTGATGCTCCAATCAAAATAACAGTAGCCCCTATAATTGTATTGTTAGGGTTCGGTTTAGGTGTTTTTTCAATTCTATACACACCGAAAGAGCAAGAAGCTCAAGAAGATTCTAAGTGAATTTAATAGATGCTATTATAATAGCTGTCATAGAAGGATTAACAGAGTATTTGCCTGTTTCTTCTACAGCCCATATGATATTTACAAGTTCATTTCTTGGTATTGAAAAGGATGAGTTTGTAAAAATGTTTCAAGTTTCTATCCAATTTGGAGCTATACTCTCAGTTGTTGTGGCGTATAGAGAGAAATTTTTTAATCTAAGCAATCTTAAATTTTATTTTAAATTGGCTTTTGCCGTCATTCCAGCTTTGGTGCTCGGATATCTATTTGACGATAAAATAGAGGCAGTTTTAGAAAAGCCAATACCAATTGCCATTGCAATGATTATTGGAGGAGTTGTTCTCTTGTTTATTGATAAATTCTTTCAGAATCCAATTAAAATAAAAGATGAGCATATAACGTATAAAAATGCAATTACTATTGGATTTTGGCAATGTTTGGCAATGATGCCCGGTGTTAGCCGTTCAGCAGCATCAATTATTGGTGGCATGCACCAAAAGCTAGATAGAAAACTGGCTGCAGAATTTTCATTTTTTTTAGCTGTGCCTACTATGTTTGCAGTGACAGCCTACTCAATCTTTTTGAAAGATTGGAAATTGCCTTTGGGTGACAAGAAAGGATATGAAATGATATTATCCAATTCAGGCAATATTACTTTGTTTATTGCCGGGAATATAATTGCATTTATTGTTGCATTAATTGCCATCAAGACCTTTGTTGGCATACTAAATAAATATGGGTTTAAACCCTTCGGTTGGTACCGCATTATTGCAGGTTCCTTAATTTTATTTGCCTTAACCTAGTTGTTTGCCATCAGGACTAAAAAATGGCGACCAATTGGTTTCCATATTGGTAGAGGCAACAAAGCTTTTGTGAATTAATAAGTGAATGTACCGTTTTCGCCAATAATGCTAACATGTTTATGGCTTGAGTTCTCTACCCTGCCAATAACTTTTGCAGCGACTCCAAATGATTCAGAAATCTTGATAATCTGATCAGCAAATTCTGCTTGTATGTAAATTTCTAAACGGTGCCCCATATTAAAAACTTTATACATTTCTTCCCAAGATGTTCCACTTTGAGCTTGAATTGTTTTGAATAAAATAGGCGTAGGGAATAATTGGTCTTTAATAATATGAAGGGGCGCTTGAACAAAGTGCAATACCTTGGTTTGAGCCCCGCCCGTGCAATGCACCATGCCATGTATGCTTTCTCTAAAATCCGCTAAAATAGATTTGATTATTGGCGCGTAAGTTCTGGTTGGAGATAGCACCATTTTTCCAGCGTCTAATGGAATGCCTTCAATTGTTGATGTCAGTTTTAAACTACCGGTATAGGCAAGTTCAGCAGACAATAAATCATCATATGATTCAGGGTATTTGCTGCGGTATTCTTTGTCAAAAACATCGTGTCTAGCACTGGTTAACCCATTGCTACCCATTCCTGCATTGTATGTTTTTTCATAAGTTGCCAATCCATCTGATGCCAAACCAATAATAACATCTCCATCTTGAATATTATGGTTAGAAATAATACCACTTCTTTTTGCTCTGGCAGTGACTGTGCTATCAACAATGATAGTTTTCACTAAATCCCCAACATCAGCAGTTTCACCACCACCGCTAATTATATTTATACCATGCTCTTTTAAAGATTCAATAAAGTCTTCGGTGCCATTAATGATTTCAGCGATTACTTCACCTGGTATTCTCTTCTTGTTGCGGCCAATAGTGCTTGATAGCAAAAAGTTATCAGTTATGCCAACACACAGTAAATCGTCTATATTCATTACAATTGCGTCTTGAGCTATACCACGCCAAACGGAAATATCTCCTGTTTCTTTCCAATACAGGTATGCAAGACTGCTTTTTGTTCCAGCGCCATCAGCGTGAATTACGTTACAGAAATCAGGATCATTTCCTAAAACATCAGGAATAATTTTGCAGAAAGCTTGTGGGAATAAACCCTTGTCAATATGAGCAATTGCTTTATGTACGTCTTCTTTTTGAGAGGAAACGCCTCTTTCTGCGTATTTATCAGTAGGTTTCATTAACCCTACAAAAATACTAAAATCTACTGAAACAGACTATTTTTAGAAACCGAAGAATTTAATCAATTAAAAAGCTTGCAGAGATGATTAAGTTATTGGCGCGAACATTATTTGTAATTGCATAAGAAACGCCATTGCTGAGGGTGTAGGGCACAAAGTAATTTGCATAGCCACTATTAACAAAGGCGATATCAAACGCGTATCTTTTTTCTTTTATTCCCATGCCAAGGGTATAAATATTATTGACCAGGCTCTTAACGTATGGCACAGCACCCTCTCTGTATGTTGAAGGATAGCGGGCATAACCGGCTCGAATTCTAAATTGATTCTGAATCAACTCACCCCCAAGTCGAAGGTTAAGCACACTTGGATTCATGGATTTTTTGATGTTTAAATTTTCATCTGCGAATGCATAGTCTTTGGCATAAAGGTATGATTGACTATAGTTCACAGATTCAAGATCTAAAGAAAGGAAGCCAAGATTTTTATTTACAAGACCTAAACTAAACACTTGTCTTCCTGGGACTGAAATTTTATATTTATAAACGGTTGCGTCTGTTGTTGCAGTTGAGCTTTGTCTAAGGTCACCAAATTGGTCACGGGCTTGATAATCGAATTTAGATGTAATGGTGTAGCTGTACGAATCTGTTAAATTGAAGATTGTTGGCGAATGATAGGCATACCCAATTCTTATAAATTCATTTGGGGCTATATTAACGCCAAACTTTGCATTTAGGCCAATGCCATTTGTGCGTTGATATTGATCTAATACCACATAATCAATATCTTTAACCACCAATGGTTTGTTGTCTTTCTCTTTAAAACTATTGCTTTGAACATAACGAACACTTTTTGCGCCTAAAGAGATGCCAAAAAGTAGTATGTGCTTATAATTACCTGCAAAACTTGCATTGTAGTCGCTTAGAGCTCCTTTTGTTAATATGTTGCCTTGCTGATTGACATTAACCGCTGCATTTTTTCCATAGGCCGAATTATAGGCCGGAGTAGGCGAAGTCGTATCTTTATCAAGCAACCATGTTTGGTAGGCCAAATGTTCGAGTGAATATCTTGAAAAATTAATCGGAATATCGTTGGTGCCATTGGCCCTTTGAGCCCAGTCTTGGGTAATGCTACTTTCTTTGTTGTTGGCAGAAAATAGACTGCGCATGTTGTAGTTGTTTAGTCTATTGACATTGAAACCAAAAACAAAATTGACAAAACCTGCAGGCTTTTTATTGTTATAATCTGCAGCAGGAAGGTTGACAATTAAGCCCAGATTAGGAACATTAAAATTGAATTTATTGTCGTTAAAGGTTTGGCCTATATAGCTTGCATTGTTTTTGGCATTGTAAAAACTTGCACTTAAATTCAATGAACTGCTTCTGAACCTTGCAAGCCCTGAAGGATTGATGCCTGCGCAAGAAGCATCGGCGCCTATAGAACCAAAAGCACCTGCCACACCATATGATCTTGCAGTGCTGCCTATAGTTTGCATTGAATACCGAACAACATCTATTTCGTTTTGAGCTTTTAAGGAAAAACAAGAAAGAAAAACGAACAGAAAAAATTTAAAATTTAGCTTCAACATAATCAAATTTATCTTCTTCTAGTGCTTCCTGAGCTGCCCGATGATCCTCTATCGCTATTGCCGCCCGATGATCCACCACTGCTTGATCCGCCGCTAGATGAACTTCCAGATCCGCTGCCACCACTTGAACTTCCTCTATCAGAATTTCCGCCATTGTACCAAGTATTTCCGCCATTGCTGCTGTTGCCAGAGGTAGACGGGTTTTGGGGTTGAGATGTTCTTGTGGTGCTTGTTGGTTGGTTGTTGGTGCCACCGGTTCTTCTCGAATAATTTGGGTTGCTTGGGTTTCCGTAATAATTGTTATTGTTGTTATTATTGTAGTTGTTATAATAATAGTTCCTGTAATATGGGTTGTAATAACCATATCCAAAACCATAATAATATGAACAAGGATTATAGAAATACGGATTAAAAGTATAGTATGGATAGTATCCATTCATCCACGAATTTCCCCAACCATAAGAGAAAAACGGATTGTAGTATGGCATGTTGTAACCATAATACATCGAAAATGGGCTGTTAAAACCACTGGCATACCCAAATCGAGGATCAACATAACCTAAACCCATACTATTTCCAGTATAGTTGTTATTCGATAGGCTTGGAACTATACTTGCTTGGTAATTGTTATAATTAAACCTATGTGAACTACCGAAATTCCTAAAGCGATTGGAATAGCTGCTGGTGTAATAGCCTGCATTGCTAATTTGCTTATTATTCTGCGTTTGATTTACATTCTGCTTGTTTGAAACCGCAAGATCATCTGATTTCTTTCTGGTGTCGTTTGGCGTAAAATAGACTTCATCACTTCTACCATTCAGATTGGAGGCTTGTTTTTGTATGCTGCATGAACTTAAAATAAGAATAGAAACCGATGCAAAAATGATTTGTTTCATATGGCTGTATTTTTTTAGGTGCATTTGGTCTTAAGTGAATACCTTTGCAATATCAAAGATACAAAAAACATTCCAATTTAATATATGGCATTTGAGAAAGTAAAAAGAAGTGAGAATTACAGCGAATGGTATAACAACCTAGTTAAGAACGCTGATATGGCAGAGCATGCAGATGTGAAAGGCTGTATGGTCATTAAACCATATGGATACGCAATTTGGGAAAAAATGCAAGCCCAATTGGATAAAATGTTCAAGAAAACGGGGCACGTAAATGCCTATTTTCCCTTGTTAATTCCAAAGTCATTTTTTGAGAAGGAAGAAAAAAATGCTGAGGGTTTTGCCAAAGAGTGTGCTGTTGTAACCCACTACAGGCTTAAGGTTGACGAAAATAGAAAGATTGTTGTAGATGAAGATGCAAAACTTGAAGAAGAGTTAATTATAAGGCCTACCAGTGAGGCGATTATTTGGAACACTTATAGAGGATGGATTCAAAGTTATAGAGACCTTCCTATACTAATTAACCAATGGGCAAATGTTATGCGCTGGGAAATGCGCACAAGGTTGTTTTTGCGTACTTCTGAATTTTTATGGCAAGAAGGCCATACCGCGCACTCAACATCAGATGAAGCAATAGCCGAGACAAAACAAATGTTAAATGTTTATGCTGAGTTTGCAGAAAAATTCTTAGCTGTACCGGTTATTTGTGGGGTTAAAACCGAGAATGAACGTTTTGCTGGCGCCGTTGAAACTTATTGTATTGAGGGCTTAATGCAAGATGGCAAAGCCTTGCAAATGGGCACCTCTCACTTTTTAGGTCAAAATTTTGCAAAAGCATTTGATGTAAAATTTCAAACTAAAGAGGGTAAGTTAGAGCATGTTTGGGCAACGAGTTGGGGCGTTTCAACAAGGTTAATTGGCGCTTTAATTATGGCACATAGTGACGACGAAGGCTTGGTTTTACCACCTAGTTTAGCACCAATTCAAGTCGTTATTGTTCCTATTTATAGAAGCGATGAAGAGCGTTTGAAAGTTGAAGAGGCTGCAGAACAAATAAAACAAAAATTAGAGGATCATGATTTATCGGTGAAATTTGACAATAGAGACACCTATAAACCAGGTTATAAATTTGCAGAATGGGAATTAAAAGGTGTTCCAGTGCGCATTGCAATTGGGCCTAGGGACATTGAAAATGGCACTGTGGAATTGGCTAGAAGAGATACCAAAGAAAAATCTGTTACCAGTATTGATGGCATAGATTTACACATTAAGAATCTTTTAAATGAAATCCAATCTGCAATATACGAACGTGCAAAATTGTTTAGAGACCAAAGCATTCATGTGGTTAATTCATGGGAAGAGTTTAAAGAAGTTCTGAATACCAAGGGCGGTTTTATTTCAGCCCATTGGGATGGTACAGGTGAAACCGAAGAAAAGATCAAAGAGCTCACAAAAGCAACAATTCGTTGCATTCCTTTAGACAATATTCAAGAAGATGGGATTTGTGTGTTAACTGGAAATCCTTCTAAACAAAGGGTCTTGTTTGCAAAAGCCTACTAAAAAATAAAAAAGCCGAGTATTTAATTTGCTCGGCTTTTTTATTATCTATTTTATTTCAGTAATACCCATATTCCAAAGCGCGAAAGCAAATCGGTCTGCATATTCTGCAATGACCATATTTGTAGGCTTTCCGGCACCATGACCAGCATTGGTTTCAATTCGAATAAGTGTAGGATTTGGACCATCATTTACCGACTGTAATTTCGCGGCAAACTTGAATGAATGCGCCGGCACAACGCGGTCATCGTGGTCGCCTGTTGTTACCATGGTTGCAGGATAATTTTTGCCCTTGATTAAATTGTGATAAGGCGAGTATTTTAATAAATACTGAAACATTTCCTTTGAATCATCCGCAGTTCCATAATCGTAAGCCCAACCAGCACCTGCTGTGAATTTGTGGTAACGCAGCATATCTAAAACTCCAACTGCAGGCAGTACAACCTTAAATAAATCCGGTCTTTGGGTCATGCAAGCTCCAATGAGCAATCCACCATTTGAGCCACCTGAAATGCATAAGAAGGCTGAGCTGGTGTATTTTTCTTTAATTAGGTAATTTGCTGCTGAAATAAAGTCATTAAAGACATTTTGTTTTTTCATCTGTATACCGGCATCGTGCCAGTCTTTACCGTATTCGCCACCGCCTCTTATATTCGGCACGGCGTATATTCCTCCTGCATCCAACCAAACAACCATTGCTGTGCTAAAAGATGGCGTTAGGTTTACATTAAATCCTCCATAACCATAGAGCATGCATGGGTTTTTACCATCCATTTTCAATCCTTTTTTATAGGTAATCATCATCGGAATCTTTGTATGGTCTATTTCATTTTCATAAAAAACTTGAATTGACTCATATAGACGTGGATCGAATTGAACACCGGCTTTTTTAAATAAAGTTGAAGCGCCATCGCTGACATTGTATGAAAAAATGGTAGGTGGGTATATATAACTTGTAAACGTATAATAAAGTGTGTTTTCTTCCCATTTTCCGCTTAATCCTCCAGCTGTTCCTTTGCCCGGCAATGCTATCTCTCTTTCTAACGTTCCGTTGATGTTGTATTGTAACAATTGAGTGCAAGCATCTTTCATATAGGATGCAAAAAATTTGCCCGCTCCAGTGCTGATACTTAAAGGCATTTTTGTTTCAGAAATAAGATCTGACCACTCAGAAAATCCTTTATCTTTTAAGTACTCAGTTTTTACTAGGCGCATATTTGGAGCACCCATATCGGTTAGGATATATAAAGTATTTCCTTCTGAATGAACAACATCGTTGTTGTTCTTAAAATCAGCTACTAAATTGGTAATTTTACCATCAATTTCGCTAAGATCTTTAACGTACAATTCATTTCCATTGGTCGATGTTGCAGCGCTTATAATCAGGAAGCGCTCATCTTCCGTCACATAGCCGCCAATATACCTGCGGGGTTTTTCGCTGCCTCCAAAGATTAATAGATCTTCAGATTGCTTGGTCCCCAATTTGTGGTAAAATAACTTATGTTGATTGGTCATTGCAGACAATTCGCTGCCTTTGCTCGGTTTATCATAGCTGCTGTAGAAAAACCCTTCATTTCCCTTCCAAGAAATACCACTAAATTTTACATCAATCAATGTATCTCCAATAGTTTGTTTGCTTGCAGAGTTCAATACAATCACCTTTCTCCAATCACTTCCACCTTCGCTAATTTGGATGGCCAAAATGCTTCCATCCTTTGTAAAACTTACATCTGAAAGTGAGCTAGTTCCATCTTTGGAAAAGGTATTTGGGTCTAAGAATACCTTAGCTTCTTCATTGTTGTTTTGCCTGTAAAGAATACTTTGGTTTTGAAGTCCATTGTTTTTATAAAAATAGGTATAGTTTCCTTCGTTAAACGGAGCAGAATAGCGTTCGTAATTCCAAATCTTTTCTAGGTTTTTTTTCAGTGTCTCGCGGTAGGGGATTTGTGATAAATAATTGTAAGTATTTTCGTTTTGTTTGCCAATCCAATTTTTAGTTTTCGGATCGAGGTCATCTTCCAGCCATCTATACGGATCAATAACTGTTGCTCCAAAAAAGGTATCATTTACTGGTATTATTTCCGTTTGCGGATAGGTCATAATTTTATTTTTGGGTTTATCGGGTAGCATAAATGAAAGGCTTGAGGCTAAAATAGATATTGCAGCAATAGTATATTGAAGTTTCATATATACAAATCTATTTTATTATTTCTAATAAGCACAATGATTGGATGTTTTTTCGAATGAAATTAGGCGAAAATTATGATTTTCTTTCCCCAATTTGTTGACGCCACATAGCATAGTACAAACCTTTTTCTGCTAAGAGTTCATCGTGTTTACCATGTTCAATAATTTTGCCTTGCTCAAGAACATATATTCTATTGGCATGCATTATGGTACTCAATCTATGGGCAATTAAGATGGTTATTGCCGAATGGTCTTCATTAATTTGTTTAATGGTTTGGGTAATTTCATCCTCGGTCAAACTATCTAGTGCAGAGGTCGCTTCATCGAAAACCAATAACCCTGGATTTCTTAGCAATGCTCTAGCGATTGATAGTCTTTGCTTTTCGCCTCCACTAACCTTGACACCACCTTCACCAATTACTGTATCAATTCCATTGTCTGCCCTTTTTAAAAGGTTTTGACAACTCGCTCTATCTAAAGCATTCATTATTTCCTCATCACTTGCTTTGGGTGCTACAAATAATAAGTTTTCTTTGATAGAGCCAGAGAACAATTGAGTGTCTTGGGTAACAAAACCAATTCGCTCTCTCAATTCATCTAAATCAATTTCTTTGGCGTCAATTCCCTCATAAAAGACATTGCCTGTTTGAGCTTGATAAAGACCAACAAGTAATTTTACAAGTGTTGTTTTTCCTGAACCTGAAGGGCCCACAAATGCAATTGTTTCGCCTTTATGGACTTTAAAACTGACATCTGTTAAGGCAGGTGTTCGTGAACTTAAATGTTGAAATGATACATTTTTAAATTCAAAGTCCTCAAGGCCTTTAAGTACGCGAGGTTTGGCAGGCTTATAGTCTATAGGTGTGTCGATTAACTTCTTGAAATTATCCAACGAAACCTCAGCTTCACGGTGAATAAGGATAATATTTCCAAGCTCTTGAAGGGGATTAAAAAGAAAGAAAGAGTAAAATAAGAAGGTAAAATATTGCCCTGCTGATAATGTATGGTTAAAGATTAAATACAAAAGAACAACAATCATAATGCTTCTAGTAAACTGTACTGTGGTTCCTTGTAAAAAGTTTAAACTCCTTATGTATTTTACTTTTTTAAGCTCTAATCCAAGTATTTTATAGGTTGTGTTGTTAAGTCTTGCAATTTCTTGGTTGGCTAAACCTAGACTCTTCACCAATTCGATGTTTCTGAGACTTTCAGTAGTGCTGCCTGCTAAAGCCGTCGTTTCACCAACAATAGCCTTTTGCATCAATTTGATTTTCTTACTCAACAAAGAACTAATGAGTCCGATGGCGATAATAGCCCCTATGTATACTAAAGCAACTTTCAAACTAACACTAATAGTAAAAATCATTACGAATATCATCCCTACTATTGAAGTGAAAAGAATACCAATAAATGAAGTGATTAATTTTTCAGAATCGGTTCTCACTTTTTCTAAAATAGACAATGTTTCTCCGCTCCTTTGGTCTTCAAAAACTTGATAAGGTAGTTCTAGCGAATGTTTGAGTCCATCTGAAAAGATTTGAGCACCCATTTTGAGCACAATCACATTGGTGTAATAGTCTTGAAAGTTTTTAGCAATCCTTGAAACCATGGTTACACCGATTGACAATCCTACAAGATATAGTGCATGAGATATAAATTGTTCTTTGCTTAATTCACCGTGCTTATTGATAATTTCATCTACAATTCTGCCGGTAATTTGTGGGTCTAATAAAGAAAAAGACTGGTTTATTGCAGCTAAAAATAATGCCAATAATAGGGTAGGCCATTGTCTTTTTAGGTATTTAAAAAGGATACTCATTACTTAAGTGCAAAAGTAAGACAAACTGAATCAGAATTGGAGAATTAAATTCAGTTGAGCGCATAATCTTTGTTTATAATTATTGGACACTAATCTTTTCAATCCAATATCCGTCATCTGTCTGTATATTAATAAAATATATTCCTGAAGTAAGGTTAGCGAATTGAATGGAAATGTGTTTTTGATCTAAAATATGCAGTTTATAATACCCGCTTGGAATGGCATTGCCTAAGTTGTCTAAAATTGAAATTTCTAAATTTTGAATCGAATTATTTTTAAAATCAATTTTAAGCAGTTCATTTTTATTTAGCGGGTTGGGATATGCGTTTAAATCTTTTAAATTTTCAGATCTAAGATTCGTTATTTGCCAAGGATTTGAAATGTTGGCGCTATATGCACCATTTCCGTGGGTTGCAACCGCTATGAAGTTGTCTAAATTTCTTGTGTCGAGCATGGTAACAATATTATTTCCAATTCGATTCGGTGATTGTTGAATCCAACGCGTTTGTATGCCATTTAAAGTATCGGTAGCATAAAGGCCAACACTTGTTCCAATAAACCACGATTTTCTTCCATTGTCTAAATTAAGAACAGCCGCCCACCTGCAACTAGGCCCTGATCCACTTCCGTTTGAGTTTTCTTCAAGATTGCCAGAAATATTTGTCCATGACGAACCACCATTATCAGAGGTAAACAAACTAATGATATTGTAGTTAGAAAACACAACTGTCATTTTATTGCTATCAGAAGGATCGAGTGCGATACAATTAACATTCCCACTGGGAAAGTTTGAGCCTGTTATCTCAATAGGATTTGATTGCCCAATATTGGCCGAACCTAATTTATAAAGTCTTCCTTTATCAGTAGCATAATAGAGCGTATTTGGGTTGGCTTTTGAAATAGAAATGGCTGAGAATTCTTGACCTGTTAGTGGCTTACAATTGACCAATTCTTCCCACAATGGAGTATCCCATCGGGTGCTATCAAAGTCTGTACTTAAAGGCTTTGATAGAATATTGGTGTTTCTAAATAAACGGTTTTTAGCCGGGAGATACATTATTTTTTGGTCAAACGGGTCCAAAACAAATGGGTTAATAAAATCATAATTGTCGCGGTTTAATTGCTTAGGGTCAATGCGAGCATATTTTATAGGTTGTCCGATTTGATCTATTTGTAAATGGGCAATTCTGCCTTGCTGTGCACTTCCTATAATTTCATTTGTGCCATCTAAAAATGAGCAATAAGATCCATCGCCATTAAAACTCATATGCCAAGATGCTAGTCCATAAACATCTGTAAACTGGGTCCCATTGTCTTGCAAACCACCCATGATTTTATTGTTATTGGCCACAGAATGATCAATGGCAATGGTATAAAATTGTGAGGTGATATAATTATTATTCTTTAATTCCCAAACAACATTTTTAGCCATGATATTGTTGGTAAAACTAATTCCTCCGTCATGTGAACTTAAGGCAATTTCAGGATTATTAGGATAAAATACCAATTGATGGTTGTCTGGGTGATGGTTTGGGTATAATTTAAAGTCTGGTCTTGAAGTATTTACAGCATAGCCACCGATCCAATCTATCTTTGTATTGCTTCGAAAGGCATCAGAGCTTCGCCATAAATTTGTTGCGCCTATGAATACAACATTGGTATCATTTGGATTTACTTTAACATATAGATCATAGCCGCCTTGTGTGCTAAAATAACCAAAATCACCACCAGCATCAGGCATGTTTGAACTTCTATTTACCCAACGCCCGCCTGCACTTGAACCATTTCCTGATACATAATTGTATTTCCATAAACTATTCCATTCTTTGGTTCCTTGAAAATTGGCACTAACAAAGCCAAAATTTGTGGTGCCGCTTGCAACAATATAAACTTGATTTTGATCAGATGGTGCAATGCCAATGCACATTCTTCCATATGCACTCGGGAAGCCAGTTGGTGTTATACTTATCCAAGCTTCACCATCTACGCTTCTCCATATACCTTTTTGAGTGCTTTCGCTGCTCATTGTTGCATAAACAACACCTTGTTTGTCGATTGCAACATCCGTATAGTAAGAATAGTTAGGCAATGCTCCAGATCTTTTCTTTTTCCAATTTAATCCTCCATCGGTTGTTTTGTATATTCCTCCATAAGTAGCCGCATAAATTTCATCTTGGCTGGTATTTGAATAGTCAATAGCAATGTTCCAAACACCATCAAAATCGGAATCAAAAGAAGTTGTGCTTCCGCCATTTGTAAAGGGGATAACCGACCATGTATTTCCCCCATCTATGCTTTTAAAGATGCCTTGTCCATAGTAATAAGCGCCGTTTGCAGTGCCACTGCTTCCTGATAATTCTCCTGTGCCAGCGTACCAAATATTGGTTTTTCCAACTCTGGTATCTTGAACAATGCAGGTAATAGCATTTGCAGGACAGTTGGCTTTTTTCCAAGTTTGTCCAGCATCAGTAGATTTATAAATACCACCTGTGGCTGAGCCAGCTAGGATGATATTGGAATTGTTAATGTCTAAGGCTATTGCTCTTGTGCGCCCACCTTGGTTGTTGGGCCCTCTTGATTTCCAAATATCTTCCGAACGTTTGTTGTTCAAATATTTAGGTAGACTAGACGCAAAGGACAATTCATTTTGCCTAATATTTGCCGGTATTTTGCCGGTTTTTGGGTCAGCTAGTAAGCTCAAATAATAGCCATCAAGCTGAGCTTTCTCATAAGCTTGTGCATCAAAGTTGTGTTGGTTTTTGAGCAAGGAACAAGACCCTGCGATAAAGACCAAACTGAGTAGTGAAAGTATAGGCTGTCTCATAAACAATTCAATATTACTTAAAATATTGACTTGTGACAAATATAAACTGAATAAAGGCTGTTAACTATACAACTACGTTCACAATCTTACCTTTTACAATGATCAACTTTTTTGGCGCTTTTCCTTCAAGATATTTTTGTGTTTGTTCGCTGTTAAGTATTGCTTTTTCCATATCAGCGGCATCCATATCAAGAGCGAAATTGATATTAAATCTTACTTTTCCATTAAATGATATTGGATAATTAAACTCATTTTCTACTAAATATTCGGCATTAAACGTTGGCCAATTGGCATATGAAACACCGCCATTATTTCCGCAAAGCAACCAGAGTTCTTCGGCAATATGAGGCGCAAATGGAGAAAGCAACACAACAAGAGGCTCTAATATTTCTTTTTTATTGCACTGAAGGTCCTGCAATTCATTGACACAAACCATAAATGCAGATACAGATGTATTAAATGAAAAGTTATCTATATCCTCGCTAATTTTTTTGATGGTTTTATGCAAGATTTTGTATTCAGCTTTACTTGGAGACTCTAATGAAACATTGAAATTCTCTTGCGCATTGTTATGGAATAAACGCCAGAATTTTCTCAGGAAGCGTAAAACGCCTTCTATTCCTTGGGTTGACCATGGCTTTGCATCTTGTAATGGACCTAAGAACATTTCGTAGAGTCTTAATGTGTCTGCGCCAAAATCGTTGCATACATCATCCGGATTGACAACGTTGTGCCAGCGTTTTGACATTTTTCCAACCTCCGTACCACAAATGAGTTTTCCATTTTCTAATTCAAACACAGCCTCATTAAATTCGGCTGGTCTCCATGCTTTTAAAGCTTCAATATCAACTTCATTGCCCGCATTTACAAGTTGAATGTCAATATGAATTGCAGTGGTTTCATATTGGTCTTTTAAACCGATTGAAACAAATTTAGATGTCTGATTGACACGATAAATTAAGCAAGACATTCCCTGAATCATTCCTTGATTAATTAGTTTCTTAGCTGGTTCATCAGTTGGAATGATGCCTAAATCATGCAAAAATTTTGTCCAAAAACGGAAATACAAAAGATGTCCAGTTGCGTGTTCACTTCCGCCCATGTAAAGGTCAATATCCTTCCAATAATTTAAGGCTTGCTTTGAGGCAATTTCTATATTATTATCTGGATCCATATACCTTAAAAAGTACCATGAAGAACCTGCCCATCCTGGCATTGTTGTTGTTTCAACCGCAAGGCCTTTGTATGTCCAGTTGTTTGCACGGGCCAAAGGTGGTTCGCCAGATTCAGTTGGCAAATATTTGTCTATCTCGGGTAAAATTAGAGGCAAATCATTTTCGCTGAAAGTTTTTGGAATTCCATTTTCATAAAAAATTGGGATAGGTTCACCCCAATAGCGTTGTCTTCCAAAAACAGCATCCCTCAATCTATAGTTGGTTTTGCCTTTTCCGAGATTTAGAGATTCGATTTCTTTAATTGATCTTTTTATGCCTTCTTTAACACTTAAGCCATTTAAAAAATCAGAATTGATGATATTTCCAGTCTTGGCATCAAATGATTCTTTTGAAATATCGCCACCGCTTACAACTTCTTTTATAGGAAGATTGAAATGTGTTGCAAAAGAATAGTCTCTGCTATCATGCGCGGGAACGGCCATTACAGCGCCTGTGCCATAGCTCCCTAACACATAATCAGCAATCCAAATTGGAATGGCCTCGTTTGTAAAAGGATGTTTCGCATATGAACCAGTAAATGCACCAGTAATATTTTTGACCTCAGCTTGCCTTTCTCTTTCACTTCTATTTTTTGCTTTTTCTGTATAGTCTAATGCGAGGCTTCTAAATTCATTGACACAAAGCAAATCCAAGCTTGGATGTTCAGGCGCAATAGCCAAATAAGTTACACCAAATATTGTATCTGGACGGGTGGTAAAAACTTCAATCTCTGTGTTTTCAGAATAGAATTTCAGAGAGCACCCTTCGCTTTTGCCAATCCAATTTCTTTGTGCTTCTTTCAAACTATCGCTCCAATCAATGTTTTCGAGTCCTGTTAGTAAGCGTTCGGCATATGCAGAGATTCTTAGGCTCCATTGGATCATAAGTTTTCTCTCAACCGGGAATCCCCCTCTCTCGCTAAGCCCATCTTTAACTTCATCATTGGCCAATACGGTACCTAATTCTGGACACCAATTGACCATTGCTTCGCTAAGGAAGGCCAAACGGAATCTTAGCAAAATATCAGATTTGATTTTATCTGGAAAAGCCAGCCATTCTTCTTTGGTAAAACTTAATTCATCATTTGTGAAGCCGGAAATTTCGAAAACAGCAATTAAAGAGTCTATGTTTTCTGCTTTATTGGAATTTGGATTATACCAAGAATTGAACAATTGAATGAATATCCACTGTGTCCATTTATAATAATTTGGATCGCAAGTCTTTATTTCACGCGACCAATCATAAGAAAAGCCAATACGGTCTAATTGTTCTCTATACCGTTTTATATTCTCATCTGTAGTTAGGGCGGGGTGTTGACCGGTTTGAATAGCATATTGTTCGGCAGGCAAACCAAAAGCATCATAACCCATAGGGTGCAATACATTAAATCCTTTGTGTCTTTTAAATCTAGAAACAATATCGCTAGCGATGTAACCAAGTGGGTGACCAACATGCAAACCCGCACCTGAAGGATATGGGAACATATCTAGAACATAAAACTTTTCTTTTTCTGAAATATTTTCAGTTTTAAAAGTATTGTTCTTAGCCCAGTATGCTTGCCAATCCTTTTCTATTCTTCTGAATTCGTAAGTAGCCATATTAATATGAACTGCAAAAATATCATATTAGATTCACCTTTGCTATTTTTGAGTTCTAATGTCAATAAATTCCTGATTTTACACAATTTAGACAGTTTTTTGGATAATATTTATTTGTTAAATGTCTGAAAAGACTAAATTTGCAACCCTTTACTATTATAAAAATAAGAAAACAATGAGTAATGCAACCATCCACAGCAATTTGAATCCTTTGGATTCGATGATGAAACGTTTTGATGAAGCAGCTAAAATCATAGGCCTTGATGAATCAGCTTATGACACCTTAAAATATCCCGCAAAGATTGTTACTGTTAATCTTCCAGTTATCATGGATAATGGAAAAGTAAAAGTATTTGAAGGACATAGAGTTCAACATAGTACAACCTTAGGCCCGTCTAAGGGTGGTATCAGATATTCTATGGACGTAACTCTGGATGAAGTAAAAGCCTTAGCAGCATGGATGACATGGAAAACCGCTGTGGTAGGTATCCCATATGGAGGAGGAAAAGGAGGAATCAAATGTGATCCTAAGTCGATGAGCAAAGGTGAACTTGAGCGTTTAACACGCGCATATGCCGCATCAATGAGTGATGTATTTGGTCCAGACAAAGACATTCCTGCCCCAGACATGAATACCGGCCAGCAAGAAATGGCTTGGATTGTGGATGAATATTCAAAAATTAAAGGCCAATATACACCCGCAGTAATTACAGGCAAACCAATTTCAATGGGCGGCTCATTGGGTAGAGTTGAAGCTACCGGCAGAGGCGTAATGGTATGCACCCGTTCTGCTTTGGCAAAAATGGGACTAAAACCAGAAGAGTGCACATGTGTAGTTCAAGGTTTTGGTAATGTTGGTTCAATTTCAGCAAAACTAATTGAAATGTTAGGGGTTAAAATTGTTGGTATATCAGATGTAACTGGTGGCTATTACAATCCAGAAGGCATAAGTGTAGAGGAAGCAATTGCCTATTCTAAAGAAAAAGGGAATCTTGATGGATATCCTGGCGGTAAAAATATTAGCAATTCAGAATTGTTAGAATTAGAATGTGATATTTTAGTTCCTGCTGCTATGGAAGATCAAATAACGGATGAAAATGCAGGAAATATTAAAGCCAAACTTATTGTAGAAGGTGCAAATGGACCAACAAGTGCCAATGCGGATAAAATATTAAACGACAAAGGGATTATTGTGGTGCCGGATATCTTGGCAAATGCAGGCGGTGTTACAGTGTCTTATTTCGAATGGGTTCAAAACAGAATGGGTTATTTCTGGACCGAGGAGCGTGTAAATAGAAGAGCTGACAGGGTAATGAAAAGTGCATTTGATGTTGTATTTGAAGCCGGCAAAAAACACATTGTAAGTTTGCGTACAGCTGCATACATCGTCGCTATTGATAAAGTAGCTACTACACAAAAATTTAGAGGCGTATTCTAATGCTAATACATAGAGAAGGATACAAAATCATTTTAGTTACCTTGTTAATTCTTGCAGGAATTAACCTAGGCATACAATCGCTATTAGGCGACGAGCATTTAATAGGCAAAATAGTTCTATCTATATCTTTAATATTTTTCATTCTTATTGTTCAATTTTTCCGCAATCCCTTCCGCAATACAATTATAAATGATCATCATGTTATAGCTCCTGCAGATGGTAAAGTAGTCGTTATTGAAGAAGTTGAGGAGACAGAATACTTTAAAGACAAGCGCCGCCAGGTTAGTATATTCATGAGCCCTATAAATGTGCATGTTAACCGCAACCCAATTTCAGGCATTGTTAAATATGCAAAATACCATCCAGGGAAATACTTGGTGGCTTGGCATCCTAAATCATCAACTGAGAATGAAAGAACCACTGTTGTTATTGCTGGTTCGAAAGCAGAAGTGCTTTTTAGACAGGTGGCAGGCGCGTTGGCAAAGAGAATCGTTTACTATGTAAAAGAAGGCGATATGGCTACACAAGGTGGTGAAATGGGATTTATTAAGTTTGGTTCACGCATTGACTTATACTTGCCATTATCTGCTAAGATAGAAGTTTCACTTCAACAAAAGACCAAAGGTGGAGAAACAGTGGTTGCCACTTTGGCTTGATTTTTGACTAATTTTAAATATAAATAATATTAATACAACATATGAAAAAGTTAATTTTAAGCATCGTTTTAATTGCAGGATTGTCTTTCATTGCTAGCGCCCAAGACAATACAGCAGGAAATACAACTTCCAATTCAAAGCCTAAAACGATTATCGAAGTGGCTAAACCAGCAGCAGATCAGCCATCTTCGGCAGCTGTTGTTACAAATGACAGTACAGCAAAGAAAACCACCGCAGCTTCTACAGAGAAGAAATGCGCCAAGAAATCTTGTTGCAAAAAGGAAGCATCAAGTTCTTGCGATAAGGATAAGGCCGAAGGATCAGCTTGCTGCAAAAAGAAAACCGAAGCAGCAACTAAAAAGGATTAATTATCTACACAGTATTTAAAAGCCTCTATCATTTGATAGAGGCTTTTTTTATGGCAATAGTTTTGGCCTAGGAGACTATTATGGTTGAGAGGCATCCATAATCTTTTAGCATTAAATAGCCCAAGAAGGGCTTAAATCATGCCTAAATATAAAAGAATACACTTGTGATCTTAAGTTAAAATGTAAAATTGATTTAATGATAAATCAAATCATCATTCAGAATGTTTAAGTAAGGATTTTTATCGCCCAAATTATACTTGGAACAACCCCTATCAGAAATCTTTGGATATAAAAAAAGGCAGGATAAATCCTGCCTTTTCAATATTATAAAACTAAAAATTAGTAAGTTAACTTGAAGTCAACTCTTCTGTTTAAAACTTGACCTGTTTTTTTGTTTTCTGCAACTGGCTGAGTATCACCGTAACCAGTAGCTGTTAATCTCATTGCTGCTATGCCCTTGTTAATCAAATAAGCCATAACTGCATTTGCCCGTTTTTGAGACAATTCTTTGTTTTTAGCAGGATCGCCAACGTTATCAGTATGACCATCTATTGCAACATTCGCCTCAAGATATTCGTTTAGTATTTTAACTAAGGCGTCTAAGGCGACGTAAGATTCAGGATTTATTACATCGCTTTTGGTTTCAAAATTGATACCTTTAGCAGCAAGAGCAATTTTTCGTACTACATCTTGTTGGATTTCAGGGCAACCCTTGTTGGCAGCTATACCAGCAACACTTGGACAAACGTCTCTGTTGTCATAAATACCATCACCATCTGTATCAGGGCAGCCTTCTCCATCTTTAGATCCAGCAACATTTGGACATTTGTCTTTTTTGTCTTCAATACCATCACCATCTGAATCAGGGCAACCGTTGTATTCTTTAGGTCCTTTAACTGCAGGGCAAGCATCATCAATGTCTAAAATACCATCACCATCAGTGTCAGGGCAACCTTGGAATTCAACTGGACCAGCTTTTTCAGGGCAACGGTCTTTGATGTCTATAATACCATCATTGTCTTTATCAGGGCAACCGTTGAATTTACGTGGGCCAAAGTTGAAAGGACATGAATCTTGGTAGTCTGGAATTGAATCCAAATCAGAATCTTTAGGACAACCATCTTCGTTAACAGGTAACTGCCAAGGCTGAGTTTTTGGGCATTTATCAAGTGCATCAGGCACTCCGTCTTTGTCTTTGTCTTTCTGAGAAACACCACCAGACATAGCTCCATCGCCGTAAGGTAGGTTATAGAAGAAACCTAGGGAGTGAAATGCAAACAAATCATTGTTTTTGTTTCTAGTGTGCGTTAAATAAGCGTATGGTTCACCATCCCAAATATCATTAAATGTATAGTTGTACATAGACTGTAGTCTAATTCCAAACTTTTCATTTACACTGTATTGGAAACCAAAACCTACCGCAGCATTACCAGCAGCACCAGTGTATGAGTTAGGGTCGCGACTTACATTGCTATGTAAGTAAACACCGCCTAAACCCAACATGATATATGGCGTAAATGGCTTGTCTTTTAATAACTTAAAACGAATGCCACCATTAACAGTAGCTAAATTGGTTCTGAATTGAACGTATTTAAATTCAGGATCTACATAAGGGAGAGCAGTAAAGTATCCTACATCACCACCAGAGCCAAAGAATGATAAATCAATGTTTGGGGTAAGGTAATAACTGATGGATGCGCCAATTCCTTGGTAGTTTGGCTTTCTAGCAAAGAACAAGGCAGATCCAAGATCACCTTGATATTCATTAATTCCACCGTTGATTTCTATTCCAAGTCGTCTCTCTGCAGATTGCGAAAAAGCCTGATTAACAGACAATAGTGCAATGATGGTAACTAGTAATTTTCTCTTTATCATAAGCTGCTTTTTAATAGTGATTTGTTGATATAACCCGACAAATATATTAAAATGTTTTACTTAATAAAGATTTTTTTTAATTTTTTTTTAATTTTTTACGGACAATTCGGTTCCGTTTTTAATAACTTGGTATTGTTTCAGGCCAAAAGTTGCAGGCCCATTAAGGACTTGCCCATTCATAAAGAACTTTGAATCGCAACATTTTTCAAAACCTGTAAGTTGAGTATTTCCGCATCTAAACACCATAAATGAGCTGTCGACTTCAATTTTTGCGCATGAAGTGCTTGGTTGATAGCTGCATGATCTGTCAAAAGCGTAATACTCGTCATTTTGGTAATGAACCACTACAATGCCTTTAACTCCGCCATCCCAGTATAAAAATGTGCCCTCATTCAACAAATGGCTGTATAATGGCAGTGCCATGTTGATCGTTATATTTACAGGTACGTCAGCAATTGGATCATTGTTGATATTGTTTTTTTGACAAGCAATTAGAGCTGTTAAGCCTAATATGGTTAAAATAATTATTTTATTCATAATTGTAAAATCCTCCTTTGGTTTTTCGGCCATGAAGACCTGCTTCTACTTTTTGTTTCTGAATTCTGCTCGGCCTAAAACGCGCTTCGTAATTAAATAGCCTAAACTGACTTTCAGTGACTGAGTAGTTAGTGTCTACCCCTATTAAATCCATCAATTTAAATGGCCCCATTTTAAAACCAGAGGATTCCATTATTCCATCTATTGTTTGAAAATCACTAACATTTTCCTCTAGTGCTTTAAGTGACTCAACGTAATACAATCGCGCAATTCTATTGACGATGAAACCAGGCGCATCAGCGGCTATAACTGCTTGTTTTTTAATTGCTTGTACAAAATTTACCGACTGGTTTACAACATTTTGATCTGTTTTAGCACCTTTAATCACTTCAACCAGTTTCATGATATGTGCAGGATTGAAAAAGTGAATTCCTACGACATTTTGAGGCAAACTTAAACCAGCGGCTATTTGAGTGATTGGAATAGAAGACGTATTGGTGGCGTATATTGTTTCCTCCCCATTTAAATCAATTAGTTGTTGAAAAAGAGAAATTTTAATGTCTGCTTTTTCAATAATCGCTTCAATAATCAAATCTGCTTTTAACTCAGATATTTTGCTGCTATAAATTATATTTTCAAGACACGAATTGTATACATTTTGATCAATTCGGCTAGTTTCCAGCATTTTATTTAAAATTGTTAGATTTGATTTTTGAGCCGATTCAAGAACGATGGGGTTGATATCAAACAATACAACTTTAAAATTTGCTTGTGCGCAAACCATTGCAATTCCAGCGCCCATTGTTCCAGCGCCTGCAATTCCTACTGTTTTAATTTCTTTGTTTTCCATTTTTATCTAGCGAGCCAAAGCTCAGGGTTTTGTTTGTCTTGGTTTAACCAAATTTCAAAATGAATTTCAGTTGCCCCATCTTCATCTTCAGCAATACTGCCAATAATTTGTTTTAAAGCAACTGTTTGTCCTTGACCCACACTCACATCTTTCAGTTTAGAATAAACAGTATAATATTCACCATGGTTTACAATAACGGCCTTCCCCATTCCAGGGATATTAATAATAGCCGTGACGGTTCCTTTGTGAATGCAACGCGCATTTGATCCACTGCTTGCTTGGATATCTATTCCATTGTTTTGAACTGTTACTTGATCAAGTTTTTCATGCGCATGCGACCCAAAACGTTCGCTGATGAACCCTTTTTCAACTGGCCAAGGCAATCTTCCTTTGTTGGCAGAAAAGTTATCAGACAACTGCTTAACCTCAGGGGTGACACTTGGGGTCGAACCCTCAGATTTATTTTGTGTCGAAGTTTTGTCTGCAACTTTACCATCATTTTTATTGGTGCTTGATTTTTGATCGACTGCCTTTTTTCTGGCAGCGGCAATTTCTTTGGCAATAATGGCATTAATCTGTGCATTTAAATTTTCCTTGGCTTTTTTCTGTTTTTCCAAGTTCTTTTTTAATTCAGATTCTTTACCTGAAAGAGCAACAACTACTTTGTTTTTTTCGGTTTTATCTTGCTCTAGTTCTTTAACCTCAGACTTTTTATTGGTGGCTAATTTTTCTTTAGAGACCTTTAACCCTAGCAAATCTTGAAGTATGGTTTCTAGCTCATTTCGATTTTCATTAATTCTAAAAAGAAACTTTTCTTGGGCAGCATTTAAATAGGCACCAAATCGGAATCTAAGAAACAATTGATTAAATGATTTTGCAGCAAAGAGGTAAAGTGAGTTGTTGTATACTTTTTTACTTTTAAAGGATTGAACAATGGCTTTGGCGTAGTTCTTTTTTTCTAAGTCAATCTGACTATTGAGTCTTTCGATATCATTTTTTTTGCCTTCAACGTCTTTATTAACATAGATTATTTCCTCATTAATGGTATTGATTAATTCTTCTCTTTTCTCAATTAGCCTCGAAATTGTAACTATTTCTCTAAGGCTTTGTTGCTTTTTATTTTTGGTTTCTTTTAGAATTTTTTTTGTTAAAGCAATTTCATCTTCAGTCTTTTTTCGCTGTTTCTCCAAATCTTTTTTTGTTTGTCCTATGGTGTTAAAGATAAAAACAAAGAAGAAGACGATGAATAGAATTTTATTAATTGGCTTTTTCATATGAGGAAGGTATTTGGCATGGGAAACTTAAAAGTGTTTCAAAATCGATATCTGAATATTTTAATTCTAGTTCAATATTTTTACCGTTAAACTTTGATTGTATATAGGTAAAGACAGGGAAGTTGTGTGCGTTAAATACAGCATACTCTGAATAGCTAATTTTGGCGTTATTGGGTTTTAAATTATCTACCAAATTACTTGAATCTATTGTATAGGATTGCTTATTGTAAGCATGGGATGTATTGTATTTTTTTTGTGAATATTGAATGGAAATTTGAGCATCATTTTGCATAGTGATTTGGTATAAATTTAGGGCATAAATAGGATTGGCAGTGATTATATTTTGAATCTGAGAAACCGTAAGGGCTACATCAGATAATCCTTTGAATTCGCTTGTTTTATATATGAAGTATTTTTTTTCTAATTTATTTAGAATGATCACCGAATCTTTATTAATCAATATTCGAAAGCCTTCTATGCCGAACATTCCGGCTGATATCCAAATCAAAGAATCTTTATACATTCTAATGCTGCCATTTGCGTTAATTTTTTTCCCGTCATTTTGTCTAAATTCTAAATCAACTTTTGAAGAAAAGTAAGTCCACGGTTTTAAAGTAAAAGAGAGGATGTCAGTGGCTGTAGGATTGTGTATGCTTGAATCAATGTTTAATTTAACAACGGGTGGTCCGCTTGTTTTGTTTTTCTTGCCCGCACAAGATGCAAGTAAAATTACCATTAAGAAGACTACAATTGTTTTATTGTTCAATGTATTTACCATTATTAATTTTTTTATCTATTGTTGTTGAATCAAGCCCTAGCGCTTTGGCTTTTTTCCAATATTCAATTGCTTTATCTAAAGAATTCAATGCATAAAATACATTTCCTAAATGATCCAATACATTTGGATCTTTGTCGTTTAGACTTAGCGCTTCTTGAAAGGTAGTTTCAGCATCTTTAAATTGTTTTAATTTAAAATATGAAATCCCTTGCTCCAGAAGCAATTGGCCTTTAACGCTTGGATCAAAAGCAAAACTCAGTCCACTTTTTTCGAATTCAATGGCTTTCGAGTATTCCTTAACTGCATTGCAAGCTTTTGCTGCCTCCAAGTATATTAACGCAACATTTGGATAGTATTCCAATGCTTTATTTGAAATATCAATTGTATTGGAATGCTGCTTAAGTTCAGAAGACATTTTAATGGCGCCAAGCCAAGCATCATACATGCCAGGACTTATTTCATTAATTTTTGTGTAGCACACCAAGGCATCCATTAATTGTTTGTTTTGCTCAAAATATTTTGCTGCTACTGATAAAGATTTAGGATTGTCAGGATAGTTTTTAACCAAGCAAAGCGCTATTGCATTTGCGTACACTAGATAACTAGTATCTGCATTGATCTTTTGGTTAATTTGTTTGCAAACATCTAGTTTTATATCCAGGCTTGTTAATGGGTCAGAAAAGGCATTATTTAAATAAGTATTTGCTTCAATTGTTGCTTTTTTGTCTGCCTTTAATTTGAATAATGAATAATTAAGATTGAAATTATCGGGATTGAGCGCTCTTGCTTTTTCAAAATTTTCAAAGGCACGTTTTTCATTATTTTCTTGAAGATAAAGGTTTGCATCATCAATGTAGTATTTATACTTCAGAGGGCTTGCTTTTTTAATTTCATCATATAATAAATGTGCAGATGCAAAATCTTTAATTTGAATATAAAATTCAATAAGCTTAAGTGTCGAATTAAGTTTATAACCAGCGCTTAACTTATATTTCAACCAAATATCAATTCTATCTTGAATAGGATTTGTGTTGCGAACATACAATGCATCCAAAGCTTTCAAAACTTGCTCATTTTTAGTGTTTGTAGAAAAAGTTTGTGAAAGCACTTTTACAGCTTCATTTAAATTGCCAATTTCGCTTAATTTTTCTCCATACCATAAACTGTAATAAGTATTGTCTGGAGCCAAATTATAGGCTTTCATTGCATTTTGCAAGCTTAAATTTGGGTTAGATAATTCGTTGTAATTTTTACTTAATTGGTAATAAACGGAGGCTTCATCTGGTTTTAGACTTACACATTTTTCCAGATTCTTAATGGATAAGGTATAATTTGCATTTCCAAATTGGGTGCAAGCATCAATAAAGTAATCATCAAAATTTACTTGTTTGATATTGCCGGAAGCATCAGAATGTACTTTTTTTTTATAAAGTAGTTGACAACCTTCAGAAAACAGAATACTTCCTGATGCAAAAATCATGAAAGCAATATGTAATCTGTTTTTCAATAGAAATCAATTTAATGTGCTGTAATCGCCAATGCTTAACTCATTACAATTGCCTTTAATGCTTACATGGTTTCCAATTAAACTATTTGTGAATGAAGTATTTTCGATATTGCAATTGGTTTGAATAATGCTATTTGAAATGGTAGAGTTTTTAATTGTACTTTTCATGCCGATGCTCACATGCGGACCTACTGTGCAATTTTCCAAAAACACCTCCTTGTCAATAAAACATGGCTCAATAATGCTTACACCAGCTTTGCTTAATGCGGTATTGTCGAATTCCGATTTTTTAATTTCCAAAATTCTTTGGTTGGTATTAACTGTTGCATCTTTATTTCCACAATCAAGCCATTCTTCAACTTCACCTGGCCTAAATACCAGCCCTTTGTTTTTCATGTTTTCCAAAGCGTTGGTGAGCTGATATTCGCCTTTTTCTTTGATATCATTGTCCACTAGGTATTGAATTTCATCGAGCAAATTATCGCCATCTTTAAAATAATAAATACCAATAATTGCAAGATCAGAAATAAATTCAGTTGGTTTTTCAATAAAGTCAGAAATATTATTTTCTGAATCTAACATAACAACACCAAATTGACTTGGATTTTCTACTTTATGCACCCAAATGGTGCCATCTGCTGATTTATCCATGTCAAATTCAGCTTTGAACAGGGTGTCAGCAAATGCAACAATTACTTCGCCGGTTAGCGAAGGGGTAGCACACATTACAGCATGCGCAGTGCCTAGAGCCTGGTCTTGGTAATAAATTCTGCCTTCTGCACCAATGCTCTCTGCAATACTTAATAACTGCATTTCAACTTCAGGTCCAAAATCGCCTATAACAAATGCAACTTCATTTATTTTATCATTGCAAACGGCAGCAATGTCTTCAACCAATCTTTGAACAATTGGTTTTCCAGCAATAGGGATTAACGGTTTTGGGACCGTTAGGGTATGAGGCCTCATGCGTTTGCCCATGCCAGCCATCGGGATTATTATGTTCATTCCACTCATTTAAATTCTATTTTATTTGTTTCCTGTGTGCCCATATCCACCTTCACCTCTTTCAGTAACGCTGAGTTCTGATTGGATTTGAAATTCTGCTTGTAAACAGCTTGCAATAACCATTTGCGCAATTCTTTCTCCAGGTTGAATTTGATATTCTATTTGTCCTAAATTTATTAGCAAAACTTTAATTTCACCTCTATAATCAGCATCAATAGTACCGGGTGAATTAAGCACAGTTATTCCATGTTTGAATGCCAAACCACTTCTTGGCCTAATTTGCGCTTCGAAATTTAATGGCAGTTCGATGATTAACCCAGTTGGTATCAGAACACGTTCAAACGGTTTAATTGATAGTGGTTCTGAAATGCTAGCGTATAAATCAGCGCCCGCAGATTGTTCAGTCTGGTAGGACGGAGTAGGGTAAGGCCCTTGATTTATGATCTTAATTTTCAAAATAGTAAAGGTTTGGCAAATTTAAGTAATTTTTCTCTTAGGTTGTAACATCCAAATTATCAACAGCATCAACGTTAGTAAGGCTAATAATATTGCTATTTCTAAACTTTTGACATGAATATGACCCACTATCTCTTTAGACAATAACCAAATACCTACTGAAGTAAATATCAGTATGGCATATTTTCCTAAAAAATAGGGTATTTGATAATGGTGTTGCCCAAGAATATAGGACGCAACACACATCAGTGCATACACAAGCAAAGTAATCCAAGCGCAAGCAACAAATCCCCAAATTGGAATTAGGGCAATGTTAAGGAATATGGTTAGAACGGCAGCAGATATTGCCAATATGGCGCCAAGCCGGGTATTATTTGTAAACCGGTACCAAATACTTAAATTGTAATAAATACCTAGGAACATATTGGCTATTAGCAGAATCGGTACAATGTACAAACCATTCGGGTTTTCGAAAAAAGCTTCATTTTTGATAAACAAATGTGCCAATGGTTCAATAAAAAATACACATGCCAGGAAAATAAAAGTACAAACTGCAATAAACCAGTACATAACCAAAGCATAATTTTCTCTTGAATCTTTGGATTCCTTTTGTTTAAAGAATAATGGCTCAGCGGCAAATCGAAACGCTTGGACAAACATGGTCATAACCATGGTTAGTTTATAAAATGCGCCATAAATACCATTCTGATAGGAACCTTCTGAGGCAGGAAGTAATTTCTTTAGCAGTGTTCTATCGAGTGTTTCATTGACAATACCCGCAAAGCCAACAAAAACTAAAGGCCATGCGTATTTTAACATGTCTTGGAAAAGCGTTTTATCGAAGGGTTTGTTGATTTGAAAAACAATTGGCGCAAGAATTAGAAAGGAAATAAAACTGGCTATTGCGTTTGCGATTAGTATCAATGATACTTGGTCAAAATGCGCTAAGACATTGGGTGTTGCTTTTAAGAAGAATAAATTGAGGGAAATATTAACGCCAATGTTAAGCAATTTGATTATGGCATATTTTAGGGGCTTCTCTTCATACCTTAAACGTGCAAAAGGCAATGCAGATAAAGTGTCAAATACCAAAAAAATTAGGCATATATAAATATACTCTTTTTGTCCTTCATATCCAATGAAATCAGCACATTGTGGCGCAAAAATGTAGACAAAAATAGCGAAAATTAATGTGGTGAATAAAATGCTTTTTTGGCCAATACTGTAGACCAATTTTGAATCTTTCCCATTTCTAATGAAGTTAAAATAGGACGTTTCCATGCCATATGTTAAAAGAACATTAAAAAAGGCCATGAAAGAAAAGATGGTGGTGATATCACCATATGAATTCACGGTTTTTAAATACTGTGTGTGTGGAATTACCAATAAAAAATTGATAAATCTGCCAAGCATAGAGCTTAGACCATAGATTGCAGTTTGAGATGCTAGTTTGCGAATTAGTCCCACCGAGGACAAAGATATAGGATAATTAAGCTAGGATTTTTTAAATTATTTCAACAGTTCCCAACTTTTGTCTGCTAATAATCTAGCAGAACAAACATGTCTTTCGTATGCCTGTTTCTTGCCCCATTCATTTGGCGAAATGATAGATAAAACAGTTTTACCTTTTTTTTCATAAACATGGTAAACGGTTCCTATGACAGGCTCAAAATTTAGATCTGCCTCATATATTTGCCTAGAAATGATTAACCTTTCTTCAATTAATCTTGCTTGTTCAATAATTAAATCAGCTTGTTTTTTCAACATTGATATTTGCTGATGCGCTTGATGTTGCATCGTTTCATATGCATTTGCTTTAAGCAATCTTTTATCAATAGGTTCGATCTTGGGAGAAGACACAGACAGAGCTATAGGCGAAAATTTATCCACCCCTTGGTAAATAGCATCGCTCTTTAAAGGATCATAAATAAAGTCGTCATTTTCTTCCATTTTACTTTTTTTAAAACACTTATTATCTATTTTTGTTCATTATTAATGAAAAATACAATTTATCTCATGGGAATATTAAGTTTAATCACTTCCTGCTTTGTTGGAAAATCAAAAAAAGCAGAGGCAACCACCACCACTACAAGCACCAAATCAATTTATGATCTTAGTGTAAACACTTTAGACGGAAAAGGGGTGATCAAGTTGGCTGATTACAAAGGCAAATATATCGTAATAGTAAACACTGCAAGTGCCTGCGGATTCACGCCTCAATACAAGGATTTACAAGCGTTTTATAGCAAATATAAGGACAGCAATATTGTTGTTTTAGGTTGTCCTTGCAATCAATTTGGAGGCCAAGAGTCAGGAACCGCTTTAGAAATAGGTAGTTTTTGTGAGAAAAATTATGGCGTTACTTTTCCATTAACAGAAAAATTAGATGTTAAAGGATCAAATCAAAATGCTTTGTACGCATGGTTAACTCAAAAATCTTTGAATGGATCTAGTGATTTTGAGGTGAAATGGAATTTCAATAAGTTTATCATCAGTCCTAGTGGCGAATTGGTGTATTACTTTGCTTCGACTGTGAAACCAACGGATGCCGATTTTTTAAAGGCTATAGGCAAATAAATTAATGGTACCATCTGAAATACATGATGGAAACGATTAAAAGCAGATTAACAATTTCTTTAAGTATATTTATTTTACTGTTGGCAAAGTAGAATGTGAATGCGAAGGCTAGGGGTATTGTAACAAAAGAAAATTCCTGCTTTGGATTTTGTTTTCCTGTGGTCATTAAAACCAATGTGGTAATAAGAAAGATCATCATGAATTGAATAAATCTTCTTTGCTTGGTAGAGTTTCTGAAAAAATTTCGATACATTCTAAAGAAGGCTAAAACACCAACCAATCCGACACTTGGCAGTGCTGAGTAGAGTGCCCAATATTGGTTGTTGAAATTTCCGTAATCTGGGAAAAAGAGATAAAATGGCAAAAAGCTACCGTTTATGATGTAATTGAACATGGTGCCAACATATAAAGGCAATAAGAATCCAATTAAAGCTGAGATATTTTCTCTAAAATTAAACGGTCTAAAAGTGTTTATTCCAATTAAAACCACGATGAAAAATGCAACGTAGGTCATATTTAGCAAAGCACTTAAGCCTGCTAATGAAGAAGCCGAAAAGATTGCAATACTTGGATTTTCTGATTGAAAAAGATTTAGAATCGCACCGAGGGAGACAATCATAAAAAAGTTTACAAATATTACAGGACCAGCATAAAATTGATCTACAAAAACTGAGTTGAGCAATACGAAGAAATAGGCCGGTAGATAGGAAGGGAAAATAATAAGTTCGTGTTTAACGCAAATCGTATTAAACATCAAAGCGGTTAAAAATACAAATATAGTAGAGATTAAAAATCCAATAATTGGGTAATAATTCAGCAATTGAAAGAACTCTGATAAGTAACTAATATTGACAGTTTGGGTGGTATTAATATACGGCACAAAAAGACCTGTGGTTCTAATTACAAGCGTAAAAAGAAACAAAAAGAGTATTGTTTGGTTAAAAGTATATGAGAATAAACGTATCAATAAAGTAGTTTTATAAAAGTGAAATCTCGGTTTTGATTGATTGGCAAAACTATGCTATTGGCGGAAACTTGGTTGTATTCCGATGGAATAAGTAAAGCATAATATTGATCATTGTTTAAAAGAATTTTTTTAGAATGTTCGCCAGTCGATTTGTAAGATACCTGTATGATATCTGCGTTGGCGCTTAGTCTATCATTGTAAAGGATATTGATCTCCGCATCATTCACCATGATTACAATACCATTGTAGTATCCACCATCGTTTATTGAAGATTGGTTTTTGTTAACTATGTCAAACCAATTTGTATTTCCATTTGAGTCTAAATCAAGCACCAATACCTCATCGTTGTTAAATATTCTTGCATAAGTGCTTTGAGGTATTCCATTGACATAAAAGACATCGCTTTGTGTTGTGATGAACATTCTTTCACAAATTGCGAGCATACCACCATCAAGTTTAGGTATTAACTTTTTAATTTTAAATTTATTGAGCTGTTCGCCCTTTTGCTCGTTTTTTAGACCGAGGACTTGACCTACTAATTTGCGGTCGAAATCATTGTATGATTTTGATTTGATTGCGAAGTTTTGGCAGTTTATTGTTGTTGCAAAATAGCCCTTATTTTCGTCTTCGTCTGTTAGCCCTGTCAGGCCAAAGGCTATAACTTCTGATAGAATTTTATTGAATGATAATTTGTATGCACTAAAAAATGTGTTAACTTCATTGAGCTTAATGTCAATTTTAGATTTGTTGGATATGTTAAATGCTAAAAATCTATGTTCAAAATCTGAAGCCAATTTGCTTTTAAATTTTTCAGATTTTGAATAAATAAGGTAAAGATTTCCAGTATCATCAATAAGGGCATCACCAATAAATAGATTGTCTAGTTTGTATGGTATCGAAGGAATAAAATTCGGCCTAATTTGTCTGTTTTGAAGAATAAATGAATTTAAATTACTGCTTTCATTGTCGCTACTTAGATACCAAATCAGAAATTTATCTTTATTTGAATTGTATTCAATTCGCAAATCTGACATTTCCAGCTCAGGGTCGTTAAAATTAACGATTGTCGATGCTTCAGAAACATTGAAGTTGGAATCGATTGTTTGATAAAATAATCGGCTTAAATAGCCTTTAGAGTACTCTTTAGAAAATGCTATTATGTTGTTTGGTGTTACAACTATTTTTTCTAATTCAGAATTGGGTATTTTAAAGGATTTACTCTTTAAAAGATTCATTCGTTTATCAAAATGCTCAACTATAAAGTAGCGACGGAAACTACTGTTTCTGTGTTTTAAGACATATACCCCAAATTTATTTTGACCTATAACTTTGGTGAAATCTGTTTTTTTGTCAAGGTTGTTCTTATTGGCCCACAGAATTTGTTGGGAAAAGCAGTTTTGTGAAGCTGAATAAGCCAACAAAGCTATAATAAAACCAAGCCAATTTAATTTGTTGTAAATTTTCACTAAATGCCTGAAATAAAGGGCTAAAATACTATGTTTGTAGTTGATTACAAAAATAATATATATTTATTGAAACCAGCATTTTTTTATAACGATGTAAAGACAGAGAAAGCAATTCTAGTTGGCGTGCACCGCAAGGGTGATAAAGAAAATCACCTCAAGGAGTATTTAGATGAATTAGAGGCATTAACGACCACTGCGGGAGCAATTACCAAGGGCAGAGTTACTCAAAATTTAGAGTATCCAGATCCTAGAACATTTTTAGGGGAAGGGAAATTGAGTGAATTGGAAACTATGGTTAAAGTAGAAGGGGCTGATATGGTTATTTTTGACGATGAATTAAGTCCTTCACAGATCAGAAATATTGAGCGCGTCGTTAAAGAGGTTAAAATTCTGGATAGAAGCATGCTCATACTGGATATTTTCTCAAAAAATGCAAAAACTGCCCAAGCAAAAACCCAGGTAGAGTTGGCTCAAAATCAATACATGTTGCCTCGTTTGACGAAGATGTGGACCCACTTATCCAAACAAAAGGGTGGCATAGGAATGAAGGGTCCAGGTGAAACTGAAATAGAAACGGACAGAAGGGTTATTCGAAGCAATATTACAAAGTTGCAAGATCGCTTGGCATTGATAGAGAAACAAAATTATGTGCAAAGACAAAATCGATTTGATAAAAAACGGGTTGCACTTGTAGGGTATACAAATGTTGGCAAAAGCACCATAATGAATCTTTTAAGCAATGCGGATATTTTGGCTGAAAACAAACTTTTTGCAACCTTAGATTCAACCGTGAGAAAAATCGTGTTGGAAGACCATAGAACAGAAGGAAGGCATATTCCAATTCTACTTAGTGATACAGTTGGATTTATTAGAAAACTGCCAACATTATTAATTGAGAGCTTTAAAAGCACTTTAGCTGAGGTCATTGAAGCTGATGTATTAATTCATGTTATTGATATTTCAAATCCTGAATTTGAAAATCAAATGACATTGGTCAAACAAACATTGTTTGAAATAGGCGCAAAAGATAAACCTACTTTATTGGTGTTTAATAAAATCGATGCCTATTTAGAAAACAACGAAGATACCGTTCTTACTGAATTCGAAAGAAGTTGGATTAGCAAAGAACATGCGCCGGTTGTTTTTATCTCTGCAACAAGTAAAACCAATATTTTAGCATTCAAACAAAAAATAGTGGAACTATTTTAAATAAATTTTATACTTGTTTTGCTAGCCATTTACTTGCTTTATCTATACCGTTGAAGATACATGGCTTTAATACAGTATTTGTATCATTGCAAGGCTACAGCTCGAATAAATTTAATAATTAATTGTAAATAATAAAGACATAATTGGTGTTATTGTGAATGTCTAAAAATGAGAATGTTATTCCCTAGCTTTTCAAGTTGATTAATATATTGTACACCTAATTATATAGGCATATGTAAGTTTGATTATATTTATACAATATAGTCATCAAATTTGTTAATAATTTACAGGGCATACGTTAAGATCAAAGAAATGAAATTAGGTGCAAGTAGACGAATTTTGTGCCACTACCGCCATGAGGGATCACCTGATTTTCGAGCAACTAAACAAAATGTTTACCAATGAAATACATTTGGTTAACGAAGAACTTGAGGCTATTTCAAGTTTATATAAAAATATTCCCTTAAACGAAACGCGTAAAAAAACTTTTTTAGAGAAGAGTTTTAAAAGTAAGTCTGCATACTATGCGTGTTTGGTGAACACAAACATTGATGCGTTGTTGATTCCTGAATATTTGGAGACTAAACTGAGTAGAAATATCCTTATAAAAAAGGAGACAGAACAATATTTCCGTTCAATTGAAAATTTCCATTTACACACAATTCAAATCCCTTCTTCGATTTATGAATGCATTTTATTTAATGAAGAACTTGAATTATCAAACAGTTTTGATTTGTTTACCAATCAGGCTCCTGAATCAGCCTCTTGCCCAGATGAATTGAAAGTAATCTTTGATCAATGGCTTGAAGATTTTAAAGGCTATAATTCTCTGGAAGCACTTTTTTATTCAATATTGGATTGGCATGCGTTTAACCAGTTTAGTTTTTCAAACAAGCGCCAAATCATATTGTTTTTAAACTATCAACTATGGAAACAATACGGCAATATTTTCCAACATTTAAATATTGAAGCTTACTTCTTTAAAAATTGGACTTCAGAATCTTTAGATCCGATAAAAGCTTTAAAGGGTTTAATTTCATGTGTTAAAAAAGACATTGAAATTATGAATGTGGAGTTTAAAGGATATTATACAGAGCAGATAAACTTCAAACGTTTAAATTCAAAACAAAAAATTGTCTCTAACTTTCTTTTTAGCAAAAACTTCAATTTCAATTTAAATATAGACAGCGGAAGTTTAGCGAACAATAGTATAATTAGTCAAATTCAAAAGCAAGGGTTTATAGACTTTGCAGAATTAGGACAACACGCTGATTTGGTTCAACAGAAAAGCAACATCTCAATTTTATTGGATTCAGGTGTTTTAGAATTAAGCAAAATTGAAGGTGTAATAGGCTTATATCTAAATACTTCATTTAACAATAAAAAGCAGTATTTATACCAATTCCAAAATATACAACTAAAGGAGAATAATTTAAAGTTAGATGATTTCTTTAATCAATCAATATCCAACCCAATTGTACCAATCGAGAAACTAATTGTGACTACTGAGCCCTCAATTGAAGTTAAGACCAAGCGTCAAAAAGCATTTTTTGGATAGATTAATGCTCGTCTTCGTGAAAGAAGTAGTCATCATCTGTGGGATAATCACCCCATATTTCCTCAATACTTTCGTATGGTTCTCCATCGTCTTCAAGCTCCTGTAAGTTTTCTACAACTTCCATTGGTGCTCCAGAACGAATAGCATAGTCTATCAACTCATCTTTGGTTGCAGGCCATGGCGCATCATCTAAATAAGATACTAATTCTAAGGTCCAATACATTTTAAAAATCTATTTTTGCAAAAGTATATTTTTTAAGTAATTATTGTTTACTTTTTTTGTTAATTTTATAACAATCTGATTTACAGAGAGATAAAATTGTATAAATTGAAATATTTAATGATTTATATGCAAAACTTGATTTTTTTGCTTCTCGTCACAAGTCATTTTAACCAAATATGTTCCAGAAGAAATCGAATTTAAGTCTATTTTTTCGCCATTTTTTACATCGATTTCTAAGACCAATTTGCCACTTACATCTGTAATTTTCACATTGATTTTTTGAGCAAGATTGCTTTGAATTTGAATATATTCTGAGCTGGGATTGGGATAAAAATCCATATAATCCATATTATTTTGATTGACTGCAGTAAAATTGCGAAGGGTAATTGTTGTGTCTTTTTTGCCGCAATTTCCGTCAGCAATTAACTTAACTGTTTTTAAATTAGCATTTGTGTATTGATGTACTGGATTTTTTTCAATACTGCTATCGCCATCGCCAAAATACCATTTGTATGTCATGTTGCTGCCTCTAGATTGGTTGATGAAACCCACTTTATTATTTGCATAATAACTATAGCCAAATGAAGCTTCGGTAAAAGTGTCATTTTCAATATTGACAATATTATTTTTTGTATAAATTTGATTGGTATTATTGTTTCCTGGGCATGAAATACTCAGAGTTGCATTTTTATTGCCTGGGGCATTGTATATAACATTGTGTGGACCTTTACCATTTGCTGTGCTAGGAAAACCACCCGGAAATGACCATGCCCAATTACCCGCATACGCATCGCTTGAGTCGATATAATAAACAGGCTCGTTAATACAAGCCGATAGTTTATTGGTATAATAATTTAACTTAGACAACTTGATGCTTATTGTGGTGTCTCGCGTATTGCAGGTATTTGAGCTAAATAGTTTAACATTATAAGTTCCACCCTGAGAATAGGTATGTGATGGATTATTGTTAGTTGATGAATCACCATCTCCAAAATACCATTTAGAGCTGACAGTGTTATTGGAGGTATTTGTAAATGTGATATTCCCTTTTTCCGCTGCCAAATAAGAGAAATTAGGATACATCTTACTGTCAGTTTGTACCGTTAGGTTTTTGTTTTTTACAAGGTTACCAGTTATGGTGCTTATGGTTAATTTAATTGTTTTTGTTCCTCCCACAGAATAAACACAATTGTGAGGTCCTTTTCCGGAAGCCGTTGCTGGTGTTGCATTTGCGCCAAAGTCCCATGCGTAAGCCGAAATGTTTCCTGAGGAAGAGTCTGTAAATGTAATTTGGTCATTTTTGCAAATAGGATTCTTAGACAACCTGAAGTTGGCATTAGGTGCTACGATCGCACAATTGCCAGAATTAAGTTTGCTATGAATGCTTTTGCCGCATACAGACGTGCCACTTTTGTTGATTACATAGTTGCCTGCATTGATATCGTCGGTGCTTAAATTTGGTTTATTTTGCCCATTAGCAATTGAATAGTGCATCACAACAGCGCTATTGATAACATGGCCCATTTGATGACCATGTCCAAGTTCGTGGGTAGCAACCGATTCAAAGTGAAATTGATTGCTTGTGGCCTGGGTTGTGCCATAGGTCCAGTTGGTGGTATTTGTAGGTCTAATTCTAAAACGAATATCCAATTCATTCACGAACCATTTAAGCCCGGGATTAAAGCAGCCTGACCAATAGCTAAAACATTGCGCTAAAACACCATTCGGCATGTTGTTTAAGGTATCCCAAGCACACATATTTACTCCATCTGGTTTAATTGCACTATGGCTTAAATGTCCTAATGTGTCCCAATTAATAAAAGTGCCACAACGCCATCTTTCTAAACTTCTTATAAATGCGCCCCTTGCGCCAGCAGAATCATAAAATCTTTGATTCAATTTCCATGTAATACCATTGCTGCTATTCATGCCAATTTGCTGCGTTTCAAATCCAATAGAATCCCCGCTTACAACGTTTAAATGGGCGTAAGAGACCTTTAAGGTGTCTGTCGATGTGGTGATGCCATTGCCGGCAATTACCAATCTTATTTTGCCTGTGCCTGCTTTTGTTCTGACTATTAATTTGATCATCGTATCAGACCAAGAAATAAAATCTCTTTTTAGGGCCTTTATATAACTGGCGCCGCCGTCATCTGCATTTTTAAATTGAACACTGCTGGTATCTTTTGTTGGCTTGAAATTTAGACCTTTAATGGTCAGTATTGTAGAGGTCCCAGATGATAAAGTTTTTGGAGAAATTGAACTTACACTTGGCGTTGCTCTTTTATTGCTGATTGTAACTTTTGTTAAAAGACTATTAATGTCAATATTCGGTAATTTCGTTATACTTTTGATTTTATTTTGAATTGAAAAAGCTGGGTAGATATTAAAGATGTCACTTGCAGTGCCAGTATACTTGTCGATTTTAATATATCCTTGCGGTCCACTTTCTGACACCCATTCTCCATCTTTTTGAACCAATAGAAATATACCTATGTCTCCTAATTCTAATTCCAATTCTGGTTCAACCTTAACCGCTTTATCTCCAACTTGACCCCCCAAAGTTATGATGTTAATCTTGTTTGCTTTAAGAAGCTCCGAACCTCTGAAAACGCTACTTAAAAGCAATTCATGGGAGGTAAAAATCATACTATGGTCTGCATTCCAATAAGAAATTTGTGCGTTTACTTTTGCTTCAACAATTAAAGTAGAAGGACTAACTCTGGTCTCAAGGCTCAGAGGAACTAAAACACATTCAGATTTTAGTAGATCAAGATGAAGTACAATAATGGAAAATAGTAAAAAGATTTTTTTCATGTATGGAGTATAATTAAGTTTATGTTTAATACAAATTTAATGGTATTTTAAATAAATTGCCAAAGCCTGCATGGTTTCCTGACTAATTTTGTGTGCTTCGCTACAGGTGCTTGGCAATAGAGCTATAATAGATTTGTTTGCATCTAATAACACCAATTGAGATTTCCTATCGCTTGTATTAATTTTTTTATCTGTTAAAATATCACTAATTTTTTTATGGCCACTTAATCCAAGAGCTTGCATTTTATCCGCGGCTTCCCAAGTTCTTATCAGCAAGGGGAATTGACACTTTGTCGAGTCAAAAAACAGTGTATTTTCCTGGCTAAAATCAACCTCATTTTTTGGTATAGCTTTGAATGTTATATCAATTTCTTGAAAGCTAGCGCTGTCCTGAAAGGAGTTAATTATTTGAGAATAGGAATCAAAAGACGTTTTTTTTCTAAGATCAAAACCGCCCCGTTCTCTGGTAATTTGCCAATCATTTGAGTAAATTACTGAGCCCAAAACGATAGAATCAATTTTCTCAAATGGTTTTAAACTTACAGCATTGAATCCATATTTTTTCAAACAATAGTAAAGCAAGATATTGGGTCGAATAATATTTTCAAATATGGAATCAGGAATGCAGAATGCACCATTACTGAGCGTTACATTAGATTCCCATAAATTATTTAATATGTTTTCAGATAGTTTTTCAAATTCATTGATATGGCTAGAAACATTGTAAAATACTTCATCAATTTTTGGCTCAATTTTCTCAAATTCAGGTACAATATGGTGTCTAATTTTATTTCTCAGATAGCTGTCGCCGTCATTGCTTTGGTCGTGTCTAAATTCAATTTCTTGCGCTTGAATGCGTGAAAGAATTTCAGATCTACTGATGTATAGAAGAGGGCGAATAAGGTATCCATTTTTATTTTGGATGCCGTGCAAGCCAGAAATACCAGTAGAGCGCATCATATTGATTAACATGGTTTCTGTGTTATCAGATTTATGGTGGGCTGTTAGCACATACCTATAATTTTCGCTAATTCTAAGTTCATCAAACCAATCATACCTTAGTTTTCTTGCTATTTCTTGTGTGCCTAGTTTTAATTTTTTGGCTTCATCTTTTGTGTCAAATAACTTGACATGACAAACAATTTTATGCTGCTCACAAAGATCCTTGACAAACTGCTCATCTAAATCACTTTCAGTTCCTCTAAGTTGAAAATTACAATGTGCAACCGAAAATTTATAGCCACTTTGTAACAATAAATGGAACAAAAACACACTGTCCTGTCCACCGCTAATAGCGAGCAAAAGCTTGTCTTCTTTTGAAAAGAGTTGATTTTCTTGGATGTAGTTTTCAAAATCCGAAAGCATGGCACTAATTTTGACAAAGGTAAGAAATAGATTTTTATTCCGATTATTGCTTAAACTTTGAAAAAGTATAAACTTTTAATATTAATAGTATTGTCAGCCCAGATTTCATTATTTAGCCAAACTAAAGTTGAAATTTTAGGCGGAGAGCGGATGTATGGAAACCAAGTAAAAAACTACTTGTATATAGTCAAAGGTGTCGTTATCAGACACAATGGTGTTACCATTCAATGTGATAGTGCCATTCGCAAAATAGATGATGGCGTAATTGAAGGTTTTGGAAATATTTTTATCTATCAAGCCGATACTTTTACGCTTTCAGGAGGCGATTATCTCAACTATGACGAAGCAAGTAAAATCGCTAAGGTTACAGGGAAGAACGTCATTTTAAAGGATCAGCAAATGACTTTGCTTACAACTTCAATTAATTATAATATTCAAAATCAAGTTGGATATTATATGAATGGTGCAGATATTTTAAATGAAAATACGAGACTGAAAAGCAAAAGAGGGCATTACAATAGGAGAAGTAATTCATTTAATTTTAAAGACAATGTTGTGCTCAAAAGTCCTGATTACACGATGGAATCTGATACTTTAGACTATTATTCAACATCTAAAACCGCCTATTTCTTTGGTCCTACAAAAATTATCAGCAATGAGAATACCATTTTGTGTAATTATGGTTGGTATAACACCAAAACAGAGAAGGCTCAATTTAGTAAAGGGGCTACAATAATTAATGATTCGAATTATATTTCTGCCGACAGTTTAATTTACGACAAGAAGATTGGAAAAGGCGTAGGCATTGGAAACATTCACTTATACGATAGCACCCAAAGATTTGAAGTATTTGGCCAATATGGACAGTATTTTCAAAAACTAAAATTGAGTATTATTTCAGGGATGCCTTTGGCCGTTAAATCTGACCCCGATGACACCTTTTATCTAATGGCCGATTCACTTTATTTTAGCAACGATACAAGTAATAGATATTTAAGGGCTTTTCACCATACATCAATCTCACAAAAGGACTTTAAAGGCCGTTGCGACTCATTGATTTATAACTTCAAAGATTCAAGTATACATTTGTACCATGCCCCTATTTTATGGAGCGGTAAAAACCAGATAACAGGCGATACGGTGCGCATCTATATTAGGAATGGTTCGATAAAAACACTGAATGTATTTGGAAATTCATTTTTAGCCTCTGAAATTAATGCAGAAGCGTTTAACCAAATTGCTGGCAAAAGAATGGTCAATCAATTTTCGAACAATAAGCTAAGTTCTGTTTTGGTTGAGGGCAATGCCGAAAGCATCTATTACATCAGAAACAATGAAACTGATACGGCTGAATATACCGGTGTAAATAAGGTGAGTTGTGGCAAAATGAACATAGGATTTGACTCTTCAAAAGTGAAGAGCATTAAATTTTATTCTCAACCAGATGGTAAAATGTATCCAATTAAAGACTTTCCAGCGGAAGAAAAGTTTTTAGCTGGAATGAAATGGCGCACGAATGAACAACCAATAGTGGAGGATTTTCTCAGGAGGAAAGACAAAAGGACCGTTTCTTATTCTGAAATTAAAAAAGAAACGCCAAAGCCCCAAAAACCCAAAAAGAAGGAAAAATAACTATTTATTGGCTTTCTTTTTTCTTACTGCAGTGCTGAAATTCACCTTTTGACTTGCTGTAATATTACCATCATGGTCGTTTGTTTTGATGGTAAGTGTCAAACCTTTTTTATCCAATAAGGGATTGATAAAAAATTCTTTCACGTGGGCAGCATTTGCGTGTGTATGAATGTTTTTATTGTATAAAACAATATTGTCATTTAGATTTAATACTTCGATTGAAATATTATGCAACTGCTCACTAGAGCGGACATCAGCTTCAATCCAAATGGTATCCAATGGTTCGTGCACCCATTTTTCAACTGGTTTAATGATTTGAATTTTGATTTTATCTTGATCAAAAGTAGTAAAGCTTAGAAAAGCCAAACTTAAAATTATAAAAGTATGTAGTTTCATTGATTTAAAAGAATAGAATTTTGGTCATATTAACGCATATAAAAATTAAGAAAATAATAAGCAAGGTGTTTGAGCTCATTTTCTGTGCTGTCTTTATTCCATAGGGTGAAGCTATTGCAGCTGCAACAATCATAGGAAAGACAGTTGGCCATAGTATGTGACCAGTTTGAAGACCCTTAAACAACTCCATTTCAGGTTTATTTAGCATATAAAAGATCAATAATGGAAGCGCAATAATAGGTATTACGGTTAATGATAAGCCAGTTGAAAATTTAATGGGAAGCTTCAGAACTTTGTTAAAATATGGAATTAAAATAACGCCACCACCCAAACCTGTAATAGCTGTAATTAATCCTGCAATTAACCCTGCTGGGATAAAGTTTTTAAGCTGTGGAATTACCGCTTTTTCATTTTCAATACTGCCTTTTTTGGCTTTGCCATACCACATCTTAATGCCAGTTAAAAGCAATATTCCACAAAATATATAATTGAACATTTTTTGGTCATTGATATGAAAGTACCTTAAAATGTATGAGAGCAATAGCGATGAAAAAACAGCTGCTAAACCTGTTGTAAGTGCCGCTTGCAAATTTGTGTTTTTAATTTTAATGTGTTTAATGCTTCCGCTGATTCCCACAACAAAAACAATTAATAGACTATTGGCCAGCACATAGGGTACACGGTCAGCGGCTATTTCATGGTTTTTGACAATTTCTTGAAATACAGGAACAAAAACCAAGCCACCGCCAACACCAAGCATTCCTGCCAGAAAACCTCCTGCAAAACCCAATAAAACAATAAGAGCAAAAAACCAGAGATTGTATTCTGAAAAATTCATTATTTTTTATTTAATAATTGCATGTAATTACTTGAATTGTTGAATGTTTCTAATGCTTTCAGAATGTCAGGGTCTTCATAAAACCCTATTAGAATATTTGATTTTTCGTAATAATACCGGCTGGCAATTTCTTGTTTTAGAATCTTTTTTATTTCCGCTTTATTGGATTCTATTTCAATATTTTTGGCTTTTTGTAGAGACTTTTCTAGCTGCTCTATCTCAAGCTTAAGAGACTCATTGAAATGGTCTTCGATGGTGCTTGTTTTTAGTTTGTCAATGCTAATCTCAGTGCTGCTTTTGTATGAAAAAGTTTTCCCAGTTAAAAATGTTTTAAAATCATTAAAAAGCAAATCATCTACCACAAATGATTCTACCGGGCCAATTGATTGGTGTTCGTTGTGGTACTTGTTGGCAAATTCAAAAATTAAATTGCTTCTTTCTAGGGCTGTAACCATATTGCTGGCTTTGTTTATTTGAACAATCAAATCTGGTCTAACGCCGCCACCATCTAGCACTGTTCTGCCATTCCTGGTTTTGAATTTTTTTCGCAAACTGTCTGCAACTGCTATTGCTTTTCCATCTGCTCCTTTGTTGCTGTAGTCCAGCAATTGAATGCATCTTCCTGATGGTATGTAATACTTAGCGATGGTTACTTTCATTTGATTTCTGTAAGCCAAGGGAATAACATTTTGAACCAAACCTTTGCCGAAGGTATTTCTGCCAATAACAATTCCACGGTCTAAATCTTGTATGGCACCGCACACAATTTCACTTGCAGAGGCGGAGCTTTCGTTAACCAAAACCACTAAGGGAATTGTTTGATCAACCGGAGGATCTAATGTTTTGTATTCTCTATAAGCATCTTTAGACCGGCCTTTTGAAACCACAACTTGTTCATCCATTGCAACAAATATATTTACAATATTGACTGCCTCGTGGAGCAAGCCTCCACCGTTATCTCTTAAATCTAAAACGACCTGCTTAATCCCTTGGGTCTTCATTTTTATTAAGGCTTCCTTGATTTCAGAAGCAGCACCATTCATAAAATGGTCGAGTTTGATATAACCTGTATTAGGGTTTATAAGACCATAAAAAACAACATTTTTGATTTTGATTTCTTCGCGTGTTATTTCAATTTTTATTTGGTTTCCTTGTCTATCAATCAATAAATTTGCTTTTGTTCCAGGCGATCCTTTTAGGTTTTCGCTTAGCTCTTCATCATTTTTATTGAGAAACGCTTTGCCGTTGATTTCCAAAATTTTATCTCCAACCCATAAGCCTGCTTTATCGGCAGGTAATCCCTCAAACACTTCTGTAATGAATATATAATCGCCAATTCTTTTGCTTCTGCAACCAACTCCACCATATTCTCCCCTTTGTCTAATCATTGCATCTTCGGCTTGGCTTTCATTAAAGTAATTGGTGTATGGATCAAGTGATGACAGCATCGCATCTATGCCTTTTTTCATTAAGTCTCCAGGGTTTACCTCGTCAACGTATTCGTTGTTGATTGTTTTGTAAACAGCACCGAAAATCTCAAGATTTTTACTAATTTCAAAATATTCATCAGCTTGTTTAAAGCCTAAAAGAATGCACAAAATCAATAGCCCTAGTATCAGTTTTTTCTTCGAAAACATAAAAACAAAAATAGTTCATTTTGATAGATTTTAAACAAAAAATATATGCTTGTCTAAGCCATTTATTTATTTTAGTTTCGGACTTTAAAAAGTATGGATAATATGGCATTCAGAAATGCCCGGATATTAGTCACCGGAGGTGCAGGGTTTATTGGAAATAACCTTGTAAGAAGATTATTGCAAAATGAAGTTTCTAAAATTGTTATTATGGATAACCAGTCATCAGGGATGTCTGTATTCCTGCCGGATGATAACAGAATTACTTTTGTAGGAATGGATATTGATAAGATGGATAAATTAAATTTTGTGATCAACCAGCACGAATTCGATTATGTCTTTCATTTGGCCGCACATTTTGCGAATCAAAACTCAGTTGACCATCCTTTTAGTGACATTCAAACCAATATTGTTGGAACCGTTGGCTTATTGGAAATTCTCAAATTTCACAAAAGCCTTAAGAAGTTTGTTTATGCGAGCAGCAGTTGTGTTTATGGAACTGCAGAAAACATGGACGAGGGAGCCTATATTTATCCATCAGAAACGCCCTATAGCATAAACAAATATACAGCAGAATTGTACACCCAATATTATGCGCATTTGTTTCATGTACCCACACTTTCAATTCGTATTTTTAACACCTATGGGCCGTATGAATTGGCTGGTAAATACCGCAATGTTATTCCAAATTTTATTGAAAAAGCTTTAAATGGAGAAGATTTAGTCATCACAGGCACAGGCAAAGAAACACGCGATTTTACGTACGTCGATGATTTAATTGATTTAATGTTAAGTGCTGCTTTGAGTTCTGCAAAAGACGGTGAAATATTTAATGGTGGAACTGGGAGTAAAACTGAAGTGGCTAACATGGCTGAAATCATCAAAGAGGTTGCAGAATCGCAATCCAATTTGGTTTTTAAACCAGCAAGAAATTGGGATAAAGTTAAGGATAGGGTGAGTGATCTTTCCAAATCGGCAAGCGAGCTTGGTTATACACCAAAAGTAAATATCAGAGAAGGTCTTGAAAAAACCATAAAGTGGTATAAGGACAATTACGACAAGGTTAAATCATTAAAAAATTACTTTGAATAGCATGGAAGAGCAAAGGTCAAGAGAGGTTTTGGTTGTTTTGCCAGCCTATAATGAAGAAGAGAATATAGGCGAATTGTTAAGTCAAATAAGGTATGCCTTAGAAGAAGACAGCAAAATTAATTATAAAGTTTTTGTTGTAAACGACGGAAGCAGAGATAAGACCCAAGCCATTGCTGAAGAAATGGCCAAGACTATGCCAATTGAGGTTTTGGTTCACGAAGTTAACTTGGGGCTTGGCGCAACAATTAGAGATGGTTTGTACCGTGCGGTTCAGTACTCTAGTAAAAATGATATTATTATCACTATGGATGCGGACGCTACCCATAATCCAGGCTTAATATTGCGCTTAATCAGAATGATTATTGAAGGCCACGATGTGGTAATTGCTTCTCGGTTTCAATCAGGAGCAAGAGTAATAGGTTTGGTATGGTATAGACAATTGCTGAGTTACACTGCGTCTATAATTTTTAGATTAACTTATCCGATTAAAGGGGTAAGGGACTATACATGTGGCTATAGAGCAATAAGAGCAGATGTTCTAAAAACTGCAATGTCTGAATACGGCGATCGTTTTGTGGATCAAGACGGTTTCCAATGTTTGGTTGATATTTTATTAAAGCTGCGTAGACGAAAGCTTTTATTCGGCGAAACACCCTTAATTTTAAGATATGATCAAAAGGGTGGTATGAGTAAAATGAATGTAGGGCGCACGATTAAAAACACATTGATATTAATTGTAAAACGTTTCTTTGTTAAATAAAAATGGCAAAAGCAAATACCTCTAAACTTAACAATCCTAAGGTAAGTATTCAGAATAAAAATACAGCACTAAGCCCAGGATTTATTGAAAAGAATGCATTAAAAATTGCAATATTGTTTGCTGTTTTTGCATTGGTTTTAAGGTTGTATAGACTTGGATTTCTATCCTTATGGGTGGATGAGTATATGCATTCATTGGCGGCAATCAAAGGCCAATTCAAACACGGGGAGAATAATGGAATATTGTTAACTTGGTTAAACACCTTGTTTGCTTATGTTTTGGGTCACAATGAATTTTCAATGCGTTTTCCGGTTGCTTTACTTGGCGCTGCCTTGGTTCCAGCTACCTATGTTTTAGGCAAACAAATAGCCAATTACAAAGTCGGTTTGATGGCATCTATCTTAGTTACATTTTCACTTTATTTAATATTTTGGAGTAGGGTTGACCGTCCTTATGGTATGGTTTCGACCTTCTATGTCCCATTAATATTAAGTTTTTGGATGATGTTGGAAGTAAAATCTGAAAATGAAAATGCATGGTCACGATTTGGCATTAATCCAAAATATCTTCTGTTTACTATTCTTGCCTTGGTGTTGTCAATGTTGAGTCAATTGATTTGCTTTCTATTTATATTTAGTGCGGGTTTTTACGGCAGTTTTGTAGCCATTGAATCTTGGTTTACCAAGAAATCTAGCCCGATTAAATGGAATGTTTACAATCTATTATTTTATTTAAATGTTATTGCTGTAGTGTTCATGCTAACACCAATTGGCAATAAAATGATGAGGCCTATTATAGAAATTTTCTTGCCGGGCAATATGGCAACTTTAATTTTACCTGATTTAAAAGCAGCTATTGCCGCCGTTGATGGCGATAAATTCTACAATTCATTTGATGTATATACTGCTGTGATAAACAATGATTTTAAAGGGTTAAAGTTTTTGGGTTGGAGTGGTTTTGTTTTCGCATTTTTCAAGAATAGGAAATTGTCTTATCTATTGGTTTCAGGTTTTGTGATTCCATTCTTGTTGATGGGGTTTGTCTTTAGAGAACCCGTTCATGCCAAATACTTGACCTATATTTATCCTATATTTCTAATTAGTGCAGCTTACAGTTTGTATTACATTGCTTTTAACTTAATGAAGTTTTTAAGCAACACCTTTACAGAAAATTCAAAATCATATTTATCAATATGCACCATTGCATTTGTGTTTTTAATTGCAGGAATTAGTAAAAAGAAAGAAATTACCGATATGATCAAGACCGAAACCCACGGCAATATCGTTGATAAAAGCATTTCTGAAATACATTATGTCAATTGGAAACAACCTTGTTTGTTTATCAAGGACAGAATGCAAAAGGGCGATGTTATAATGGCAACGGTACAATTTGCACCAAGATTTTATTTAGGATTAGACTCTGTGGTTTGGTTTAGACAAATGCACTTTGATGCAAAGACCAAAGATTATGTAAGCAATCTACCGGATAGTAGAAAGTTAAGTGCCAATACCTATGAGCAATTGGTAAAAACTTTTAACGAAAACAAACGGGGTTGGTTATTGGCTGATTATTACTTTGACAACGCTTTAACAGATCCAAGAGCCAAACAATTTGTTGAGCAAAATTTTGATTACTATTTTTCGGCTTGTGAAGATGGAGCAGTGAAAGTATTTAGCTGGGACAAGGCTAAGCCAAAATCATACGAAAGCAGTTTTGTGGTAGAATTGGGTAAAAATCCAAATCAATTGGGTTCTATGCCAATGAGTATAAATATAAATAAAGCTGCATTGCCACCTATGGTCAACTTGATTTTAACTACCGAAGGAATTGACAGTGATGTTGAGGCTTTTATACTTATAAACGACCAGCAAGTTGCTATCAAGCCAAATGACAAGTCGTCTTCAGTTGGAACGAGTAAGGTTCAAGTTAATTCTAGTTTATTCAAACAAGGAGAGAATAAAATACAATTTGCCTACAACGGTGAAGAGGGCAACGGCGATGTCGTTAAAGGCTGTGTGGTATACAGTTTAAACATCCAATAATTAGATCAATACTGATTTTGCTCACATTGGCTTAAAAGACTAGCGCCTAATTTTGTGGAATGAAAATCAATATTCTAGCCAACATGACTGTTCAAGATTTGAAAAAGCAGTTTCATGGATTTTTTCCTTATCTCAAAATTGAGTTTTTTGAGACCCCATATAAAGTAGCTACTGGTTCGAATAAAGCAAGTATGATCGATAATAAAGAAAGCATAGGCGCAATGCTGAAGAGTATGGATGGGGGAAATGTTGAATTGGATTCTTTGACTACCGTTATTTCTTTTGAGCAGCTAATAAATGATCGTTTTGGATTACATGTTCAAGTTTTTAGAAAGTCGGGTGAATTGTACATTGAAACCACCAAAACAGATGATTGGACCCTTGGGCAGCAAAATGCTGAAGGAAAATTATCTTGTGAAGTGCATCCGCATGAAGCGCCAGAGGATATGACCGATCGCGACCAATGGACTTAGAGCCGTATAATTTACTTCATAATATCGATGCTTTGAATCATCGATTTAATCGAAAAAACAAGGATTTTTCTGCCAATATGTCATATGGAAATATTATCTTTGCCCTCCCATGCAGGAAATTCAAGTCTTAGAAGAAGTATCAAGCAATCCAAATGAACTCAAAAAACAATTTTATATTGAGAGTTATGGATGTGCAATGAATTTTAGCGACAGTGAAATCATCGGATCGATTTTAACTGAACATGGTTTTACCCACACAAACGATGAGTTTGCGGCCAATGTAATTTTTTTAAATACTTGTGCTATCCGTGATAATGCTGAAAAAACGATTCGAGACCGCTTAAAAGCACTAAGAAACAATAAACGCAAAAACCAAGATTTGATTATTGGCGTTTTGGGCTGTATGGCCGAGAGACTAAAAACGAAATTATTGGAAGAAGAAAAACTTGTTGATGTGGTTGCGGGTCCAGATTCATACCGCGATCTGCCAAAACTTGTTGCTGAGGTAGAAGATGGCAATAAAGCCATCAATGTGCTATTAAGCAGAGAAGAAACATACGCTGAAATTTCGCCAATGCGATTGAATTCAAATGGAGTTTCAGCCTTTGTATCAATTATGAGGGGCTGTGACAATATGTGTACATTCTGTGTTGTGCCGTTTACAAGGGGAAGGGAGCGAAGCAGAGATCCTCAGAGCATTGTTCAAGAAGTTAGGGATTTGAGTGCCGCTGGGTATAAAGAAATTACGATGTTGGGCCAAAATGTAGACAGTTATTTGTGGTTTGGCGGCGGACCTAAGATAGAATTTAAAAATGCCAGTGAAGACCAAAAAAGCAGTGCTGTAAATTTTGCAAGTTTATTAGAAATGGTTGCTTTGGTGGATCCAAATATGCGCGTCAGATTTAGCACCTCTCATCCGAAGGATATTGGGAATGATGTATTGTATACCATCAAGAAGTACGACAATATTTGTAACTACATTCATTTGCCGGCACAGAGCGGAAATTCAAGGGTTCTCGAGGCAATGAATAGAACCTATACAAGAGAATGGTATTTAGAACGCGTTAACACCATAAGGGAAATTATTCCTGAATGTGGAATCAGCTGCGATATTATTGCTGGCTTTTGCACAGAAACAGAAGAAGAGCATCAAGATACTCTAAGTTTAATGGAATTGTCTCGATTTGGATTTAGCTATATGTATAAATACAGCGAAAGGCCAGGAACTTTGGCTCAGAAGAAAATGACAGATGATGTCTCAGAAGAAGTAAAATCCCGCAGATTAACGGAAATAATAACTTTACAAAATAGATTGTCATTGCAAAACAATCAAACATTTATTGGCAAAGTGGTAAAGGTATTGGTTGATTCCTATTCAAAGAAAAGCAAAGATGACCTTTCTGGTAGAAATGATCAAAATATTAAGGTGGTTTTTCCAAAGGAAAATTATCAAATTGGAGAATATGTCAATGTGCTAATTGATAGAGTTACCAGCACAACATTAATTGGGAAAGCGATAAACTAATGGAACTTCAAGCAATAAAAAATAGATTTGAAATTGTAGGCAATTCAGCTGCTTTAAATCATGCATTGGAGACAGCTGTAAAAGTAGCCCCAACAGATATGAGCGTTCTTATAACGGGGGAAAGCGGTGTTGGTAAGGAATCATTTTCTAAAATTATCCATGCTTTAAGTTCAAGAAAGCACGGAAATTTTATAGCAGTTAACTGTGGTGCAATACCAGAGGGAACCATAGATTCAGAATTATTCGGACATGAAAAAGGTTCGTTTACAGGTGCAACTGATGCAAGAAAAGGGTATTTTGAATCGGTGAGCGGTGGAACAATATTTCTTGATGAAGTAGGCGAGTTGCCATTGGGTACGCAAGCCCGTTTGTTAAGGATATTAGAGAATGGCGAATTCATAAAAGTGGGCTCGTCTAAAGTACTTAAAACCAATGTAAGGATTGTTGCTGCCACCAATAGAGATTTACTCGAAAGAGCAACACAAGGAAAATTCAGAGAAGATCTTTATTACAGGTTGGCAACTGTGCCAATTAGAGTGCCAAGGTTGAGTGAGCGAAAACCAGATATTGCCTTGTTGTTTAGAAAATTTGCAACAAGTTTTGCTGAAAAAAATCATGCGCCATTGGTGCAGCTAGACGCTGATGCACAAAATTTATTGGCAAATTATGATTGGCCGGGAAACATTAGACAATTAAAAAATATTACCGAACAGATATGTGTATTGGAGGCAGACAATAGCCCAATTTCATCAGAAATTTTGAACAGGTATTTGCCACAAACAGATAAAAATTTACCTTTGGCTTTTGGTTCTTCAGATGGCATGTCTTCTCAAGGCATGAGCGAAAGGGATATATTTTATAAGTTTCTAATTGACATGAAAAAAGATGTCAGCGATTTGAAAAGAATTGTAGTTGGATTGGTTGAAAATAGCACAAACCGTGATGAATTTATACAAAATAACAAGGAAGAGATTAAGCATGTTTTGTACAACGATAATTATTACAGCGAAAGCTATGATAAGCCAGTTATTATTCCAAGCAACAACAATGCGCCTCCCATAATTAGAAACAATGTTATAGATGTTCAACCATTTGATGACCATGAGCAAGAGAGCTTAACAATTGCAGACCAAGAATTGGATATGATTAGACGGGCTTTACAAAGAAATAAAGGGAAAAGAAATAAAGCCGCAAAAGAATTAGGCATATCTGAACGAACCTTATACAGGAAAATAAAACAATACAACTTAGAATCGATTTAATATTGAAAAAGAATTTTACCATATGGATGCTTGGTGTTGCGCTATTATTAAGTGGATGTAAGTCATGCCAATACAGCCTTTCGGGCATCAACATACCTGCTGACGTAAAGAATATCAGTATTCAATATTTTGCCAACCAAGCGTCTTATGTAAACCCTAGTTTAAGTCAGAAATTTACCGAGCAACTTAAGGATAAATTTATTAGAGAAACCTCCTTAGCAATTGTAAGTCCTGAAGGTGATTTTAAAATATCTGGTACAATAACTGAATATAAAACCGAATCTGTGGCCAGTAGCAGCAATACTGGTTCAATAAAAAATCGATTCACAATGGTGGTTAAAGTTGTATTTGAATGTCCAAAACATAAAGATTTGAATTTTACAGAATCAATTAGTAAATTTCAGGAGTTTGATGCAAGTGAAACATTTCAATCAATTGAAGGCAGACTTTCAGAAGAGGTAAGCACACAAATTATTCAAGAAATTTTTAATAAGGTGGCATTAAAGTGGTAATTAAATGAATCGAGAAAGGTTAAACGAAATATATAAAAATCCGATTGCTATAAGCAATAGTGATGTGGATGATTTAAGGCAATTGGCCAAAGATTATCCGTATTTCTCTAAACCATTTGAGATATTGGCAAGGTATTACCACCAAACAAATCATTACAGGTTTGAAGATATGCTAAGGCTAGCTGCAGTAAGGGTTCGTGATAGAAAAATACTTTATGAATTTATCCATGCTGATGTTGAAGCATTAAAAGAACTCGAAGCTGTTTCAGAAAATGAATCTACAATACCGAACAATGTAGAATTTAAGGAACAGAAAAATACAGATGATCCACTTGGTTTAGATGCTTTCTTAGATGACAAAGAAGTTGTTGAAACTGTTCATGCAATTGAGGCAGATTTGCAAGCATTAGAGATTTCTGAAGATGCAAGAGAAGAAATTAATGAGACACCATTTGAATTTGAAGAAACCTATAAGCTGCATGAAACGGTAACTTTATCAGAGGAGCAGGATATAATTGGCGAAGAAATTGCTACTGAGTTCTCGTTTACCAAAGCGTTTGTTCAAGCTGAAGAAAAAGTTGAAAGTGAATTTTCAGTTCTTGAGGCCGAGGAAGTAAAAACTCGAATTAGTGAGTTGGCTCAAGATGAAGAAGATGAAATTGAAATAATTTTAGAGGAAGAACCACCTATAGAAACGGGTCAAGTTGAACCAATATCCGAACATATTGAGCAAGAACTAGATGAAGTTTCGGCGAAAAGTTCAGAACTGGTTTTAAGAAAGTATCCTGTTTATAACATTGAGACTTATGTGCCTCAAGTAGAAACTGACTATTTACATGAAACCGAGCATTCGAGAGATTTTTTCTCATGGTTAAAGAATCCAAAACATTCGGATGAGCCAACTCAAATAGAAGAGGAAGTAAAAGCAGAGGGGCCTAAAGTGATCAACGAAAAAGCCAGTAAATCGTTGGACATCATTGAAAAGTTTATTTCAATTAATCCTCAGATAAGCAGACCAAAGAAAGAGTTCTTCAGCCCTGAAAACATGGCAAAACGCAGTGAAATACTTGATTTAGAGTTTGTTTCGGAAACCTTAGCTGAAATTTATTATCAGCAGGGCAATTTTGACCTTGCCTTAAAGGCCTACGAAAAATTAAGTTTGCAAAATCCATCAAAACAATCGTTCTTTGCAGACCTTATCGATAAAATCAAAAAAGAAAGGAAATAACTATGTTAAGTATCATACTAATTATCGGAATCATAGCAGCAGCCCTAATGATCGTTATAGTTTTAATTCAAAACCCTAAAGGTGGCGGATTAGCAGCTAACTTTTCTTCAAGCAATCAAATTTTTGGTGTTCAAAGAACATCTGAAGGTGTAGAAAAATTAACTTGGATTTTTGCTGCTTTAATTTTGTTTGTATCTCTTGCAGCAAGTTCATACAATGGACAATCTTCATCAAAAGGTGGCGAAACAACTTCAGACCCTAAAATGAAGGAATTGATGGATGCGCCAGCACAGAAGTCTGCTCCAGCTCCAGCCGCTAAGTAATCAAAAACCATTTTTTTCGATTAGGCACTTCAGTGCTTACTTAATGGCGAATACCAAACCTACCTTTATGTTTTTTGTAAAAAGCTGACCACCCAGTATACCAGCTTTGTCAAACTGCTTAAAACTAAAATCTGGTTGAATGTTTATTCCAAAATTGCCTTTCAACAAAAACGAGAAATTATTTTGGAGATAAATCTGGGATCCACTGGAGTTTTTATTGGAATAATTTGCGTCTACAATCATGTAATCGTATCCGCCAAGCGTTGTATAAGTAAGCCAATCATTCAGTTTGATTTTTATGCCAACGACCATTCCAAGGCTAACTGCATCTATAATATTCTTAGCTTTTTGCAAAGGGGAACTGTAAAATGTTCTTGAGTCTAAATTTACCCCTAGGCCTAAGCTAAATCGGTCGCTTCTAATGATGTTTTTTCCATAGGTAGCAGTAAAAATAGGCAGGTCCATGCCCAGAACTTTATTTGTATCTCTAAACGTATTTTTATCTTTCTCGCCATTTAGAATATATCTGGCCAACCAAGTTGCATCCATCCTAAAGAAGCTCGATTTTTTAAAATGAATATAGTTAAAGCTTAGGCCGGAGGCATTTAAATTCTTTCCTCTTTCATTAATGGTTTGTGGAACTGCTCCAGCTTGAAGGAAATTCAATATTGAAATTTTATTCTGTGCACTGAGCAGGCTTGTGAAGAAAAAGAGGGCAATAATTATGTGTTGTTTCATAAACATTTTTAGCAAATATATTGAAATTGCCAGGGATGTTTCAAGAACTCCTTTGTGTTAATATGAACAATATTAGAAAAGTGTATTAATTTGAAAA
>CAMDAF010000011.1 GCA_945888525.1 Chitinophaga pinensis
CTTTTTTGGCTTCAAAAAAAAGAAACCCGCTAAGAAACCAAAAGTATAGACAAACCTAGACTTTTTTAGAATTTGAAGAACATAAAAAAAGCGTGCAAAACCTTGATTTTACACGCTTTTAGACTGTTTTAGACAATCTGTCTGCGGAGGGAGGGGATGGTGAACCATAGCCCTCAAACCCTTATAATTCCTTGACTTTTTAACTTTTATTGCGAACGGGTAACCAGTTGGCATCCCAGTGACCTAAGATGGGGACTTTAACTTCCGCCCCTGTGATTAACCATTAGCAACACAAATATATACTTTTTACTCGGAGAATTACCAAATGAACGTCCGATAAATTTAATTCTAATACGTTCAATTTTGTACCCAACCTAACAGTCTAGGTTGCATATCTATTATTCGTAATTCGTTTTTCGAATCCCCGTTATCCTTTAGTTTCCGCTAAAACACTGCAACGACAGGCACTTTTTAAAATCATATCTATTTAGGCAATTGGCAATGGGTATATATATACCATTGCCATATTGCCATGAATGATTTTACCGAATTAATGACTTGATTGAAAAAATCAATTTGTGCAGTTTTTACGTTTTTTGATTAAAAATAATTTCAAAATCAAAACGGAATATTATGGTTAAACTTCTAAAAGAAACCCTCGATCAACTAAAACTTGTAAAAGTACAAGTGCACTCATTTTCGGCTCGAAAGCAAATGAACTTATTTGAAAGTGAAGTCGCCCCCGAAATTAGCTTTAATGGCTATAAACTTACCCTGGAATACAACAACTACCTTGACTCACTGTACCAACAGTGCAAAACCAATCTTGAGGAAAAACTCAATGGAATCAACAACAATCCCGAAGAACTTAAAAAAGCAATTGACCTTTACAGATTTGAAGTACGTGAATTCAAAATCAGATATTTTCCAAAGGATAATGAGCAAGTGCTGTTTAACAGGATTGATTTCGTCAAGACCACCCTAGCAGGTATAAATGATGATATTAGCTTGAAAAAAAAATTCTAAGCTTTTTTAATATCCAGTTGCAGTTTGTTGAAATGCTTGACCAGCTTTATTTGCATCGAATCCATCATTTGGATAAGTATTTCCCCTCAAAGCCTGTAGTACCGGTTACTAATTTAATCGACCTGGGTATCCCTACTTCCAAAGAATTATCAGCCTATCATCTAGGGCAATTAAGCCTCTTCCCTAAAAACAGTGGTGCGACCAATTTGAAATGGAATCGTGAAAAAATCGCCTTTGTGGAGCTTTTCGTAACGGTACATGAGAGCAAAGCGATTATTGGGAAAGATGGCAAACCTGTTTCTAAAAAGGATTTCATGGAGCTCCTTATGTGGTTTTTCAATATTCGGATATCACAATGGTCAAGATTAATCAATTCTTCCGGTGATCGTAAAATCCAACGTGAAAGCCAGTATTTAAGCGAGCTGAACAAGATTTTCATAGACTATCTCGACAAAAGGCTCTGAAATAAATCTTATGTAAGTTACATGTAAGTTACATAAGGAACTTGCCCAAAGGTTTTAGCATTGCATCCTGAATTCAAAATCATGATGCTATGAGTACGAACATTCTAATACCACAAACCGACTATGAAACACTTCTTCACAAAGTCTCCGACTTAGAAAAAGAGATTGATAAGCTCAAACAGCTTAATCAAATTGTACCTGAAAAAGACAGGTACATGGACATGAAAAATGCAAGTGCATTGCTGGGCATTAGCAGAGCTTCTATTTACCGAATTATGCTTCGTGGCGAATTGGGTTATACCAATATTGGTCGACAGAGGCGGTTACTGATTTCTGACTTGATGAAGTATTCAGAAAACAAACGCAAAAAACCGCTTGGCTCATTACTCTAATCCTACAAACCTCATTTTTTATGTCATTAAGCAAAGAATCCATTTTATACAAAACCAATAAAGGCCTAGATGTATTCAAATACTTCTTGGGAAATCGATTTACTAAAGTTGGTAAATCTTTTAAAAGCCCGTTCTACCAGGATAGCAAAGCAGCATGCTATTTGTACCTGGACAAAAAATCAAACATTTACAAGTTCAAGGATTTCGGTGATTCCGAATACAGTGGTGATTGTTTTTTCTTTGTCGGAAAGATATTCGGATATAGCTGTGATGACAGATCCGATTTTATAAAAATCCTTGAAATCATAGACGGTGAACTAGGATTATGCCTAGAAGACCAAAGACAAAAAGTTGATCGTGTAGTACGCGACAACAAAGGCACTGTTTCAGTCGCTAGTAAGATTCCTTCTATTCACGATGGTTTTGAAACCGCAAAGAATAAACTCCCTATCCAATACAAAGAGTTCAATGAATCAGAACTAGCATTTTGGAAACAATATGGCATCAGTCATGAAGTATTGAAGCGTTACAATGTTTGTTCTATCGATACCTACCATGGCATTTCTAAAGAGAATAAAGAGTTCTTTTTGAAAAGTACTGTTGAGCAGCCCATTTTCGGTTACCAAGGTAGAAGATACACGAAGCTTTATCGACCCCACTCCCAATTTCGATTTCTTTATACAGGTGAGATTACCGAAAACTACGTTTTTGGACTGGAGCAACTTCCAGTAAGGGGCGATATCCTTTTCATTACAGGTGGAGAGAAAGATGTTTTGAGCCTTGTGGCGCATGGATTTCATGCGATTTGTTTAAACAGTGAGACAGCACATATCCCAAAAAACCTGTTACGAGGATTGAGCTATCGTTTCAAGCACATCACTATTCTATATGATTCAGATGAAACAGGCAGAAATTCCATGGAAAAGCTCACTAAAGACTATAAGAGCTTTCAAATAAAATCACTTCTACTCCCTCTGCCTGGGACAAAAAAAGCTAAAGACATTTCAGACTTCTTCAAACTGGGACACTCAGCCGATGATTTGATGATGCTCTTTTTAGAGATGCTCGATCATTTATACGAGGATACACTATCCGTTATGAAAAGTTGCGAAATAGATTTTGATAATCCACCGAAAGCACCGGAACCAGTAATTACCATAAACGATGTAACCATTGGAACACCTGGAAACATAGTCTGTATTGCCGGTGCAGAAGGTAGCGGTAAAACTAACTACCTAGGAGGGCTTCTTTCAGGCGCAATAAAGCCCGAAGAAGCGGTTATTGATACACTTGGAACATACGTTAAGCAAAACGAGACAAAAAAGGCTGTATTGCTCTACGATACCGAGCAATCAGAGTACCAACTCTATAAAAACGTTTCCTATATCGTTAAAAGAGCAACACTTAATCACCCACCTGCATGGTTTAAAACATTCGGTCTTATTGGAATTTCAAGAAACGAGCGCATGAATCTTATCCTGGAATCAATGGATCGCTTGTATTACGAACACGGAGGCATTCACATGGTTGTTATTGATGGTATCGCTGATTTGCTTAACGGGGTCAATGACGAGGAAAGTTCAGTAAAGCTCATCGAGGAACTGTTTCGAATGGCTGCTATCTACAACACCTGTATCATATGCGTAGTTCATATGGCTCCTTCAGGAATGAAACTACGCGGTCACCTCGGTTCTGAGGTTCAACGTAAAGCTGCCGGGATATTACTCATCGAAAAAGAGACAAATGTCAACTGTAGTGTTGTAAAAGCCCTCAAAGTACGTGACGGTTCCCCACTGGATGTTCCACTAATCCAGTTTGGTTGGAGCAAAACGGAAGGTCGTCACGTCTTCCTAGGTGAAAAAAGCAAGGAAGAATCAGAATCACGTAAACTATCCGAGCTAACTGAGGTAGCCAAAGTGATTTTTTCAAAGAAACAAACTGTTTCTCCTGCGGATTTAGTGAAACTAGTCATGGAAGAATTGGATGTGAAGGAAAGAATGGCTAGGAATTACATAAAATTCATGAAGGATCATGATATCATAGAGAAAAACACTAACAGCAATGGAGATTATTCCCTTCCTTTCCTTCCATTTTAAGGGTTTATTCCTACCTGTTTCCGATAGTTTTCCTATGAATTTCCGATAATTTGCCAGTTTCGCCCCCATTTTTCTGGCATTACTCCCACAGATTTCCTGTGGGAGTTTGTTTTTAAACACAATGAAAACTTTTTATTCACTTAACTCTCATAAGTTGTTTTGAACTAAATAAAAAACGTCAAATTCTTTCCTTACATTTGACCATTGAAGTACAAGTTTTAAAAAAGACAATATGCTTGGGTTAAAATTGAGAGAGTTAAGAGAGTCAAATGGTCTTGTTCAAAGACAAATAGCTGCACAACTTGAAGTAGATACAGCATATATAAGTAAAGTTGAAAACGAGGAGAAACCAATAAGTAAAATACATATTTCAAAACTTGCTCAAATTTTCAAAATTCCTGAGAAGGAATTATTAAAAATGTGGCTAGCTGATAAGATTTATGAATTAATAATTGATGAAGAAAATCCACTTGACGTATTAAAATCTGTACAAAGGCAAATTGTACAAAACACAATAAATCAAGACAATAAAAAAATGGCGATATGAATTTTATAAGCACAAATACTATAATCAATGCTTATAAAGAGCTAGTAAAAGTTGATGTCAAAAACGCTAGTGTTTTTCATATTTTCTTGATATTAAAAGGATGTGGAATCAATGAAACAACATCATTGCCAGTTGACACAATTTCAGAAAAAGGATATAGCGTTGGACAAAAACTCAGTATGCTTTTTAATGAAAATGAACTAAAGCCTGACAAATACGAGTTTATAAATCCATTTAATATGAAAGAATGGGCTGCTCAAGCACCTTCAGAAACATTAAAGAAATGGGTATCTTCAAGAATAAAAAACAATATTATTGGTGGAGCAACAACTTGGAGAAAAATTATTCGTGAAGATATTTATAATGATAAAATCAAATTCGCAAATAATTATGTTGAAGAGATAAAAACTCTTACTATCCCGAATGAAAAAATAAAACTCTGGCCTTTAGCCCTTTGGTACTTTAGATTTTCAGAATTCGAGAGTAACTTTAGTCCGAATGAATTGATAGAATTATTTGTAAATGAACTGCAAATAACAGACAGGGAAATAGGATTATTATTTGATAGGTCAATAGAAATAGAATTGAATTTTTCTACAGAGCCAGTCCAAATGTTGGAAATTCGAAGATTAATTGGAAATCCAGCAAATTATAATAGCGAAAAATACACAAGTTCAATTTCTCAAGTGAGTGACTTTACACAACAAAATTACATTTCAAAATTTATAATCATGAATACATCAAAAACAATTAGCGAAGACAAAATAATTAAGCTTTTAAAAGAAAATTATCAAATTATTTTGTCAGGACCTCCCGGAACGTCTAAGTCGTTTTTAGCCGATTCGATTTCAAAAAAAATTGCTAGCAAATCAGATAATATATTAAAAATTCAATTCCACCCTCAATATTCTTATCAAGATTTTATTGGTGGCTTCATCGTCAATGGGGATAAAGTTGAAAAAAACAGAGGGACTTTATTGAAATTCCTTGATAAAATAAAAGGTTCAACAGAGAATTTTGTCCTTATAATTGATGAAATTAACAGGGCAAATGTGGGAAGTGTTTTTGGAGAAATCATACAATGTTTAGACAGGAACTATTCATTAAAGACAAACATTGCCGGAATTGAAGAAGATTTACAATTACCCAAAAATTTGTTTGTAATTTCTACAATGAATACTGCGGATAGGTCTTTAAGTTCAATGGATTTCGCATTGAGAAGACGATTTATTGATATCTACATTGCTCCCAATGAAAATCAATTAATTGATCTCACTACAACCGAGTTGAAAATTTCATTAGCCGATTTTTTGAGGAAGATTAATTTAAATCTAAGAACTTCATTACGAAATGATGAATTAGTAATTGGTCAAACAGTATTTTATAATCAAGCTTTTTTTAATGAAGGAAAATTCCATTGGAATAATGAGAACCTAGAAGATTTATTTAACTATAAAATATTATCGATGATTGAAGATTTTTGTAGTAAAGAAAAAAGCAAAATAATCGAAATAACAGGAGGAAAACTACATAATCGATTAAATGGTTCAGAATTTATTGAAGCAATCACAGATTATTTGGCATGAGAATAATTGATGTTTATGAAAACGAATCTATAACACTGGATGATAAGGATATCATCGAGTTGCGCACAATAAAAACTCAAAGTCCCCAGCTTCCATTTAGTTTGAGTGAAAATAAAATTTCACTTGATGATTATATTATTGGTGAAATTCAATTAAGTGAAAAATTAATTCGAATTAATCCGAGGCACAAAACATTGTCTCTCGAACATTATTTTGAAATGTTGCTTTTTATTGACAACTTAAATCAGCCTGATTTAAAATCAATTTCGCATTCCGAAAACTCTCACTTTGGAGTTAATGGCTTAATCGAAAATTTCATAAACCAATGTAATAATTTGATAGCCTTCGGTTTAACAGGTCAATATTTGCCTAAAAAAGTAAAATCACATAAACCAAAAGGTAAAATTGTTCATTCTGAATTTGTAAAGAAACTTGTGCCGATTGAAGGAGTTTCTACTATAGTTGATGAATATAAAATTGATAATTCTGCTAATCAAATTATTAAGGCGGCACTAATGAAAATCTATGAATATAATAGATTAAATGCAGAACTTCGATTTCAAACAATTCGTATTTTATCACACTTTGATGCTATTTCAAATTACGTTAAAGAATTAAAAGAAATTGCTGAGGATATTGAGAAATTTAATTCTTCCAATCCCAATTATCCTATCTGCCTAGAGTATTCAAAAAAAATACTTCTCGATTTCAAATTAGGATATTCAAATGATGGAAGTATTCAGTGGAATGCATTTTTAGAAAATTCAAATGCAACATTTGAAAAGTACATTCGAAAAGTTCTTGATAAAGATTTGGATCATATTGTTAGTAAATGGGAAAAACCTAGAATTTTCGCAGAGATGAAGTTGGAAAAAGAAATTGGTCAAAAAGCATATTCTCCGGACATAATCATTGATTATTTTGAAGGATCTGCTCGAGCAGTTTTTGATGTAAAAAATAAATTTTTCTCTCCAAAAGAGTCAACTTTAAGCGACCTTACTAGTGTCGCTGATATTTATCAGCTAGTTTTTTATGCAAATCAATTAAATACTTCAATCTGTGGTTTAATATATCCAGCTGACGATTTTTACGAACCTATTATTCTTGATTTGCGGGGTATTGATTTGCATTTTTTTCTCGTGACGATCAATATGAATTGTGATTTCAATACAAGAAATAATGCCCTTGTGAATAGCATCAACTATTGCTTAAAATATACATGACAATACAATTATGAAAAAGAAATTTAAATTCATTGACTTATTTTGTGGAATTGGAGGATTTAGACTATCGTTTGATGAATTGGGAGGAGAATGTGTATTTTCTTCTGACATTGATAAATATGCATCTCAAACCTATGAACACAATTTTGGAGAATATCCTAGTGGGGATATAACAAAAATAGATGCGAGTGAGATTCCCGCTTTCGATATATTACTAGGGGGATTCCCATGTCAACCTTTCAGTTATTCTGGTCAAAAGGAAGGTTTTGAGGATAAGACACGAGGTACATTGTTTTTTGATATAGTAAGAATAATAAAATATCATAAACCAAAAATGTTTTTACTTGAAAATGTAAAAGGTTTAAAATCGCACAACAATGGAGAAACACTTAGGATTATTGAAGAAACATTAATCGAACTTGGCTATCATATTCATTGGAAAGTTTTAGATAGTTTGAATTTTGGTGTTCCTCAAAAAAGAGAACGTTGGTATTGCGTTGGGTTTGATAAAAATGTTGATTTTTCATTTCCCAAAGGAAAAAACAGTAATCCAAAATTAAGGGATATAATTATTGAATCAGACAATAATGACAAGAGTTTGAAATTAACCGATTTCGAGATAGAACGTATTGCAAAGCACTTTAAATCAAACGATGTGCGAGTAAAGCATGATAATTCAAAATATGCTCCTAATACAAAAAAAGGGAAATATGGTATTTATTCATTTCAGAAATCAGATGGCTCATTAAGATTCCATGTTGGAGATGTTGCTAAAACACAAATTCAGGAAGCGTTTTATTCATGCATGGATACTTATGCTTGTACTATTATTGCTAATAGAACTCCAAAATTATGGGATATTAAAAGAAAGTTATCAGTTCGAGAAGCCGCAAGACTTCAAGGGTTTCCTGATAGTTTCAACTTTCCAGTATCAAATAATCAAGCATACAAGCAGTTAGGCAATTCGGTCGTTGTATCAGTTATCAAAGCTATTGGAAAAGAAATGATTAAGTCTTATTTCGGCGGAGTTATTAGAATTGACTTGTTTTCAAATATTCAAACTAATTCTGAATTAGAAATACAGAGGAGTAATAAAACACAACATGTTGGAAATTTATAACCATTAATCGAAAAATATGAAAAGTCCAATTCAACAATTTATATCTCAAACTATTGAGGAGATTAAGTTAGGTGTAGATGGTTCTGAATGGCAGTTGCATGATGAAATTGAATTTGAAATTTTAGTGGATGTTGCAGAAAAAACTAAAGGTGGTTTTGATTTAAAAGTAATTGGTGGATCAAGTGAAACTCAAGGAAATACTGCGCAAAAAGTTAAATTTAAGATTGTCAATGAAAAAATGAGAATGAAAAATTCTGCTGCACAAATTAAAGGAGCAGGAAGTTTAATGAAATCAATGTTTCAACCATTAATCGAGCTAGGGAACCAACAAAAGAAAAAGTAACAATGCCAATATTGCATAAATTTAATGAGTTTGACTTTGGTGATGGTTTTGAAACAACAAATGCCATTTTGACTTCTACTCCATATTTGCCTGAAGTATTAATTATTGGAACATTTAACCCTGGAACGCCTAATGCTAATTTTGCAGACTTCTTTTATGGAAGAAATTTTTTCTGGCCTGCATTTAAAAATCTATTTATTCTTAACCAGCTACAATTACGAACTAGAAGAATACCTAATAGAGGAGGGTTGCCAGATACACTTAATCCCTCATTAGAAGAAATAAAAAACCTATGTACTCAATTAAAATTATCTTTTTGTGACTTGATTAGTCAAGTTTTGTTTCACAATAATCCTCGGTATGAAATTTTAAATAACGACAATGTACTTTTCAATCAGCAAGAGTATAATTTGATTCAAGACGGAAAAAACAAAGGTGTTTTGGGACTGGAAAATTTAAATGCACTGAATCAAGTAGAATGGTCAACTAATCATATAATTTCATATTTAGAGAATAATCCACAAATTCACTCAATTTACTTTACACGGAAACCTACCGGGATTTGGGGTGAACAATGGAACACAATTGTTCATCACGATCAAATTTCAAATCGGTTATACACAAATATTTTTACTCCATCGGCTCAAGGAAGCCCTGTTTCTCAATCATTAGAACGCCTTTTAAACCACTGGGTACATAATGCAAATCCTAATTTTGGAAAAATTAATGAGCAATGGTTAACTAATAATGGTGTTCAACTTAATAGATTTTAAATCTCCATTACCCCACCTGCACTGAACCTTCCAGTTGAAGATGCCTTACCCTTCTCCACTTGTATAATCACATCCACTTCATGCGCATGTTCATTTACACCTTTGAAGTTGCCTTCTTTGGTTGTGTGATAAATAAAGATGAAAGATGTGTCCGGGTGCATTTTGCGTAACTGGTCGATAGCATTCACATCCATTCCTGCTTTCGAAACGCTATCAATGAATACGAAGTTGAATTCTGATAAATTTTCAGGAACCCTGTCTGTGATGAATAAATTTGAGTGCTGCGCTCCCAGGCGTTGAATCTTCTCTTTGAGCGTATAACCAAATCCTTCCTCTATCGCGCAATACAATACTTTACCATGGTGCGCTGCCAGGTAATTAGCGAAGTCCAGACACATGGTTGACTTACCGGATTTAGGCAAACCATATACCATGGCAGTAAATCCTACACTAGGATCACCGATAAGCTCACGGTATTTTCCCTGAAGTCCGATTGTTTGAAATTTCATGGAAAGTAGCTCACCGGAGCTGACAATCATTCCTTGCTCGTCATCATCGTACCCGTTTAGGCTTTTTTTTTGACTGAATAAGTCTTCCCCCAGGATTCCTAAAAGACCGTTCAATTGAGCTTTGTTGATGTTCAGAATTGCAGTTTCACCGTCAATGTATGTTTTAAGCGTTGTGTAGGCTTCATTGAGCTTTTCGGCATACTTGTCGTTGCGATTGATTTTTCCATGCTCTACAGCTTTTTTCATGCGGTTGAATAAGCGTTCTGCTTTGTCCTTCACATCTCGCTTACCATTTAATGAAACGTATGCTTTCAAGAGGGCTACCGATAACATTCCTTCCTGGCTGTGGGCAATTTCTAAATAACGTTTCAGGTTCTTGCTGTCAATTTTTATTTCAGCCATTTCTCCCATTTTCTCATAGCAAGTAATTAGCTGTTTTTGCATGAGCTCAATCTCTTTGGCATATTGAGATTCCTTGCCAATCTTCTTTTCAATAATTGCCTTCTGCAATGAGTGAATTAAGTTCAATACTTGTGCCTGGCTTTTCACTTTGCCGTGCATGGCAGCGTATCGCTTGATAAATTGCACATCGGTATCAATGTGCTCTACATCTTCCGTTTTATATTCCGGTTCTGTTTCAGCCTCTACTACTCTCACTAGTGTCATGTCGTTATCTTCGACAAACTCCTTTGCTTCAGCAATTGAATCGAATCGCTCATTAGCGAACTTTTGGTCAGTTTTTAAGTCCCACACAATGAACTTTGTCGATCCTTTAGATGCCGGACGAATCTCAACACGAAGTCCTTTGTAGTTTTTAGGTTCAGGGACTACCGTTGGAGCTACTATTTCTGTTTTCGTTTTACTCGGTAAACTTGGAGCTTTTGTAGCCTTTGGTGTTTTGTCTAGGTACTCATCGAGCTTATGAAAAAAGGCATCTACCACTCGTTTGATATTCTCGTTTGAGTTGTAGGCAGCCCAGTTATTTTGGCTAGCTCCTTGTACTAATTTATGACCTTTGGCAAGTGCTTCGGGAAGGTTGTCCCAATCAATGTTCTGTGCTTTTTGAAAGTAGTTGTTTGTATTTAGCATGACTTAAAAGTTTATGAGTTCTAATTCGATTTCTAGTGCAAGAGCTTCAAGCTCTAGTTCACTGGTATTGATAATTTCTGTTGCTGTAGCCGGAACCAAGTTAGTTCGGTACTCTAGGAGATAATTCAGCGTTTCAAATTCCTTAGCTCTGCTTTCGGCACTTCTTCCCTCTACCTGTAAAGCGGATTTCTTAGCTTGGATTTCTTGGCGTAATTCAGCCCATTTAGGCGAATTCTGCTCACCTTTGAAGGTTTCTGCTTGGGCTTGGATAGATTGCTTCTCAGCCTCGTATTGAGCCATTACTGGGCTTAAATCGCTATTTAGGGAATAACCCCTAGGTTTTAGTAGTGTGCGCTCGGTTTTACGCACTTTTGAGACGTATTCCTTGAAATAGCTCACATAATACCGGTTCGGGAAATAAACCCCTAAAACAGCATAAGAACTATCAATTTTACGACCTAGAGCAATGATGTCCTTATCCTGTCTGTCGGTGGCATTAAGTACAGCCTCGACTTCCTCTTTGAGCTCCTTGGCTTTTTTAATCTGTTTGTTTTCAAATTCACCATCTTCATTCACTTGTGGCGTTTGCTCGAAGTATTTTGATGCAAGTAAGGAGGTATGGAAATTCTTAATCGCCTCAATAGATTTTTCCCGATACGTATTGTAATCCTTAATATCGCCTTGGACTTCCTTTAGGGTTTCAATGGCAAGCGTTACTTTTTTGTACTCGCGGTTGAGCTGCTCTTTGGCTTGGTCAAAGAACATTTGAACCAGTCTATCTACATCGGTAATAAGAGCTAGTTTAATTTCTTCAGGATCCATACTCTCTAAATCGAGCACGTTACCTCGGTCACCACGGAACCAAATATCATTGATACGTGAGGTTTTTTCTTCAAGCTTTTGGAATACGAAAACATCCATAGAATCTTGAACCAGTGGCATTACAATGCGCACATATTGGAACTGATTGCCCTGTCTCCAAATACGACCTTCAAGCTGACGAATATCGGTTGGATTCCATTCCGGATAACAATTGTAAATAACCGTACCACGTTTTTGCAAATCAATTCCTTCTCGAATTGTCGCTGTTCCTATAATGATTTTCACTACTCCGTCTAGGAAAGCTTCTTTTATTGTTTCCTTGCGAGTGTCGTTAATTTCAGAGGAGATGATTTCTACTTCATCTACTTTGGTTTTATCATACATCACGCCACGCTTGTATCCAATTTCATTCTCCAGGTACTCTTTTATCAAAGGGAAAAACTGTTTACCTCGGTTCATGTAAATCACCTGACCGCTTGGCGTTTCACCATGAGTTTCATGCCAGTCTTTTACGGACTTTATACAATCCATTACATAGGCAATCTTTGGACTTTCTTGAACGAACTCTTTGTAATTCTCCGGTGTGCCGTTGAGCAAATACGGAGACAAAGCATTATCCAAACTATACGCCAGGGCACGGAACAAATTACCCATGTCTAATTTTCCTTGCGTTGATTTCTTGGCCATGGCTACAATGCCGTTTTGATTCTCACGCTGCTTTGGTGTCATGTTGATATAAGTGAGCACCTGTTTGCCTTGTGGTAACCTTTCTTTGGCGTTATCAAAGCTGTAAAGTAAAGGCAAGTTGATTTTTTTCGGTCGTTGAACACCTGCTTCTTCGCCAGTCTTGTAAAGAATATGATTGTAGATAAGCTTTTGTAAAATCCTTCGATTGGTGAAGCTTTTAATCACTTCCTTCTCCACAATTTCCTCTTTGTAGTTGGCTGTCCACTCAACAGTTGGAAGCACGAACAAATCAAAGAACGTGTCCAGGTTTACAATGCCGTTATCACGCAGCGAATCATACGCCACAAGCGAAAGCATTGAATAAATCTCCAGTGGTGAATTACTAAATGGCGTTGCCGTTAGCAGCATCGTATTCCGTCCAAACTTTCGCTGAATGAAACTTAAAATCAAAAAGGCTTTCTGTCCAGTTTCAGAGGTAGCGGATTGAATATTGTAACGTTTGTTTCCTTCATCATCACTTTTCACCTGGCTAAATACATTCTTACATCGGTGCGCTTCATCCACAACTGCATAATCAAAACCTAGTACATCAATGTCGGCAATTGAGTTTTTCAAACCCACTCCGATCATCTCCCGAAACTTTTGATATTCGATTTCTTTATCTCGGCTTGATTTCTCTTTGCTTTGTCCAAGAATATTAACAAGCTCAGTAAATAGCTCATCTGAAACTGAGGTTCCAAATCCTAACCGCTTGAACCCTTCATAAGTAACCATGGTAATGGACTTTTCAGGAACGGCTTTGTTTAGGTTGATTTTATCTACAATGTCGGTTCCCATATTGTACCAATCATTCACTGTAATTCCAGTATGAGATAGTACCCCTGAAACAAACTCTCCTGTCTTTTTATCTGTGTAACCGATGATTTCATTCATCCACTTTTTGTAGGTCGGTTTAGGTACTACTACAAGTGGACGTTTGCATTTACCGGAATACAGATTGTGCGCTAGGTTTACAATGGCGGTCATTGTTTTACCAACGCCTACGTCAAAGGCATTGATACCCGATCCCATTGCTTCCATAAAGGCTACACCTTCACGCTGAATGTCGGTTATTTGTAGAATTCCTGATTTGAACCGAGCAGAACACTCAAAGCCAATTGGAACTTTTGAATAGTTAATATCGGATTGTCCGTTATACAAACGGTTCCAGGCATAGTTCAAACGCAGCTGGTCTTCAAATGCCAATACCTCATGTAAGAATTTAGAGAATAGCTTTTCGCCCTCGATTCGTGCATTGGCTTTGAGTTCAGCCTTTTCTTCTTTGGTGAGTTTATCATCTCGAAGCGCACGGTTAGCGATGTAGTAATCAGCAATATCAATGGCAGAACTTTTTTCAAAATCTGTGTCGTTATTGAGGGTAAACAACCACTTTACAAACAAGTGTTGCAAAGTGTATTTCGTTTCTCCATCAAAACGCACATTGAGTTTCTCCCGGTCTTTTTTGCGTTCAATCTTACCGTTAACCTTTTTTAGTTCTTCAGCATTTTCCAAGTCCATGAACTCCTCACGAACCATGGTCACGTAAAATAAATTGGGATCAATAGCAAAATCAGAAATAGCAGTAATTATCGGGCGTTCCTTTTCATCCGGATTCTCCACAGTAAGCAGTTCGGGCTTAGCTTTTTCAATTACCTCTTTGTGATGCTCATATACCTCAATGCCAAAATGCTTTTCAATTTCTTCTTTATCGTTTTCAAGCTGCACCAATCGGTCATACATATTGCCATAGGTGTACATGGGAAATGGCATTAGCTCTCCTGCATGATAGCACATTGCACCTTGTTTTACTAAGTCAAAGAGTTGTTCCTCCAGGGCTTTTCCTGTTCCTTTTAGGTAGTACTTCTCCCAACCGTTCATAGGCACGCCTAGTTTTCGCTTGTACCATATCCAGGCTTTAATTTCAGGCTCCGTGATGCCTTTGTTGTATTTGGCTACTACCTCTGAAAAGGATAGCTTTTTACTGTCGGCATCGCCCAGTCCTTGAAGCTCCGTGGCTTGTTTTAAAATGCGTTCAACAATATGAGAGTTTCCTCGAACCCTTGTTGAAGTGTATGGGTTAAGTGTACCCAACTGATGTATAGTAGAAATGCCTGATAAATAGCTCATAGCGTTCTTAATTTAAGTTCGTATTCAAGTGCCAGTGCTTCGATTTCTAGCGTTGCAATAGCTGACACACTACCTGGATTCGCACGCATAAATTCCAAAGCATGGGAATTAGCGTCTTGTATGTAGCGATAATTATTGTTCTCCAATAAAAAGTCTCCATTTTGTATTTGAAAATTGTAATCCACTCCATGAGAGAAGATTTGGATCTTGTATGTTCCGCAGCGATAGTCCACAGCGAAGTCTTCGTTTGGCTCGAAGTAGTCAATGTACCAATCACCTGGCAAATCAAAAATCAATTGCTTGTCGCCAGTTCCATGTTGAATGGTATTTACAATAAATGTTTTATCGCCCTTAATGGTGATTGGAAATTCTCTACTTGTTGTAATCACCTGCTCACCGCATACCTTTTCTGGAAAGAGAGCAAACCAGGTGTTGAATGTGCAAAGCTCCGTGAAGGTCAATGGTTCATTGGAATAGTCCTTTTGTTTGAGATAAACATTTGCTATGTCTTGCTCTTTATATCCTGCAGGCATCACTCCATTTCGCAGCAGTGCTGCATTGAACTCTTTAGATTCAATCTTTGTGAGCATATCCCGATACATATCGATTCGGGCACGGTAATATCTTGGTTGTTCGCTATAATACATCTCTTTCGTGTTGTTTAATCCTTGTAAAGATGAATTCTGCGATATCTGGTACGATTGCGTTTCCAAGTCCTTTGATACGTTGAGCATCGTCCAGTTTTCGGGATACCCCATCATGTATTCCAAAAGATTTGGGCAAAGTCTTTTTTTTGTTATTCCTGCATATTGTTCTGCTAGATTCCCATTTTGGTGATTGTGAAATCGTTTCCCTAAACTCGCTGCTGAAAATGATGCCCTCGTTTGACCGTCCGAAGCCGATGGGGTAAGCCACAATCCAAAGTCTTTTGCGAAGGTGGGGTGCGCCAAATTCGGCAGCAGATATAATTGTCCATTCCGCATCATACCCGATGACGGCAAGGTCATATAAGACCTTTTCAAACCCTTTTTTTGTGAGAGCTGGGACATTTTCAATTACAACATATTTGGGTTTAACTTCTTCAATAATTCGAGCAAACTCACTCCACAATCCACTTCGTTTACCTTTGATTCCATTTGCTTTAAATTGATGATTTGAACTCCATGTTTTGGCATTTGAAATATCTTGACATGGGAAACCACCTGATAGAACATCAACATAAGGAGGACTTGAAAGCTCAACAATGTCATCATAGATTTTATCATGGTTGAAATTATTTCGCAGAATTGATTGACAATACAAGTCAATCTCACAGCACCAAATGTTATTAAAGCCAACATTTTGTGCTGCAAGGTCAAAACCTCCAATACCGCTGAATAAACTTCCATGTTTCATTAAATCATTTGATATTCAGATTCTAGTAATGGAATAACTGCCGCAGGAACCATTTGGTCATGCAGCACTTTATGAATAACAAGTTGCTCTACCTGCTCATAGCCTTGTGGTGATTGCATCATGGCATAGAGATTTGGAGCATTAGCCTCCGTCACTCTTTTGAGTTGCTTTAATATTTCATCACGCAACTTTAGTTCTATTGCATTTGGAATAGTGCTTGAACCACTTAGGGAAGATTCTGCACTTTCAGCAAACGAGTAATACCCTTGACTAGTAACAATGATATGGTCAAGTAATGCGATGTCAAAAAGCTTCAAAGCTGATTTGATTCTTCGGGTAAGTTGACGATCTGCCTCTGACGGTTTTAGATTTCCGCTAGGGTGATTATGCGATATAATCACTGACTTCGCAAGTGTTTTTAGCGCAACCGCAGCAACAATTTCAACATCTACCATGGTGGCATTAATCGTACCTGTTGAATGATGATAGTAGCCAATGATTTTATTGGCTTGGTTCAAATAAATGGCAATGAAATGTTCTTGAATTTCTATACCCTTTAATATTCGGTCTTTGAGAAAATCAAATACATCCTTTGAACTTGTAACTTGACCAAAGAAGTAAGCCTCGGTATTGAATGTAACTTCAATTTCACGAATCTTAAACTGAGCATCTAGTTCATCTAATTGGGTTTCTAGGTCAGCATAGCTGCTTTTGTCAAAAACCATTTGAGGCGTTATGGGTGCAGTGGAATAGCTCATTATTTTCTTTTTAATACAATGATGTCAGTGGGTACTTGTGAATACTTAAATACCGGAGGAAGCCTGTACGCATCCAAGATGTCGCACACTTTCTCTAGCTCTGATTTTTCGGTTTGATACGTGATGCCGTTTCTCAAAAAATTACTACCTGTGAGATATACCATCAGTCCTCCAGGCTTTAATAGTTGAAGTCCGTAGTACATGAAAAACAATTCTATTTGGTGCATCTTAGGTCTAGTGAAATAAGAACTGTACTTGTTCTTATACTTACCATAGGGGGGATTACCAATGACTAGCGAAAATGGATAACCTTCTAACCAAGTTGGTTTGTCTTTTAATCGTTGGGTAAATCGAGGCTCTTGTAAAAATGCCGTTTCAAAATAGCCGTCAAAGATTTTTGCTTCCGGGTAAAGAATTTGAGCAATGCGCCTAGAGGTTGGATTGATTTCAAAGCCATAGCATTTGCTTTTATCCGGTGCATTAGCAAGTAAATTACCTGTGGCACAACTTGGTTCTAATACAGTTCCCGATGCTTTAAATCCAAAGCGGTATGCCAATTCCCACATGAGCTCACAGATATAATCGGGAGTAAAGAACTCATACAATACGCCTTCACCTGTTGCACCTTTAGAACCTTGTCCACCGGATCCACTGTAGCCTGCAATAAACATCTTGTCCGCAGTCGAATACGATTCGGAGTTTTTATCCTTTTTTAGAATAAACTGTTCAATCTGTTTATTGAGCTCAAATTGGTTCATTACACGGCTTGGGTTTCTAATAGTCCGTTTTTACCTAATACTTTTAGGATATAGGCATACCCCTCAGAGCTTTTTGGTTTCACTCTGTCTAGTACCTGTTCAATACTACCTTCTCCAGGTTTGTAGAAATAACCCATTCCATATCTGAGCAATACCTTATCCAATCTTAGTAAGCCTGCTTCCTGGTGTTGGTCAATGAGAATTCCTAAAAGCATCGCTCCACATAGGATGTTGAATTCAGGATTGAGCATATCAGCTCTAGTCACAACATTCCCTGTGTAGTTGTTCTCTTTAATTTTATGGGAGAGATATTTCTGTTTAAGCGGCCCATTGATACGGTTGCCTAAATACTTTTTCAACACAGCCAATTCTCCGGCTGTAAGTCTACCTTGTTTGTTCTCCAGGTAAATAGTGTCGTTGGCTGCTTGTGGCTTTAATTGCATAAGTCCTGCTGCACCGACATAACTAACCACACTCGGATTTCCGGCACTTTCTGTAAAGATTACCGATAGAATCAATGCGCCAGGAACTTTGGTAAGTTCTTCAGCTTGCTTGATTTCTTTGTAGTATTTCTTTCCAATCTGATCGAGCTTCGCCTTGTTTTGAGGCAGTGCTGCATTGGAATAAAACACCCTTGGTGTCATTGGGATTGGTACTTCAAGTGCTGCCATAACTTATGCTTTGAAAAATGTGATTACACGGTTTTCTTTCTGTGCTGCCGTTACTGGAGCGTTGTCGTCTTTGTCTGTGCCTTTTTTGCTCATTAACGCTAAAATTGCTAATGCAGCAGCACCAAAAAATATCTTGTTCATTGCTTTTGTATTTGGATGAATTGACTGTATTTAATTGTTGCGTTGGGGTTTGATACGCTCACTCGCTGTTGCAGCTTTCTAGGGGAGAATATCCATAGCCATGGACGTATTCGCTCTCCTTTATAAACCACTTGGGTAAGAGTATCGGTACTATGAATTTGTAATCGCTGTGAATCGCCCTGGTTAATACCACTGATTTGATACCATTGGTCTTTATAGTCAAAAACCTTCACATGAATGGTATCACTGACTATGCTATCTCTGACCAATGTGATAATGTTCTTTTGAGTTTCTATTACCGTACTTGAAACTTGAGTAGCACTAGAAACTTTCACGCCCATATCTTTAATAGCCTTTGCTTCTTTTGGAAACAATGATTTCAGTTCATTGGTACGAAGAAGTAAAACATCCGTTTGAGCAGCGAGTGTTCCATTTTGAGTTTTCACAAAAGAGATTTCACTACTCAGCGTTTGCATATTGAGTGACAATCTTTGATTGTCCTGTTTTAACTCTCGGTTGCTTCTAATTAGCAGAACTAGAGCTGTTATCAGAGCTACGAGCATTAAAACTCTTTGCACTTCTCTGTTTTTTAGGATATTGATTACTACATTCATTTTTTGAGGGTCTTGTGGTTTGCGACCAGATGTATGCCGATAAAATGGTCATAATTCCTGCAATGGAAGCTGTGGCAACTGTTTCCATTTTGGAAGCAATTGCCAGCAGTGTTACCAGTGCTAAAAATCCAGCAGCAAATAGGGTTAATTTGAATCTGGTTCTAGATGTCATAGGAATTTTATATTAAGGCTTTCTCTTGGCTAGGATCAATAAGATTGTGTACCAAATAACCACTAGCAAAGTATGTGTCCTGACTTTCTACATTGATGTTTACCACATTCACAGTTTCATCTACTCTTACCTTGCTTATAATTTCAATCCACTGTCCGTATTCATCAAGTAAACTATCGCCAATAATTACATCGTTGGCTCTTACAAATGAGTATTGACCATTTCGTTGAACAAGCATTGGATGTTCTAGCGTAATTTCCAACGAATCATTAATCAGGAAGTAGTAACTGAATTGAGACTTTTGAATACCAACAACAGTCGATGAACTTTCAGTTGAGTTGAAGCTCGAAGTGGTAAAAGTTTTCCAGGCGTTTTCATTAGCACTATCCAATCCTTCAATAGCGACAGTCTTGAGAATGTCTCCAATTTCTAGGTCTTCAATTGCTTTTGTCATTCCATCAGAAAGGGTAATCAACGTGCCATAAACAAGGCATCCGCCAGTACCTCCTGTTCCGCCAGTACCTCCTCCAGTTCCCGGATCTGTTGTACCACCTCCTGAAGTTGTGGTTGTAGTTCCGCATCCATCAAGACAAACATTTTCCCAAAGGCCACCTTTGAGAATTTGCAATGCCATCATCCTTGAATTTGGAGATATGCCTAAACGGTAATCTCCTTCTTGTACTTCTCCATTTGGGTTTAAAACCCAATACAGAAAACCTCCAACCAATAATGGATAGTGGCCAGTTTGACCGGGGCTTGAACCCACTCCGCCATCAAATTGTTTTCTTCCTGGAACGACCTGATCTGAATTCAAATCAACAACACCGTCCACTTGCTTTGCAGCTATTTTCTCCATTTACTGGTGATTAAAAGTTGAATTAATAAGAGTAGTTTACTACAACGTCATCTGTGGTTTCAGTGATGTAAGGAACATTGAAAGAGACGTTTCTCGAACCTTGCGTATTGGTTACGTTTTTCACTCTTACTCCATTGAAGAAAACATCAATTGCAAATCCCAATTTTGGAGTTTGTGTAAGTGTCACAGCCACAGCAGTTCCAGCAGCTCCACTAATTCCCGTGAAAGACTCAGTAGTTTCAGTGAATGAATCTTCTTTACCGTTGGCAGTAGTTTGAGCAGCAGCGGCAGCTGTTGCAGCATTGTTCGCTGTGGTCTGAGCTGAACTTGCAGCAGTCGAAGCAGAGTTTGCTGTACTTTGAGCGTTACTTGCAGCAGTGGATGCACTGTTTGCTGTGGTTTGAGCAGTAGCAGCATTCGCTAACGCAGAATCAGCCGTTGATTTGATTGTGTCAAGATTGACGTTACCTGTAACAGTAATCTTGTCAAGTTTCCCCTTGTATGTTCCGTTGAAAGCATAGGTATCAGCATTGCTTTCGTATGCAGCTTTAACGGCAGCAGCAGTCAAGGCATTGGTAAACAAGTCCTCGTCTGCAATCTTTTTGAATGTCGAAGTAGAACCAGTACCAGTTGTTACAGCAGTAACAATGTACAATGCCCACTTAGTGTCACCGTCATCATTTACAAAAACACGGTCAGTTACTTTCAAACCAGTTAAGGCGTTTCGTGCTGTAGTGTCCGCTACGTTGAACGCGTTTTTAGCACCAGTAACCAACGCATCTACCTCTGTTTTAGAATAGATGCTCAAATTGGTTCGTGCAGTTCCGGCATTGACATCCGAAAGGTTATTTGCAATTTTTACAACTTGTGCATCTAAAGCTCTTGTTGCAAGGTCAGCCGACAGGCCTTCAATCTGTTTGATTTTAATGAATTCACTCATGGTATGTTATTTTTATTTTAGTTTTTTATTAGGGTTAAATGCTTGATGTAAACATGGTCTGTGGGCTCTAAATTGAAGCCCCCATGCCAGTTTAATGTGCCCGAATTGATATCAAAAGCACTGTTGATTCCATAATCATAAATGGCTCCATTTACCACTAGGAATAATCCTTCTGGATCAGTTGTATTTACATTGACAGAAAACTGAGTTTGTCCACTAACACTTACTGCCATTGGTATCTTTTGCCAATCAGCTCTCCAGGTGTTAGTGTATGTTCCACCGCCTCCAGAAGAAAGGTCTCCTTGTACGTTGTTAATCCGGTAACTCTCGCCACGGATAAGAATTTCATCATTGATTGGGTCGCCCAATAACTCCAGGATTTCACGCACCGTGAAATTCTTTTGCTCTCCAGTTCTGATATGTGTTAATGAAAATGCCATTACTTTTTCTTTATCCAGTTTTTATAGATGTATCGCCCCGTTAGGAAAATCACTGCGGCTGCTCCGAGTGTGAATCCTCCTGTGACGAGTAAATTTTTTTTTTAGCTATGTCCAAGATGTTCTCATAGTTTTTAATGAGTCCATTCATATAAGATGTGCGGTTATCTCCATTGCTCTCAGAGATATATGGACTATGCGCAATCTTATTTGCATACTGTTTATAGTCTTTTGCTACAGCGTGTGCAGAAGGGTAATTTTTAGAAATTAACCGAGCAAAGTCATAAAAGCTATCCTGTGGAGATTCATAAGTTCTGAATTTGAGTTTGTATTGGTTCTGCGCTTGATACACGCCACCTTTCCAATACTCATTTTTGGAGCCACCTGCCGTTATTCCAAAGAAGTTATTGTACCTCTTTGAAAGATTGGAAGTACCCCAGGCACTCTCAAATGAACCTTGCGCCAAAATCACCAAAGGATCCATATTGAATTTCTCTCCGGCTTTTTTAGCGTAGTTATAATTATCTACCACGTATTGTTCTGTTTTGATGCTCATATTTGCTCTAATTGAATGAATCTTCTTTCTACCCATCGAATTTTATTATCAACGGTTCTGAACTGCAAGAACTCAGCTTTACCAGTATTCAGCCCCATGATGTATTGCCCCAAGATGGTATTGGGTTCAGCCATGTTGATTGCAACTAATTGATCATTTAAAATGGGTGTTCTAGACCTAGTTAAAATTCTAGGCATAGGCATTCCTTTTAATGTGAAATAATCAACAGGTTTCATCCAACCTGTGGCGTTTTTTGTTTTGGGATAGGTATCCCACATCGTTTTGTAGTAAGAGAAAATCTCCACATAGTTCGATGAGCTAGACACCCAGTAGGTGTAGCGTTTTTTGTTTTGATTTTTGTATTTGGTAGGTGCATATTGAGCACGTACTACAAATGCTACTTCAATGAATTTGACATTATTTACATCATCGAAATACTGCCTTCCCGTTGCATAACCCAAAAACTCACCAGGTTCAGTGTAGCGAATGATATTCTTTTCTGAAAACACTTCATAGAATGCTCCATGATTGGTAGCATCAGGGGAGGTTCTAAGTGCCACTGACTTTTTACAAACCACTAATTGATTCGGTTTTGCAAATTGTACTGGAGCTGCGCCACCTCCTGAAGTATCTTTGTTTGAATTGCTGCTTACAATGGTTAGGAATTTTTGGTAGTCGCTTGTTGAAAGCTCACTCTGTAAATCATCTAGTAGATTGTTCTGATAGAGATTCTTGTATGCTTTAGAGACATTATCCAAATTGGTAACAGTTCTTGCCGTATCTAAAACTGAGGATGTGTTGGTCGTGTCCATACTCATCATCCAACTGATCCCTGAAGGATTCATCGCAGAACGTAGAGCCATGGCTTGACGAACATCCGGATTGTCATCTGCTTTAGATTGCGCATCATTTTTATTAATGCCTGCAATCAAATTTTTGCCCAAGCGGTAAGTCAAATAAATTCCACCCACCACCAACAATCCATTGATGAGTTTGGATTGATTATTCTCAACCACTTGAATGATGCGTTCTTTAGTTCCTTGTTCTGCCATGGTGATATGGTTTACAGCATACTTTTAATTTTCAATTTCACTAGAGGCATCTCAATCTTTTTAGAAATGGTGATGAGCTCTTGTAAGGAGAAATTGTTTGCAATAGTTTGCAATGCTTTTTGTGCGTGTCGGGCTTCTTGGTCAGATGCCACCTTGACTGAAATATTTACATCTTGATTTGCCATGATTATGCGCTTGTTGTGTTTGTATTTGCTTGTGGTTGAGTGATGAAGTGAAGGATGCGCTGCATAGTGCCACGGTCTTTTTCAATCTCCGATAGCATCAAATACATCGTACCCAATTCCTGATTATTCATGGACTGGATGAAGGAAGTAATCATTTCCAAAATGGTCTCACGTTGAGTGTCCTTTGGTTCGCCTTTACTTTCTTCAATTCCCTTTGCCTTTTCTTCATCGGTTCCGGCAAGGAAATTCATTGCTGCCCCAACGGGCGTATCGTTAAAGAACTTAGCAAGCCCAGGCAGTGCCATTCCAATGATGTTAGAATAGTACTCGACTTGCTTTTTGGCTTCAATCGTGTTCTGCATATCCTGAACTTGAAACTCTAAGTCCTCATTGATAGCTTGTAACTTTTGAAGCTCTGCACTCATGCGTTCTAACTCACGAGAACGTTCCATTTCAGAGAACTTGCGCTGTACGAGATCGTTTACTTCCGCTTCACCTAGTCCAGAATAACTGGATAAGGATTTTGGAATATCTTCGTCAGCATCCGTCCATTGAAAAGTCTTTGACCATATCAAACTACCGGTTTCCAGGTCTTTGAATTCTACTCTTACCTTGTCAGGATTTTCAGATTTATCATAGCTTCGAACCAATTCAGAAAAGTTGGCAATTGTTGCTTGTTCAATGCTATTGAGCTTTTTACCGTTGCGATAAAAGCTTGCATTAAAAGCCACATTTTCGTGTCCCTGTTTCGGGAAGGTTTTTATCATCTTTTGGCTTACCTCGATGACATGATAAATCTTTTTCTTTTTCATTATTCCTTGACGATTTGTATGAATTCAATGATTGGATAGGTGACAACCTTTTCCGGCAACTCAATTGCTATTAGCCCACTGAATTCTTCCAGGCCTTCTAGTGCGTTTTGAGCTGCTGTTATTTCTAGGCTATTGGTATCTGAAATGATTCGTGTACCAATAGGCAGAACAGAAGCATTAGTGAGTAACAAATACTCATTGTATGCTTCAATTTCGTAGCGTTGTTTAGGGGATTTAGTCACCACAGTTTTGAAACTCTGTAACTGAATTCCTATCTCACGCTGTTTGTATTGTTGATGGATGTGATTTAGATGATCGAACATAACTGGTCAGGATTTGATTGTTCTTCATATTTATCTTCGTCATCCATGGGATTTGGACATGAGCAGTCATCTGTTTCATTCTCTGCAACAGGTATTTCCTTTTGCTCAGTTTCAGTAACAGGCTTATTGCTTTTTACTTGCGGTTTCTCTACGCTGTCAGTGCATCTGAGATATAAACTCACGATGTAAGGAGCGAATACGTTGTGTGGGCAAGTGTCCAAGTAAACACCAACTACCAATTGACCTGGTAGCAGGTTTACATCGAGCGATTGATATTCGTGTGTTTCCTCCGGTTCATAGAACGGTTGCGCTGAAACAGCAGCAACAATGGCTTCTTCTTTGAGTGAATTAAATGAGGCGGTGAACCAACCAATCTCAGGGATGAGTAAATCCGTTCCAATACCACGCACATGAACAGCCTTGAACCCGGTGCATCGTTTCAAATAAGATGGAACCTTATGTTGAAAGCGAATGATTTGCCCAGGTCTATCAACTTGTAAGCGTATGATATTGTACCGTGTTACTCCCATAGATTGACTTATTTTTCATTGGTGAGCCACAGATATATTTTCACTTCGTAGGGGTAGCCATAAGCTCCGTAGCCGTTTTCTGAGACTACTGGAACTTGACCATCTGTAAAACGTCCTTCCACTGTACTTCCGGCAGCATCCAGTTGCTCCTCAAAAAAGAAAAACTTCTTATTGGGAGCAACCTGGTTGCCACTGGTTAACAGTTTCACTTCATGCACATCCTCGAATACCTCCTGATTGTTCACTTTGAGCCCCAACAAGCAACCAGGTACGAAGCGTTCTTCAGGCACAGAAACATAAATGCCTCTGATGCGTGCGTATTGCTTATCGGTTTGTGCATTGAATCGAATTGCCTCACCCGGTTGAGTGACACGAACTCGAATCTGTTGAAACTTGTGGTTTTTCATGGTGAATTTCTCTTAATAGGATTACGCTTTGATTACAGCAGTACCACGAAGGATTGCCTTCAGGTATGAATGGTCAGGAGCATTTGCGGCCCACTCGATATTGAACTCGATGGATTGTTGGTCACGAATGATTTTTGGATTGTCCAATACCCACAAGCCTTTGAATGTATCCTTACCAGTGGTTTGGAATACTTCGCAAGAAGTGTTTGGGATCAATACGGTTCCGTTGGCTTTGAACTCGAATTCACCGTCACGAACATAGTCCGGAACAACATCGTAGTTCACTGTGCCTGGAGAGTCATTGCTGTCTCCAACACCACCTAACAATTGGATACCGTACAAAAGGAAGTAGTTTCCTTTTTCTAATTTGCCACTTGAAATGTTGCTAGTGCCAACAACTTTGTTGTCGTCATCTTTGAACATTTTAATGACTTTGGATCCAGTGATTGTTTTAACCACATAGTAAGCGGTATCAACAGCCTGCAAACTTTGGTTTGCTAATCCTTGTTGAATTTCTTTTGGAAGCATAGCAATACGCTTCTCAAACTCTGCACGAGAACGAGAGCCAGTGGCATTCGTTGCTACACGTGTTTGAGTTTGCATTTTGCGGAACAACTTCTTTTTTTCGTTGGGGCCGCTGAGGTCAAGTGCTTGCAAGAAATCGTCTTCTGACATTGCACCTAGCAAGTTGTACTCGCTGTTTTCGATTTGTCCGAGAGTTAACATGATACTGATGATTTATTTGATTTGTGAATTATTAAATGATTTCGATGTAGGCTAAATCTTCCTCAGCAACGCCTTCTACCATGCGAGATGGTGTAGCGATATCTTCGGGATTAAAAGCTGTTGGTGATGAGAGAGCAGGCAAGTCAGGATTGTAGCGTTCTACTGATAAATTCATTGGCTCACGGTACACAGTTGGTTCACCCAAGCCGTCTACACCGTTGAAGCTGAAATCAGCCAGACCTGCTAACAAGTCCTTTTTCAAAAACACTTTCACACCGGAAAGAAGTCCTGATGCACCAACACCTGTTGCAAGCATTTTCATGTTCGGGTCTTTTAGCATCAAGTTTCCGGCAGTACCAACGCCCAAAAGGACAATAGGTCGTGCCAGTGCTTTCGCATTGAATCCAGTTGCAGTTGCATCTACATTCAACACCTTATCAATCATTTTTCCGCCCACCGAGCCGATAACAACACCGCCAGTGAGCATAGCCAAGGTTTTGATTTCGTCCATCACAGCTTGGCTACTGATTTTGGTTTTTTTTGTTCTTGTTGCCATGGTTTGCGTATTTATTGATTATAAAAGTTTCATTACTTTAGGAGGCATACTTTTGTTGGTATGCGTTGATTTTGCAGTGCTCTTGCGTTTTGCAGGAGCAGTCTTTGATTTGGTTGTTGTGGTTTTTCTTCGTGTCTTGTAACCGGATAATCCACTAGCTTTTTTCTTTGGCTTCACCATTTGATAAATACCAAAGGCAAGTAAACCGCCACCGATAACAGCAGGAACCGGATTCGCTTTGATAAAGCTCATGATTCCACCACTACCGCTTGATGAAGATGCAGGAGCATCTGTTGTAGTTGGTGCAGTAGCACTCGCATCAGCCGTTGTACTTGCTGTTCGAAGCGCAACAGCAGAGGATGCTGATGGGTCAGCTTCACTTGCTTGAATTTCAGCAGCAGCGGCAGCAGCTCCAGGATCGGCTGTAACTTGACTGGTAAGAGTATTCATATCCACGTTTTCGTTCTTGCCGATTAGTCCTGATTCTTTCAAGATTTTAATCGTTGCAATAATTACAGGAGTTGCAGCAGCGATAACGGTTGCAGAAGCAGGGTCACCCAAGTAGCCCAACATTTGGTCTTCAACTATTCCGCTCAGATTTCCGGCACGACCTTTCAAAATGGCATTTTTGAGTGCATCACGACTACCTTGAAGCTTGTCAGCGAATAGTTTTTCTACTTTGCTTAATGCGTTTTTACTCTTTTGCCATGTGGCAGCATTGACACCTTTGGCAGCAGCTTGTTGTTGCGTACCATAAGCCCATTTTAACTTAGATGCCATTTTACCCAAGTTGAGCTTCATAGCAAGTAAGAATCCTCCACGAGCTGCAATACTTAATGGATTGTACTTTACAACCGCCTTTACAGCAACTTTGGCTGCATCACCAACTTTCTGTCCAACCGTTTTTACCGTGTTCTTTACATTGGTAAAAAAGCCTTTGATGTTGATACCGCTTAGTGCTAACTCATCCGGGTCGTAATCAATACCATTCATGGCAGTTACACCATTGCGCAAATTGAGTTGAGATTCATTCTTTGAAAGAATGTCTAATGCTTCGTCACGCTTGTCGGTGTACCAATACTGAATCGCGTAGTCCAACATTTTAAGCAGTGCCTGTGGATCATCCACGGTCGATACCATGTTTGGATTTTGTGCCACTGCATTGCGAGTTGCTACGATATTTTGATAGAGTTTATCCAAGTCTGATTGATTGGTGACTGCACCTAAACCAATACCGGAAAGTGATGTTGCCATTACTGCATCATAGTGGTCATTGCCTGACACACCACTGAGCACGGCTACGTTTATGCCTTTTAAGTTCATGTTATAATCCATTTTATCGGTGTATTTTTTCTCATAGTTGAATTCAGAAACCACTCCGTCAATCACACAGTAGTTCGTTCCGTCCATTGGGACAATCACGTACACGTGTTGCCATGAATCTTGGCTGTACTTGGTGATTCTGAACTTGTGAGGAATTTGCAGATTGGTTAAGATGCTTGAAGCGAAAATGCTCATGCAGTCACAGTCAACCCCAGTGGCTCTTTCAGCCCAACTTCTTGCAGGTCTGCGAAGCTGCTCTAGACCTCGTTTATCCAACTTGTATTGGATATAGGAGTACATGAATTCCCAAATGGCTTTGCAAGTATCAATGGTGGAAGACCGCCTGAGTAATGGAGCGATTCGCTTGGTGTCGTCAAGGTATTTCCAAACGACTTTCTCCATTAACTCAACCGTATCGGTTACCTCACCATCATTAATGATGACACGGTCACGCTCATCAGGTGGTGGGAAATACGGATTATAGCGGCTTCCATCTTTGATGCTGCGATAACCACTGGTTACAGTTTTGCTTGGTATGTGAGATAGTGCCTGCATTAAATCAATTTTTCAGAGGGCGACTGATAAAACAGTCCGTTTACATAGGTGGTGAAATACATTTCCATAGGCACACCCAACTGAGCAACCAGGTTCTTTTTATTACCCGATTTCCAGGCAGTTATTACAGCAGGTATTTTTGTGACGATATTCTTGATAAGTCCGGCAAGAATTGACCAGGACAATTCAAGCTCAATCGTATCAATCTTGGTTACGGCAAGTGGCTGAATGACGATTTCTTTATTCTCGGCATCAGATTGCGTTAAGAACTTGTTTTTAGATGTTAGTGTTACCACTGGTTTTGTGATGCGGATGCTATCACGAGAAGGATTATTGACTTCAACTTCTGTTCTGAAGGTCAAACCACCTAAGTTGATTGAGTGAATGCGAGGGTTGACCATCTTCATGGTAGAAACGTCAGATACATTCTGCATTTTTAGCAGTCTGACCATACCATAAACAAGGCCTGCACCTATCGCTATACCCAATACTTTATTCATCGTCTCCGAAGTTTTCTTTGAAATACTTATTGAGTTTTGCGGAAATGTTGTCGAGAGCTTTTTTTACCACATAACCGGCAGCAGCGGATGCAGCAGCATATAAAACAACAGTAGTGAGACCAGGAAGGGTAATCGCCATTAAAAGAGGCTTTGCTGTTACAGCTTTTCCTACGCCTCCAACGACACCTGAAACGGTGGTAAATATCGAAGTGTGTGAGTGATGTGGCATGAAGTCTTGCATTTCAAAACACAAGATTCAGACAAAGAGATGATGTGGAGTTGCTAATTGATTTTGTAGGTTGAACTAAGTATCCATTTGTTACCATTCGTAAGTAACACATGGATTTAAAAGTCAATAAATACAAATTCTTTGAGCCATTTTGTAAAATAATCACACAACTATTTTTTTTTTGCCAAATTTTTTACTTAACTTTCCTGCGAGTTTCTTTAATTTCAAACTTTGAAAAGGTATATTGCAATTCTGCTATCGATTTTTTATCTATCTCTGTCAATAGGATTGACAGTTAATAGACATTATTGTGGCGGTAAATTAGCATCAATTGAACTCGGTTTAACACATAAAAACTCATGTCCATGTGGTGATAAACCCATGAAAAAAGATTGTTGTAAAGACATTTACAAAATTTACAAATTAATCTCACACTTTGACAACTCGATTCATATTGATTATAATCATGAAACATTTTTTATAGGAGATATTACAACGCCTATTGTTGGGAAATTATGCTTCTATCAAAGCATCGACCTTGTTTCAAATTATTATCATCCTCCACCTTTAAGTAGAAAAATCCCAATATTTTTATTGGATAGATCCTTATTAATTTGATTTTCTAAATTGAGTAATTACTTGACACTTTAACTAGTGTCGGGTTTTTTCGTGCATTATTCTCTAATGCACTTTAACTTAATTTATTAAATCAAAAAAATGAAATACATAAGGTATAGTGCATTAAATATCTTGTTAATCGCATTTGTGATTCAGATAATTGCATGTTCAAACAAAAGTAACCATATTGCCTATCAGTGTCCCATGGAATGCCAAATAGACACGGTATTTAAATATGAAGGCAAATGCCCCATTTGCAAAATGGAATTAATAGGGATTGATACTATCCCTGAAAAAACTACAATCATTAACAATTTCAAACAAAAACAATAAAAATGAACAAAAATTTAATTTTTGCTTTTGCATTGATGTTCGTTGCGACGATTTCCAATGCTCAAACTGTACCTAACGGGACATTTCAAAACTGGACAAATTCAAGTGGTTATTGGACTCCAGACAACTGGGCTACAACAAATAGCTTAACTTCCTCAGCGAGTGTTTATACAGCTGTAAAAGGAGGTACTTCATCAGACTATTATATTAAACTTACATCTCAAAACATTCCTGGTATAGGTGTTGTTCCTGGGATTGCAGCAAGCGGAAATTTAAACACTACAACTATGAAGGCAACTTCAGGATTTCCCTTTGCTTTTAGGCCGACTAATTTTACTGGAAAATGGCAATATATGGGAAATTCATCCAACGACGTTGGTTCAATTCGAGTATATCTAACAAAATGGAATAGTGCTATGGGAATGAGAGACACAGTTGGTTACCTAATAAAAAATTTAACTGGAATGGTAATGTCATGGGCCACTTTTAGCTTGCCAATTACTTATAACAATTCCAATACACCTGATAGTTGCATTATAATTTTGAATGCAAGTGGAGCAAATCCTGAAGCTGGTAGTTATTTGTATGCAGATAATTTAGACTTTACCGGAATAACATCTGGAGTTAATGAAATTGAAAAATTAGGATCTATAAAAATTGTACCTAATCCAGCAGTAAATTCTATAAATATCGAATTAAGTGAATTGAAACTTGATGCTAATAATATTTCAATATTGGATCTTAATGGTAAAGTTCTAATCACTCAGGATATAAAAAATCAGGCTAAACAAAATTTAGACATTTCAGTGATACCAAGTGGAATATACTTTATTACGATTAATACTCAAAATGGAAATATTACTCAAAAATTCATTAAACAATGAAACTTAAATTAATTTCATTACTCATGGTTTTCAGTTGTTTGAGCGTATCAATGATATACGCTCAAACAGCAATTCCTATTCCAGACACACTCTCTGGGAACAGCATTATATTGAATATGCACAAAGACAGTGTCCAATTTTTCACAGGTAAAAAGACAAATTCTTTAGCATTCAATCAATATAAATACTTAGGTCCAACACTTATTTTAAATAACGGTCAGAATGTTAGTATAACCGTCAACAATCAAATTAATGATACAACCAATGTGCATTGGCATGGTCTACATGTTGCATCAAAGAATGATGGCGGCCCACATACTATGATAATGAATGGATCTAGTTGGAATCCTCAATTTCAAATACTAGACAAGGCATCAACATTTTGGTATCATCCACACTTTCATGGTAAGACCGCTGAACAAGCGATAAAAGGAGCCGCAGGTTTAATTATTGTAAGAGATTCTATAGAATCAACCCTTGCACTACCAAGAAGATATGGATTGGATGATTTTCCAGTCATTGTTCAATCTGTTCAACTTGACAGCAATAATCAGTTAATGCCAAAAGGGATGGAGGATAGTACATTATTGGTTAACGGTATTAGAGCAAATTATGGGTACTCAGCTTATTTAAATGTGCCATCTCAAATAGTAAGACTGCGACTTTTAAATGCTTCTGGTGAAAGAACATTTAATTTTGGCTTCACGAATAATTATAGCTTTAAAATTATTGGAAGTGATGGAGGATTATTAAATGCTCCAATCCAAACAACAAGAATTAGAATATCTCCAGGTGAGAGATATGAAATATTAATTGATTTATCAAGTTTAAACGGACAATCATTGTATTTAATGAGCTATGCATCTGAATTACCTATGGGAGTTCAAGGTGGGCCTACTATGCCAATGCCTCCAGGTTCTCCTCCTATGAATAGTCCTCTAAACGGAGTGAATTTTAATATTTTAAAATTGAATGTGGGTTCTCAAACAAACAATCCAATCACAACAATTCCGACAAGTTTGGTTCAGTTACAGTCTATTCCAACATCACAAGCTGTAAGAACACGAACAATTGAAATGACAGCATTAAATCAAATGTCAATGGATGGCCCATTTTATTTTAATGGAAAATTATTCGACATGGATTCAATCAATTATATAATACCAATTGATGATACTGAAATATGGGAAATCAAGAATTCTACCATGGTAGCTCATCCTTTCCACATCCATGATGTACAATTTAATTTACTAGAAAGAGATGGCAATATGCCTCCAACATTTGAACGTGGGAGAAAAGATGTTGTATTAATAAAGTCAAATGAAACAATCAAATTCATTACCAAATTTGAAACATTCACAGACACAGTTGTTCCTTATGTATACCACTGCCACATTTTAATGCACGAAGATGATGGTATGATGGGGCAATTTTTGGTCGTTCCCAAAAATTTCGCTGGCGTTAACAACAACCTAGAATTAACAAAGCCTCTTGTAATATATCCAAATCCTTCTAATGAATATTTCATTTTAGACATGCCTCAAAATGAAGCATTTGATTTGCGAATTTTTGACATGAATGGCAAATTAGTTAAAGCATTGAATTCGGAAACTAACAAGAAAATAATGATTTCGGACTTAAAAACAAGTAATTATGTGGTTTTTGTGAAAACTAACAAAGGTTTGTATTCTTCTAAGCTACTGATAGCACATTAAATAAGCAACAAATATTAGCCTTATGAAATATTCAAAAATATTTTTTTTTACGATTATTAAAATCGAAGCTGTCATATTTTTTATAAGTATGTCTGCGTGCCAAGCCCAAATTAAAAATGAAAAAACTGTTTATAAAACCGTTTATGGCAACTGTGAAATGTGTAAGAGCACCATTGAGAACGCCGGAAGTAAATCCAAGTCTTATTCGACAATTTGGAATAAAGAAAACAAAATAGCAACCATAAGTTTCGATAGTATCAAATCGAATGCTGATTTGGTTCTTAAACAAATAGCTTTAGCTGGTTATGATAACGAGAAGTTTATAGCCCCTGATAATATTTATCAAAATCTACCTAAGTGTTGTCAATATGAACGGCCAGAAAAAAAAGAAAACAAAACACCCGTATCAACAACGGCATTTCAATCGGACACAACACAACCAAACGGATTGCAATCAGTCTATGATGCTTACTTTGAATTAAAAGATGCATTAATATTAGGAGATGCTAAAATTGTATCTACAAAAGCTGATAAAATATTAAAAGCACTAAATGCAATCCAAATGGAAACATTAGGTAACCATCATGATGCATACATGAACGTAGAAATAAAACTTAAGTCAATTTCTCAAAAAATCCAAGAAAGTAATGAAATCGAAATTCAACGAAATCAATTTTCTGAACTTTCAACGGCAGTATATAAGCTATTAAAAATTACAAAAGCAGAAACAACAGTATATTACGATCACTGTCCAATGTTTAATAATGGAAAAGGAGCGGATTGGCTAAGCAAAGAAGTTGATATTAAAAACCCTTATTATGGTTCCATGATGTTAAACTGTGGCAAGGTGATAGAAACTATTAAACAATAAATCCATGAAGCTATACATCAAAAATATGGTGTGCAGCCGTTGCATTTTAGTTGTTAAATCTAAGTTGCTAAAACTTGGGCTTAACCCTATTTCGGTAGGTTTAGGAGAAGTAGAGCTTAAAGAAAATATTAGCAAACAACAAAAAGAAAAACTTGCTAAAAATTTACAGTTATTGGGTTTTGAGTTGATAGATACAAAAAAAAGCAAAACTATAGAACGTATAAAAAATTTAATAATTGTGTTGGTTCATCAAAAAAACAACCAACTTGCTACAACTTTATCCAACTATTTATCAAAGGATTTATTGCAAGACTATAACACACTAAGCAATCTATTTTCCGAAGTGGAAGGAATAACAATTGAGCAATATTTTATTGCACAAAAAATAGAAAAGGTTAAGGAGTTGTTAATGTACAACGAACTTAGTTTAAGCCAAATAGCATTTCAACTCAATTACAGCAGTACAGCCTATTTAAGCAATCAGTTTAAAAAAGTAACTGGCTTTACACCCACCTATTTTAAGCAATTAAAAGACAAAAAACGTAAACAAATTGAAGCATTGTAAATCTTACAATTCATCCTTAAAATATCACAATAGACATACAACTGTTTTGTTTCATTTTTGCATTTATAAAAAAAACAAACAATGACGATCACATATCAAATAACAGGAATGACTTGTAGTAGTTGCGAAGCCAAAGTAAAAAGCAATTTATTAATGTTGCCAAACGTAACAGCAGCTGAAGTCTCAAAAACCACTAATACGGCAACAATAACTATGGATAAACAAATTTCCATATACAGTTTGCAAGATGCAATTGGTGGTATTGATAGCAAATATACGATTGTTGCTTTACATCAAAGCGAAGTTACACAACAAGCAAAAGGGTGGATAGAAATCTATAAACCGATTTTGTTGATCTTCTCTTACATAACATTTGTTGCTTCAATTATTTCCTTCAAAAGCCAGAATTTAACGTTCAATATTCATCTTTTTATGAATGTATTTATGGCTGGTTTCTTTTTGGTATTCTCATTCTTTAAAATTATCAATTTAAAAGGCTTTGCTGATAGTTATAAAATGTACGATGTTGTTGCAAAGGCAGTACCGGGATGGGCTTATCTATATGCTTTTATCGAATTAAGTTTAGGAATAGCCTACACCATTAATTTCAATCCATTTATTACAAACTTTGTTACATTAATTGTAATGAGTATTAGCATTGTTGGAGTGCTCAAAAGCGTACTAAATAAACAAAATATTCAATGTGCTTGTCTAGGTGCAGTGTTCAATCTGCCAATGAGTACAATCACTATTATAGAAGATGCGTTAATGATTGTAATGAGTGCTACTATGCTTATTACATTAATTCCATAGCTCCAAATTATAAGATTCTCGCATTTTCAATAGTAAAACATTCATTTATTTAACCCCTAAAAAAGTAAAGATAAAAGTTGAAAACCAAAACATTTGCCAGTTTTATTTTGGTCATATTTACAACCATCTCCTGTAAAAAAACAGGAATGGACAACATGAATATGGCTGGACAACCTGTACTTGTAACAGAAGGAAATTTTACAACCCCTCTGGCATTTCCAACTATAACAGGAGCTAATACCACACTGACAGCTCAAAATGTTTCTAGTAATATAAATGGATTTGGAATTATCAGCAGTTTAGGCTACTCGGCAAATGGTATGCTAGGCCCAACCATAAAAATAAATAGTGGCAGCTCAGTAAATATCAATTTGGTAAATCATCTAAATGAAAAAACAAACATTCATTGGCATGGACTAAAAATACCATCAAACATGGATGGACACCCAGAAAATTCAATTGACGCAGGAGGTTCTTTCAATTATAATTTTACTGTAAATCAAAGAGCTGGTATGTATTGGTATCATCCTCATGCCGAAATGTTAACAGGAAAGCAAGTTTTTAAAGGATTAGCAGGATTGTTTATTGTAAACGACACAGAGGAAAATTCTTTGAATTTACCTTCAGGTAATAGAGAAATACCCTTGGTTATTCAGGATAAAAGAATTTCATTGGGCAGCATACCTTATTCGCCAACTATGATGGAAGTTATGACAGGATTAATGGGTCAATATATTTTCGTAAATGGTGTTTATGCTCCTTATCAAAATGTTGAAACGGCCAAATATAGAGTTAGGATATTAAATGGTTCAAATGCTAGAATTTACAATTTAGCACTTTCAAACGGTTCTCCTTTTACTATAATTGGAAATGACGGAGGCTTACTAGCTTCACCTCATTCGGTTAATAATTTAATTGTAGCTCCTGGGGAACGAGTTGATTTAATTATTGATTTTAGTACTTTATCTATAAACTCTGAATTGTATTTAATTAGTAAAACATTTAATGGTGGAGATGCGCAAGGGACACAAGAATTTAAATTAATTAAATTTAAAATCACAAATCAAGTAACAGACAATTTCAATATACCTGCTAGTCTATCATCAATCAATCAGTTGACTGAAGGTATGGCTACAATTTCAAGAAATTTTGATATTCAAAATTCAAGTATGAATATGTCTGGAAATGCAATGACTCATACAATTAATAACAAATCATTTGACATCAACAGAATAGATGAATTAATTAATAATGGTGCAATTGAAATTTGGACATTTGATAATACCAATGGGAAAGAACCTCATCCAATGCATTTGCACGGAGTTCAATTTCAAGTATTAAGTAGAACTGGTGGCCGAGCTGCACTTATGTCAAATGAAAGTGGATGGAAAGATATGGTTTTATGTATGCCAGGTGAAAAGGTAAAAATAATCATTCCGTTCAATTCATATTCAGGAAAGTTCTTATTTCATTGTCACAACCTAGAACATGAGGATAATGGAATGATGGGGCAATATAAAGTAAATTAAATAATAAAATGAAATTCCTAAAATGGATATACGGGCATATAAAGAATCTCTTTCAAAAAAAGTGTTGCCAATAGCATTACTTTTTTTATTTTTTGTCAATAAAGTAAATGCTCAAAAAACGGTTCACTACGATTTATATATTCGTGATACAACTGTTAAATTTACTGGAATAGCTAAAAGAGCCATTGCAGTAAATGGTCAAATTCCTATGCCCACACTTACTTTCACTGAAGGAGACACAGCTGAAATTGTTGTACATAATGAACTAAATGAACAAACATCGTTGCATTGGCACGGATTATTCCTACCCAACAAAGAAGATGGAGTGCCATACCTTACACAAATGCCAATTGAGCCACACTCTGTTTACACCTATCGGTTTCCTATCATTCAAAACGGCACACATTGGTATCATTCTCACAGTGGATTGCAAGAGCAAATAGGTATGTATGGTAGTTTCGTAATGTTAAAACGAAACGACGATAAAACTTTTCGCAAAGGCATTGATGATTTGCCAACAATACCAGTAATATTAAGCGAATGGACTGACTATAAACCTGAAAACATACATCGAATGTTGCACAATGCAACAGATTGGTTTGCTATAAAAAAAGGGACAACACAATCATACAGCGAAGCTATTCAACAAGGCCATTTTAAAACCAAACTCAAAAACGAGTGGAAACGAATGACAGCAATGGATGTAAGTGATGTCTTTTATGATAAAATTTTATTAAATGGCACCAACGAATCTAATGTTCAGAATTATAATCCAGGAGATAAAATTCGACTTAGAATTTCAAATGGCGGAGCCTCCTCATATTTTTGGCTAACTTATGCAGGTGGAAAAATAACAGTTGTTGCCAATGATGGAAATGATGTTGAGCCAGTCGAAGTTGACAGACTACTTATTGCAGTCAGCGAAACATATGATATAATTATAACATTACCATTTGACAACAATTCATATGAATTCCTTGCTACGACAGAAGATCGACTTTATTCAGCTTCACTATATCTTGGCAATGGACGCATCCAATTAGCCAATCCTTTACCGAAGCTTAAATATTTTGAAGGGATGAAGATGATGAATGATATGATGAAAATGAATGGAAGACTTGATGATATGGGAATGAATATGAGCCTTAATAAAATGGACATGAACGTAGTAATGTATCCTGAAATTACAGGCACCGGTAAACCTATTCAAAATGACAATGACCCAAACAGATATAATGCAAATTCTTTAGCAAATATTACCACGCTAAATTATGCGATGCTCAAATCAACCGCAAATACAAGTCTTCCACAAGATGCTCCAATAAAAGAATTACATTTTGAACTCACGGGAAATATGAATCGATATGTCTGGAGTTTAAATAACAAAGTAGTAAGCGAAACAGATAAAATACTCATAAAAAAAGGGGAAAATGTACGAATGATTATTTATAATGGCTCTATGATGCGACATCCTATGCATCTTCACGGACATGATTTTCGTTTATTAAATGGAAATGGAAATAACGCTCCATTAAAGAACATTGTAGATATAATGCCAATGGAAACCGACACGCTTGAATTTAATGCTAATGTTGAAGGCGATTGGTTTTTTCACTGTCATATTCTTTACCATATGATGAGTGGAATGGGTAGAGTATTTACTTATCAGGATCAAACACCAAATCCATATATTCCAAATCCAAATTATGCTTGGCGTAAATTAAAATCAGAGGACAAGAAATTTCATTTAATGGCAGAAAATGATTTTGCCACAAATGGGAATGATGGAATATTAATGTTTCAAAATACACGATGGAGTTTCGGCTCTGAATGGCGTTTAGGTTATAATGATATGCATGGATACGAAACAGAAACACATATTGGCCGTTATATTGGAAGAATGCAATGGTTTATGCCATTCATAGGTTTTGATTGGCGTTATAGAAACCAAAAAATTGAAATGAATTTTCAAGAAAGAAACATTTTTGGACAATCAAATACCAAAGACAATAGAGCTTTAGTAAGTTTCGGATTTAACTATACATTGCCAATGTTAGTGCGTTTTCAAACAGAATTTTTTATGGATGGTAGTTTTAGATTACAACTAGCTAGGGAGGATATTCCTATTTCTAAAAAAATAAGAGCAATGTTCATGGTGAATTCCGACAAGGAATATATGGCAGGGTTTGATTATATTTTAAATAGAAATATTCGCATTCGTTCTCATTATGATAGCGATATGGGATTAGGGATTGGTTTGTTCTTAAATTACTAATCAGGGCTCTCCTAGATAATTGACAATTAATTCAACTTGTTTAGGTGTGAGTAATTTTTGACCATTTTTAAATCCATAAACACTAAGGTTTTTATTCAATTCTACATTTATCTTTAACCACCGAGATAATTGAATGGAAGCACTTTTTTTACTAATATTTGGGAAATACATTTGTGCGAGCTCTCCATATCCGAAAGCTCGCACTTTAAATTTTTCTTCTTGCATTGCGTGTCGGTTTAAATGTGACACAGCAACTTTAATTTGTGACGTACATTGAGGCAGGCAATTGTTGACTTAATTTCTCAGCCAATATTTTCATGTCACTTCCAACTTTCTCATCTACAATCCGAGCATAATGCTGCGTACTGGTGATGTTCTTATGGCCGAGCATTTTACTTACTGATTCAATCGGTACGCCATTCATCATGGTTACTGTGGTTGCGAATGTGTGTCGTGCAATATGGTAAGACAATTGTTTTGTGATGCCACAGAGGTCAGCGATTTCCTTCAAATAAGCATTCATCTTCTGATTGCTTAAAATTGGCAACACCGGGTCGTTAGGGAATAGCAAATCCAATTTTACATACTTATCGAGTACTACTTTTGCCATAGGCAGAATCGGAATGTTTGCTCGTCCTCCTGTTTTTTGTCTACGTGTACGAATCCAATACCCATAATCTTCGCTTCCTTCAATTTCCAAACGCTTTAATTTCTTTACATCAATGTATGCAAGTCCGGTATAGCAGGAGAAAATAAAAAAGTCACATACACGGTTTAGACGTTCGTAAGGAGAATTAAACTCTAACAACTTATTGAGTTCTTCCTGAGTGAGGTAAGGTCTATCGACTTCTTTTAGCGTAAGGCTAATAGATGCAAATGGATCCTTCAATAGCCAACCATTTTTAATACAAACACAAGTAATGCGTTTGAGATTTTGCAAAAACTTAGTGGCGGTATTGAAGTTACAGCCCTTCTCCGTTTTCAGGTACAAGTTAAATTGCTGTATCATGTGATAATCTATTGCTTTAATAGAAACATCACTGGTACGGTAATATTTCAGCAAAAAGGCCGCAAAGTGGTTTTTCGCTGCTCTGTACTTCTGATAGGTAGTATAGGTGTTCTCCTTACCAATCAACTTTCGAAGATTCTCAATGTAATCTTCCCATACTTCGATAATCATCTTCGCTTTTGCTGAGTTTATGCCCAGAATGGCATCACGCAACATCTGCGGAGAGACATCATCATGTAGTGTTAAAAGCTCATTGTATTTCTTGTGAGCCTTTATCCGCAACGCTTCGAGGTATTCATTGAACACACGGGCTTCCGTGGTTCTACCTTTCATTTGGTAGCGGTGTGGATCCCAATCTTGTGACTTGAGATACCGTTTTGTTTGTAGGACAACACGTTGTCCGTTAATGTTGATGCGAAGCATCACGGGGCAGTCCCCGTTCTTTTTTTCTTTTGTACGGTTGAGATAAAATGTCAACCCATACGATGTTTTTGACGACATGGCGATTGTTTTTAAAAATCGCCCCCATTTTGATTACAAAAGTACACTACCCGAACACGCAATGCAAGCCACAACACTATGTTTTTCAGTCTCATAGCGTCTCAAATTGTCCACTACTTGTTACCCATTTTTGAAATCTAGCAAGGGGTAACCAGTTAGATAGCAAAAGTTGATACAAATTGAGACTTTATGAGACAGAACTAAAAACAAAAAAGCGTGTAAAATCAAGGTTTTACACGCTTTGAGACTGTATGAGACAGTCACTTGGCGGAGAGAGAGGGATTCGAACCCTCGGTACAGTTTCCCATACGGCAGTTTAGCAAACTGCTACTTTCGGCCACTCAGTCATCTCTCCGTTTATGGGGTTGCAAAAATAATCTTTTCTTCAATAAAACAAAATGAAATTTTTATGTAGATAAAAAAAAGAAAATAACCTTCAATTAACCCGAGCATTTTTGTATTATTGAATCGTTTTATGAACATTAAAGACTGCTTTAAATTCCGAGACATTAAAACTTACGGAAGCACAGAATGGCTCGCTAACAACGCCAAAAAATACCGCTCAGTCTTCGATGAGCAAGAAGCCGCATATATCTATTGTGAATTCTCTTTTTTCAATAAAAAATACGACGAGGAAAATTGGGACATCCGTCTCCGCCTTAAATGTATCAACGAAAAAGATGAAGAAATTTGCGACCTAGTGTGCGATCGCTCTGTTGACAAACGCGACAATATTGTTTATGTACGCGAAGGATGGGGCGTAAAAACAGCCGCTACCTATTGGAAATCGGGCCCATACCGATGGGAAGCCTATGTGAACGATGAACTTACTGCAACAAAAAGTTTTTACGTCGAACGCCAAGGCATCGTTAAAAACGGCATCAATCCTTTCTTTAAAATTGACAACCTCAAACTCTACGAAGGTCCCGATGCCAATATGCTTGAACTTGAACGCAAATACTACGTTGGATTCAATGCACTTAGCACCCGCTATATTTGGATAGAGCTCAATGCCCATAATTTAACCAGAAAAAGTGTCGATTGGGCTTGTGAACTTACGTTTAATTTTAAAACGTCTGCAGGTTATCTAAAAGGTTCTGCAACAAAACTATTTTTTGTAAAACCGGAAGAGGATATTTTTACCAGCACCGTTGGTTGGGGTAGCGACATGCTCGGCACTTGGGGCCGTGGGCGTTATTACATCGAAGTGGTGTTCATGGATGAGCTTGTCGCCAGTGTGCCATTCGAGGTGGGCGACGATTATGTTGAAGCCATGGAAGAAGATTTTGTGCCTTTGGTTCAATCTGGTTTCTACTTCGATGAGGATTTCGAAATCCCTGATGACGACGACTTAGACGACAATACACCTAAATCGGATACAAAACTGCCGCCTGTTCCCGATTCATACGAAAATGTAATGCACGACCTCGATGCGATGGTGGGTCTTAACAACATTAAAGACAAAGTCAAAGAATACACCAATTACCTCAAATTTATTGCCCTGCGCAAAGAAAAAGGGGTTACCGATAACGAACACATCAATCTACACGCCGTATTCAAAGGCAATCCGGGCACAGGTAAAACCACCGTTGCACGCATGTTGGGACGCATCTACAAAGAAATGGGTCTACTTAAAAAAGGCCACGTGCATGAGGTTGACCGCGGCGATTTAGTGGCTGAGTTTATTGGACAAACTGCGCCAAAAACCAAAGAAGCCATTAAAAAAGCCAAAGATGGCATCTTGTTTATTGATGAAGCGTATTCGCTTGCCAGAAAAGACGACGACAGCAAAGACTTTGGAAAAGAAGCCATAGAAATCTTGTTAAAAGAGCTAAGTGATTCAAATGATATCGCCATTATTGTGGCGGGTTATCCATCTGAGATGAATATCTTTATGGAATCAAATCCTGGATTAAAATCGCGCTTTAATATGACTTACGATTTCCCTGATTATTTGCCTCAAGAACTGATCAAAATTGCAACGTATGCCTGCGAAAAACGCGGGGTTAAATTAAGCGAAGAAGCCAGCACTGAATTGTATAAGCACCTAGTCGATTCTTACCGCGAACGCGATAAATTCTTCGGCAACGCCCGTATGGTGAATTCATTAATTGATGAATTTAAAATGAACCTGGGTCTGAGGGTTATGAAAACCAAAGACCCTAACAAATTAACCATAGAAAGTTTGAGCAGCATACAAAAAGAAGACATAGAAAAATCTTATCTGAAACTTCAAGGTGAACTGGCTGACATTCCAATCGATGAAGAACTGTTAAAAGAATCGGTAAGCAAACTAAAACGTTTAACTGGTTTAGCTAAAGTTAAAGCAGATATAGAAGAACTCATCAAATTGGTGCGTTATTACAAAGAGTCTGGTAAAAACCCTAGAGAAATTTTCTCTTTACACTCTGTGTTTACAGGAAACCCTGGTACAGGTAAAACAACCGTGGCCCGTATTTTAGCTCAAATATACAAGGCCCTTGGCATTCTTGAACGCGGACATTTGGTTGAATGCGACCGCCAATCTTTGGTGGGCGGATATATCGGTCAAACAGCCATCAAAACAGCTGAAATAATTGACAAGGCGATGGGCGGTGTCTTGTTTATAGATGAGGCATATGCCTTAACCGAAGGTGGGGGCAGCGACTATGGCAAAGAAGCCATCGAAGCTTTACTTAAAAGAATGGAAGACCACCGCGGTAAATTTATTGTTATTGCGGCCGGATATACCCAAAACATGGAGCGTTTCTTAGAAGCCAACCCTGGTTTGAAATCGCGCTTCGACCGTACTTTTCACTTCGAAGACTTCGCGCCAGAAGACCTATACAGCATCGCCATTCAGCAGCTAGCCGACCACAACATCACCCCAGATGACGCCGCAAAAGTAAGGTTACACGAATACATAGAATACATGCACAAAAAGCGTGATAAATTCTTTGGAAACGGCCGTGCGGTGCGCAAAGTAATAGAAGAAGCCGTGCGCAACCAGCACTTGCGCCTGAGCGAGTTGCCAAAAACAAAACGTACACCAAAAGCCATTGGAACTATGATTTTAGAAGATGTGGCTGAGTTTAAAGCAGATAATATACCGACCCAAAAAACCGGTATCGGATTCAAATAAAAAATGTTTACACTAAACCCCTCCTTTCCAGCACTTATTTGTTTAAGCCTGCTCTTGCTATTTATCATTATACAGTTGGTATACCCTTTTGCCTATTATTTAAAATTAATAAAACACCCTAAGCAAGTTATTATTGACCAAAATTGGCAATCTGTTAGCATTATTGTTTGTGCCCGTAGCGAGTTTCAAAACCTACAAACTTTAGTCCCTGCTTTGCTGGGGCTCGACTATCCTGATTTTGAAATTGTCATTGTTGACGATGCTTCTTGGGATGGCAGCACACGCTACTTAGAAGATTTGCAAAAAACCGAACCACGCATAAAAGCTGTCTTTGTAACGGAAGACATGAAAAAGCAATATGTAGGAAAAAAGCTAGCTTTGTCATTGGGCTTAAAAGCGGCTAAAAACGAAATCATTTTGCTCAGTGATGCCGACTGTATACCTAACAGCAATCAATGGATTAAATACATGGTAGAACCCTACCATACAAACCCCAATATTGAAATTGTTTTGGGCTATTCGCCATTTAACAAGACTACAAATTTCGTAAACCTAGTTGCACGCATGGAAAATGCATACACAGGAATATCGTATTTATCCTATGCTTTAAATAAGGATCCGTATATGGGCGTGGGTAGAAACTTGAGCTATAAACGCGCTTTGTTTTTCAAAAACAAAGGTTTTGCAAGCCATTTGCATATTGCACCTGGCGACGACGACTTGTTTATAAACGAAGTGGCCAACGCCAGCAATACCGCTATTTGTTGCCATTCAGACGCTTTTGTAACAACCAAAGCTAAACTAAGTTTTGCGGAGTGGTTCCAACAAAAAAAGAGACACAATTTTGCAGGCAAATACTACAAAAAAAACCACCAAATGAAACTCGTTTTCTTTGCATTTAGCCACGCCATGCTTTGGTTTGCTTTTTTCGCCAATCTATTTTTCTTTGACAGCTTTGCTTGGGCCTTGTCATTATTGGGTCTGTATTGGCTCATCAAATGGCCATTTGTGTTTTACGCATTCAAAAAACTAAAACAAAAAGGATTGGCGCTTTGGATGCCAATATTTGATTTCTTATATGTGATTTACAATGCCTATTTTGGATTCATCACATTATTTGGCAGACAGAAGAAATGGTAAGCGTTGAAGAAATATTCCGTCAATTCCCAAAGCTGAGTGCACATCAAAAAGTCCAGTTTGAGCAATTGTATCCTTTGTATAAAGAGTGGAATGAAAAAATCAATGTCATTTCGAGGAAAGACATTGATGAATTATACACCCGACATGTGCTGCATGCCTTAAGTGTTGCAAAGTTCGCCGATTTCACTCAAGTTCATTCTGTTTTAGACATTGGCACCGGTGGCGGATTCCCAGGCATTCCATTGGCCATACTGTTTCCAGACATCGATTTCCATTTGGTGGATTCTATTGGCAAAAAAATACAAGTGGTTCAAGCTGTTGCCGAGGCCTTAGATTTAAAAAACGTAAAGGCTGAGCATGCAAGAGCCGAACAAATAACAGGCAAGTACGATGTGGTTACTTGCAGGGCAGTAACCCAATTGGTCGATTTCTATGGATGGATTAGCAAGAATTTAAAACCAGATTCAGAAGTTATTTGCTTGAAGGGTGGCGATTTGGTGGATGAAATTTACAATTTCAAACAGCGCTATCCAAAGAAAAAAGTATTTATTAGAAACATCTCCGAATTGTTTTCCGACGGATTCTTCGAAACCAAGAAAGTCTTAACCGTCGTTTGATTTCTCTTACTCGGTAAAACAAAAAGCCATTGACTTTCGTCAATAGCTTTAAGTGCGTAATTGTGTTGTTAAATTAATAGCAACCGAGAAAAATCTCGCCACTGAAGGTCGTAATGCAAACACGGTGCATTCTGATGTGAATTTCATAAGGTTTGAGAAAAAATCCGCTGCCATCCTTATCCGACAGCAGCGGATTAATCTTGAAAATCAACAAACGCATTATGAATGTCTTCACTTTATATCTTTATAAACTGTCCTTAAACCATAGGCCAAAGACAGTTTAAGTTTTTGTTTAATCTTGATCGGCCATATATGAATCTTTATTTCGAACACTAATCATCTCTGTCTTAACCTTCCCATTCCTAAAAACATCGCGCCCCAATGAAACCTGTTTGCTTTGTGCAAAAGCCAAAAAAGGCGCAAAACAAAAAGCCAATAAAATGATATACAATACCATTGATTTGACAAAACCCTCTTTGGATTGTTGCCCTTCGTCTAGTTTGCTGATATTTAACATATTATTATAAGTTTTTTTACTTAGTGCGCAATAAATCTTATTTTTTTCATTGCCCTATAACCAAATATACAACCCGAATGATTTAGAAAATACTTTAAGAAATAATTTGTCAAAAAACCCACACATTTTTTTAAAAAAACTACACAATTCACTGATATTCAAATAAATAATTTTAACATATATTTTCAGATTATTATCATAATTGAGCCCAAATCACGAATTTTATTGAAATTTGATTTACAAAAACACCCAAAACCTGCTTGAAGCTTTTTTTACAGTTTTCATCAAATCATTCATCAAAATCAGCGAAATACCAAACGACGTATACAATTATCATTCAATACATTGAACACAAAACAGTATATTTATTTCAACAATTTTAAATATTCATAAAATATATAATTTTTGAAGCATATAAAAAGCCGATGCAAATGCATCGGCTTTTTACTAATTAATTTTTATTCTAATGAACGGCAAATACCGGGTATATGGCCATGTATACCAAAGCCCCCGCGATATAACCTAACAAGGCTAACCATGATATTTTTTTCAAGTACCATATAAAATCTATTTTCTCCATACCCATAACAGCTACACCGGCAGCTGAACCAATGATCAAACAACTTCCACCAGTACCTGCAGCGTAGGCGATAAACTCCCATATCTTAGAATCTAGAGGGAAATCAGCCAAAGGATACATTTTTATGGTAGCGGCCACAATAGGCACATTGTCAATAACAGCAGACAACAAACCAATTGACAAGGCAATTAAATCTTGGTTGCCTATGGTTCTGTCCATCCATGCGGCTAATTCAGCCAACACACCTGTTCCTTGCAAACTGGCTATTCCTAATAATATACCCAAGAAGAACAAAACACTTGGAACATCAATTTTTGATATTGCATGAATAGCTGAATATGGCTTTTTCTCTTCTTCTGACATGTCAATATGTATTAATTCAGACACAACCCATAAAACAGAAAGTCCAAACAACATCCCTAAATATGGAGGCAAATGGGTTACAGTTTTAAATACCGGAACAAAAAGCAAAGCACCTATCCCCATTATCAATATGAGCAAACTTCCTTTTACTTTCTCTTCTTTTTCAGCTTTAGTATAATCGTAAGCATCACGCTTTACTTCGCCTTTCAATCTAAAACCTACCACAATCAAAGGAACTATCATACAAACCAGCGAAGGCAAAAACAATGTTTTCATAATATTGACACTGCTAATTTGCCCTCCTATCCACAACATGGTTGTAGTTACGTCACCAATAGGCGACCAAGCACCTCCTGCGTTGGCTGCTATTACCACCATACCAGCAAAAAACAGTCTTTGTTCTTTGTCGTGCACCAATTTTCTAAGCAAAGAAACCATTACGATAGCTGTGGTTAAATTATCTAATACAGCAGATAAGAAAAAGGTTATGATTGAAACAATCCACAACAACTTGCGGGCGTTTTTAGTCGTAATGCGGTTGGTTATAATTTTAAAACCTTGATGGGCATCTATTAGTTCAACAATGGTCATTGCGCCTAACAAGAAAAATAAGATTTGAGCAATTGAAGCCAATTCCAAATTCAATTCGCTGCTTATATGGTCAATGTTGTGGGGATCAACCAAGGCCCAAATGGCCCACATCAATGCACCGATTAATAAAGCTGGTGCGGTTTTGTTAATTTTAAGTGGGTGTTCAAAGGCTATAGCTGCATAACCAAGAATGAATATAGCAATAAGTATAAGTTCCATATCGCTTGCAATATTACGGCGAATATTGCTTCAAAATAAATAAAAACTGTAAAATTAAACCCTTAAGACTTATGCCCTTTTATACACCGGCACCGTGCTGCATGGTTCACCATACATAATAGATTTAACAATGGGTGTTAACTTTTCTGTTAAATACACATAAGCACTAACTGGTACTGGCTTTTTACTGCAACCTTTTACCACCACCCTTTGGTCTTTATATGCCTCAAAGTTTATTGCATCAATTTCATTTTTAAACAAAGAAAATTCCAATACATTTAAATCTCCAAACACAAACGACTTAGCTAGCCCAGACAATTTATTGGCCACAAGCATAAAAGCCCAAGTTGGAACGATGGCATCGGCGCTGCAAACAATGGCCACATGTTTTCCAGTATATTTTGTCCAATCGTTGGTTTTGATAAAGTCGCGAAACTCCTTCTCTTTAAGCATCAAGCCCATAAACAACTGCTCCTTGATATCGTATACTTCTCTTGGCGATTCGTCGTAATACGTTTCCAAATCGATGGTGGCAAGTCCGCTTTCGGATACTTTATTAATTATGGTGTCCATTGGTCTTACAAAATTAATCAAACCTTTGATAAAGCGTTAATTAATTTTTCTGAGTGCACCATAAAGGCCTAGTAATTTTCGTTACTTTTGCAGCTTACAGCAAGCAGGCACATGAAACCAGTAAAAGTTTTATTATTTATTATTTTAACCTTGTGCTCTCTCGGCTTGGCATCTAAGTTTTTAGCTAAGCTATCAATAAATGTTGCCGGCGAAAAAGTACAAGCCCTTTCTGATTTTACCCAAAAATATACCGAAAAGCCAGATTCTACTGCCTATTTCGCTGAACTTCAAAAACAAGAAGAATCAAAATCTTTGCAAGAACGCAAAGAAGCCATACTTAAAAAACCAAGCCGTTCCACCGCCGATACATTGGTTTTAATGCAAGTTGAGGCTCTTGAGAGTCCCGCGAAATTTTACTTTGCAAACGAAAACCGAGCGCCAATGGATAAGTTTTTCGACGAACTCAACAAAGTAAAAAGCGACAACACCAGTTTGCGTATCATCCATTACGGCGACTCCCAAATTGAAATGGACCGCATTAGTTCATATATCCGTGAGCAGCTTCAACGCAGCTATGGAGGCAGTGGCATGGGCCTTTTACCCGCTTTGGAAGTAACCCCTAAATACACCGTTGCGGTTCAGTCTGTTGGTTCTTGGAACCGTCGACTAACCTTTGGTGGCGGCGAAAACAGAGCCAAGCACAACCGCTACGGGCCAATGGCTTATTTCTGCAAAAAAGAAAGTGAAGTGGCCAGCGTAATTATAACTGCCCGCGAAAACACCAGCCATAAAAACAAACATTTTACCCGTTGTAAAGTGATCATTGGGGCCATTGACCGTCCTTTAGAAATCACTTCGGCAGTTAACGGAAAAACCGGTGAAGTAAAAACCTTGCAAGCTTCCACTTCTGAGCAAATGGTCGAATTTTCGGCTGATAGTGCGGAAGGCCAGATAGGTTTGAAATTTGTTGGGGCCAATGCCGATATACTTGGCATTTCTTTAGAAGGAAATTCAGGGATTAGTTTGGACAACATCCCCATGCGTGGTTGTTCTGGAACCATTTTCAGACGCATCAATGCAGAAACTTTGCGCAAGACCTACCAAATGTTGGGTGTAAAAGCATTAATCCTACAATTTGGAGGAAACGCACTTCCTGGCATGAGCAGCAAAACAAGTGCCGATGCCTATGGCAAAAAATTCTTTGATGAAATCAGATATTTAAAATCCATTGATCCAGAACTAATTGTTTTTGTTATCGGCCCTGCCGATATGAGCGTAAAATTCAACGGAACTTTCCAAACCCATCAGCAGCTCACCAATGTGCGCGATGCACTTAAAAAAGCAACCATAGACAATGGCGGCATTTTTTGGGACATGTACGAAGCCATGGGCGGCAGCGGCAGCATGGTGCAATGGGTAAAATCAAAACCAGCCTTAGGTTCTCCCGATTATATACACTTCAGTCAAAAAGGTGCCGTTAAAATCTCTGAAATTTTCTACCAATCGCTAATGAAAGAATACGACATGTACCTTTTAAGAAAAAAAATACAAAACTGAGAACTTGAGAAAACTTTTCACATACCTCATTTTATGTTTTGCAAGCATTAGCCAGCTGCAAGCCCAAGACGGAGCTGTGAACATCAACCAATATCCTTTTGTCAATTACAGCCTTAACCAAGTTGAGTTTTTTAAAGACAGTATGGATTTTTACGGTTTTTACCGAAAGCTCGATGCGCTGATCACAACAGGTAAAGGGAAAATAAACATTGTGCATTTCGGTGGATCACATATCCAAGCCGATGTTTGGTCGGGCAGAATGCGCGAAAACTTCAACCAATTTATTAACCAAAAACAAGCTGCAAGAGGTTGGGTATATCCATTTAAAATGGGCTTTACAAAAAACAACAACCCAAGCAACTACACCTTTAATTACACTGGCAAATGGGATGGCTGCAGGGCAGTAAACAGTTCTTGTGGTGGAGACATTGGCATGAATGCAATAAAAACAACCACCTACGACTCTGCCGCCGCATTTACCATTACCATGGGGCAAACAGGCAAGACCGAATATTTGTTTGACCGCATCAAGGTGTTTTACGACCAACACCATCAGAGTTTTGAAATAGGTCTTGACTCTCCATACAGTGCCAAACAAATTATTGTCAATAAAAAAGGGGGATACACTGAATTTATTTTTGAGCAACCCATGAAGCAAGTAGGTTTCAAATGCTTCAAAACAGATTCCATTCAAAACATTTTTACCCTTTTTGGTTTGTTCTGCGATCTTGATGCGCCAGGAATAAACTACAATGCAATTGGAGCCAATGGCGCCTCTATTCCCACCTATTTAAAATGTTCTTTGATGGAACAACAATTGGCAGCCATTAAACCCGATTTAATTATATTTTCAGTTGGAATTAACGATGCCTTCGACCCTAATTTTTGCCAATCTTGTTACGAAAACAATTACCGCACCTGGTTGGCCATTGTTAAAAAAGTTGCGCCAAATGCAGCCATACTTTTCACCACCAATACCGACAGTTACAAAAAAGGCCGCAAAGGCAAATATTTCCAAAACGCAACAGGACTTGAAGTTAAATCTGCTATGCGCAACCTCTCCTTCCAATACAATACTGGGGTTTGGGATTTGTTCTCTATTATGGGTGGTTTGGGCAGTATAGAATTTTGGATCAATAACCAAATGGCTGCGCGCGACCATGTGCATTTATCCAACTCAGGTTACAGACTTTTAGGCGATTTAATGTTTAACGCCTTTATACGCAAATACGAAGATTATTTAAAAACCCCAATTGCCCACTTGAAACATGAATGAGATATTGACGCAAGAACTCCGCAATTTTTTCCTCTTCTCTCCCGAACACCTGCTTATATTTACTGAGATAAGCTTTTGGATCTTTTATACCCTTGTTTTTGCCATATTTACGGTGATTCACAAACAGTATAACTTAAAAAACTTGTTCTTGTTCTTGGTCAGCATTTTCTTCTACTACAAAACGTCTGGCTTCTTTTTCTTATTGCTTTTATTCACAATAGGCAATGAATTTGCCGTCGCGCAACTGATACACCATTCACAAAACGAATTGAAACGGAAAGCACTTTTAATCTACAGTGTGGCAATCAACTTAGGCCTGCTTAGTTTTTTTAAATACGCGTATTTCTTTACCGATTCTTACAACCAAATATTCCATACAGAGAACAAAGTTTTTAATTTTTTTGCCCATTGGAGCAATGGATTTATTGGCACCCATTTTGACATTGACAACATTCTATTGCCTGTAGGTATTTCGTTTTACACCTTCCATACTTTAAGCTATACCATTGATGTGTATAGACGAAAAATGCCTGCGGTTAAAAACTTATTTGACTTTGGTTTTTACGTTTCATTTTTTCCGGTACTATTGGCCGGACCAATTGTAAAAGCAAAAGATTTTATTCCTCAAATAAGGGCCCCATTCAATTTAAACAAATTCCAATTCGGCATGGCTGTGTTTATGATTTTAAATGGATTGTTAAAAAAAATGGTGGTAGGCGACTACATAGCCGTCAACTTTATTGACCGTATTTTTGGCAATCCACTGCTGTTCTCAGGGGTTGAGAACCTTTTGGCCGTTATTGGCTATTCCCTTCAGGTGTACCTCGACTTTTCTGGTTACACCGACATTGCTATTGGCATTTCTATGCTGATGGGTTACCGCATCAAAACAAATTTCAATTCGCCATACAAAGCAACCCACGTGGGAGAGTTTTGGAAGCGTTGGCACATCTCTTTATCTACTTGGCTGCAAGAATACCTTTACATACCATTAGGAGGCAATAGACGCGGCAGTATTGCATCTTATGTTATTATTGCCATACTGAGTATATTCATTGCCCTAATGCTAGACGCTACTTGGATATTGTGGTTGGTTGGGTCAATTGCCTTTGTCTTATTGGTGCTTTCATTTATTTCCGAAAAAGTAAAACACGCAGTTAACACCAATATCAACTTAATGATTACAATGTTGCTCGGTGGTTTGTGGCACGGAGCGACTCTTAACTTCATTATTTGGGGTGGATTGAACGGCTTAGGCTTGGTGGTTTCTAAATTCTGGAGAAAGATTAGTCCTTACGAAAAAATCAAAACACTGCCTGTTCATTTCTGGAAAGTGCTTATTACATTTTCATTCATAACCTTTACCCGTATTTATTTTAGGGCAGAAGACATGAACCAGGCCAATGAGGTTATTGACAAAATAGCAGGTGACTTAAACTTTGGAATACTTCCAGATATTTTCATTAATTTTAAAGAAGTGTTCTTGCTCATGGCCTTGGCATTTATTGTCCATTGGTTGCCGAATGGCATCAAATGGCAGTATAAAAAACTGTTTATCAAATCGCCTGTGTGGGCCAAAGTTACCATGACCATATTAACCGTTATCTTCATTTACCAAACCATGGCAAGTGAAATGAAACCGTTTATTTATTTTCAATTCTAAGGCCAATTCATTTGAAACTGAAAAAAATTAGTTTCAAGTTCCTATTTTTGTAATGAAGTATCCCTATGCAAATTCGCTACATAAGCTACGGAACCAGCAAAACAGGTGGTTATAGACATGAAAAGTGTTTGTTCGAATCTTGCCTACGCTTTTTAGCCATTAACCACAAAATAGAAGCGAAACTCATTCGTAAAAGCCAATTGTTTGAATCTCCTGCCGCGCATATTTACTTAATGCTATGGGCCTTTTTTCAAAGTGCAGGTGACATCAACATTGTAACCGCACGAACAGGTGTATCGGCCATATTGCGAAACTTATTCAATAAAAAACAAGTATGGATCGTTTTGCACAATTACGATTCCAACGACAATAAGTCTTTAAGCCTTAATTGGTATTACCATTTTCTGTTTTATCTATTGCGAAAACAAAAAAACGAACGCATTAAAGTCGTGGTGGTAGCCAACTACTGGAAACGGTTTTTTGAAAAAGAAATCGAATTGCCAAAAGTGCATGTATTCCCCAACTTATTTGACACGCTTGCTTATGAAAAGCACCGAAGCAAACACAAAGACAATTGGGTACACTTAGGGCAATTCAGCAGCAAAAACGACGATGGAATATTTCCCTTGGCTGAAAAATTGAGTGCAGAAGGTTATTATTGTTATTTTAGCACACTCAACCCAAATGAAGCCAACGAAAACAAAAACTTTGATGTTTTATATTTCCCGCATTTTAACGAATACCTTGAGCATATTTCACGCTCAATTTGCACTCTGGCACTGAGTCGAATCAAGGAAGGGTGGAACAGGGTGGCGCACGAAAGCATGTTGCTAGGAACCCCTGTCATAGGATATGATGCGGGCGGATTGGGCGACTTGCTAAAAGAAAGCAAAAGCATGGTAGTCAATTCAGTTGACGAGGTATATGAATGCATTACACAAAATCTTTTTGTGCTGCCTGATTCAAGCTTCACTGAAAAATACGATCTTAATAATTTTGCAAAATACACCATTCAAATTTGCCCGAACTAGTTTCCATATTGATGCCTATTTTAAATGCTGAAACAAGCATTAAAAAAGCAATTGAATCGTGTCTAGCCCAAAGCTATACAAACCTAGAAATTATCATTTTAGACAATGGATCAACAGACCAAAGTGCAGAGATAATAAAAACAATTCAAGATTCTAGAATTCGATTGATTAAAAGCGAAACCAATATTGGCATTTCCGCAGGAAGAAACATCTTATTAAAAGAGGCCAATGGCGATTTTATCGCTTGGCTAGATGCAGATGATGAAATGCGAGAAAACCGTATCCAAAAACAAGTGGATTATTTCCATCTGAATCCGGACACAGATTTACTTGGCACATGGATTTTTGTAGAACAAAATCAAATAAAAAAAGCACCGTTAAGCCACCCACAGATTGGCGCTGCGCTGTGGTTTAAAAACTGCATGTACCAGCCAAGTATGATGAGCCGCAACTTCTATCAGAATGAAAATGTTTTTTACAATGAAACCTATGCAAATACTTTAGAAGATTATGAGTTATGGTACCGTTTGAAAGACAAAAAGAAATTCGCCAATATTGACAAGCCACTTACACACTACAAACTCAGCACGGCTGAGGAGTTAATGTCAAAAAAAACAAAAGGGAATTTTGAGGAAAATTTAGAGCGTTTATGGTCTGTAAAATGGGGAGAGATTTCAGAGACTATTGCAGAGAAAGACAAAAAACTTTTTCAGTATTTCTTATACAACAATAAGGTGTTGTCAACGCAAGAAATCGATTCTTTATCAAAGACCTTGCAAACCATTGAAAGACATTTCAAAAACAACAATTACAGCTTAATTTGTTCATTTCACCGTCTTCGCCTATGGCGCAACGCCAATGTTTTTGTAAAATTAACAAATCTGCATTTGCTGCTTGCTGTTTTTCAATACCCAAGCATTCAAAAACTGCATTTACGCTAGTTAAGCCAACTGCTTTAAGGCCAGCTCAGAAATTGATTTCCCAATGGCCAATGAGCTTGTAGCGGCAGGGCTCGGGGCATTTAAAACGTGCACTTGACCCGGCAATTCTTTGATGTAAAAATCATCGATCAAACCACCGTCTTTATCGCAAGCCTGGGCACGAACCCCTGCACCACCGGGCACCAAATCAGAAGATTGAATACCCGGCATTAGTTTTTGTAAAGCATGGGTAAATGCACCCTTGTTAAACGAGCGGTACATTTCGCCAAAACCAGTTTTCCAATATTTCTTAGCCACTTTTATAAAACCACTCCAAGTGAGCGATTCAAACAATTCGGACAAATTGATTGTTGACTTTTTATACCCCTCGCGGGCAAAAGCCAATACAGCATTTGGCCCGGCTTCAATTTCCCCATCAATGCGGCGGGTAAAGTGCACGCCTAAGAAAGGAAAATTAGGATCAGGCACCGGATATATCAAATGGTTGACCATGCTGCGTTTGTCTTCGCGCAATGAATAATATTCACCTCTAAATGGAATGATTTTAACTTCCAAATCAGGAATGGTAAATGAGGCCACTTTGTCTGAATACAAACCAGCACAATTCACCATTAAGCGGGAAGAAATTATTGCCGCCTCCGTTTTTATTTCTACTCCATCGACAACACTTTTAACCCCAGAAACTTTGGTTTTAAATTTAATTTCGCCACCCAAACGTATAAATACTTCAGCGTATTTTTCTGCCACCACTTTATAGTCTACAATGCCTGTTTGTGGCACCACAATTCCCCGCACCCCGTAAGTTTGAGGCTCTATGGCTTTTATTTCAGCAGAATCGATGTAACGAAGACCTTCTAATCCATTTTCAATTCCACGTTGGTATATATTATCAAGCGCAGCTAATTCACTTTCTGAAGTTGCTACTATAATTTTACCACAAAGCTCATAAGGGATATTTTGTTCCTTGCAAAAATCGATTAACTGATGGTAGCCGTCCATACAATTTTTGGCTTTTAAGCTGCCAGGTTTGTAATAAATTCCACTGTGAATAACCCCGCTGTTATTGCCCGTTTGGTGGGCAGCTACTTTATTTTCTTTTTCTAATACCAAGACGTTTAAACTTGGTTTTGCTTTCTTCAGTTGAAGCGCGGTTGCAAGTCCTACAATCCCGGCTCCAATTACCACAACATCGTATTTCATTTACGGATTCGTATTGTCTTTATTGATTAATTTTTGTTCAAGAATTTCTACTCGGTTTTCCAACTCCTTAATGAGTTTGCTTTTCCTTTTAGAGTGTTTGCTAATTGGCCAGATGAGAATCAGTGTAAAACTCAATCCCAACATAAAACAAATAACAAACAGCAATACCAAAGGGGCACTGCCTTCCCAAAACCAAAGTTTCACGGGCGTATCGGTGCTATTTTGCACGGAAAACACAACGATCAATAGCAAAATGGCCATTGAAAGGAGAATTTTCCATCCATAGTTTGCAGGCTTATCGGATATTTCCATTGTAAATTTATTTTAGGGCAAATGTACGAAATTTTATTTTGAGTAAACTGATTTGACTTAGTTGAAGAGATAGCCAAAGCGCACGCTTGCATACCCGACAAGAGGCAAATTGCTTACCGCTTGATAAAAACCATATTTAAAGGGATCTTGAGACAAAATTAGGAAAAAATAATTAAATATGCTTAGCCACCATAAAGACAGGATTGCCGCAGGCGTATTCTTCAACACAACGCTTTTGCTTTTCTTGCAAACTTTCAGATTTGATGTTGCTTAAAACAAAGCCTGACTTTTCAAAGTATACAGGAATTTCAGTTACAACATAGACTGTATCCAAACTGTGTTTTTGCAACAAAGCCTTAACGATATCAATTCCAATTCCGGCCCCGCGGTAATCTTCCAACACACCTAAGGAACACAATTCATAAAACCCATCTTCATGTTGCCTCACTCTGCCAGCCGCTATGAGTTCTCCCTTGTCTTTACAAACAAAAAACTCTGAATAATGTACCTCTTCCATATCGAGATTTAGAGTCTCTAACAACTCAATGATGTCTGGCAAATCGGTGTTTAAGGCTTGTATAGTATTGCTCACGTTTAATTGATAATTGCAACAAAGATACTTTATTTAAGAAAGTAAAAAGGCCATTGCATTAAATTCAATATCAAAAAAAACGCCAGCTTGCTGGCGTTTTAAAATATCTGAAATTGGCATTTATTTCAACAAGTAACCAAGTTTAAATTGAAGATTCCCACACAACGGAAAACTCTGTGCCCCAATTTGAAATCCGTAACGGGTTTTATCATAATAATCATAGGCATTTTGACCGCCATTTGATTCATATTGGTATACATAACTTGACAAATACGTGTAATAATTTTCGCTCTGACGGCTGTAAGTGCCCATACCAATACCGCCGCTGATATCAAATGATATGCGGTTTGCAAAAATATACTGCTTTCCAATGTTAAGTGTAAACATGAAGAAATTGGTGTTTGCTCTTTTGTTTTCCTCTATTAATTTCTGTGAAGACATGCCTGTAATTGGATTGTAATTTGACTCCCATACATCGTATCTATTTTGAACCATACCAAACGAAACCGTTGGTTGAAAGTAAGAGCCATTCATTAAGTGAGAATAACGGTCAGATCTGCTTTTCATATCAGGCAAACGGTACATTCTTATACCACCATTGAATATTGCACCGATTGGTGTTTTAATGCCCTCTGGCTTTCCCAAGCCAATCATATTCAAACCCAACTCATAGCTTAATCCTGGTCTGAACGATTTTTCTACATTCAAATGCAATCTATGCCCCATAGGCGACAAAAAATTGAACTTTATGTTGTAGTTGTGGTTGTCAGCATAAACCGATTTGTCTCTTATAGGATCAGCAAAAGTTTGCACCAATCCAGAAGCAAAAACGATTTTAAGAATGTCTGTTTTTTCCAAAACCAAAACAATATCATTCGGATTTACAATTGGCTTGTATTTTACCTCGTCTAAGCCAATTTCGGTAACTTTACCCAAAACAACTTCTTTGTTTTTTTTGTAAATCGTGTCACTTACATTTTGAGAATAGGCCGATAGACCAATCATCAATCCTAGTGCTAAAAATAAATTCTTCATTATATTTTTTGTTTGTTTGATACAAATATAAACTATTTCCGGCAAAAGCAAAAAAAGGGAGCAAACTTGTGTTTGCTCCCTTTTACTATTTTATAAAGTTTATGCTTAGTAACCCATTCCACCCATATCAGGTGCGCCGTGGCTATGTGCAGCTTCTTTTTCTTTGATGTCAACCAATGCACACTCGGTGGTTAAGATCATACCAGCTACTGAAGCGGCATTTTCTAAAGCCACACGGCTTACTTTAGTAGGGTCGATAACGCCTGAGGCGATTAGGTTTTCGTATTGGTCAGTGCGGGCATTGTAACCGTAGTCGTCTTTGCCTTCTTTCACTTTTTGAACAATGATAGAACCTTCGCCACCAGCGTTTGCAATGATTTGACGCAATGGCTCTTCTAATGCACGTTTAACGATAAGAATACCCGTTGCTTCATCTTCGTTTTCGCTCTTTAAGCTATCTAAACCTTCAATTGCACGGATGTAAGCGATACCACCACCAGGAACGATGCCTTCTTCAACCGCTGCTCTTGTTGCATGCAATGCATCATCCACACGGTCTTTTTTCTCTTTCATTTCCACTTCACTTGCAGCACCGATGTATAATACAGCTACTCCACCAGCCAATTTGGCCAATCTTTCTTGTAATTTTTCACGGTCGTAATCGCTGGTTGTATTTTCGATTTGCGCTTTAATTTGTGCAATTCTACCTTTGATTTCTTCTTTATTTCCAGCACCACCTACAATGGTTGTGTTGTCTTTATCGATGGTAATGCTTTCAGCTCTACCCAAATCTTCCATGGTAGCGTCTTCCAATTTTCTGCCTTGGTCTTCGCTGATAACAGTTCCGCCAGTTAAGATTGCAATGTCTTGCAACATTTCTTTTCTTCTGTCACCAAATCCTGGTGCTTTAACTGCAGAGATTTTTAATGAACCTCTGATTTTGTTTACCACCAAAGTAGCCAACGCTTCACCTTCAACTTCTTCGCTGATGATCAACAAGGGTTTTCCAGTTTGAACCACTTTCTCTAATATAGGCAACAAGTCTTTCATGCTGCTTACTTTTTTGTCGTAGATTAAAATGTAGGCAGATTCTAAATCAGCAATCATTTTTTCTGCGTTGGTTACGAAATATGGAGATTGGTAACCTCTGTCGAATTGCATACCTTCAACAACCTCAACAGTTGTGTCAGTACCTTTAGCTTCTTCAACCGTTATAACACCATCTTTTCCAACTTTCTGCATAGCCTCAGCAATCAATTTGCCGATTGCAGAATCGTTGTTTGCAGAAATTGTCGCAACTTGTTCAATTTTGTTGTTGTCGTCGCCAATTTCTCTTGAAAGGGCTTTTAAAGATTCAACAGTCTTTATTACTGCTTTGTCAATACCACGCTTCAAATCCATAGGGTTGGCACCGGCAGCTACGTTTTTAAGACCCGTAGTTACGATGCTTTGCGCCAATACAGTTGCAGTTGTGGTGCCATCACCTGCCAAATCAGCAGTTTTGCTAGCCACTTCCTTCACCATTTGTGCGCCCATGTTTTCGATTTCGTTTTCTAATTCGATTTCTTTAGCCACCGATACACCATCTTTGGTGATTACTGGAGAGCCGTATTTTTTGCCGATAACAACATTTCTGCCTTTCGGACCCAAAGTTACTTTAACTGCATTTGCTAATGCATCAACGCCGCGCTTTAGACCTTCGCGTGCTTCAATATTAAAATGAATTGATTTTGCCATATTCTATTTTTGATTTTTTTAAAATTTTAATGATTCACTTAGATGATGGCGAAAATATCTGCTTCGCGCATAATCAAATAGTCTTTTCCTTCGACTGAAATCTCGGTACCAGCATATTTGCCATACAATACAGTGTCTCCAGGTTTGCAAGTCATTGGTTCGTCTTTTTTACCTGTGCCAACTGCCACAACTGTTCCTCTTTGTGGTTTTTCTTTTGCAGTATCTGGAATGATAATGCCTCCCGCTGTTTTTAGCTCTGCGACTGCAGGCTCAATTAATACTCTGTCTGCTAATGGTTTAATATTCATAACGATTTATTTAGAATTTATATCTCCAAACAATCACGAACCATGCCATTAAAAATATTCTGCCACTATGAGGTAAAAGTTCGACAAGATTGGACACCTTGTCAGTTTTTGTGTCAAACATGTTAGCAAGCATAGGCGGCATTAACGTAAATTTGCACTTTCATTTACTTAGAATTCATGCAGCAGTTTGAACCGAAAGGTATTTTAATTCCAGTTGGAGGAGCAGAAGACAAGGGAACCGACCTAGAGTTGGGAATTATCTCAAGAAACAATTTGAACTTTTTCGAGATGGGTATACTTAGCAGTATTGTCAGTGTTATCGATTTAGAAAATCCTAGAATTGAAGTGGTAACAACCGCATCACAAATCCCTGACGAAGTGGCCATAAACTATCTTGAAGCTTTCGGGAAATTAGGCTGCAACAATGTAGGACACATGAAAATAAGGAACCGCGAGGATGCCATGCAAGAGGAATACCTTGAGCGCTTAAAATCTTGCGATGCTTTAATGTTCAGCGGCGGAAATCAATTGCGTTTGACGTCAATATTTGGCGGCACCGATTTCTTAGATATTTTGCACGAACGTTACGAAAACGAACGTTTTATTATAGCCGGAACCAGCGCTGGCGCAATGGCCATGAGCAATACCATGATTTACCATGGCAATGCAAGTGATGCCCATTTGAAAGGCGAAGTAAAAATAACCACCGGTTTGGCTTTTGTTAAAGATGTCATCATCGATTCGCATTTCAACAAACGCGGCCGTTTTGCCCGCTTGGCTCAAGCAGTTGCAGCAAACCCTTCGGCCATTGGCATAGGTTTGGGTGAAGACACCGGTTTGATTATCCGCAACGGATACGAAATGGAAGCCATTGGCAGTGGTGCAGTTGTAATTATTGATGGCAGACACATACGCCACAACAATATTGCTGACGTTGAAGAAGGCATGCCAATTTCGGTTGAAAATATCATTGTTCACGTGATGGAAAAAGGCAACCAGTACAATTCAAAAACCAAGATTTTTGAATCGGCGAATGTCAATGTGGTGGAATAATAAATAACTCTAATTTAATTCTTAATTTCGCAGCATGCTAGGAGCTTGGTTGGCTAAAATATTAGTATGGTCTATCATCTGGAAATGGATCAAACGCATTGTATTGTTTTTTTTCATTACTACTATTGGATGGGTTTTCTTGTATAAGTTTGTTCCTGTACCCCTCACCTTTTTTATGTTGCAGCGCTGTGTTGATCAAAAAATGGAAGGTGAAACGGTGCAGTTAAAAAAAGATTGGGTCTCAAGCGATGAGATTTCCAATTATGTAGAATTGGCGGTTGTATGTGCTGAGGACCAAAACTACTTGAAGCACAATGGCTTTGACTTTGGAGCGATTCAAAAAGCCATAAAATACAACGAAAAGATGGAGGACAGAGGCAAATCAAAACGCCGTGGCGCCAGTACCATAAGTCAGCAAACTGCTAAAAATGTATTTCTTTGGCATGGTAGAAGTTGGATACGCAAAGGCTTTGAGGTATATTTTACTTTCTTGATTGAAACGCTCTGGAGCAAAGAGCGCATTATGGAGGTGTACTTAAATGTGATCGAATTGGGCAATGGCGTTTATGGTGTTGAGGCGGCCTCACACGAGTTCTTAAACAAGTCTGCAGCCAAACTAACAATAAACGATGCTGCCTTAATGGCTGTTGTGTTGCCAAATCCAAGGAAATTCTCTATTGCACATCCAAGTGGATATACGCTAAAACGCAGAGCATGGTGTGCACAACAAATGCGCTTCTGGGGTCTAAAATTAGACTACGACAAATCAAAAGACGAATAAACCGAGTAGTTTCTACTGCCCCTGATGGCAGCGGCAGCGCCAAGCGTTAATGGCCTAGGGTTTGTTGGCCTTGCAAGGCGCACGGCAGTAAGCCCATGCAAGCCTTACAAACACAGGACAGGAACAATTGGCCTATAGCGAACAGCAGGAAATGGCAGACAAATCAAGATAAATTTCATTTTAAACTTTCGTTATAAAATCTTACTTTTGCCCCATCTAATCGAGTCTCAGTAAAATTTCATGAAATACAAACGCATACTACTTAAACTAAGCGGTGAAGCCCTAATGGGTGAACAGCAATTCGGAATCGACCCAAAGGTTCTAGAGCAATACGCCAACGAAATCAAAGAAACATCTTCTATGGGTGTTGAGGTGGCCGTGGTAATTGGTGGTGGCAATATTTTTAGAGGTGTGCAAGGGGTTCAAGGTGGTGTGGTTGACAGGGCGCAAGGCGATTACATGGGCATGTTGGCAACCGTTATCAACGCCATGGCTTTGCAAGGTGCTTTGGAAAAAATCCAAGTTAAAACCCGTTTGTTATCGGCTATTAAAATGGAACAAATTTGCGAGCCTTTCATCAGAAGACGCGCGGTTCGTCACCTCGAAAAAGGCCGTGTAGTAATCTTCGGTGCAGGCACAGGTAATCCTTATTTCACCACCGATACAGCTGCCTCTTTGAGAGCGGTTGAAATAGAAGCTGATTTAATTTTAAAAGGCACCCGTGTAGACGGTGTGTATACCGCAGACCCTGAGAAAGACAGCGATGCAACCAAATTCGACACCATTACATTCAGTGAAGTGTATGAAAGAGGTTTGAGCATTATGGACCTTACCGCTATTACCCTTTGTCAAGAAAACAAATTGCCAATCTTGGTGTTCGATATGAACAAAAAAGGCAACTTGAAACGTTTGATGGAAGGCGAAAAGGTTGGAACGCTGGTGCATTAGCTTTAAGGGTTACTTCGTTATCTCATTTATTCAAATCATTGCGTTTCATTAGAGGGGATAGGGTTTAGTATTCGATAATGCTTCATTATCTCATTTATTCAAATCATTGCGTTTCATTAGAGGGGATAGGGTTTAGGGGTTAGGGGTTAGTTTATATTCGTAATACTTCTTTGTCTCGTTTCTAAACTATTTAACTTGATCTTTTTAATATAAAGTAGATTCCATGATATTCTATTTTGCAAATTCCATGTATTCAATCCTGAAAAAACGTAAAGATCAATCTCTATCTATAAAAACTATCCCCTAGACCCTAAAACTGTACCCTATCCCCTAGACCCTATAACCTAAACACTTTTCTACCTGAACTTTGGCACCAATTTTATTTATGTAAATATTAAGAGCGGTTCTAAAACTCTTTGATTTTAAAAATTGTAATGACCTCAGCTTCCGAAACACAAACTATACCCTATCCCCTAGACCCTATCCCCTAAAACTATCCCCTAGACCCTATCCCCTAAAACTAGACCCTATCCCCCAGTCCCTTTGACTTCGGAGTCTTGACGAAGAAGGCTTGCATCTTGCCCCTCCTTCCCCTATCTTTGCCTTTAACATATGACTTGGCTGTATCCTTCTTTTCTTTGGGCGTTGTTTGCTTTGTCTATTCCCATTATTATCCATCTGTTTAATTTTAGGCGGTATAAAAAAATCCTCTTTCCAAATGTCCGTTTGCTGCAGCAAATTGATCACCAGACCAAGAGCGGCAACAAACTGAAAAAATATTTAATACTTGCTGCACGCCTTTTGGCCATTGCATTTTTGGTGTTTGCTTTTGCCCAGCCAATAATCATAGATTCAAAACAAGCCGTTAAAGGTGGCAAAAAACACATCAGCATTATTTTCGACAACAGCTATAGCATGAACCTTCAAGGCAAGGAAGGTCCTTTGTTGGAAGCAGCCAAAAACCGCGCCCGAGCAATTGTTAGCAGCGCCAATAACGGCGATGAATTCAATATAATTACTGCCGACATGGATGCATCGATGATGCATTTCACCGGTAAGCAAGCCTGTTTGGAAAACATAGACAAGATAAAAATTAGCAGCAACGCCTATCCTTTGCAAAATTTATTGGCACTTCAAAACAGCCAATTGTATAAATTTAATGGCGACAAATTGGCCTATTGTATTTCTGATTTTCAAGCAAAAAACAGTAAACTTTCAAGCAATCCTTTAGACAGTTCCATTAAGCAAACATGGGTTAAAATACCGTCTGAAATAAACAACAATTTAAGCATAGATACCGCTTATTTATTGTCGCCAATATTACAAGCAAAACAAGCCATAACTTTAATGGCTGCAGTGAGCAACTTTACGGAGAAAGACATTGAAAACAACACCCTTGAATTGTGGATAAATGGCAAGCCGAAAGGCATTGCGAGCTTGAGCATTAAAGCATTCCAGTCGGAAACCGTTTCTGTTGTTTTTACGGTTGAAACCGGCGGGATTCATCAATGTGAACTGCGCTTACCTGGCGATAACATCCCCTTGGACGATGTCTTGTATTTTTCTTTGCGCTTAAACCAAGACCACCATGTCAACACCATCAGCTCTGACAACTCTCCATATTTGGAAGCGGTGTTTGCCGAAAATCCTGGCTTTGTATACAAAAACGAAAATGCAGGCAGTATTAATTACAGCGCATTTAAACAAAAAGACTTAATTGTTTTGCAAGGCGTCAATGGCATTGGAAGTGGTTTGGTTTCTGAGCTTTCACAATTTATTCAAAATGGAGGAACAGCCTTGGTTTTTCCCAATAAAAACTTGCCTTACGGTGGATTGCAAGACCTGGCAACCGCCTTCAGATTCAGCATTTCAGATCAAGCTATCCTTGGTCAAATCCGTGTTAGTGCGATAGACGCAGAACACCCTGTTTTTAAAAATATTTTTGAGAAAAACAACAAGCAACTTGATTTGCCCTCAGTGGCTAAGTACTACCAAATACAAAGCGGCTCATCGAATGACTTTATGAAACTGGCCAATGGATCTGCTTTCATGAAAGACATTGGTTTTGGCAAAGGGCATTTGTTGTTGTGTGCAGTGGCCCTGGATGCGGGTTTCAGTAATTTTCAAAACCATGCCCTCTTCGTGCCAATATGTTTGCGTGCTTCCATGATGAATACCTATAAAAATCCTTTGTATTACAGTTGTGCCGATTTGAACGACATTTACACTGGATTGCCATTTGTACAAGAGTCGGGGGTGCTTTTATTGGGTAAAAAAACCAGCCTAATTCCTGAAGTTATTAACAGGGACGGGTCGCTATACCTAAACACAAATGGAGAGATTTCGATACCTGGACATTACCAATTGCGGCTAAAAAACACAGACAGTTCTGTCGCCGATTTATCTTTCAATAATGTGCGAACAGAAAGTGATACACGCAGTTTGAGCAACGAAGCCTTTGATAAAATTTGTGAAAATTTTAACATCAATCATTTTGAAGGCAGTGCAGAAAAATTGGGTGCAGAAATAAATAAAATTGAAAAAGGCTTTCCTCTGTGGAAATGGTGCATACTTTTTTCTTTGATATGTTTGTTGTTTGAAATACTTTTGATTAGATTTTTTAGGAACAATGTCAAGCTACCTGCTTAAGAACATACAAATTAACGACCCGCGCTCTCCTTATCATTTGCAAGTAGGCGACTTGGGTATTAAGGAAGGTAAAATAGAGGCTTTCAGCCCTTCAATTCCCGACTTTGACTACGAACAGATTTTCGATTTCAACGGCTGTTTTGTCAGCTCAGCTTTCGTCGACCTGCGTTGCAACAGCAGCGATCCAGGATACGAAAACCGCGAAACTGTTCAGTCGCTTGCCGATACGGCCATGTCTGGCGGATACGCCCATGTAGCTGTTTTACCAAATTGCAATCCGCCACGTCAAACGAAATCAGACATAGAATCATTAATCAATTTATCGAGTAAAACCTCCATTAATTTGATGCCACTTGGGGCAATCACCGAAGGTTTAAATTCGGATGATTTGGCTGAAATGTTCGATATGAAAAGCCATGGCGCTGTTGCTTTTTCAAACGGCAACAACCCTATTGACAATATTGGTACCATGAGCCGCGCTTTGCAATACAGCAAAAGCTTCGATGGCTTAATGTATTCGTTTTGCCAACAGAGCGAGTTGGCCATTGGTGCTTATGTAACTGAAGGCACTGTGGCTGTAAGTTTGGGTTTAAAAGGAATTCCTCAAATGGCAGAATACCTGCAAGTGCAGCGCGATATCGAGTTGGCCGACTACCATCAAACCCGCATCCATTTATCAAAAATAAGCACCGAACGATCGGTAGAAATTATACGCCAGGCCAAATCCCAAGGCATACAAGTAACTTGCGATGTTGCGGTAATGAATTTGGTCTTAACCGACGAGACCATTATGGACTTCGATAGCAATTTAAAACTTACACCTCCACTTAGACAGGCCAACGATGTGAAGGCACTATGGGAGGGATTGAAGGATGGCACCATCGATGCCATTTGCAGCGACCACCATCCACAAGAAATAGAAAACAAAGCCTTGGAATTTGAATATGCTTCTTATGGAGCTATCAGTTTACAAATAGCGTTTAGTTTGGCCGTTGAAGGCCGCAACCGTTTTTGTCCAAGCATGAACGACGAGGACTTGATTTCTAAATTCACAACAGGGGCAGCGAATGTATTAAAACTCAATATCCCTAGTATTGACGAAGGCCAAGAGGCTAATTTGGTTGTTATAAATCCCCACCAACAAACCATACTCAACAAGCGCAACAACCGTTCAAAATCTGAGAATACATACTATATGAACAAGCCACTTCCATATTTTATAGAAGCGACCATTATCGGTAAAAATCAACTTTTAAACAAAAGGTAATTGACCTAAAAGTCTAAAGCCATACTTTTGAATCATGGAAACAAACAATACCTTAATCGACAAAAACGAAAGCAAAGTACCCTCCGCTTTAAACCTTGCGTTTAAATGGGCCTTGGTTGGTTTTTTACTCTTTGTTATTCAAACCATGGCAAACATGTACATGAACAATGGCGAATACAATCCCCGTTCAAGCGGATGGGTTCAAATGTTGGTAGGGGCCGTTATTTTGTTTTTCCCAATTACGATGGCGGTTAAAGAATACCGTGACAAAGAATTGGAGGGGTATATCAGTTTTGGCCGAGCCTTTAAGACTGGCTTTTTGTATTCTATTTTAACGTCTAGTTTAACTTTATTGTTTATGCTCGTATTTTACAATTTCATTATAGATTTTGACACCTTTATTGCTAATCAAATTGATGTAACGGTTCAAATATTAAAACAACGCGGCATGAGCGATGCTGACATTTCAAAAACTTTATCCAAATCACCAGCCTTTGCTTCGACACAATGGTTTACTTTAATTATGGTGTTTGTAGGCACACTCATATTTAATGTAGTAGCCGACCTAATTGTGTCTGCAATTTTAAAAAGAACCAATCCGAATGCTTGATATTTCAATTGTAATTCCTTTACTCAACGAATCTGAATCTTTGCCAGAATTAGAGGCATGGATTGCGCGCGTGACGCAAGAAAACAATTACGCTTATGAAGTTGTTTTTATTGACGATGGCAGCACCGACAACAGTTGGGAAGTCATACAATCGCTCTCTGAAAAGAACAGCAACATCAAGGGCATTCGCTTCAGAAGAAACTATGGCAAATCAGCGGCCCTCAATGTAGGATTTAATGCAGCAAAAGGAAATGTAATTATCACCATGGATGCTGACCTACAAGACAGCCCTGATGAAATCCCCGGTCTATACAAGAAGGTCATTGAAGAAAAATACGATTTGGTTTCTGGGTGGAAGAAAAAACGCTACGACCCAATTACCAAAACTTTGCCAACAAAATTATTCAATTGGGCAACCCGCAAAATGAGCGGTATATATTTACACGACTTTAACTGCGGATTAAAAGCTTACAGCAATGAAGTGGTTAAAAACATCGAAGTTTATGGCGAAATGCACCGATACATTCCAGTGATTGCAAAATCTGCGGGTTTCAAAAAAATTGGAGAACAAGTGGTTGAACACCGCTCAAGAAAATATGGAACCACTAAGTTTGGTCTCGATCGTTTTGTAAATGGACTGCTCGACTTATTGACCATTTTCTTTATGGGCAAATTTGGCAAAAAACCAATGCACTTCTTTGGTGTTTATGGCTTATTAAGTTTCATCTTAGGTTTCAGTATTGCCATGTATTTATTGTTAAGCAAACTCATACATGTGGTAAACCACGAACGTGCACCTTTGGTAGCCGATTCACCATTGTTTTATTTGGGTTTGGTTTGTATGGTTATAGGAACCCAATTGTTTTTAGCTGGATTCTTAGGCGAACTTGTTAGCCGCTCTAGTGGAGAGCGCAATCAATATTCGGTATCAGAAACCATCAAATTGTAAGCATGGGAAAGCGTGTCGTAATCGTTGGACCAGCCTATCCTTTGCGCGGCGGCTTGAGTACCTACAACGAAAGATTGTGCAAAGCCTATAACGACAAAGGCGACAAAGCCTCTATTCTAAGTTTTAGTTTACAATACCCTTCCATTTTATTTCCCGGAAAAACACAATACAGTACGGAAGCGGCCCCAGAAAATATAGACATCGATACCGCCATCAATTCAATCAACCCTTTGAATTGGTTGCGTGTAGGAAAAAAATACCGCAAACTCGCACCAGATATTATGGTGTTTAGATATTGGATGCCCTTCATGGCACCGTGTTTGGGCAGCATTGCAAGAGAAATCAAGAAAAACGGGAAGACCAAAATTGTTGCAATAACAGATAACATCTACCCCCACGAAAAACATTTTTACGACCACGCTTGTACCAATTACTTCGTCAACTCAATTGACGAATTTATTACCATGAGCCATTCCGTTTTGGCCGACCTCAAAAAACTGGTTCCAAACAAACCGTCTACCTATGTGGCGCATCCGATGTATGATAATTTTGGTGCCCTTATTCCAAAAGCTGAGGCTATAAAAAGTATAGGATTAGATCCAGAGTATAGATACCTTTTGTTCTTCGGATTTATTCGCCAATACAAGGGCTTAGACTTATTGCTAAAAGCCTTTGCTAAAAGCGGATTGAAAGACCATAAAACCAAATTGATTGTGGCTGGCGAATACTACGAAGATTCAGCACCCTATAAAGAACTCATAAAAACCTTAGGTCTCCAAGACGCCGTGATAGAACGCAACGATTTTATTCCCAATGGAAAAGTTGCCAATTACTTCTCAGCTGCTGATATGGTGGTGCAAACCTACCATTCGGCTACCCAAAGCGGCGTGACCCAAATAGCCTACCACTTTAACAAACCCATGCTGGTTACCAATGTTGGTGGCTTGGCCGAAACCGTCCCCCACAATGAGGTTGGCTATGTCTGCGAAAAAGACGAACAAGCCATCGCCAAAGCCTTAAATGATTTTTACACCCATAACCGCGAAGCTGAGTTTTCAAAAAATGCCGAGGCATTTAAGAAACAGTTTACTTGGGATAAGATTATGGAGGCAGTGGGAGGCTAGGAAAGGGTTTAGCGACTAGGGGTTAGGGTCTAGTTTGATGATGCTTCGTTTTTTCGATATTTAAATTAATTGTGAATTATATTAGGGGTTAGGGGTTAGCGTCTAGGGATTAGTATATATCCATAATACATCTACATTTCGGTTTTTCATATACTTTCATCATTTAGTATTTTATTATAAATCCTAATTATACTCTTATTTTTAATTTTCAAGTTAGACTATTAGATAACGAAAAGCTCAAGCTTACTCAACAAAAACTACACCCTATACCCTATCCCCTAGCCCCTATTTCTGCACATTCCTATAAATAAAATACGCTACACCAGCGAAGATGAAATTGGGAATCCATACGGCCAGGAGTGGGTATATTAACCCGCTGGTGCCATAGGTGGTAAAGTATTGAATGATGAATAAATAGATAAAGCTTAACAGTATACCAATACCAAGGTTTAGTCCAACTCCACCCCTGCTTTTCTTACTCGATACACAAACCCCTATAACGGTCAGAATAAAGGTTGAAAATGGCGAAGCATAACGCCTGTACTTATCGGTAATGTAATAATCCAATTGGTCGTTGCCCTTCAACTTTTCTTTGGCAATAAAATCGTTGAGTTCAAACAAATCGAAAGACTGAACATCGTCACTGCGTCTGAAAAAATCTTCTGCTTCAAAAGGAATCATCGTATCCATAAATTTCCCTCTCGTGATTTTTTGAGATCCATCTGCCAGATAATCACGTATAAAATAATCTTCAATTCTCCATTTGTGGGTTTTAGCATTCCAAGCAATTCGACGGGCAAACAACTTGCTCTTTAATTTTTTGTTTTTATACTGCTCTAATGAAACACCTCCACCGGTGCTGTCCGCATTTCCGAAATTCTCCATATAAAAATACACTTCCGGTGTTATTTGCATGTGCACATTATTGGTGTAATCTTCACTTGTGTTTCGAATGTATTTATTTTCAAATGTCAATCTGATTTTATCTGAATGCGGAATTATAAAAGCATTCAACATAAATGACATAATTGATAAAATGAGGGCCGTAATTATATAAGGCCGTAGGAACCGATTGTAACTTACACCGGCCGATAAAGTAGCAACAATTTCGCTACGAGACGCCAATTTAGACGTAAAGAAAATAACGGAAATAAATATAAAAACGGGGCTAAATAAATTCAGGAAAAACGGAACATAGTTGAGGTAATATTTAAAAATAATTTCCGAAATGGGCGCTTCCTTTTTTAAGAAATCATCCAGCTTCTCGGATACATCAAACACAATAATGATGATAATGAACAAACTAAGGGTCACAACAAAAGTAGAAAGAAACTTCTTGATAATGTACCAGTCGAATTTCTTTATCATGCTCATCTTAAAGTCTTGTCTTCAATTTTTGTACCATAACCGATTTCCAAGCTGAGAAAGTATTGGCTTGAATGTGTTTTCTTGCCTCGCCAACCAACCATAAATAGAAACTTAAGTTTTGCAAACTTGCCAATTGAGGCCCCAACATTTCGCCGGCCATAAACAAATGTCTAAGGTAGGCTTTTGAATGTTGCGGTAAATGGGTGGCATCAACTGCAGAAAAATCTTTTTCCCACTTCTTGTTTTTAATATTGATAAACCCTTCTGCTGTAAACAACATGCCATTGCGGCCATTGCGTGTTGGCATCACACAATCGAACATATCAACCCCCAAGGCAATGCATTCTAAAATATTATCAGGTGTTCCAACACCCATTAAATAACGAGGCTTATCGGCTGGTAAAATATTACAAACCAAATCGGTTAGCTCGTACATAATTTCATGAGGCTCTCCCACACTGAGTCCGCCAATGGCATTGCCAAATGCACTCTTGCTGGCGATATATTCCGCACTTTGTTTGCGCAAATCGGCAAATGTGCTGCCCTGTAATATCGGAAACAAGGCTTGCTCGTATCCATACAATGACTCAGTGCTGTCAAAACGCTGTATGCAACGGTCTAACCACCTATGGGTTAAATGCATGCTTTTTTCAGCGTATTGATAGGTGCTAGGATAAGGCGGACATTCGTCAAAACCCATAATGATATCAGCGCCGATTTTGCGTTGTATATCCATTACATTTTCGGGGGTAAACATATGTCTACTGCCATCGATATGCGACTGAAACTTGGCTCCCTCTTCCGTTAATTTTCTGCGTTCTGCCAAAGAATACACTTGGTATCCACCACTATCGGTTAATATCGGCCTGTCCCAATTGATGAATTTATGCAAACCGCCAGCCGCTTCTAAAACATCGGTGCCAGGACGCAAATACAAATGGTAGGTATTACCCAAAATAATCTGGGCATTGATGTTGTTTTTTAATTGGTCAAAATTGATGGCCTTTACACTGCCAATAGTTCCAACCGGCATAAATATGGGGGTTTGGATTTGACCATGGCCAGTGTTAAGCACACCTGCTCTGGCTTTACTGCCGGTATCGGTATGTTGTAATTCGAATTTCAATTGTGAAAATGGAAAGATATTTGAAACAAGCGCGCTTGAATTTTGCTAAAAGAACTGGCGTAAATGTATGCGTCAGGACTCAGCATATTGGTCATGCTGTTGCTCATTTTTAATTCTGTAGATATAATAGACCACAAACCATAGTGGTCATATCCAAACCCGAATTCATAATACGCTGAATTGGCTTTAAATGCCACCATTGGCAAATTCGGTGCACGTATTGTGTTTTCATTGCTTTGAAAATCGTGCGAATAGCGAAACCCTCCAATCACATAAAAACGGTGGTTTTTGTGGCGAACAGAATGGTGCTTCAAGAGCAAACATTGGTTGAGGGAAACGGTTTCTGTTTTGGCCGTTTGGGTCCTATCGCTAAAAACAAAGGTGTAGTTGCGTTGAGAAAATTCTATTTGAGGCAAGTAGCGCAAGGTAAAAAAACGACCAATGCGGTAATCGGCAATTCCACCGAAGTTAAGCCCCGCAAATCCTTTGGCGTTAATTTGTTGCACCGAATCGCGGCTGTAGAAATTATCAGAAACCACGAATTTCGATTTGGAAAAATTGGGAGCAAAGGTAATCCCGAAGTGCCAAAGACGTTGGTCGTCGTTGGGACGGTGCTCTTGAGCCTTCGCCTGGGAAGCGCAGACCATAAAGATAAAGCTATATATTATTTTACCCCAGTGTAAATGCTGCATATACCAAATGTAAGGGCCTGTGAGGTGGTGTTTTTAAATCCAATTTTATTGAGGTGCTCTAAAAAAGCAGGACCATCTGGAAAATGTTTCACCGATTCCGGCAAATACGAATAGGCTGAATTGCTTTTTGAGATATAACGTCCCCAGAAGGGCAAAATTGCATTGAAGTATAAATTGTAAACCTGCTTTACAGGGAACTTTTTGGGTTTGCTAAATTCTAGAACCACCAACTGAGCACCTGGTTTTAAGACTCTATATATTTCTTGAAGTCCTTGATCGAGATGCTCAAAATTTCTAACACCAAAGCCAACGGTACAGGCATCAAAGTGCTTGTCGTCAAACAACAAACGCTCGCTGTCGCCTTTTACAAGTTCAATTTTATCCGATTGACCTGCCTTTTGAATTTTAACCCGGCCCATGCTCAACATCCCTTCGCTTAGGTCAACACCGATAATTTTATCGGGATTTAAGCTTAGACCCTCAATGGCCAAATCGGCTGTACCGGTAGCCACATCTAAAATCAATTTAGGTTGGTCGTTTTTTAATTTGGCGATGGCCTTTCTTCTCCAGCCTTTATCGATGCCTAAAGAAAGGAAGTGGTTCAGAAAATCATAGCGTTTAGAAATGCTGTCAAACATCTCTTCAACTTGTTGTTTCTTACTTTTTTCTGATGATTGTATGGGCTTGATGACTGTCAATGGTAAATATAACTTAATTTTGCAAAAAAAATCGGCTACAAAGATAAGCCATTAATCCATTTAATATTTAAAAAATGAAAGCTGAATTCAAAGGCTCATACCCTTCAAACGACTTATTGCCAGTTGGCGATTTCCCTGAGTTTGCCTTCATAGGGCGAAGCAATGTTGGAAAAAGTTCGCTCATCAACATGTTGTGCGAGCATAAAGACTTGGCTAAAACGTCATCAAAGCCAGGAAAGACCCAACACATTGCCCGTTTTTTAATTGACGGAAAGTGGTATTTAATCGACTTGCCAGGTTATGGCTATGCCAAAGTATCCAAGTCGTCAAGAGAAATATTTGGACAAATGATCCAAGCCTACCTATTAGACCGCGAAAT